>JAUYAK010000060.1 GCA_030693515.1 Opitutaceae bacterium
TCGATTACATCGAGACGTTCTACAACCCGACGAGGCGCCACAGCTCGCTCGGTTATGTTTCCCCTGTGGTCTTCGAAAAACAACAAACACTAAACATCAAAGCCGCCTGAATTAGTGTCCATTTTTTCGAGGCAAGCCCACCGAGCACAAACATCGGCCCGCTCATCGCATAGCCCACCAGCAGTAATAGCTTCGTGTTTCGCGGAAATGCGATGAACTCCGCCCGCGTGCGGTCCCCGATATTCTCTGGATGCGCATAAATGAAAAATCGGGTTAGGAACATCAGGCCACCTGCGCCTAACACCACAAACATCACGGGCATGAAGTAAGACCTCATAGCTTGCACACCTGCGATTTTCACCGCCAGCGGGCTCAGAAACATCGCGACATAACAGGTCAGCTCAATAGCTCGAAAAACGCGTTCGTCGTTTCGATGGATCATTTTGAGGTTGTCAGCGGAATCTGAAGCGTGGGTGGGACAGTCACTAAGACAACCCGTAACCCTGCAAACCGAGATTGCCGCAGCCGCCTCGCCCTGCACTGTCCAAGCACCCCATGAAAAAATCCCTCCTCCTCGCCCTCGCGGTCGCACCGTGGGCGCTCTTCGCCGCCGACGATGGCCCGCATGAATTTGTCTCGAAGATCGAGCGGTTCGATCCGGCGTTTGACCAGCTCGTCGCGCCGGGGGCGAAGATCGAGAAGCTCGCGGAGGGTTTCCGCTGGTCCGAGGGGCCGACGTGGTATGAGGGCGGCGTCGTGTTTTCCGACGTGCTGGCCAACACCGCGTATCGGTGGGCCGAGGGCATGACCAAGGCCGAGGTGTTTCTGCGGCCGAGCGGGTTGATGCAGACGACGCCGGGCTTTCGCGAGACCGGCAGCAACGGCCTGACGCGCGACGCGCAGGGCCGGCTGCTGCTCGCGCAGCACGGCGAGCGGCGCATCGCGCGCTTTGAGCACGGCACGTTCACGGCGGTCGCGGACCGGTTCGAGGGCAAGCGCTTCAACAGCCCCAACGACCTCGCGGTGCGCAAGAGCGGCGACATCTACTTCACCGACCCGCCCTATGGCCTCGACAAGATCAACGCCTCGCCGCTGAAGGAGCTGCCGCACAACGGCGTCTATCGTGTGGCGCCCGACGGCAAGGTCACGCTGCTCTCGGCCACGCTCACGTTTCCCAACGGCATCGCGTTTTCACCCGACGAGAAGCTCCTCTACGTGGCCGTGAGCGACGGCCGCGCGCCGCGCATCGTGGCCTACGACGTGCAGGCTGACGGCACGCTCGTCGGCGAGCGGACCTTCTTCGACGCCGCGCCCCACCGCGGCCACGGCCTCAAGGGCTCGTGCGACGGCCTCAAGGTGGACCGCGCCGGCAACCTCTGGGCCACCGGCCCCGGCGGCGTGCTGGTGATTTCACCGGCGGGCAAGCTCCTCGGGCGCATCAACACCGGCGAGCCCACCGGCAACTGCTGCTGGGGCGACGACGGCTCGACGCTCTACATCACCGCGAACTATTTCCTCGTGCGCGTGAAGACGCTCACCAAGGGCGCGGGGTGGTAGGAGAGGAGACCAAACTTCATCCGGAGGTGTGGATTCGCGTGGCTTGAAAGTAGGGCGGGTCTCTGACCCGCCCTCCACGGGCCTACAGCGCTCCAAAGGCAGGTCAGAGACCTGCCCTACTTTCGATCAGTTGCCGTCTGAGCTTTGGGTGACCAGCCCTCAAGTCAGGCTAACCGTCCTTCCACCGTCCCCAATCCCCTTGTCCAAATGACCGCCGGAAAAATCCCCCACGCTCTCCACGCCCGCATCGAGCGGTTCGACCCCGCCCTCGATGCGCTCCTCGCGCCCGATGCGCCGGTCGAAAAACTCGCCGAGGGCTTCACGTGGTCGGAAGGTCCCGTGTGGTTCGGCGGCGAACTGATCTTCTCTGATGTGCCGGAGAACATCGCCTACCGCTGGAAACCCGGGATGACGCGGGCCGAAGTCTACCTAAAGCCGAGCGGACTGCTCACGCCGCAGCCCGGGTTTCGCGAGCCCGGCAGCAACGGCCTCACGCGCGACGCGCAGGGCCGGCTGCTGCTCTGCCAGCACGGCGAGCGCCGCGTCGCGCGCTACGAAGGCGGGCAATTCACGTCGCTCGCGGACCGCTATGACGGCAAACGCTTCAACAGCCCCAACGACCTCTGCGTGCGGCGCAACGGCGACATCTACTTCACCGATCCCTCCTACGGCCTTGAGGGCATCAACGACTCGCCGCTGAAGGAGCTGCCGTTCAACGGCGTTTATCGCGTCGCGCCGGATGGCCGCGTCACGCTGCTCACCCCAGCGCTCACGTATCCCAACGGCCTCGCGTTTTCGCCCGACGAAAAAATCCTCTACGTGGGCGTGAGCGACGCCGCAGCCACGCGCCTCGTCGCCTACGACGTGCAGGCCGACGGCACGATCGCGGGCGAGCGGACGTTCTTCGACGCGCATCCGCTCCTCACCGCCACCGAGCGCGGCCTCGTGGACGGACTCAAGGTGGATCGCGCCGGGAATGTCTGGAGCACCGGCCCCGGCGGCGTGCTCGTGATTTCACCCGCGGGCAAACTCCTCGGCCGCATCAACACCGGCCAGCCCACGGCCAACTGCAACTGGGGCGGTGACGGCGGCACGCTCTACATCACCGCCAACATGTTTCTCCTGCGCGTGAAGACGCGCACGCGCGGCGCGGGGTGGTGAGGTTAGGGGGGTGTCGTCCTGTCGCTCGTAGCACGATGGCCAAAGATGTGATGGCGAAGGTTTGGGAGCAGGGCGGGTCTGTGATCCGCCTTTTTGTGCATTGAGTATTCGAGGGCGGGTCAGAGACCACAGCCATCCCATAAGCGGCGGAGGCGGGCGCGGAAGCGCCGCCGCCCCGAGCGGGGCGCGCGGGAAAGGCGCGGGAGGCCAATGCAGGATTTTGGTGCTGGGTCCGTGAAGCGGCGAGAAAAGCCCCGGTGCTGT
>JAUYAK010000017.1 GCA_030693515.1 Opitutaceae bacterium
AAGTAGGGCGGGTCTGTGACCCGCCCTCGGTGCGAACACCCCGCGTGCAAAAGGGCGGGTCACAGACCCGCCCTACTTCAGATGCCCACTCCGCTCCTCGAAGCCCACGGCCTGACGAAAACATTTCCCGGCGTCACCGCCCTGCGCGACGTCAGCTTCGATCTGCGCGCCGGTGAAATCCACGCGCTGTGCGGCGAGAACGGCGCGGGCAAATCCACGCTCATCAAGCTGCTCTCCGGCATCCACCCGCACGGCAGCTACGAGGGCGAGCTGCGCGTCGCGGGTCGGCCGGTGGTGTTTCGCTCCGTGCGCGACGCCGAGGCCGCGGGCATCGCCGTCATCACGCAGGAGTTTGCGCTCATCGACGAACTGAGCGTGGCGGAAAACATCTTCCTAGGGCGCGCGCCGCGTCGGGGCTGGCGCGTCGATTGGCTCGCAATGCACCGCCGCGCCGCTGCGCTGCTCGCGGAGTTCGGCCTCGCGATCCCGCCCGAGGCGCCCGTGCACACCCTCGGCATCGGGCAAAAGCAGCTCGTCGAAATCGTGCGCGCGATGGACAAGCAGTCTCGCGTGCTTGTGCTCGACGAACCCACCGCCGCGCTCACGGAGCAGGAGGTCGCCGTGCTCCTCGCGCACATGCGCCGCCTCCGCACGCGCGGCACGGCGTGCATCTACATTTCCCACAAGCTCGACGAAGTCTTCGCCATTGCGGACCGCATCACCGTGCTGCGCGACGGCGCCAGCGTCGCCACTCTCGCCCGGAGCGAGGCCACCGTCCCGCTCGTAATTCACCACATGGTCGGGCGGGAGATCGAGGATTTGTATCCGCGACGTTCGCGTAGGGGCGCAGACTTGCTGCGCCCTTTACCCGCATCCGCCGAGGGCGCAGCAAGCCTGCGTCCCTACGCCGGCCAGCCCGCCCTCTCCGTCCGCCATCTCAGCGTCGCCCCGGAGAAAAACACCCCGCCCTTGCTCCGCGACATCTCCTTCGACCTCCACGCCGGTGAAGTCCTCGGCCTCGGCGGCCTGATGGGCGCGGGCCGCACGGAACTGCTCATGCACCTCTTCGGCGCCTGGGGTCATCGCGTGAGCGGCGCAGTCACCCTGCGCGGCCAGCCCTATGCGAGCCCGAGCCCGCGCGACTCCATCGCGCGCGGCCTCGTGCTCGCGAGCGAGGACCGCCGCCGCCACGGCCTCGTGCCGGGGCAGGACATCGGCTTCAACCTCTCGCTCTCCAGCCTGCACCGCTTCACCCGCGCGGCGGGCCGAATCGACGGACCGGCGGAGGAGGTGAGAAACCGCGCGCTATTCGACGCCCTGCGCATCAAGGCCCCCGCCCTGCAGGCCCGTGTCGGCGGGCTCTCCGGCGGCAATCAGCAGAAAGTCGTCCTCGGCAAGGCCCTGATGACCGAGCCTCACGTCGTCCTGCTCGACGAGCCCACCCGCGGCATCGACGTCGGCGCCAAGGTCGAGGTTTACGAGCTGATCAACCGCCTCACCGCCGCGGGCCAGGCCGTGCTGCTCGTCTCCAGCGAACTCCCCGAGCTCATGGGCCTGAGCGATCGCATCCTCATGCTCGCCGCGGGTCGCATCGGCGGGGAGTTTGCCCGCGCCGAATTCTCCCAGGAAAAACTCCTTGCCGCCGCCATGGGCCAGGCCGCGCCTGCGGCCTGAATGATGACCTCAACGAATCTTCACTGCTGAAAGGAAATGAAGGGAATGCAGACTACCGCGCCCGCATCGTCGCAAACCCCTCCGTTCATTGCCTCAATTCCCCTCCATCAGTGATCATTAGTGGTTAAAAAATCAGCATGACCGCCCGCCTCCAAACCTTCGCGCTACCTCTCGCGCTGCTCGCGATCGCGGCATTTTTCGCCGCGTTGGAGCCCACGTTTCTGGGCGCGCGCAATCTCACGCAGCTCGTCGTCGAATTTTCCCTCACCGGCACGCTCGCGCTCGGGATGTTCATGATTCTGCTCACCGGGCAGATCGATCTCTCGGTCGGCAGCGGGGTCGGGCTCGTGGGCGGGATCGCGGCGGTGCTCGTGTTTCAGCAAGGCTGGCCGGCGCCGCTCGCGCTGCTCGCGGCCTTCGCCATCGCAGTCGTGCTTTGGACCGGGATGGGGGCGCTCATCGTGCGGCAGCGCATCCCGTCGTTCATCATCACGCTGGGCGGACTGCTGATTTTCAAGGGACTGTTCTGGCTCGTCATCCAGAATTCGACGATCCCGGTCTCGCGTGGCGACGAGGAGAATCTCTACGCCAAGCTCACCACCTACTACCTGCCCGCCGCCGCGGGCCTCGGCCTGGCGGCGGCCTTGCTGCTGGGCCTCGCGGTCGCGACGTGGCGCGCCCGCGTAGCCCGGCGCGCCCATGGACTCGCCGTCGCGCCCACCGCGCGCGGCGTGGCCCAGTGGGCCGCGGTCGCGGCGGTCACGCTCGGCCTGGTGATCGTGTTCAACCAGTTCCGCGGCGTGCCGTTCTCGCTGCTCGTGCTGGCGGCGACGGCAGGCGTGGTGTGGTTCCTCACCCGGCACACGCCGTTCGGGCGCGCGCTCTATGCCATCGGTGGCAACGAGGAAGCCGCCACGCTCTCAGGCCTGCCGGTGGCGCGCACCCTCGTCGCCGCCTACGCGCTCATGGGCGCGGCGGTCGCATTGACCGGTTTCATGACGACCGCCTACTCCGGCGCCTCGACGACCACCGTCGGCGACCTGATGGAGCTCGACGCGATCGCCGCGTGCGTGATCGGCGGCACGGCGTTGCGCGGCGGCCGGGGCACGGTGGGCGGCGTGATTTTCGGCGCGCTCATCATGACCGCGCTGCTGAACGGCATGACGCTGCTCGCGGTGTCACCCGAGGCCAAGTTCATCGCGCGCGGCGCCGTGCTCACGCTCGCCGTGTGGATGGATGTGCGGCTGCGCCGCAGCTGAGCGAGCAGCGCGGACTCGCCCAAGAAAAAGCCCGCGCCGAGTGGCGCGGGCTTCGTAAAACAGGCGAGGCGCGCTCTCGCGCCTCCGTTCCTGGGATCAGATAATCTCGGTGGGGTTCCAACCCTTACGGTAGGTCGGATAGATCATCGCGTCGGCGGCGGCGTTGCCGGTCTTCATCGCGACTGGGTCCCAAGCGAGCCGCCCGCCGATGGCGGTCGAGATCACGCCGAGGCAGACCATCTCGGTGAAGGGCACGGAATACTCGAAGTTCGAGCCAGCCGCGAGCGGGTTGTTGGCACGGATGGCGGCAGTCCACTCCTTGTGCGGGTTCTGAGCCTGGGGCGTGCCCGGAAACACGCGCGGAATCGTCTTCGGCGGAAATTTGCCGCCGTCGGCGAGTTCCTTGTGCTTCGCCTCGGGCAGGAAACGCGGGCTGTTGCAGTAGTCGTTGCCGTCATAGACCGTGCCCTTGGTGCCATGCCAAAGCTGGCCGCCGTGCGCGAGGTTGCGCTCGGGCTCCATGTCCTTCGGCTTGGCGGGCTTGATGCCGCCCTCGCCCCACGTGACCTTCACGGCCGGCAGCGTCGCGCCGTTGGAGGCCTTGCGCTGCGGGAACTGATACTCGACGACCGCCGAGGTCGGGAACGTGATCGGGTTTTTCCCGACGATCTTCTTGAGCTCGATGCTCGACGGGGCGCCAAGCTCGAGGCCCCAGTAGGCGGCGTCCATGAGGTGGCAGGCCATGTCGCCGAGCGCGCCGCAGCCGTAGTCGTAGTAGCCGCGCCACTTGAAGGGATGGATTTCCGGGCTGTAGGGACGATCCTGAGCGCGGCCGAGGAACAGCTGGTGATCGTAGCCCTCCGGGGGCGTGCCGCCCTTGGGCCACTCGGTGAGGCCCTGCGGCCAGACGACGCGGATGCGGCCATCGGGCCCGGGCGCGGCGGAGCGGTTGGTCCAGATGTCGACCTCGCGCACCTCGCCGAGCAGGCCGGCTTGGAACCACTCGCGCACGAGGCGGATGCCCTCCATCGCGTGGCCCTGGTTGCCCATCTGCGAACACACGCCGTTGAGGCGCGCGAGGCGCAGGAGTTCACGGGCTTCGCCGACGGTCTGCGTGAGCGGCTTCTGGATATAAACGTGCTTGCCCAGCATGATCGCCATGTAGGCGGGCAGGAAGTGCATGTGGTCCGGCGTCGCGACGCCCACGGCGTCGATCTGATCGTCCATCTCGACGAGCATCTTCCGAAAATCCTTGTAGCGTTTCGCATTCGGGAAGGTCTCGAGGAGCTTCTTCACGTTGGGGCGCGTGTGGTCGATATCGCAGATCGCGACGACCTCCTCGTCCTGGTGCGCCATGATGTCGGAGAAGCCCTTGCCGCCGCAGCCAACCTGCGCGACGCGGATCTTGGCGCCCGGCGCGATCGGGCGCGGCTTGCGGGGCTGCTTCATGTAGGTCTGGCAGCCGGGGAAAGCGAGCAGCGCGGCCACGGTGGCCGAGAAGGCGACGAAGTCGCGACGAGTGAGGTGGGTGTGTGACATGTGGGGGAAAAATAAGTCGTGGGTGGGCGCAAGACGCACGCGTGCGAAGGCGGTTGCGCGGGGGATTCGTAACCACGAGGACACCGAACGCGCGCTCGCTCAAGCCGCAAAAATAAATCCCAGCGAACCCCGAGACCGCCTACGCGCCCCGCTACGGCACATCGTAGACCTCGACGAGGACGAGGCCGGTGGCGCCGGCGGGGGCCTCGACCTTGGCGGAGTATTGGCCGGGCGGGAGGGTGGCGAGCAGCGCCGCATCGCCCGACGCGGCGGGGATGGCGAAGGCGCCGGTCTGCGTCATCGCGGCCGCCAACGCCGGGGTGCCGCCCCAGTTGTCGTTGGCGGCGGTCTCGGTTGAACCGGTTAAGAGTGTGAGCCGGGGGTCGGCCACGAAGCCGCTGCTCACGCCGACGGCCGTGAGACCGGGGCCGACGGCGCGGATGAGCATGGTCTTGCTGCCGACACCACTGATGACAAAGCCGAGCGTGAAACCGGAGCCGATTTGCTTGAGCACGGAGACGTTGACCAGACGCGGCGTCGCCAGCGTGTAGGCGGCGGGCGGCGTCGCGTCGTAAACCTCGGCAATCACCGTGCCGGTGCCCGCGCCGACTGCGGATACCACGACGGAGTTTTCCCGGGTCGTGATGCTGGCGAGCGTGGCGGCGTCACGGGAGGTGGGGCCGGTGTAGGGGAAGGCCGCGACGTCGGCCATCGCGGTCGCGAGGCCGGCCGAGCCGCCCCAGTTGTCGTTTTCCCCGGTCTTGGCGGCGCCGGCGTAGAGTTCGATCTTCGGATCGGCCAGGGTGCCCGGCACGCCGAGGGCCCCAAGCGAAGGGCCAGCCGCACGGATGACCAGGGGCTTGGCGTTGGTGGGGCTGCTGCCCTCCACCACGTAACCGAGCGCGACGCTCTCGCCCGCGGTGGCGATGGCCGTGAGGATCGAGAGGTTGATGATGCGGGCGGTCCCGGCGACGGTGAGTGCGGCCGGGGCGGTGGCGACGGCGCCATCGGCATTGGTGACGAGGCAGGTGTAGGCACCGGCGTCGCCGGGCTGGGCGGCGGCGATGGTGAGCGTCGCGGCGGTCGCGCCGGGGAGGTCGGACCCGTCTCGCTTCCATTGATATGTCAGCGGAGTCCGGCCACCGGCCGTGACGGTCAGGGTCACGGCGGCGCCGGCCGTCACCGTCTGGGCCGCGGGGAGCTGCGTGACGACGGGCGCGCCCAGCCCCTCGGTGCGGGAGCCCGTGGCCGTGACGGGCGCACCGACCGCCGGCGTGACGGCCGTGGTGATGCCGCCCGTGGCGGGGACGACCGTGCCGGCGATCTTGGTGTTGTCGGGCGTCGTGAGGGTGAAGGCGCCATTCGTGGCGAGGGTGCCGAGGCCGCCGTCGACGAGGGTCGGTCCGATCGTCATGGCCATGACCGTGCGGCCGGAACTGCCGACCACCGTGTAAGTGGTGCCGGCGGACGCGGCCCCGGTCGTCTGATAGATGCCCGTCAGCGGGGAAGGCGTGCCGCCGATCGGGGCATCCAGCGTGCCGGTGAAGGGCACGTTAAGCCCTTCGAGCGTGCCGGTGACGGCCGTCGTGCCGATAGTGCCGGAAAGCGTAAAGGCGGTGCTGGCCGCGGCGACCGGGCGGCCACTGAGGATTTGCACGGGCGGGGCGAAGAGCGGCTGGATGAGCGTGCTCTCGGTGCGGAAGGTGCCGTCGGCCGCGACGGCGACCGTGGCGACGATGCCCGCCCGGGGATTGTTCAGGAAACCCACGAAGGTGCCGACGCGGTCGCTGGTGACGACAAGGGCCCAACTGCCCCGGCCGCCGTCGAACGTGCCAAAGTAGGTGCCGGCGAAGTTGCGCGCCACGGTGAGTGCCGCGGCGGCCGACGTGACTGACCCACCGGGGTTGGTGACGACGACGGTGTAGCTGCCGGCGTCCGAGGTCTGCGCCACGGCAATCGCGAAGGTGGCGGCGGTCGCGCCGGCGAGATTCACGCCATCCTTCCGCCACTGATACGTCAGCGGCGCCGTGCCCGTCGCCGCCACCGTGAAGCTCGCGGGCGAGCCGGCAACGATGGAGAGCGCGGCCGGCGGCGCCGTGATGACCGGCAGCGGCACGATGGTGAGCGCCGCGCCCGCGCTCGTGACAGTGCCGATGCTGTTGGTGACGCGGACCGAGTAGGTGCCGACATTCGCCGCCTGGACGTTGGTGCGGGTGAGCGTCGCCGCCGTCGCTCCCGCAATCGTCGCGCCGTTGAACAGCCACTGGTAGGTCGGCGCCGGCTGGCCTGTCGCCACCACCGCAAACGTCGCCGTCCCACCCGCCACCACCGCCTGCGCCGCGGGCTGGATCGTAATCACCGGCGCGGCGTCGACCGTGACCGTCAGCGTCGCCGGCGCGGTGGTGATGGCCCCGGCGGAGTTCGTGATCACCACGCTGTAGTCGCCCGCGTCAGCCGGCTGCGCGTTGGTCAGCGTCAATTGCCCGCCGGTGGCGCCGACGATGGCCACACCGTTCTTCCGCCACTGAAACGTCACGGCAAACGGCTTCGCAATATACGCGGCGTAGAACCGCGCGGTGGTGCCCGCCGTTACGCTCTGGCTCAAAATCGGCGCGATGAGCGCCGGCACGAAAGTCGCGGGCCGGTCCGCGTCGCTCACGGCGAACTCCACCAGACCGAGGCCGGTCGTGCCGCCGACGCCTGAGACTTGCACGGTGTAGGCGCCGGCGGCGAAACTTTGGACCAGCGCGGAATCCCGGCTGCCTACGGCGAGCGGGATGAGCCCTGCGATCGTGGCAGCGTCACTCACGGCCGTGCCGCTCCAGTTATCGTTGCTGCCGATGTTCCCGCCACTGCCGTTGAACAATGCGATCTGAGGATCAGCGAGCGAGCCGGGCACGCCATACGCTCCAAGCGTGGGCCCGAGTGCGCGGACCAGAACGGTCGGATTCGCGGTGCCTCGAACTACAATCCCGGAAACCAAAGCGCCGTTGCCGGTTCCTCCTGCTAGGGCTCGGAAAGAGAACATGGAGAAACGAGGATTGGTGTCAGTTTCGTATATCTCAATGAGCCCGACGCCAGTTGTATTGCCCACACCAGTGACGCGGGCGGTGTAGGTTCCCGGTGCCAAGGTCAGCAGCGCGGCAGAATCTCTACTCCCCACGGGCAACGGAAACGCTCCTACTTGTGCGAACGCCGACGAAAGTTGAGCCGCACCTCCCCAGTTGTCGTTGCTCGCGACAACGCCGCCGGCGGCGTCGTAGACAATCAAGATTGGGTCAGCGAGCGCGCCGGGCACGCCGAACGCAGCGAGCCCTGGCCCAATACCGCGCACTAGAATGATTTTGGGGACCGAGCCCTCGATGCTGAAGCTTGCCAACGCCGCGGACTCAAGGGTCCCAATTTGCACTCGGGCCGACAGAGCCACCAGCTCGCGCTGCGGAACGGCGTGGACCCATAGCGGAAAAAGCCCAGCCAGAAGCAGGGCAGAGCTGCGGCAGAAAGCAGTCATGGTTTTGGGGGTTGGGGGCGGGTGATACCAAACACGCCAAGCAGCATGGGCCGTCAGGCCCCATCGGCGATGCGTGTCGCTCTGTCAGATACACATCTGTCCTGCAATCTCACAATTACAACGGCCGACCGATGCCCGATCGGGGCGCTTCGCCTGCCGGAACCCAAGTCGCATCGGAAAAGCGGTCCCAACGCATCCGTGCAGTAAGCCAAGCCAAAGGACGTTGTTATTACCCGGTTCAGCCCGGCTACGGACGTGCGCCTGCAATTCGCCGCAAACACCATGCATGGCGGCACTGTTAAGCAACCCACCGCCTTTCCCGACGCAGCGCGGGAAAGCGAACCCTGGGGCACACCCCAACACCGCTCTTCAGCGACCGCGACCACCAAGGCCCGTGCCCTCAAGTCGCAGAACGACCTCGAGCAGCACGACGGCGCCGAGATTTCTCCGAACATGACCATGGCAGTCCAAAAGCGCACCCGATTCGCGGGGCTGCATCGGGCGACAGGGTCATTTCGTCTTTGCAGATTCGATCGACGCCTTCGGGCTCGCGCTGCCGAAAGGATATTCCAACATTACTCGCCGTCACTCGCCACCGCCCGCCATGTCCACGCCCTTGACTCCGATCGACCTGATCACGTCGCAGAACGATTCCCAGTTTCCCTACAACCGCTCGCGGCCGCGGATGCCGTGCGTCGTGCAACTCGGCTTTTCGGGATCGCGGTCACTCTACGACGTCGAGAATCGCACACTGGAGGACATCGCCCGCATCGACGCCGAAATTGAAGCGGCGCTGCGCCAACGACTCAGGGCCCTGCGGCACGAGCTGGAGTTGAAGCCCGATCATTTTCTGGCCGGGGTGTCCCAGATCGCGATCGGAGGGGACATGCATTTTACGCGGTGTTGCGGAAGCGAAGGCGGGGCGGGGATCGCGATGCAGCGGATTCTGCTGCCGCAACCGGTCGATTGCTACCTGGCGGCGAGCGGCTCGCGGGGGCCGGATTTTTCTCCGGCCCAGCGAGCAGCCGCGCTGGAGCTGCTCCAGCGGCCGGCGATCGTGCATGTGCAGTGCATCAGCAACGCGGCGAGCCGGGCCGAGCGTTTCGAGGATGCTTCACACGCGATTCTCTCCATGAGCGACGTCGCAGTCTGCTTGTTGCGGAAAAATGCGCCGAGCAAGCGGGGGGGCACGGTGGATTTTCTGGAACTGGCCCGGCGCACCCAGAAGCCGACGCTCGTCATGCTGGTGGAGGTGTCCGCAACCGGCGCGATCGTGTGCAGCTCGACCTGGCATGACCGCGAGCATTTCACCCTGCCGGGGCTGCCCGGTTTCGCGTTGCACGTGAGCCCGAAGCCCGAGTGGAGCGCCGAAAGCCTGCCGTCGGCCACGGCCTATTGCGAAACGTTGAAGGAATATTTCAGCCGGGCCGCGCAAGATGGCCGAGGCCTTTTCGAGCGGATGGCACGCGTGGTGTTGCACACGCACCTCGGCGCCACGGTCTGCGCCGCCATGGCGCTCGCTCTGGCCGTCGTTTCCGGCGAATGGGTTTTCTGGATCTTAGTGGCGCTGCTTGGCACGGAGCTGGCACTCCTTTCTTGGGGCTACCGCACCCACCACGCGCTCGATCACGACCAAATCGTCCGCGTCTGGGCCAGGGCCCGGTTGCCGGCGGAAATCGCGCGCTCCGTCATAGCTCTCGGCAACGTCCACGTGTATCTCGGGCACTTGGCGCAAATGCGCATCCTTCCCGTGCCGAACCTTGATCGTCTGCTCGGCACCATCTCATGGCTGCATCTCGGCGCCACCTTGAAACACGCGGAGACGGATCCGGAGAAACTGCGCCACGACTACGTGAGGAATCGCATCGACAACCAGCTGGAATTTTACCGAAAGAGGAGCGCGGAGGCGAAGGCGTCACTCTTATTCGCTCGGCGTCGTTTCAAGCTCTGGTGGACGCTGGGTTTCGGTTCCACTGCACTGAAGCTCGCGGAGGTTCTCTTGGAAACGGTGCTACATGCACCGGGGTGGCTGGCAGCCGCGCTCGGGGTGTTTGCCGTGGTGTTTCCGGTGCTCGCGGTCGGAGTTCTGTCATGGGCGTCGGCCATGGACTTGGAAGCAAACGCGAGCGAGTTTGCCGAAATGGTGGGTTTTCTGGAGAAGCAGAAGGCGGCGTTTCAGGAGATCACCACAATCCGTCCGCTGCGGCGCGCCATGCTGGATACCGAGGCGGGAATCTTGGCCGAAGTTTCGCAATGGTATGTGCGTCGCTCGTATCGCAGCGGTCCGACGTGAAGCCCGCCGACTGAAACGCACGCTACCGGCTTTTCTCGGAGAGCACCTGCTCAAGCAATCGTGTCTCCCACATGATGGTAATCCCGAGGTTTGTTGGATCACTGAACCGAAAAGCCGTATACTTTCCCGCGTCTTTTAGCCGCGCGAGGTGGGCCTGCTGCGCCTCCTTTTGCTCGGAGGCCGGCGCCTGCGGAACGCTCGGTCCTCTTTCGACTTCATCGCCGGGCCCCCGGTCGGCACCCGGAAACGGTTCGGAGACGATCATGGGCTTGCCGTGATAAATCGCGAGATAAGCCTCGATTTGCGTGAAGGAGGGAATTCCGCCGGTCGCCAGGTATTCCCGCAGCCTCGGAATTTTTCGCACAAAGTCGGGGCGCTTTTCCAGCAGCGCGGCCCAAACCAACTGTCTGGGCCGCGACCCGGTCAGGTCACCGCACAAATGGATCACCGCATCACAGGCTTTGATTTCCTCATCGAGCATCACGAGCGTGTCGTCGAGCGACTTTTGAAACATCTCCTGATCACGCCAGTCGATATGAAGGCGCGCGAAGCCTTTGCGGAGTTCTTTGCGATACGCACCGAACTCCGCAGTGACGGCCGAAAAGAAAATCCGGATTCGGACAACGCCCGACTCACGTCCACCCAGCAGCAGCGTTCCCGCCAAAGCGAGGGGAAGTTGCGCCAGCACGATGGCGGGCCACGATACGACCACGCGCGAGTTCCAGCCGGCGTAGATACAGACCAGCATGACGCCGATTCCGGCGGTCGCGGTGAACACGCAGATTTCACCCTTTTTCGGACGACGCCGGGAGAGCAGCCACCAGGTGACCGGCAAGACCAGGCTGAGCAGAACATTCCACGCCAGGCCGGCCCGCTCCAACCACTGGCCTTCACGAAAATTCAGGAACGCGTTCGCGTGCCATACCACCCCGGGAATTTCCTCGTAGCCGAACCGCGAGTAAGGCGTGGGAAACGAGTCCGGCCGGCCGGCGGGAAAGGACTTGTAGTTTCCTCCCACAAAAACAGTCGCGCCGTTGAACACCCCTTCAGGCAGCTCCTTGTCTGCTGCGAGGCAGTTGGCGAATTCGAACACAAGCCAGCTGCTGGGCGGAACCTGATAATAGTAAAGCGTGCCTTCGCCGGGCAGACGCAGGTCACCCCCTTCGGCGCGTTGCCGCGCCTTCGCCGCCGCCGCCGCCAGCGTCGGCGTGACCTCCGACTCCAGCTTCGCCCGGCGAATGACCCCGTCGGGGTCGGGGTGTGCGACGTTAAGGATGCCCCAGCTTTCGGCAGCTTGCCTCAGAATTTCAACCGGCTCGATCGGCTTTTTCTGCACACCCAACGCGTCGCTTTGCACCATCTGCTCCGCGCCACCCAGCACGACGTGGCCATGGGCGCGAATCGCCGCAGCGAACTCCGCGTCCGCGCCGGGCTCCCGCGAAGGGAGATCAAAGATGACGTCGAAGCAGACGCGCGCGACACCCGCCTGTTTCAGCCGGCGCAGCAGTTCCGCATGAGACCGGCGGCTGAAGGGCTCATTCTGCGGTCGGTTCAGCTTCCGATCCGTGTCCTCGTTCAGCACGACGATTACGACTTTGCTCGGAGCCGGATGGGTTGTGACCAAGTGAAGAGTGTCGTAAGCGAGGCGAAAAAGCGGCGAGCCCAACGACAGCTCCATGAGGCCAAGGCCGAGCAGCCATATCGCGAAGCCGAAGCCGGCGAATTGGAATTGCCGCCACGTGGGCATCCGGCGCGACAGCTGCATCGTCACGTTTCCCCATCCTGACCGCTGGCCGCTCCCCGGTCCCAGAGCTTCGGTTGCGGTGTCAACATCATCGTTGCCATCGTCCGGCGCCGCAGCGTTATTTGCCGGATGTGGTCCCGCCATTTGCTGATGGCCTTGAGGGTTCTCACCCTCCCCGCAAGCCTCTTTTATGCCCGGGCGGCCGAGCCGGCCCCCTCTGCCTTGCTGGTCGCCGGCGCCAACAGCGTGAAAGTAACCAAGGGTGGCCACGAGATCACGTGGACCGCCTCCCTCGGTGCGGTAAAGTTGCACGGCGGTGACATCGTGCGCACCGGACACGAAGCGCGTGCCACCGTCGATGTGCTGATTCCGGCCGGCACGCTGCAGCTTGGCCCGCTCACCACCCTCGCGCTCCGCAAGAATTCAAACGGCTCATCTTCGCCCGCCGTGGATCTTTCCGCCGGTGCGATTTTCCTTTTTTCCCGCGCCAAGTCGCGCGAGCTTGAGGTGCTGACGCCCACGGCCGTTGCGGCCTTGCGCGGGACAGAATTCGTCATCCGCGTCACCGCTGGCGGCGAGACCGAAGTCAGCATGGTCGACGGCGAAGTTGAACTCAGCAATTCCGCCGGCTCGGTGCTTTTGCTGAGCGGCGAAAGCGGCGTAGCCGAGCACGGCAAGCCGCCGCGCAAAACTGCAAAAATCGACGCCGTGAGTGCCATCCAATGGACGCTCTACTATCCGAGTGTGGTTGACCCCGCGGAGTTCGGCCTAACGGCGTTGGAGGCACAGGCGCTGGCCAACTCACTCGATGCGTATCGTGCTGGCGACCTCGTGGGGGCGTTGGAAACATACCCCACACTTCACCAAGCGTCCTCTCCCGCCGGGCATCTTTTCCACGCGGCGGTTTTGTTGGCGGCCGGTCAGGTCGACGCCGCGCAATCGGCGCTCGCAGAAGTGCCCGCGAACGCTTCGGGCCGCCGCGCCATCGAGCAGATGCTCGCCGCCGTTTGGCACCGGCCCTCGACCCGCCAGGATAAACCACAGACCGGGAGCGAGTGGCTGGCGGAGTCCTACTTCTTGCAATCCACCAGAAAGCTTGAGGCCGCGCTTGAGGCCGCTCGCGTCGCCACGGAAAAGTCCCGCGACTTCGGCGCCGCGTGGACGCGGCTGGCTGAACTGAATTTCAGCTTCGGCCACACGGCTCAGGCCCGGACCGCGCTCACGCGTGCGCTCACGCTTTCTCCCCGCCACGCGGAAGCCCAAGCGCTGCGTGGATTTTTGCTCAGCGCGGAGAACCGGATACCCGAAGCGCGCGATGCCTTCGAGGAAGCCATCCGCTTCGACGGCGCGCTCGGCGATGCCTGGCTCGGCCGCGGCCTCGCGCGTTTTCGTGCCGGCGATGTCGAGAGCGGGCGTCAGGATCTCCGAATTGCCGTCGTGCTAGAATCCAACCGCTCGCTCTTTCGCAGCTACTTGGGCAAGGCCTACAGCCAACTCAACGAAGACAATTTGGCGCGCCGCGAACTTGATCGCGCCCGCGATCTTGATCCCGCCGACCCGACCCCCTGGCTCTACTCCGCGATCCAACACCAGCAGGCCTACCGCTACGACGACGCCATCGCCGACCTGCATGAATCGCTCGCCCGCACCGACAATCGCCGGCTCTACCGATCCCAATTCCTTCTCGATCAGGATCGCGCGGTGCGGAGTTCCAACCTCGCGAGTATCTACCAAAACGCCGGTCTCGCCGATGTCGCCGTGCGCGAGGCCACCCGTGCGGTCGAAGCCGACTACACCAATGCCTCCGCCCACCTCTTTCTCGCCAACAGCTTCGACGCCTTGCGTGACCCGGCGCGCATCAACCTCCGGCATGAGACCGCATGGTTCAATGAACTGCTGCTCGCGTCCCTGCTCGCACCCGTCGGAGGTGGTCCGCTCTCGCAGTATGTTTCGCAACAGGAATACTCGAAACTCTTGCAGACCGACGGCTGGCAGGCGCACTCCCTGACCGAGTGGCGCGGCTCGGGCGACATCGATCAGCAGCTTTCGCTCTCGGCCAACCGCGGCCGCTGGGGCGGCGGCCTCGACTTCGCCTACCACCACGACACCGGCAGCCGGCCCGACAACGGCGTCACGCGCCGTGAGCTCTTCGGCCAGCTAAAGTTTCAGCCGGGCGAGGACGACACGCTCTACCTGCTCGCCAACTGGGCCCAGACACGCAGCGGCGACCTGTTCGAGAACTATGCCAACCAGCCGGCGAACCCGGGCCTACGGGCCACCGACCGCGAGCTGCCCGCGCTCGCGCTGCTCGGGTGGAATCGCCGCTGGGCGCCCGGCCACCACACGCTGCTCGTCGCCAGCCGCCTCGGCGGGGTGCAGGATCTGACCGCGCCCGCCACCGCTCAGCTCGCGCTGCGGCGCGATGCGGCCTTTCTGCAACCGGGCTTTCTCCGCCTCGACGCCGCCGGTGCGCTCGGCTACGCGGCCGCCGATTTGCGCGCCGCCGGGGCCACACCCGTCGCACGCGCTCCGGACGGCTCGCTCGTTTTCTCGCCGGCGTTTCAGGCCGGCATCGCGCCGTATCTCAGGTCCGCCCCGGTCGTCGGCGTGAGTGACGTGCGGTTCGACTTCGCCACGCGCCGGGAATTTTCTCTGCTGGCCGCCGAGCTGCAGCAACTCTGGCAGACGGGCCCCAACACCTTGCTGCTTGGGGCGCGGCACCAGGCCGGGACGTTCGACACCACTGCGCGCCTCGACCTTGCGGACTCCTCGCTGCGGGGGTTCTTCTCCGCGCCGGCGGCGCTCCAGCGCGAGTCGGTCGATTTTTCGCGCACCGGGTTTTACGCCTACGATTTTTTCCGCGCCACGCGCGCCCTCACGCTCCTCGCCGGTGTGACCCGTGACCGCCTCGCTCGGCCGGAGAATTTCCGTAACCCACCGGTGAGCGGTCGGCGGACGGACGACGCGCGCACGAGTGCAAAGGTGGGCTTCACCTTCGCGCCTTCGCCCGCACTGCGGGTGCGCGGTCTCTACGCCGAGGCGCTCGGCGGCGTGACGTTCGACGAGAGCGTGCGGCTCGAGCCCGTCCAACTGGCCGGTTTCAACCAAGCGTTTCGCACCGTGATCTCCGAATCGCTCGCCGGCTCGGTCGAGGCGCCCGTCTATCGCATCCGGGGCCTGAGTGCCGACGGCTCGCTCACGTCGCGCACGTGGTGGCATGTCACAGGCAACCTCCTGCGCGAGGAGGTCCGGCGCACCGTCGGCGCGTTCGACGTGTTCTCCTCCCCGGTTTTTCCCGACGGTTTCGTCGCCCTGCCCGCGAGCACGACGCAGCGGCTCGCCTATCGCGAGGAAGAGCTCGCCGCCGGCGTCCACCAACTGCTCGGACGGGAGTTCACGGTCGGCGTCACCGTCCGGCGCGTGCGTTCGCGGCTTCGCACGGTCTATCCGCAGATCCCCCTCGCGCTCACAGCCGCCGCCGACCGCGAGGACGCCGCGACGTTTGCCGTCGTCACGCTCACGGGCCTCTGGAACGCCCCTTCGGGCTGGTTCGCGCGCGCTGAAGCCGGCCACCACCATCAATCGCTTGCGAGTCGCGCCGACGGGCGGCTCACGCCAGGCCTTGGCGGTGATGAATTCTGGCAGCTCGACGCGCGGGTGGGCCGCCGCTTCGACCGCGGGCGGCGCGAAGTTTCGCTCGGCGCGCTCAATCTCGGCGACCGCGACTATCATCTCAGCCCGCTCTCGCCGCATGGCCCGCTGGCGCACCGGCGCACGGTGTTTGTGCGCGTGCGGCTGGGGCTGTGAGGCGGCAGCCTTCGCGCGTCTGGCTATGAACGTTGGACGGTGGATGAGGGAAAAGAGGAGTGACTTTTCGGGCCATCATGCATCTGCTGGTTCGTTCGACCTCCCCGCCTCGTTCACCGTTTGCGCGCCGCGTGCTCCCCGCCATGACTAGTCCCCGTCGGCCGACTTGGTTCGTGCCGTTAATCGGCGCCGGTTTGTGGTTCGCCCTAGTAGTTGGGTTGCACGGGCAGCAGACGGTCGTGTGGTCGGATAATTTCGACGATGCGAATCCCGACAACAGATGGGCGGCGGACGGAGGCACTTGGCAGATTGGCTCACCGACACTCACTTCTGGGCCTGCACTTAACGCGGGCTTTCGCACCTTCTCCGGATCGAAGTGCGTGACGACCGGACTCGCGACCACCTATTCGAATGGCGTCTCGTCACGGCTGATTCGAATTCAATCTTTCACGGTTCCCTCAGCGAGTGCCAATCCGCGTTTGCGTTTCTGGCACTGGTTTAACTTTGGGCGGAGCGACCAAGGTGTCGTGCAGGTCAAGGAAGTCGGCTCGACAACATGGACGAGCGCGACTTCGGCTGGGACCTTCACTTGGTCCGGAAGTAACACCTGGTCGTCGCCCCAGATAGATCTGTCGCCCTATGCGGGCAAACAGATCCAAATCGCATTTTTGTTCACCTCAATTCAGGCCTTCACCACCGACGACGTCGGCCCCGGCTGGTATATCGACGACATCTCGCTGCAATCTGACTCACCCAGCAATGCCGGCACCTACTTCGGCACATTCGCGGGCAACGCGGGCACATGGTCGCTCATTGTGCGCGACGACGGGTCCGGCACCTATATCGCCTACCTGAACAACCCGAAATCCGCCATCGTGACCAACGTGCAGGTGGCCGCCGACGGCACGTTCCGCACGCTGACGACGACAGTCCAGCCCCAGTCCGCGGCGAACGGTCCGCCGGTGGCGGCGGCGGCCACGGTGTTCACACTCTCCGGCACGATCGGATCGGGCGGCGTGACCGGCAACTTGGAGGGACTCAACGTTTCCTTCGCCGGCGCAATCGATCCGCCGGGGGGCGCCTCGGCCGCCGTCAGCGGCCTGTATCAGGCCGGCGGCACGGGCGGCGCGGGCACGACCTACGCGGTCGTCGGCAGCACGCGGCAAGTGGTGGCGCTCACGGTGGGCGCCACTTTGGTCGACGGCGGGCTCGGCACGGTGAGCGCCAGCGGCGCGTTCACCGTCACGACTGTCAACAACACCCAGATCAACGGCACGGTTGTGTCCACCACCGGTGCCATCACCGCGACCGTTGCGCCGACCAATGGGCCAGCGGTGACGGTGACAGGCTTTTCAGTCGAAGCCCAAGTCGCGCCGACACGACTGGTCAATCTTTCCATCCTCTCCGACATCGCCACGTCGGGCGACAACTTCACCCTCGGCTACGTCGTGGGTGGGGCCGGCACCACCGGCAGCAAGCCCGTGGTCATCCGCGCGGCGGGGCCGTCGCTTGCCGCACTCAGCGTGGCCTCACCTCTGACCGATCCGAAATTGGAACTTTACGCCGGCACAACCAAGACCGGGGAGAACGACAACTGGGGCGGGACCGCCGATCTCACGACAGCCATGGCCAACGTCGGCGCTTTTCCGCTCTCCGGCCCAACTTCCCGCGATGCCGCGGCGATGGCCACCATCACCACGCGCGATAATTCGGTGAGGATTTCCGCGGTCGGCACGCTCACCGGCGCGGTGATGGCCGAAGTCTACGACGCCACGCCCAACAACAGCTTCACGGGTCTGACGCCACGCCTCATCAATCTCTCGGTGCTCAAGCAAATCGGCTCAGGCTTCACCGTCGGCTTCGTCGTCGGCGGCCGCACGACCCGCACCGTGCTCATTCGCGCCGTGGGTCCGACGCTCGGGGCGGCGCCGTTCCATGTGGGAGGAGTAATGGCTGACCCGAGGCTCACACTCTTCGCTGCCGCCACCAAGATCGATGAGAACGACAACTGGAGCGCCACCCCGGCGCTAATCGCCCCGCTCACCGCCGCGATGACACAGGTTGGCGCATTTGTCCTTCCTGGAGCCTCGCGCGACGCCGCCCTGCTGACGACCCTCCAACCCGGCAACTACTCCGTGCAAGTCGCCCTGAGCACCGGTGCCCCGGGCCTCGTCCTTGTCGAGGTCTACGAAGTGCCGTGAACGAATCGCGGTGATACCGAGCGAGGTGCTTGTTTACGGCTCTGAAGTGAACCCCGTGCGCTGGACAGCCGAGACGTAAAAGTTAATTACGAAAATCAAAGCGTGAGTTCGAAGCAGATTCCAAAACAATCGGAAAGATAAGGGGTGTGATGACCGGACCCACTTTTCCGGGTCGCCCGTTGTGAGAGTTTGAGCGGGTTCTTGTTTGTCGTTTGGGTTGTGGTTGCTGCTGGGAGCAGAGGCGAGTTCCGGCCTTCGGTCATGCCCGCCAAGCCGCCTGTGCCGAAGGCCATCGTATGGATTTGAGAGACGCGAACCGGCGCACCGCGCGCTTGCGGCCCCGCGTGCACCGCGCCATGCCAAGGAACCCGCCCCTCCCATGCCCCCCCACGCCCTCCTCCGCCCTCTCACTGCCCTTGCGCTCGCCCTCATCGCCGCCGCATCTCTGGCCGCCGCCGCGCCGCACCGGATCATGCTCCTCACCGGCCAGTCGAATCCCTACCACGACTGGGCCAAGAGCGCGCCCGTCGTGCGGGACATCCTCGCGCAGACCGGACTCTTCACCGTCGATGTCGTCACCACGCCGCCCAAGGGCGCCGACATGGCCGGCTTCGCCCCGAAGTTCGCCGGCTACGCCGCCGTCGTGATGGTTTACGAGGGCGCCGAGTTTCCCGAGGCCACCAAGGCGGCCTTCGTGGACTACATGAAAAAGGGCGGCGGCCTCGTCGTCGTGCATGACGCCAACAACGCCTTTCCCTTTTGGCCCGAGTGGAACGAAATGATCGGCGTCGGCGGCTGGGGCTTCAAACCCGACGGTGGCATCGGCGCGCGCACCGAGAAATGGGGCCCCAAGATCCGCTGGCGCGACGGCAAGATGGTCCTCGACTCGGCCACGCCCGGTAATGCCAGCCATCCGCCGCGCCACGATTTCACCCTCGTCACCCGCGCGCCCGACCACCCGATTATGCGCGGCCTGCCCGCCGCCTGGCTCCACGCCAACGACGAGATCTACAGCCACCTCCGCGGCCCCGCGAAAAACGTCACCGTCCTCGCCACCGCGCAGCCCGACAAGGGCAAGTTCCCCACCTCCAGCGGCGAACACGAGCCCATGCTCATGACGATCACCTACGGGCAGGGCCGCGTCTTCCACACCACCCTCGGCCACGTCTCGCCCAAAGACACCGGCCCGCACCGCGCCATTCAGTGCGCCGGTTTCATCGTCACGCTCCAACGCGGCACCGAGTGGGCCGCCACCGGCAAGGTCATGCAAAAGGTGCCCGCGGATTTCCCGACCGCGGAGACCGTCTCCGTGCGTGCGCCGTAGCGTCGCCCGCCACCCCTGCTTTTCCCCTGCCCCGCCCCACACATACCCCATGAAAAAATTCCTCCTCGCTCCGTTCCTCGGTGCCCTCGCCACCTTTCTGTTCGGCTTCATCTACTGGGGCCTCCCGCCGCACCTCGCCTACAAGTCGCTCAGTTCCGTGCCCGACGTTTCCGCCACCACCTTGGCGATCGGAAAGCTGTTTCCCACCTCGGGCACTTACCTTCTGCCCAACCCGCTCGACGGCGAAGCCAAGATGAACGAACTCGCCGCGCGGGGCCCCTCGGTCGAAGTCCACATCCGCCAGGAACCCTTCACGGGCGGCGACATGGGGAAAGTCATGGCGCTCGGTTTCGTGCATATGTTTGTCGTGTGCCTGCTGGTCTCGATCCTCCTCTGCGGACTGAGCAAGGCGTTTGTGTGCTGGAAGTGCCGGGTGAAATTCTGCGCGTCCCTCGGCCTCCTGGTCGCGATGGGCGAATTGTCCTACGTGATCTGGTGGCACCACCCGCTCGGCTGGACGCTCGCGCACGCGATCTATCTTTTCCTGATGTTCGTCATCATCGGTCTCGTGCTCGCGAAATTCGTCACACCCAAGGAGTCCGTGCCCGCCACTTAATCTCACCGGGAGCGCCAACCTGATGCACCGCATTTTCGCCAGCTTTGGCGTCGCGGTCGCCTTGGCCGCGGTCGTCCGTGCCGCGGTGCCCGTCGATCTCTCCGGCTACCGGCTCCGGAGCGAGATCACGATCACGCACGCAGCGGGCACGGACCTCGTCACGGCCGAGTGGCCCGCCGACGCCACAGGTGCGCGCGCCTCACTCACCCTCAACCTCACGCCGGCGCGGCCTCTCTTTGCGACTATCGGCTGGCGCGACAGCGCGGGCGCGACGCTGCGCAATATCGCGGAAAATATCACCCCGCTCACCGTGCTCACCGTCGGCCAGCGCGACTTCGCGCGCAACGGCTGGATGGTCTTCTTCGACAAGGTTCACAACCGCCCGTCGCAACGTTTCCCCGCCAAGCTCCAGCCGGCGGCCCTCAAGGTTGATACGCTGTCATCGTCGCGCGTGCGCCTCTCCATCAAGGGTCTGACCGCCGGCGAGTTCTCCGGCCGCTTCGAGATCACGATCTTCGCCGGCAGCACGCTCGTGATGACCGAGGCCGTGCTCACCACGCGCGAGGATCGACGCGCGATCCTCTACGACGCCGGCCTCGTCGCGCCCGAGCGCCGCGCCACCGGCTACGCCTGGATCGATCCTCGCACCGGTCCGCAGGCCGCGCCCGCGGACACGCCGGGCGGCGTGCGCGCAGCGCGTTTTCGCACCGCGGCGCTGGAATTCGCGGGCGGGAGCATCGCGGTGTTTCCACCGCCGCACCGTTACCTCTACCCGCTCGATTTTGCCGACAACTACGGCTTCAACTGGCTCGGCCGGAACTACGACGCCGCTGCGCCCGGCGACGGCATCGGCGTGCGCCAGCCGCCTGCCGGCGACAACCGCTTCGTCCCCTGGGTCAACGCCCCGCCCGGCACCGAGCAGCGCCTGCCGCTCTTCTTCCGCTTCGGCCCCGAGAACGCCGCCGCCTCACTCGCCGCCGTCGCCGCCTACACACGCAGCGACCGCTTCGCCGATCTGCCGGGCTACAAAAAATTCACGAGCCACTACCACGTCGAACATACGCTCGATCTCCTGCAGCGGCAGAAAGCCACGGGCGAAGAAACTATTCCCGCCGAGCTGCGCGAACCGGGTTTTGTGCGGGCGTTTCGCGCCGCGGGCGTGGACATCGTGCATCTCGCGGAATTCCACAACGGTCAGACGCCGCGGCTCGGCGCCGAGGAGCGCCTGAAACAACTCCGCCTCCTGCACGCCGAGTGCGCGCGGCTCTCCGACGAAAAATTTCTCCTGCTCCCTGGCGAGGAGCCCAACGTCCACCTCGGCGGCCACTGGATCAGCTTTTTCCCGAAGCCCGTGCTCTGGGTGCTCAACCGCCCCGCCGGCACGCCGTTCGTCGAAACGAATTCCGCCGGCGAGACCATCTACCGCGTCGGCAGCCCGGCCGATGTGCTCGCGCTCATGCAGCGCGAGCGCGGCCTGATGTGGACCGCCCACGCGCGCATCAAGGGCTCGATTCCGTTTCCCGACGGCCAGCGCGACACGCCATTCTTCAAGTCACCGCAGTTTCTCGGCGCCGCGTGGAAAGCGATGCCCGCCGACTACTCGCGCGATACCCTCGGCTGGCGCGTGCTCGACCTGCTCGACGACATGAACAACTGGGGCGCCGACAAACGCGCGCTCGGCGAAGTGGACGTCTTCAAGATCGAGCCGCACTCCGAACTCTACGGCCACATGAATGTGAACTACCTCAAGCTCGACCGCACGCCGCGCTACGCCGACAGCTGGCAGCCTGTGCTCGACGTGCTGCGGAGCGGGGAGTTCTTCGTCACGACAGGGGAGATCCTCGCGAGTGATTTCCGCGTTGAGCGCAGCGTGACCCCGCGCCTCAGCGCAAAACTCGCATGGACTCTCCCGCTCGCATTCGCCGAACTCGTCGGCGGCGACGGGACGCGAGTGGTGCGGCACCGTGTCGCCCTCGGGGAGACGCGCGCGTTTGGCGAAAAGGAATTTTCCGCCGACTTTCCCGCCACGCCCGGGCTGCGCTGGGTGCGCCTCGCCGTGTGGGACGTGGCCGGCAACGGCGCCTTCACACAGCCTGTCGCCCTCGCGCCGTAAGCCTCCTGGAGACGCGGCGCCCTCGCCGCGTTTTCCCCGCTCACTTCGCCAGCTTCCTCAGCCGCAGCGCCGCCGCCACGCCCTTCTTCGCCGGGTGCCGCACCGCGTGGCGAATGAGCCACTTTCGCTCCGCCGAGGCGTCTTCGACCCAGCGCCCGCAGATCTCGAACACGAGCGCCGGGTGATCCTTCGCGATGTCGCCAAGGTGGTTCGCCACACTCCGCCGCACGTAGAGATCGGGATCGTCCTTGAGCGCCCCCAGGATCGGCAGCACCGGCCGCGGGTCCCGGACGAAGGCCGGGATGCGCTGGGCCCACGGCAGACGCGGCCGCGTGCCCTCTGAGCAGAGCCGGCGCACATGCGGATCAGCGTCGCGCGTCCACTCCATCAGGCGCGCGAGCGTGCGCTCCGGCCAGCGGATGAGAAACGGCCGGATGGAAAACTCCGCGCTAAACCGCCGCGTGATCTCGTATTGCGCGCGCATTGAAATCTCAAACGGATCGCGGCCACCGTTGTGCGCCGCATCGAGCCCGTAGGTCGCGACGAAGCAGACATGCGGCAGGTAGAAGAACACGCCCAGCCCCAGATCGTCGGTCGTTTTCAGGGGTGGCGTGAGCGAATGTAGCAGCACCGCGATCGCGTCCTCGTAGCGCTCCGGCAGGTGCGCGCGCAGCACCGCCGCGAGGTGCGCGCCGCGCTGCGTGATGCCGAGGGGCGCGAGCCCGGCCAGCGCCGCGCGCTGAAAGCCGGCCCCATCGAAGGCGCGATGCGCGGCCGCGAGGTTGTGCGCGAGGCAATCGATCGCCTCGGGCCCGAGCAAATCCGCGAGCGTGCTGCCCTTCACAATCGAGCGCGGTGCGGCGGGCAGGCGCAGGCCAGGCAAGGTGGATGCAACGCATGGTTTCGAAGATTTCATACACGGCGATGATGCCATGACGGCATGACAACCCCTTGTCAGGAGCGATTCACACGCCGAGCGCACCCGCGCACAAATGCGTCGCCAATGTGGTCTGCTTGACGCAAACGATTTCGCGCCCCGTCCCCTCACTCCCCTCGTCATGCATCCCCTCGCACTCCGGTGCTCATTCGCACTCCTCGCCGCCCTGCCCGCTCACTTGATCGCCGCCGAACCGCGCGCGCTCCCGCTGTCATCTCCCGCCGGTCTCACTCTCCACCACGCGCAGGCCGAGGCCGTCTCGTTTCACGGCCGCGCCGCGCTGCGCCTCACCGCTCCGCCGGCCTCCGCGGCTGCAACCAAA
Organism: Opitutaceae bacterium; assembly: GCA_030693515.1. Classification (GTDB taxonomy): domain Bacteria; phylum Verrucomicrobiota; class Verrucomicrobiia; order Opitutales; family Opitutaceae; genus ER46. Next base: position 23,341 of record JAUYAK010000017.1, read on the forward strand.
GGCAAAGCGAAGAAGGGCGGCGGCACAGGCGAAGTCACCCGCCTCGACCACCTCGCCATCGTCGATCAAATCGAGTTCTCCCAGGGCACGATCGAGGTCGACATCGCGGGCGAACCTGCGCCTGGCACCACCGGCGGCGCACGCGGCTTCGTGGGCGTCGCGTTTCGCGTCCAGCCCGACCGCCGCACCTACGACTGCTTCTACCTGCGCCCGACCAACGGACGGGCCGATGACCAAGAGCGTCGCAATCACACGGCGCAATACATCTCCCAACCCGATCATCCGTGGTTCACGCTGCGCGAAAAGACCCCGTCGCGCTACGAGGCCTACGTCGATGTCGAGCCGGCGAAATGGATCCGCGTGAAGATCGTGGTCGAAGGCGACAAAGCCCGCCTCTTCGTGAATGGTGCCGAGCAACCGACCCTCATTGTCAACGACGTGAAATCAGGCCCCAACGCGCGCGGCGGTGTCGCCCTGTGGTTCGAGGGCTCGACCGTCGCCCATTACTCCAACCTAAAAATCACGCCGCAATAGGGAGGGCATCACCGAGCCATTCTCGCGCCTTGCGGGCCACCCCGCGCTCCGCAAGTTCAGCCCGGATGCAACTCACCAAACACTGGGCCGCCCAGCTCGACGACTACGCGATCGACCTCGCCTGGTCACCCGACGGCGCGCTCCTCGCCGCCGCCAGCGCCGCCGGCCCCGTCGCCCTCCTCGCCGCCACCGATGGCGCGCGCCGGCACCAGCTGCCGGGTCATGACAACGGCACCAACTGCCTCGCGTGGCAGCTTGCTTCCGGCTCTCAGCTCTCAGCTCCCAGCTCTCAGCTCTGTTTGGCCACCGGAGGCCAGGACGGCGCCGTGAAATTCTGGGACGCCACCGCCGGCCAGCACACCGCCACCGCCGCGCTCGGCCGCGACTGGGTCGAGCACCTTGCGTGGGTCGGGCCGGTGCTGTTCGCCGCCGCGGGCAAAAATCTCTTCGCCGTCCGCGCCGATGCCACGCTCGCGCACACCTTCAAGCCCGCCGCCAAGACCATCACCGCCCTCGCCGCGCCCCGCGCGGGCGGCTGCGTCGCATCGGCCTGCTACGGTGGGGTCACGCTCTGGGACACCGATGATTTTCTCGCGCAGAAAGAACTCGTTTACGCCAACGGCATCCAAGGTCTCGTGTGGTCGCCCGACGCCCGGTGGCTCGTCTCCGGCAACCAGGACCCAAGCGTCCATCTCTGGATTCCCGAGCAGGACATCGAGCTGCACATGAGCGGCTACGAGACCAAGGTGAAGCACCTCACGTATGACCAGACCTCGCGCTGGCTCGCGACCAGCGGCGGGCGCGACTGCTGCGTGTGGGATTGCAGCGGCGCCGGCCCCGAAGGCCGCGAACCCGCCATGCTCCCGCACGACGCGCCCCTCTGCGCCGTCAGCTTTCAAAACACCCACGGGCTCCTCGCCACCGCGAGCGCAGACGGCCACGTGCGGCTCTGGAGTGTGGACCGCCGCACCCCGCTCCGCGCCACCGTGAAGATGCCCGCGCCCGCCACGAAACTCGCCTGGTCCCCCGACGACCGCCAGCTCGCCATCGGCTCCGAAAAAGGCGCCGTCTATGTGCTGAAGAGTGAGGCGTAAACACACCAGCTCGGCGTTGCTACGGGACAATGAATGCCTCGGACTCTTGGCCAGCACACGCCCCGTCATGCGCGCCACTCAGTTTCTTCGACCGCGGCTGACCCTCGCTCTCTTTGTCGCGAGCCTCGCTCTGACCGCACTGGGCGCCACTGATCCGCGCGCGGAATACGACGCCCTTCTGGCACTGCGCCATGCCAAGGTGCCCGACCACATCCCGAGGGATGGGCCGGATAGAATAGCCTGGCTCAACTGGCGCGCGGTGGAGCTGCACGATCGCGGCATGGCTTTTCTCGCCGAACATGCCAGCCATCCTTTGCGCTGGGACACCTTGCTCCTGCTGCCCTACGGGCGCGATCATCGCGAGCGAATCTGGCGCAGCGGACTGCGGCAACTTGAGCCAGTCCCGGAATCTCTTGAGGCTTGGGAACGGCAATACTACGCGCGCCTCGAATCGCTCCTGCGCTCGACCGACGCCGAGCCGCCCGCACGCGGCGAAGCTTTGCGCCAGCTAATCCGGCATACTTCCGACCAGGCGCTGCGCAACCCAGCGGAGACTCACGACGCACTCGCGCGCGTCCGCGCCTGGATCGACCAGCACGACCGCGAGTTTCCCCGCTCCAGCTACACGCGAATGCTTTATCACAGCTACAGTGAGGCGCTCGATTTCGCCGATCCCATGCAGTGCCTCCGTTTTCTCGCAGAACTCGAGCATCGTCATCCCGGACCAGACCGTTTCGACCGGCTTGTGCGTGAACTTGTCACCGACCGGCGCCGGGCCCTCAAAGCGCAGTAGCACCTCCCGCTCGAACTGTGGGCCCGTTTGCGCCAGCTCAATCCAGTGGTGGGAGATAGAAATCGCTACCGGGGCAAAGTCGTCCTGATCGCCCTTGGCCCCGTCACCTTCGACACGCTGTGGGAGACGCTGGAGGATCTCCACGCCCGGCACCATGCGGCGGGACTGGAGATCCTCCAAGTCGCGCCTTTTAACCGCGCCATCGGCCACCCGCCGGAACCTGAACAACGAAAAGCGATGGAAGCCATCGTGTCTGAGCCGCGCTGGCCCTGGCCGGTGCTCTGGAATCAGAAAGGCCACGACGATCTGGCCGCAAGGTGGGGTCATCACCGAATTCCCGCTTGGATTCTGATCGGCCGCCACGGCCGCATCATCGGCGTTTCGGGTGTGCCGTTATCCGTCAGCATTCCCCGCGAGCTGGCGCGGTCTGCGCCAGCCGAGCCTTGATCGCAATACGCTGATCGTGGTGCGGCGTTCTGTTCTGGCCTGCACCGTGATTTTCGTCTTCCTGCCAATCCACCCATTCCTCCCCATGTTGCATCGCCTCCTCGTCGCATCGCTCGCCCTCGCCACCGCCGTCTTCGCCGCCCCGGACAAGCTCAAGGTCCTGATCGTCGACGGCCAGAACAACCACCAGTGGGCCGTCACGACGCCACTGCTGAAAAAAATCCTTGAGGATACCGGCCGCTTCGCCGTCGACGTCTCCACCACCCCGCCTGCGAAACCCAACGCGCCCAAGATGGCCAAGGGCGCCACGCCCGCGCAGCAGGCCGCGCATGAGGATAACCTGAAGAAATTTCCCGCCGCCGAGGCCGCGCACAAGGCCACCGCGCCCGCCCAATGGGCCAAGTGGCGCCCGAAGTTTTCCGCCTACGCCGTCGTCGTCTCCAATTACAACGGTGAGAGCTGGCCCGCCGAGGTGCGCGACGCGTTCACCGCCTACGTGCGCGGCGGCGGCGGCTTCGTCTCCTATCACGCCGCGAACAACGCCTTCCCCGAGTGGGCCGACTACAACACCATGATCGGCCTCGGTGGCTGGGGCGGGCGCAATGAGAAATCCGGCCCCTACCTGCGCCTCCGCGCCGGCGCGTGGACCAAGGACCCGACCGCCGGCCCCGGCGGCGGCCACGGCCCGCAGCACGAATTCCTCGTCGAGACGCGCGCCGATCATCCGATCGTGCGCGGGCTGCCCGCGCAGTGGATGCACGCCAAGGACGAACTCTACCACGGCCTGCGCGGCCCGGCGGAAAACGTGACCGTGCTCGCCTCCGCCCTGTCCGATCGCACCAAGGAGCACGAACCCATGCTGATGGTGATCCCGTTTGGTAAGGGCCGCGTGTTTCACACCGCGCTCGGCCATGCCGTCGAGGCGGTCAGCGGCCTCGGCTTCCAGCTCACGTTTGCGCGCGGTGTGGAATGGGCCGCGACTGGCAAGGTCACCCTGCCCGCACCCGCGGCCGGCGCACTCTCCATCGTGAGCCCACCGACGGTGCGCCCCGTAAAGTAGGGCGGGTCTGCGACCCGCCCTCGAACACTCACTGCGCAAATGGGCGGGTCACAGACCCGCCCTACTTCAAGCCCCGGCCCTCGCGCAATGTTCCGTCAGGCTATCGCGCGAGTCTCGATGGCCTCGCGCTACCCCGATCCTCACGGCAACGCCCCGCGCAGAAACCGCAGGAAATTCCCGTGCATGATCCCGTCGATGTCCGCCGCCGCGTAGCCGCGCGCGCGCAGCATCGCCGGCAGGTCTTGCAGGTCGGCGATTGAATCCACGCCCACCGGCGTCTGCTCGGTGCCAAACGCCCCGTCGAGATCACTGCCCAGGCCCACGTGGCGGGCGTTGCCGGCGAGCTGGCAGTAGTGGTCGATATGGTCGGCCAGCGTGGCGAGCGTCACGCCCACCGCGGCGGGCGTGCTTTTCCCGCGTTCCCAGCCGGGCACCATCATCCACGCATCAAGGCACACGCCGACGACTGCGCCGCGCGCCACGAGGGCGCGAAACTGATCGTCCGCGAGCTGGCGCTGGTGCGGCACGAGCGCGCGGGCGTTGTGGTGGCTCGCCCACACCGGTCCGCGATAGAGCTCCATCGCCTGCCAGAAGCACGCGTCGCTCAGATGCGTCACATCGAGGATGAAGCCGAGTCGTTCGGCTTCGCGCAGCAGGTCGAGACCACGCGAGGGAAACGGCCCTTCCGTGTTCGTGCCCTGCGCATAGACGCCCGGACCGTAGTGCGCCGGCCCGATGGCGCGGAGGCCATCAGCCCACGCGCGCTCCAGGTGGGCGAGCGTGATGAGCGAGTCCGCCCCCTCAAGGCTGCGCACATAGCCCACCGGCAGGCGCGCGGCGGTCGCGTCATCGGCGTCGCGCCACCCGGCGAGGTGGGCGTCGAGCGCCGCCCGATCACGAATGGCAAACATCTCCCCTGCCTCCTCCATCGCCCGATACCACGCGAGCTGCGCCTGCGTCATCGCCCACGCCTGCGCGGGCGAGCGCCAGCCGAAGACCGGGCTGAACGCGTCGTGCTCCAGCCGCGCGATCTGCGTCGCCACGCACACCGCCACGCGGCCCCGCCGCAACTCGGGCAGGCACACCGTGCCGCTACCGCGGTCGGGTTTGTCGCGCAGGTGCGCCTCGCGCTGCCGGATCTCGGCGAGCGGACGCGTGAGATCGCGGTTCCACTCGATCGCATTCATCGCGAGGTCGAGGTGGGCGTCGAAGATGAGCGGCGGCAGGGACATCAGAGAAAGAGCGAGAGCAGCAGCGTGAACCCGAGGCCGCTCACCCCGATGATCGTCTCCGTGACCGTCCAGGTGCGCAGGGTTTGGCCGACCGTGAGCCCGAGGCAGTCCTTCACGATCCAGAAGCCGCCGTCGTTGAGGTGTGAGAGCACCAGCGAACCGAAGCCCAGCGAGAGCACCATCAGCTCGCGGTTGATTTCCGGCTGCGCCGCCAGGAGCGGCACAATCAGCCCCGCCGCCGTCGTGATCGCGACCGTCGCCGAGCCCGTCGCCACGCGAATGAACGCCGCGACCAGCCACCCGTAAATCAGCGGCGGCAGGTGCAGCGTGCCGGCCAGCGAACCGAGGGCGTGGGCCACCCCCGCCTCACGCAGCACCCGCGCGAAGCCGCCGCCCGCGCCCACGACCAGCAGCGTCATGCCGATGCCGGCCACGCTCTGCTCGGTGAACGCGAGCAACTGCGCCCGGGTGAACTTCGCCGCGCGGCCGAAAACCACCAGTGCCGCGATCACCGCAAGCGTCAGCGCCGTCACCGGATGCCCCGCAAAGCCCAGCACCGCGCGCACGTCGTGCTTCGGCGGAAACACCAGCTCGGCCGCCGAGGCGGCGAGCATGAGCGCCACCGGCAGCGCGATTACGAACGCGGTGCCGCCGAGGCCCGGCCGCGGGCGATCGCCGCCCTTCGAGGCCGCGATCGCCGGCGTCGCGATCGCCAGACGCGGCACCAGCCAGCGCGCCAGCAGCGGCCCGCCGAGCCACGCCGCGGGCAAGCCGACGACAAACGCGAGCACCAGCACCCGGCCGGTGTTCGCGCCCAGCGCATCGATTGCGACGACGGGGCCGGGGTGCGGCGGCGTCAACCCGTGCATGACCGAGAGAAACGCGACGAGCGGCAGCGCGAGCAGCAAAAACGGCCGCCGCGTCTCGTGCGTGAGTGAGATCACCACGGGCAGCAGCAGGAGCAGGCCGACGGAAAACCACGTCACGAGCCCCACCACGATCGCCAGCGCGATCACGCAGGCGATCGCGCGCGACAGCCCGAAAAATGCACTGAACCGCGCCGCCAGCACCTCGGCCCCGCCCGACTCCGCCAAGAGCTTCCCGAGCATCGCGCCCAGCGCGATCACCGCGGCGATGCCGCCGAGCGTTGCCCCCACGCCGTCCTGAAAAGCCTTCAGCGCCGTGAGCCCCGGCAGCCCGGCCCCGAAGCCGACGATCATCGATGCGATCAGGAGCGCGATGAAGGCATTGAGCTTCAGCCCCGTGACCAGTGCGACGAGCACCGCGATGGCAGCGCACGCCAGCAGCAGCAGAAAGGTGGGCGAGGCCGCGCTCATCAGACGCTCAGCCGCCGTGCCCGCGCCGTCACCGTCCATTCCTCCGCGATCTGCCCGCCGCGCACGACCCGCACGCAATCATGCAGCGCGACGGTCGGGCAGATGTGCCACGGCAGACCGTAGAGCCCGGCGCCCACGGGAAACTCCGCCGCGCGCGCCGTCTCGATCACGAGGTGCTCCTCGCTGTGCGTGACCGCCCGCGCGTCGGGCAGCGCCGGAAACACGACGCGCGGATGCGGCATCTCGCTCGCGACCGCCTTGTGGCCGAGGTCGAGACACAGCCGGTTCACGCCCGGCCGGCTGATGACGCGGGTGAACAGCACGGCCGCATTGAGAAAATCCAAGTCTGGCAGGCTCCCGGCATAATTCGCATCCCACAGCACGCAGGTGCCAGGGCTGCACTCCACCTCCGGTCGCCGCGCATGGATCGGAAACCCCGGCGTGCCGCCTGCCACGACGCACGGCACCGGCAGCCCGAGCCGCAACAGCTCCGCGCGCAGCGCATCCGTGCGTGCGATGCCCTCGGCCGCCGCCACACTCCGCTCCGCCAGCGATGCCTGCCGGAGCTGCCCGTCGTAGGCGTGCAGCCCGCCCGCGCGCAAACCGGGCGCCGCCACGATCGCGCGATACAGCGCCACCGCCCCCGGCCCCGGCGCGATGCCCGTGCGCCCCATGCCCACATCGAGATCGATGAACACCTCGATCGTCGCGCCGGCCTCGCACGCGGCGCGGTCCAGCGCGGCGACCACACCCGGATCGTCGGCGATGGTGGAAAATTTCACTCCCGGAAACGCCCGCTTGAGCGCGAGCAGACGCGCACCGTTCGGCCCGACGGGCTGCGTGGCGAGCAACACATCGGTCACGCCGGCGCCCGCCGCCATCTCGGCCTCGGCGATGGTGGCGCACTTGCACTTGGTCACGCCCAGCGCGACCTGCCGCGCGACGATCTGCGGCAGCTTATGGGTCTTGACGTGCGGCCGCAGCCGCGCCAGCCCGCCCACGATCGCGATCATGCGGCGGAGGTTTTCCTCTACCCGGTCGGGGAAAACGAGGAGCGAGGGCGAGGGCAGCACAGCTTCGTCCGCGAGGCGCATCCAGTCGTAGTTCATCATGGGGCGGGTGCGAGCGAAACGGTCTGCCCCAAGAAACGCCAAACGAAAAGCTCTCCGATTCAGAGTTCGATCGCCCGCAGTCTGAAAACCTGCGTGCCGGCACACCCAACGGCGCCCCGAGGGAGATTTGCCGCGTCCCACCGCAAGGCATCGCGTCAGCAGAGGGTGATCATGAATAGCAAACCTGCCTTCCCCTTTGATGCTGAGATCATCCGCGCCCACGTGCGCGATCGCTATGGTGCCATTGCCGAACAGGCCGGCGCCGATTGCGGTTGCGGTCCTGTGTGCTGCACCGCCGGGGCTCCGCAGTCCGACGGCGCGGCCTGCTGCGCCCCGTCGTGCTGCGCTGAACCGGCCGCGGCTTCGTATGGCGACAAGCTCGGCTATTCCGCCGACGAACTCGCTGCGGCCCCGGCGGGAGCCGATCTCGGTCTCGGCTGCGGCAACCCGCTCGCACTTGCCAGCATCCAGCCCGGCGAAACCGTGCTCGATCTGGGCAGCGGGACGGGCTTCGACTGCGTCCTCGCCGCGCGCCAGCTCCAGGGCACCGGCCGCGTGATCGGCGTGGACATGACGGCCACCATGGTCGCCAAGGCCCGCGCCAACGCCGGCAAAACCGAGTGGCGCAACATCGAGTTCCGCCTCGGTGAGATTGAGGCGCTCCCGGTCCCCGATGCCTCCGTCGATCTCATCATTTCCAACTGCGTGATTAACCTCTCACCGGAGAAGGAGCGCGTGTTCCGCGAGTCCGCGCGCGTGCTCAAGCCCGGCGGGCGCCTCACGATCGCCGACATCGTCGCCACGCGCCCACTGCCCGCGGCGCTCCGCGCTAAGCTCGGCGCAATCGGAGCCTGCATCGGCGGTGCGGCGCTGGTCGCCGACCTGCGCGCGATGCTGGCCGCCGCGGGCTTCGCCCACGTCGAAGTCGTGTTGCGCGAATCCTCCCGCGCCCTGATCAACGAGTGGGTCGACGGCGGCGACGCCGGCGCCTATGTGGTGAGTGCGCTCATCACTGCCCACAAACCCCGCTGAACCATGCCAGCCCTCCCCGCCATCGCCCCCGCCGTCGCGGCCGACGCCGGAGCCATCGCCGCGCTGCTGCACGAGGCTGGACTGCCACACGTGGACATCGCGCCGCACCTGGGCCATTTCCTCGTGGCCCGCGCAGCGGATGGCAGCGCGGCCGGGGCGATCGGCGCCGAGGTCCATGGAGACGACGCACTGCTGCGTTCATTCGTGGTCGCGCCGCCGTGGCGCAGCCAAGGGTTGGGCCGCGCCTTGCTCGCCACGCTCGAACACACTGCCGGGGAGTGGGGCGTGAGCCGGTGGTGGCTGCTCACCACGACGGCGGCGGATTATTTCTCCGCGCAAGGTTTCCAAGCGGTGGCGCGCTCCAACGCGCCGCCGGCCATCGCAGCGACCGGCGAGTTTCGGGTTCTGTGTCCGGCCAGCGCCAGCTGCTGGTCGCGCGAAAGGCGCGGGCCATGAGCGCCGCCGCGTTTGACCACGCCGTGACGGAACTGGCCGCCCGGCTGCGCGGCTTTATCCGCCGCCGCGTGCGCGACGAGGCGACCGCCGACGATCTCGCGCAGGAGACCCTGCTCAAGGTTTACCGTTCGCGAGCCACGCTGCGCGACGGCCAGCGGCTCGAGGCCTGGCTCTTTCGGATCGCGCGCACCACCCTGATCGATTTCTAGCGGCGCCAGCGGCCGAAGGAGGAGTTGCCCGCCCATCTGGCCGACCCCGGCCGCGACGAAGTGGATGAGGTGCCGGCGGCCATGACCCGCTCGCTGCGCCGCTTTCTCCGCGAACTGCCCGAGGCCTACCGCGAACCGGTGCGACTGGCCGAGTTCGAGAGCCTACCGCTCGCCAAGATCGCGCTCCGCCTCGACCTGAGCCTGACCGCCGTGAAATCACGCGTGCGCCGGGGGCGCGGGATGCTAAATAAAAAATTGCAGGACTGCTGCCGGCTTGAGTTCGACCGCTTGGGCAAGATCATCGGCTTTGAAAGTCGAAAGCCGCAGGACTGCTCCTGCTGAGCGCCTCGGCGGAAGAATCACCCGGGAAGCAAAGCGAGCCCCGACAAGTCTAGTTCACCCGGCACGCCGAAGGGCGCGGCGTTGATCGTGCGCACGGAAATTTCCCCGGCGCGGATATCAAGCCGCGGCCAGCCGCCAGGCGCGGCGGGCACGTAGAGATCGGGATGGTGCGCGAGGGCGTGGCGCTGCCACGCCGCCGGAAACTGCGCGAGGCCGGCGAAGTAGTGGTGGCCGTTGCGCTCGACGCTGGTCACCCCGAGCACGGCCTGCGCCGCGAGGTCCTGCGCGAGCGAGATCGGGCCGACGTTGGCAAGGTCCTCGCCGCTCAGAATGGCGGGGCATCGGCCCTCGTCACCGTGTTCGGCGAGGAGTGCGACGTTGAGCAGGGATTTGAAGAAGCCTTTGCAATTCTTGTGGCTCGTGCCCGCGTAGCCAAGGCCGAGCGCGGCCTTGAGGCTGCCGATCTCGGCGTCGCTCTCGTCGATGATGATGGGCGGTCGGTCGGGCCACGCGCGCGCGAGGTCGCCGATGGCGGGCGAGAGCGCGACGCTGCGGTGCCACGGCTGCTCGATGTAGAGCAGGCCGGCCCAAAACTGTGCGAGCGCCGGCGCGGCCCGGAGGCGGCAGAAGTAGTCGGCAAACGACGGCACGTCCCGAAAGCTCTCGTTGCCGTCGAGCGAGAAGGCGAACTCCGCGCCGCACTCGGCGCGCAGCACAGCGGCGATGCGCGTGAGGCGGTCGAGGTCACGCTCGGGGCGGCCGTCGATCTTGAGCTTAAAGTGGCGCAGGCCGTAGCGGCGGATGCATTCGTCGAGCGTCTGCGGCAGGCCGTCGTCCACCCGTTCGTCCGGGGCGAGGTCGCCCGCCGTGATTGGGTCGGACAGGCCCACGGTGTGGCGGGCAAAGACCGTGTCAGGCAGCCGGGCGGGCACCCACGCCGCAGCCGCCGTCGCGCTCAACTCGGGATGCACCGCGCCAGGCTGCACACCCAGGAGATCATCTTGCACGGCGGCGGCGAGCGAAGCCCCGCGGGCCCGGCAGATCGCATGGATGAGCGCTCGCTCGACGAACGACGTGCCGAAATTGGCGAGCAGCGGCGGGAGATTCTCCCCCGCGGCCCACGCCCTCTGCGCACCGTAAAGCTCGCGCCAAAAATCGAACGCGGTCACCGCGCGCAGGCCCCGCGCGTGCCGCACCGCCGCGCGGATCACGCGCAGCATCTCGTCAATCTCCTGGGCGAGACCGCGCGCAGGGTCCTTGGTGAACCACTTCGGCGGCAGCAGATCGGCGGCGAGGCCGTGATGCTTTTTGCCATCGATCTCAAAGGTGAGACGCGCGAGGAGCTGCGGCACCTCGGTCATCGTCGCGATGCCGTAGCGGAACGGCATGCGCGCGCGCAGCTCGAGGCGGAAGAGTTCGGCGGAGAGGAGGCGGATCACGGCGCGACCCTGCCACCGACGACAGTCCGATGACAAGTGCGCGGCTCAGCTGCCGCTGGCGGTGCGCTGATGAAGAGGGAGCGCGTTGGCTCAACGCGCTCCACCCTAAAACACAGATCGAAGCTCGTGCTCAGAGTGAGCCGACGACGATCGAATTAGAGGCCGCGCGCCCCGGGCCCGGGGTGACAGGCCACGCAGATCGCCTCGACATGGCGATGATCCGTGCCGCAGCAGCCGCCGAGGACGGCGAGTTGCGGTAGAAGTTCGCGGAGCGCGCGGTATTCGCGGCCCAGTTCGTCGGGATCGCCGATGTCCAGATCCGGGCTCGCGTCGAGCTCGGCGTGGCTGCGCTTCGAGGCGTTGGCCCGCAGGCCGCGGAGCCGCACCCGCCAAGCCCCGGCCTCGCGCAGCACGGAATCGAAATGCGTGGGATGCGCGCAGTTGATCATATAGTAGGCTGGGTGACCTTCCGAGGCCTCGTCGGTCAGCCGGATGGCCTCGGCTAACGTCTGGCCGGAAGGCAAACGCCCGTCCGTCTCAAGCGTGAACGCGATGGCTACGGGCATTCCCGCTGCGCGCGCGGCGCAGGCGATGCCGATGGCCTCCTCCACGTAGTTCATGGTGAAGGCCGCGACCATGTCCGCCTCGCTCGCAGCGAAGACCTCCACCTGCGGCGCATGGTAGTCCTGCGCCTGCCGCGCGGTCATGCGCGCATCGGGCCGGTAGCCGTCGCCGCGCGGCCCGAGGTTGCCGCTGACGACGACGGGGGAATCGGCACTCTCGAATTCGGTGCGCACCGCGGCGAGCAGCGCGATGCCGCGCCGGTTGGCCTGGGCGAGGGCGCGGGCGTCGTAGCCGAGCTTGGCGGCCCATTCGGGATTCGCGCGCCACGTGGGGCTCTCCAGCACCGCGCCGAGGCCGCGCGTTCGCGCCAGCCCGGCGTAACGCGCAAAATAACGGCGCAGGATCTCCGTGCCAGCGTCGTCCTTCAGCAGATCGAAGGCGGCGAAGTAAGGCAGCGTGAGACCCTCATGGAAGATGAGGGTGGTCTCCAACCCTCCGTCGCTGAGGAAGAGGCGCCCGTCGAGTTGCGGCAGATGGTGTCGGTATTTACTCATAGTGATGGCTTGGATGCCGACGCGCCGGGCGAGCGAAAAATCCGCCCGCGGGCCCGCGGCGATGCTTCAAAAATACTGGCAGTGATCGGCGGCCAGCGCCTTCTCGTTCAGGAACCACGCGCTGTCGACGATGCCGTCGGCCCCCGGTATCAGATCAGCCTCGCGGACGGAAAACGTGGCTGCCGCCAGCCGGCACGCGTAGAGATTCACGCGGCCCGTTTTCTTCAGCAGTGCGAGAAAGTCGAGGATTTCGACCGGGCTGCCCTCCTCGGCGAGGCAGGCGCGCAGCCATGCTTCCTCCGCGGCATGGCGTCCTTCGATTCTGACGGCCTGCGCCCCGGCCGGCGTCAGCACGCGCGCGGCCCAAAGCACGAACAGGATATCCACCTGCACGCCTTGGCTCGCCTGCACGCAGGCAAACGTCAGTGGCGTCAGGAGGCGGTCGTAGCCGTCGTCGCGGACGACAATGGCAAGGCGCCCGATTCGGGCCGCCTCCTTTGTGTGGGGCATTGCAAGGGCAATGCCGACTTTGGTAGGAGCTGTGGTAGTCATGAGGAGCATTGTTCACTGTGCCCGGTTCATCCGGCGCGCGGCCCACTCTACGCGAAACCCGCCCGCGCCGGAATGGCCGCGCCGCCGGAGATCATGGCCGAGACGCCGCCGCGGCGTTTTCCCCGAACATGGACACGCTGTCTGATCTGCTGCGGGCGGTGCGTTTCACCGGCGGCCTGTTCCTTGAGGCGCGCTTCCGCTCGCCGTGGTGCCTGCAGTCGCAGATCACCAAGGAGGACTGCGGGCCGGGGGTCGACACGCACGGCGGGCTCGTCGCGTTCCACTACGTCCTGCACGGGCGGGTCGAAGTGCGCCTCGGCCGCGAAACTGTCCGCGACGCCGGGCCGGGTGAGCTGATTGTGCTGCCCCGCAACTACCGCCATCTGCTGGGGAGCGACCTTGCGCTCCCGCCCCTCGATGCCGGGGCGCTGGTGCGCAAGGCGCCGGACGACGAGTTCGCGCACATCGATTTCGGCAAGGGCGCCGATCCGAGGCAGCATTTCGTGTGCGGGTTCCTGGCGACCGCGATGCGCGGGCACCCGCTGCTGGCCGCGTTGCCCGCGCTCATCATCGCGGACCTGCGCGACCGACCGTGCGCGGAATGGGCGCAGACCTCGTTTCGCTACGCGGCGCGCGAGCACGCGTCGAACCGGCCCGGCTCGCAGGAAGTCCTGGCGCGGCTCTCCGAGCTGCTGTTCGTCGAGGCCGTGCGGGGCCACATCGAGCGGCTCCCCGGTGAAGCGACCGGCTGGCTCGCCGCGCTGCGCGATCCGCCGCTGGCCCGCGCACTGTCGGCACTGCACGAGCAACCGGCGGTGGCATGGACCACCGAGACGCTCGCCGGACGGGCCTTCCTGTCGCGATCCGCCTTTGCGGATCGGTTCACGCGCATGGTGGGCGTGCCGCCCATGAGCTACCTGACGCGCTGGCGTATGCTGCTCGCCGGACAGCGCCTGCGCGAATCCTCCGAGACCATCGCGCAGGTTGCCGCGGCCGTCGGCTATGAATCCGAATCGACGTTCTCGCGGGCGTTTGCCCGCGAACTGGGGGTCGCGCCGCGCGCGTGGCGGCGAAGCGCAGCGGCGGCGAGCTGATCGGTCTGTCGGGACCGCCGCCAAAAAAAATGCGCCCGGCGGACCGGGCGCACTATGGACGACGGGACAACGACCCGCCTTTACACAACCTAGAGGTCGAAGCTCGCGCTCAGGATGAAACGGCGCGGCTCGATGATGCGGTAGGCGTAGATGGAGCCGTCGGGGTTCGCGGCCACCGGCTGGAGCCGGCCATCTTCAAAGGCGTTCCGCACGTTCAGTTGCAGGTTCACCCGGACCTTGTCGCCGTAGAGCCGGAAGCGGTAGCCGGCGGACAGGTCGAAGTAGTAACGCGCCTTGTAGTAGATCGGCCGGTTCGGATCGAGCTCGAGGACGACGCCACGGAAAGAACCGGGGAGCGTCGAGGGCGCCGCGCCGTAGAAGCCAATGGAGGCTTTGTCTTCCCAGCGCACGGCGCCGCCGACATTGAAGTTTTTCAGCCGGCCCTCGGTGAACGAGTAGTTGGTGACCGTGTTCCAGCGATATTTGCGGACTTGCGTGCGCGGCTTGCCGACATTGGCGACGCTGAAGAGATACGGCGAGATGAGGCCATTGTAGTAGGAGGTCTCCGGCGTGTCGCCACCGAGGACGGGGGTCGTGGTCCAATAGGGGGCGCCCCGGCCGTCGCCGTTGCCAGGGACGGAGTCGCCGCGCGCGGTGGTCCAGACGGGCAAACGCTCCTGCCAGTAGTTGAACTGCTCGGGCCCGATGGCGGCATCGATCGCGATTTGCTGGGCGCCGGTGAACTTGATGCGCCAGTTGCGCGTGGGGTTGTAGGTCATCTCGACCTCGTAGCCCTTGGAGACGATATCAGAGAGGCCGTTGGTCTGCGGCTGGCCGGGACCGGCGGCGAGGAAGACGCTCATCCACTCGTCCGTCACGCCCATGATCCTGGCGACGGCGCTCGCCGATTGCGCGGCGCTGGGCGTGATGCCCTGCGCGGCGAACCGGCTGTTGGAGAGATTCAGCGCCCACGGGTAGAAGCCGTTGTTGTCGCGCACGCCGTTGTTTTCCGGCCGGCCTTCGAGGCGGAACGTGCGGTTGCCGATCGTGCCGACTTCACCGGCGCGGCTGCCCTTCTCGGCGACTTCGTAGCGGTTCAGCTTCACGTTCAACTTGCCCTGCAGCGCCGAAAAATTGACGCCGTAGTCCTTGCCTTCGCCCTTGGCGTTCGGGATGACACCCTTCAGGTCCATGGCATAGCGCACGACCTGCGGGAAAAAGCTGTCGGAGCGATTGTAGAAGAGATTCAGCCAAGGGAGCGGCTTCGCGACCACGCCGTAGGTCTTGGTGTCACCGCGCTGCGACGCCTTTGTCGCTTCGCCGAGCGGGCCGGTCGCATCCTCCGTCCACGCGCCCCACGTGCTGTAGGCATCGTAGGTGACGAGGCCGGTGGCGGGATTGACCGCGGCGGCAGACGAGGTGCGCGTGCGGCGCTTGTCCCGGCGCCAGCCGACAGTCGTGACGAGGCGATCCTGCAGGAAATAGCTCTGCGCCGTGAGGCTGACCGTGCGGAGTTCCTCGCGGTTGCGGGCGGTGGACGGGCGGGAGAGATTCTCGACGCGGGTGGGTTCGCTGACCCACTGGCCGGTGAGGTTATTGAACCAATTCAGATTATAAGTGCCATTGATGTTCGCGAGGGTGGCCGGGCCGTAATCGACGTTCTGCCCCTGATTGTCGCCGATGTAAAAGCGCTGGGTCACTTGAGGCACGGCGACCCGGTTGGCGCGGTTGGTCCACGCATGGTCCGAGGCAATCCACTGGCCGTAGGTGTAGGCCTCGGTGTCGTTCATGTTGCGCTCCAAGTGGGCGCCAAAACGCTGCGTGCCGATCCATGAAAGCCACCGGGGCAGCTGTTTGGAAGGCGTAAGCTGATAGGCGAGGTCGCCGTTGACGGTGTCGCGCGTGTCCGGGTTGCGCTGGGAGAACGGTCCCACCGCCTCGACGAACGGCCGCAGGAAATTCGGGTTGGCCCGGCCGTCGAGCAGCTTGGAGTTGATGTCGATGTAGAGGACGCTGTCCGTGTTATCGATGAAGTTGTTGCTTTCGCGGACGAACTCCTGGCGGAACCAGCCGGTGCGGGCGGCAATCAGGTGGGTGCCGGAGTTCAGCAGGACTTGCTCGCCCTCGAGGCGGAAAGTCTTGGCGGTGTCCTCGCCATAGTTTGCCGCCGTGTAGTTAATCGAGGACCAGTCGTAGAGCGACTTGTCTGAGGTGGCGGGAGCGAAGAACAGCGGGAACGGGTTCGCCTTGCGCCGCATGATGTCGGTGCCGGTCTGCAGATAGCGCACGTTGCTATTGTTGGTGTAAGGCGAGGGCGTGCCGCTGGTGATGGGGTTGGCGATGCGGTTCTGGGTGAAAAATGTGACCCCGCTTTGATCGATCCAGGCGGTCGTCTTGCCGTAGCCGTTGTTGCCCGCCATCAGCCCGACGGGCAGGAGATTGTTTTCGTTTGTGACCGGATATGGACCGGATGACGTGCCGTTGGCCAAGGTCACCCGCTGCGTCGTCGGATCCCAAGTGGGGCGGCCGCCGGCGTTCCATTCGAAGGTCGTGTCGCGTGGTGTGAGCGAATTCGGCCGGCGGTAGAAATTGTCGTAGCGCTCGAACGAGGCGTTGAGCGTGGTGTTCTTGAACGGCCGGGCCTGCACCGCGCCGAAGAAGCGCGTGATTTTTTCCTCGGACGGCTTGCGGGTGAAGCCCTTCTCTTCGCGCACGGTCGAGAAGCGCAGCGCGAGCTTGTTCTGAATCAGCGGCCGGCTCACATCGAGGCTTCCGCGCCAACCGCCCTCGCTGTCGACCCGGGCGGTCACGCTGGAAACGGAACGCGTCAGGTTCGCTTTGGACTGCACCAGATTGACGGTGCCGGCGGCGGCCCCGAGGCCGAAGAGATTGGAGTTGGGACCGCGCGAAATCTCGACCGAATCGATGTTGTAGGTGTCCATCGGAATGCGGGGATTGCTGGAGAAATTCCCGATCGCGACATTGACGCCGCTGCCGCTGATCGGGCTGCCGACGCCGCGGATGCGGTTGGCCGTCGCGGGATCGTTGGCGACGCCATCGATCAGGCCGCCGTTCCGGTTCGGCGTGAACTGCGTGTAGTTGCCCGTGCCCTCGGTGTTCGCTTCATAGAGGAAGATGTCGTTGAGATCGAGGACGGCGGTGTCCTGCATCTGCTGCTTCGTGATGACCGTGATGGACGCGCCGAGGTCCTCGAGCTTCGAGTTGAGTCGCGTGCCGCTGAGGGTGTTGAGCGCCTGGTAGCCGCGGTCCGTGTCCGCCGCGACCGTGAAGGGCGAGAGCGTGACGAGTTCATCTTTGGCGGGAGCAGCCGGCGCGGTTGCGGGCCGGGCCGCAGAGGGAGCGGGCGCAGTCTGCGCGACCAAGGGCACTGCGCACAACAGCGACAAGAGGGCGGCAGCCGGCGCACGACGGGAGCGAACAAAAATACAGGGACGTTGCATGGAGGGTTTGTGGAGGGTTGCTGGAAATCCCGATGCATTAATCCGCGACGAGAGCCGCGACGCACCGGGCGCTGGGTAACCGCACGGTGACAAACGCAACTGGCTTGGCAAGCCTCACAGCCGCGGCCCAGCCAAAAGCACACCGCCGCAGGTAAAACGCGTCCGATCCTCAGAACTTCACACCGAGCGCCGCGATGACCGTGCGGGGCTCGCCGTATTGGAACGTGCCATTGAGATAATGTTTGTCGGCGAGGTTGCGGACGTTGACGCGCACATCGACCGGCAGGCCGCCAATCTTCGTCGCGTAGCCGACGACCGCGTCGATCAGCGCGACGGTGTCGGTCTTCACCGGCACCGTCCAACTCGGGTGCGCGTAGGTCTCGCCGAGCACGTTGACGCCGCCGCCGATGTAGGCCCCGCGGAGGCGGCCCGTGGTGAAGGTGTATTTGTTCCAGACGTTGACGTTGAAGCGCGGCACGGACTCGAGGTGCGAGCCGACCTCGCGCGCATCGGACGGGTTGGAGATTTCGTTCTTCCGAAAGAAATAACTCGCGCTGAGGATCGCCTGGTAGTTGAGCCGCGGCGTCCACACCCACTCGGTCTCGACTCCGCGCGTCTGCGTGCGGCCGGCCGCCACGCGCACGGTGGCGCCGGGCAACTGGAAGAGCACCTGGTTGGCGATATCGACGTCGAGGCGCGACGATTCCTCGTTGGTGAAGTAGGTGACCGTGCCCAGCAGGCGGCCGTCGCCGAAGTCGAGTTTGGAGCCCGCCTCCCAGCCGCGGCCGAGCAGATCGGCGGCGAGGAAACGCACCGGGATCGACGCGGGCGGGCGGTAGGTCGGCAGCGTGGGATCACCCTGCGACGCGCGGATGGCGGCGAGGTCGGCGGTCTGCTGGCGCTGCGGCACGAAGGTCCGGCTGTAGCTGCCATAAAGGCTGACCTGCGACGTCACGCGGAACAGCGCGCCCAACTGCGGCAGGAACTTGCCCGTCTCGAAATCCTCGTCGCGACCGTCGCGGTCGTCGTCGATCGGGCGGTGGTTAACGATGCGCCGGCCGCCCACGAGCGTGCGCAGCCGATCACCGAAAAATGAGGACTGCAGCACGCCGTAGCCGGCGTTGGAATGCGCGCCGCCTTTGCGCACGACGCCGGGTTCGGTATAGCCCGCGCCGTATTGATCGCGCAGTAGCTGGCTGAGGCTGAGGGTCGGCGCCGTGCGCGGGTCGATCGTCACGATGCGCGTGGTCGCGATCGTGACGGGGCTGATCACGTCTTTGCCGCCGTTGTGCTGCACGCCGGCGAGCAGGTCATGTTTGCCCGCGCGGCCGAAGTCGCGCTTGTAGACCGCCTCGAGCTTGGCCGAGAAAGTCACGCCACCGGGCTTGAAGTCCGAGATGGAGCTGCGGAGGCGCTGACCGGCAACGGGGCGGAGGCCGTTGAACTCGCGCCGCATGCGGTGGCTGTCCACTTGCTGCGCGACGGCGCGCACGGCCAGCTCGCGCGAGGCGATCCACTCGGCCTCGAAGCCGGAGGTCTGGTTGGCGTAGTTGTCGCGGCCGTCGGGGCCGTTGTAGTTGTAGGAACGGCTCGGAAAAACGTCGAACGTGTAGATGCCGGGAAAGGGCGGGACGTTCGGCCCAAGCGTGCGGGAGATAAACGCATCGACGCCCTCGGGCGCGGGTCGGCCGGTGGCGATGGGGTTGCCCGCGGCATCGCGCACGGCGCCGTTCTCAAGCTGCGGGTAGGCGGCCGGACGAGGCAGGCCGCGGCGATCAAAGAGCTCGATGGCCTCGCGGTCGCGCTGCTGGTAGAGCGGGTGGCTCACGACGGTGTGCGGCCGGCGGCCGGCCTCGCGGTCGAGTTCAGAATAGCGCGCGGTGAACGTCAGGTTGCGCAGCGGCCGCCACGTCAGACCGCCGCTGTAGAACGTCTCGTCCGTGAACACATGGTCGATCTCACTGCCCTCGTCGGTGCGGCCGTAAACAAAACTGTAGGCGAGCCGATCCGGGAGGAGCGGGCCGCTCGTGCGAAACACCATGCGCTTGTGATCGAAGGAACCGTAGCTCACGTCGAGCGAGTGCCGTGGCGTGAAGCTCGGCTTCTGTTTGATCAGGTTAACGGTGCCGCCGGGATTGGAGATGCCCGCGAAGACCGCGTTGGGGCCCTTCACGACCTCGATGCGATCAACATCATAGAGCGTGAGGCCGGCCCCCGCGGGCAGGCCGTTGACAAACTGCGGGCCCGTGTAGCCGCGGATGAGAATCATGAACTCATCCTTCACTTGCAGCGCCACGGAACTCGCCGCGCGCAGCACATCAATGAGCTGGTTGCCCGCCTGGTCGGTGATCATCTCCTGCGAGACGATGCTGATGTTGAGCGGCGTGTCCTTGATGAGGCCGGCCGTGCCCGTGCCGGTGATCGCGGCGCCGACGCGATAGCCATGATCGCGCGGGCTGCTCACTTCAAAGGGGCTCAGCACCGTCGGCGCGCCGGCAGCCACCGGCGCGGCCGCCGCCGCCCAGCCTTGGGCAACGGGAAGGAATGCCCCAAGGACCATGACACACCAAACGGAAAGGGAGTTATTCGAGCGCATATCATCAACCCATATGCCACAGACCGACTTCGCGCGAGGAAAACTGGCCGGAGGCGTGCAAATCAGCGCTCGTCGCAGCGCCCGCGAAGGGCTTCGCTGCCGGCGCTCCACCCCTGTCCCACCCCACCCATGTGCCTCCGCCTCCTCGCGCTCCTCGCCTTGCTGACTGTCCTCGCTCACGGGGCCGACAACGCGGGTCTCACGGCCCTGCTCTCGCGCCCCATCCTGGCTCCCGGCACGCCGCTCGCCGAAGTGCAGGCGTTCACGGAGCAGCGCGTGGCCACGATGCCGGCCTTCACGACGCTCGCCGAATGGCAACGCTACGCCGAGCACACGCGGCGCGAGGTGTTGGAAAAAATTGTTTTCCGCGGCGACCTCGCGCGCCAATGGCGCGACGCCGAGACCCGCGTCGAATGGCTCGACGTCATCCCCGGCGGCCCCGGCTACTCGATTCGCAAGCTCCGCTACGAAGCCCTGCCCGGCCTATGGATTCCCGCGTTGCTCTATCTGCCCGACCACGTCTCCGGAAAAATCCCCGTCCACCTCGCCGTCAACGGCCACGACAAGGACGGCAAGGCCGCGCCCTACAAACAGCTTCGCTGCATCAACCTCGCCCAGCGCGGCATCGCCTCGCTCAACGTCGAGTGGTTCGGGCAGGGCCAGCTCCGCAGCGAGGGCTTCGGCCACTACCGCATGAACCAGCTCGACCTCTGCGGCGTGAGCGGCCTCGCGCCGTTCTACCTCGCGATGTCGCGCGCGCTCGATGCGCTGCTCGCCCTGCCCTACGCCGACCCCACGCGCGTGGCTGTCAGCGGCCTCTCCGGCGGCGGCTGGCAGACGATCGTCATCAGCGCGCTCGATACCCGCGTCACGCTGGCGAATCCAGTGGCCGGTTACTCGAGCTACCGCACCCGCGCACGCCATGTTTCGGATCTCGGCGACTCCGAGCAGACCCCCAACGACCTCGCCACCGTCGCCGACTACACGCACCTCACCGCCCTCCTCGCCGGCCGCACCGCGCTCCTCACCTACAACGACCGCGACAACTGCTGCTTCGCGACGCCGCACGCGCTCGCCCCGCTCTTCGACGCCGCCGCGCCCCTCTTCCGCCTCCACGGGCAGGAGCACCGCCTGCGCATCCACACCAACGCCGATCCCGGCACGCACAATTTTGAGGTCGATAACCGCCAGGCCCTCTACCGCATGGTCGGCGACACGTTCTTCCCGGGCGACGCCGCATTCGACGCGCAGGAAATCCCATCACAGCCCGAGGTAAAAACTGCCGCCGAGCTCGAGGTGCCACTCCCGCCCGGCAACCTCGATTTCACCCAGCTCGCCCTCGCCGCCGCGCAACAGCTCCCGCGCAAAGGCGCGACCGCGACCCACGAACAACTCACCGCCGTCGTGAAATTCACCCCGCTCACCGCCACCGCCACCCGCACCGGCTCCGAGACACGCGACGGGGTGCAAGCCACCTTCTGGAAACTCCGCCTCGGCGACACCTGGACTGTCCCCGTCACCGAGCTGACGCGCACCGGGGCCACCCACCCGACCGTCACCACCATCCTCGTCGCCGACACCGGTCGAAAAACCCTCGCCGCCCGTAGCGCCGAACTACTCGCCACGGGCCAGCGCGTGCTCGCCGTCGATCCGTTCTACTTCGGCGAATCGAAAATCGCGCAGCGTGATTTTCTTTTCGCGCTCCTCGTCGCCGCCGTCGGCGATCGTCCGCTCGGCCTCCAGTCCAGCCAGCTCGCGGCGGCCGCGCGCTGGGCCGTCACCGAATTCAGGACCGGCTCGGTCGCCTTGGAATCCACCGGCCCGCGCCTCGGCCTCGCCGCGCTCGTCGCCACCGCCCTAGAACCGCGTGCGATCGCCACCCTCCGCCAGACCGACGCGCTGCCAAGCTTGCATGACGTCCTCCGCCAAAACTGGACCGTGGACAAATACCCCGAACTCTTCTGCTTCGGCCTGCTGGAGTCGTTTGATCTGCCCGAATTGAAACGCTTGGCCGGCCCGGTGCGCCTCAAGTGACGCACCTCGTTTCCCCATGAACCCCACCCCCGCGCGCCTGATTCGGCGCACGCACATGTATCTCGCCCTGTTCCTCACGCCGTGGATGATCATCTACGCGCTGAGCGGGCTCTTCCTGAATCACGGGGAATTCGTGCGCCGGCTTTACGGCGGCAGCTTCGGGGCGTTCGAAAAAGTCGACGACCGCCCGTATGCCACCGTATTTTCCGCCGACGCGGACCATCGGATGATCGGCGGGCAAATCCTCGCGGAACTCGGCCTCGCCGGCTCGTTCATCATCCAGCGCGACTCCACCCCAGCCCGGCTCATCATCAATCGCGCCAAACCGTTTGTCGTGCACCGCGTCACCTATTTCCGACCCGAAGCCCGGCTCCTGATCGAGAAGATGACGCCCGCTGCGCCGGCGCTCATAAACCGCGCGCACTTCCGCCACGGCTATGATCAGCCATTTCTTGCCTCGAAAATCTGGGGCTTCGTGGTCGATCTCGTGATCGTCGGGATGGTCTTCTGGGTCGCCTCGGGCGTGATCATGTGGTGGGAGATTAAACCCGCGCGGGCCTGGGGCGCGGCCTGCGCGATCGTCGGCTTCGGCCTCTTCGGCGTGCTGCTGCTCAACACCTGACCGGAAGCCGCGCCCATGAAAAACTGGAACCTGATCTTCCGCCGCACCCATCTCTACCTCGGCATGCTGCTGATCCCGTGGGTGCTCGTGTTCGCACTGTCCACCTTCGTCTACAACCATCCCGGGCTTTTCGCCAAATTTCGCCCCGCGGATCCGCAGTGGGTCCGGCTGTGGGAAAAGGACTATGAGGCGGACGTGCCGGCTGAAAACGAAAGCTCGCTGCGCGGGACCGCGAGCCGGATCCTCGCCGACCATGGCATGAGCGGCGCGTTTGCCGCGCGGCGCCAAGGTCCGCGATTAAACATCAGCGTGCTGAACTTCCTCCACCCGCGGCGCCTCACCTACGATTTCACGACCAAGAAACTGCGCGCCGAAGAAAAGAAGTTCGCCTGGGTCGAGGTGCTCATCCGCCTCCACGAGCGGACCGGCTATGGCCGCGGCGGACTCCTCGCCTCGCTCTGGGCCGTCGCCGTCGATGTCTTCTGCGTCACCACCCTCATCTGGATCGCGACCGGGATCTACCTGTGGTGGAAACTCGCCGCCGTGCGACGCTGGGGGTTCATCGCGCTCGCCGCGGGCTTCACGACGATTGTCGCGCTGGCTCTGACGCTTTGAGCGTCTGTGGCGCCCGGCCCGAGGCTTGAACTCGGCCCGGCGGCGTATGTGCTCCGCGCGTGCTCTCCACTCTCCGCCGTGCGGAATACGCTGAACTCAGCGCGCTCTTCTTCCTGCAGGGCGCGGCGCTCGCCATGTGGTTCGTGCCGCTCAGCTCGGTGCTGGAAGCGCACGGGCTGGCGCACATCCGGCCGTGGGCGTTTGCGACCTCGGGGGTGGCGGCGTTTGTCTCGCCGCTGCTGTTTGGCGCAGTGGCGGATCGGCACGCGTCGCCGGTGAAGGTCCTGCGCTGGCTCGCGCTGGCCACCGCCATCGCGATGACGCTCGCCAGCACCGCGATCCGCGTGGACGCCAGTCCGTGGCTCGTGCTCGCGCTCATCCAGCTGCATGCGTTCTGCTCCTCCCCCACATGGAGCCTCGCCTCCACCATCATCTTTGCGCGGCTCGCCGATGCCCGGAAGGAGTTCGGCCCCATCCGCGCCATGGCGACCATCGGCTGGATGAGCGGCTGCCTGATCGTGAGCACGCTCGGCGCCGATCAGTCCACGGTCGCCGGCTACGCCAGCGGCGTGATGTGGCTCGCGGTTTGCGTGATGACCTTCTGGCTGCCCGCCCTCCAGACGCCCAAGTCGGCCGCGGGCCTCACCTGGACCCAGCGGCTCGGCCTCGATGCGCTCACGCTGCTGAAGCATCGCGACCATCGCGCCGTGTTTCTCACGACCACGCTGTTCACGATCCCGCTCGCCGCCTTCTATCCCTACACGCCGCTGAACCTGCGGGAGCTCGGCCTGGTGCACACAACGGCGTGGATGTCGCTCGGCCAGGTCACGGAGATCGTGGTCATGCTGGCGCTCGGCGGCCTGCTCGTGCGCTGGCGCCTCAAGTGGATCGTGGCGCTCGGCCTCGCGATCGGCGTGCTGCGTTTTGCCTTGCCGGCCGTGGGCGCGCCGTGGGCGCTGCTGCTGGGCGTGCTGCTGCACGGCGCATCCTACACCCCGGTGGTCATCACCGCGCAAATCTACCTCGACCAGCGGGTCGATCCGGCATGGCGCGCGCGGGCGCAGGCCCTGATGTCGCTCATGAACAGCGGCGTCGGCAACATGCTCGGCTACCTCGGCACCGGCGCGTGGTTCGCCTCCTGCACGGATGGCGGCGCGACGCGCTGGCCACTTTTCTGGGGCGGGCTCGCGTTGGTGTCGGTGGCGCTGCTGGGGCTGTTTCTGGCCGCCTACCGGGGGCGGACCGCGGGACCGCAGGTGTGAGGAGCCTGTTTCGACACTCTCTGAGCCGTCACCCGGAACGGCGGGGAGGCCATCGCCATCTGGACAGTCGACCTCGTGGGAATAATAGTCCGCCCGACCGCCTCCCAAGGCAGGTCTCTCCGGGCAGTCGTGATTCACCGTGATCCACCGGAGCCTTGAACAACAACAAAGCCCCATGAAAAACAACTATGCCCCAGTTGCAGTCATAGCGGCGGCCCTGCTTTCGGCCGCTTTGGTTTACGCAGGCGAGTCCGGCAAATCCGTCGTGTTGCCGAAAACCGATCTGAAATGGAAACCCATGGGAAACTCGGGCGTGGCGGCGGCCCCGGTTTCCGGTGACATGGAAAAAGGACCGTGCCGGTTCTTCCTGAAATATCCGGCGGGCCTCGTGACGCCGATGCACCACCATTCCGCCAATCACCATGTGACCATGATCTCTGGATCGATCACCCTGACTGTCGGCGGCAAACAACACCGGCTCGGACCCGGCGCCTACTTCATGCTCGCCGACCGCGCGGCGCATGTCGCCAAGGTCGAAGGCAACGAAGATGCGGTGATGTTTATCCAGGCGGAAGCGCCTTGGGACGTGGTGATGGCCAAATAGCACACGACAGAATCCAAGGCGAAGCGCCGCGAGCCGCGGTCGTCGCTGCGCGCGACGACCGCGGCTCCATTGCGAAACTGCCCGCGCTGGCCGGTGAACGCGATGCCGGCGGCCGCGCCGAATTGCGCTGGAGCGGCCCCGCCGATCTGCCAACGTGGCCGCGCCCGAACGGCCCACACCCCATGCAAAAATCCGTTCGTCGCCCCAGCCTCGTCGCACTCGCACTGCTCGTCGCCCTCCCGGCTTTCCCGCAAACCCATCCCGCAGCCGACTACAAGCAACGCGTCGCCGCCGACGTCGAGTCCCTCCGCAAGCGCACGCAGGTGATGGTCGATATGATTTTCAGCTTCGCAGAGCTCGGCTTCCAGGAATTCGAGACCTCGAAATATCTCACTGGCATCCTCGAAAAGGAGGGATTCACGATTGAGCGTGGCGTCGCCGGCATGCCGACCGCGTGGGTGGCGACGTGGGGCTCGGGCCGGCCCGTCATCGCGCTCGGCTCCGACATCGACTGCATCCCGCAGGCGTCGCAGAAACCTGGAGTCGCCTACCGCGATCCCATCGTCGCGGGCGCGCCGGGCCATGGCGAGGGCCACAACTCCGGTCAGCCGCTCAACGTCACCGCCGCCCTCGCGGTGAAGCGTCTCATGGAGCGTGAAAAACTGCCCGGCACACTCAAGCTATGGCCCGGCGTCGCCGAGGAACAGCTCGCCGGCAAGGCCCACCTCGTGCGCGCGGGCGTGTTTCGCGATGTCGATGTCGCCATCTTCAGCCATGTGGACAGCGATTTTCGCACCTCGTGGGGCACGGGCGCCGGCACGGGACTCATCTCGGTGGAGTATTCGTTTGCCGGCGAGAGTGCGCACGCCGCGGGCGCGCCGTGGCGCGGCCGCAGCGCGCTCGATGCCGTGGAGCTGATGAACGTCGGCTGGAATTTCCGCCGCGAGCACCTCCGCCTCCAGCAACGCTCGCACTACGTGATCACCAACGGTGGCGACCAGCCCAACGTCGTGCCGCAGAATGCCAGCGTCTGGTATTTCTTTCGCGAACTCGACTACGCCCACATCCGCGGCCTCCGCGAGATCGGCGACACCATCGCTCGCGGCGCCGCGCTGATGACCAACACCACCATGACCGCGCGCGTGCTCGGCTCCGCGTGGCCGCAGCACTTCAACAAACCGGTGGCCGAGGCGATGAGCGCGAACATCAAGGCCGTCGGCCTCCCGGCGTGGAGCGACGCCGATCTCCGGCTCGCGCGCGCGTTGCAGTCCGAGCTCAAGGCCCCGGTCACCGGCCTGACCCTCGCGCTCAAGAATCTCCAAGGCCCCACCGACGACGACAGCCGCACCGGCGGCTCCGACGACATCGGCGACGTCTCGTGGACCGTGCCGACCATCTCGCTGCGCTACCCCGCCAACATCCCCGGCCTCCCCGGCCACAACTGGGCCAACGCGATCGCGATGGCCACGCCCATCGCGCACAAGGGCACGACCGCCGGCGCCAAGGCGCTCGCCCTCACGCTCATCGATCTGCTCACCCGGCCCGAACTCGTCGCCCAGTCGTGGGAGTATTTCCGCACCGTGCAGACCAAGGATCGGAAATACGAACCGCTCCTCGGCGCCGACGATCAGCCGCCCGTGTGGCTCAATACCCGCATCATGGCCGATCACCGCGAGGCGCTGAAAAAATTCTATTTCGATCCCACCAAGCACGACACCTACCTCGATCAACTCGGCATCGCCTACCCGACCGTGCGCGCGAGTGCCGGCGCACCGGCGAGAAAATAGCCCTGATTTTCACAGCCGTGCTGCCACATGCCCGCGCCCTCGTCGCGACCACGATCCAATAATTCCTTGATGTCATTCGTGCCCGTCCGCCACCCCAGCATCCCGCATTGCCGCGCCGATGACCTGACGGAATCTCCTGACAAGAAACCAGCAGGGTGGGACCGCGATTGACCCACCTGTGCGGATAAGATTCGGTCCAATTCCATGAGCTCCAATTTGGAAATCCGAGACACCGTCGCAGCATGGAACCCTGCGCGTTTCTGCGCCAATCTCCCGATGGATTGCTCGCACGGCTACGCCGAAAGCACCTGATGCCCGCCGCGTCTGCCAACGCCACTCCTCGCCCGCTGGCTCAACGCCTCGCGGCCTACGGCTGCCCCACCGACGTCATCCGGCTCGACGAAAAGCTCTCGCGCCCCGAGCAGCTCGATTACCTCGACCTGCTGCCAAAGCGGAGCGACAGCGCGCCCGCGCTCTCTGCCGTCGCCGAGCATCAGGGGACGGCGCTGCTCTACCTTGTGGATGCCTGTGGTGATGCGAAGAGCGATGCGCATTCGCTCGCGGAAGTCCGCCGCCAGCTCGCCAATCGCAGTGACCCCGCGTGGCTTGGCGTCGTGCAGCCCGGCTCACTGGAGATTTTCCCCATCGGCTTCCACGAATTGGCGGACGCCCAGCCGGTTAAAACCATCCGTGCGGACGAACCTGCCGCGCCACTTTTTTTCCAGAGCCTCGTGCATGGCACTTTCGAGGAAAACCACCGGCTGCGCGGCACGGATTACGTCTTCCGAAAAATCTTCGATCTGCTCACGCAGACGACCAACGAGTTTGTGCCGGCGGATGGCAAAGGCCGGCTCGACGCGCTGGAAGTGCTCTCAATGGCGGGCCGCGCGCTGTTCTTCCGCTTCCTCATCGACCGCCACATCGTGCTGCCGGACGAACTGCGCGGACGCGATGGCATTTGCCGGGCAGCCAAAGACCAAGACCTCAAGGACGCCTTCTCTACCGCCGAGAAGGCCGCGCAGACCTCTGCGTGGCTCGATGAAACATTCAACGGCGACTTCCTCCCGCTCATTGACGAGAGCATTCCAGCGAGCGACCGACGAGCACGCGAGGCCGCGTATCTGCGCTTTTACGAACGCACGGAGCATCTGGTTGGGCGGAAAATCTTCACGCATCTCGAAGCCATTCTGCGCGGCTGGCGCGGCACCGGCAGCGTCTTCCAGCCGGAACTCGACTGGGGCGACCTCGACTTCGCGCACATCCCCGTCGGCGTGCTCAGTCAGGTGTATGAAAGTTTCAGCCATCGCGCCGATCCGCGCACGGCGCGCGACACGAGCGTCCACTACACGCCGCGCACCATCGCGTCGCTCATGGTGAACGAAGCGTTCGCTCCGCTGAAAAGCAAAGCCGCTGCCCATGTGCTCGACCCTTCATGCGGCGCGGGGATTTTCCTCGTGCTCGCCTTCCGCCGTCTCGTCCGCGAAGCGTGGAAAGGCGAGGAACGCCCGAAGACGAAGGAGATTCAGGACATCCTCTACGGACAGGTGCGCGGTTTCGACATCAGCGAATCCGCCCTACGCCTCGCCGCGCTCGGCCTCTACATCACCGCCATCGAGCTCAACGCCAGCCCGCGCCCGCCGCGTGACCTCATCTTCCGGCAGAATCTCCGAGGCAAAGTTCTGCATCGCTTTGGCAATGACGAATCGCAGAACGCCAAAGCCGCCGCCTTCCCGCTCGGCAGCCTCAGCCCGGAAGTCTCGCCAGACTTCAACAGCACATTCGACATCGTCATCGGCAATCCGCCGTGGACGCCCGTGGAGGACGCAGCCGTCAACAAGCACTTTACTCAGATTGCCAATCGTGTGCTCAAGGCTCGCGGTTTTGATGAGCTGGCAAAGCGATACCAAAACCCCAACCACAACCCCGACTTGCCCTTTCTCTGGCGCACGCTGGAATGGGCCAAGCCCGGCGGCGTCATTGCCCTCGCCATGCACGCGCGGCTATTCGGACGCACGAGCGGCAACGGCTTTGAAGCCTGGCGGGCCGTGCTCCGCAGCGTGGAAGTGACGGGACTCATCAATGGCGCAGACCTGCGAAAGACCCCTGTCTGGGACGACATGGATGCTCCGTTCTGTGTGCTCTTCGCCCGCAACGCGAAACCCGGCCCCGACCACCGCTTCCACTACGCCGCGCCAAGCTACGAGCGTGGTCTCAACGAAAGAGGACGCTTCCGTATCGACTACGAATCCGCTCACCCCCTCAGCGTTGCCCGGGTGGAAAGACAGCCGTGGCTGCTCAAGACCCTGTCGCTTGGGACTTGGCTAGATGTAGCGATCATTGAGGGGCTATCGCGCCCGGACATCGAGACGATTGAGAGCCGTTGGTTAGCGTGGAATGTCGTAGGCGACCAAACTGGACAAGGCTACATCCTTGGCTCAAAGGCAGCCAGAAAGCCCGCTCCTTTCATAGGCGAACTAAGAGACTTTCGTGAGCCTACATCTGGCTTCATCGTCAAAGCTGAAACTTTGCCAACGTTCGCTCAACGATACGAACGTCCTGCTGCGGTGAGAGCACGAACGCTCGCACTTTATCGGCCACCACTCGTCATCATTCCCCAGTCACCCGGCGAAGATGACGAAGCGCCGCGCGCTTTCCTCTCGAACGAGCCTCTCGCCTTTTCCCAAAGCTACTACGGCTACTCCTGCGCCGGGCATCCCGAGGCCGATACGCTCGCCGCGCTCATCTACCTGCTGCCGCACTCGACGCTCTTCGCCTACTTCTGCCTGATGACCAGCCGCCGAAGCGGCTTCGACCGGCAGACGTTCAACAAGGAGGAGTTCGACGCGCTGCCGTTCCCCGACCTCACGACGCTCCCCGCCGCCAAGAAGGCCACCATCCGCAGCCTCGCGCAGCGCTTGCAGCACGACGAGCGGAAGCCGTGGCAGGAAATCAACGAGTTCATCTTCAGCCTCTACGGGCTGGACGCCGATGCCGTGCAGGTGGCGACGGACACGCTGTTCGCCGCCGCCTCGTATCGCAAGGCGGGCCAGGCCGCGCTCGACCGCACCACGCGCGACACGCGGGCCGGGTTCATCACGGCACTGCAAGATGGGCTGGAGCCGTATTTCGATGTCTGCGGCGAGCACGCCGCTGTGCGCGAACCGGAGTTTCAGGCCGATACCTGGCGCGAGCCGTGGTTCTTCCTCGCCGTCTCCCGCGAAGCGGATGCCGTGAAGGTGAACCCCAGCCTGCTGCGCGAAGCCATGCGCGTGGCGAACGAACGCGGAGCCAGCCGCATCATCGTCCACGCGCCCGGCGGTCACGGCCTGCTGCTCGGCCTCCTCAACCAGTGCCGCTGGTGGACTCGCACCCGCGCCCGGCTCTGCGCGCAGCATATCATCCGCGAACGCCTCGGCGCGTTCAGCCTCCCGGAAGAAGCATGAGCGCGACGCAGGGCATCGGCTTCTTCACGCTCGGTGTCTCACCTGATCGCTATCATCTACCGCACCCACCGCTCGGCTTCCCGGTCGTCCTGCTCATCCGACGCGTGCTGCTGCGCGCCTTTGAGATTCTCCGCGAACAAAACTACCCGCTCGCCACCGCCAGCGAAGACCAAGTCACCGCCACGCTTCGCAGCACCATTGAAAGCAACCTCCGGCAAAGTGGCGAGGTGCGCGGCTTCAGTAAAAAGACCTACGAGTTCATGGTGCGACAAGGTCAATGGCAGAACTACAACGGCACCATCCTCACCAAAACGCCCGACCTGTTCTTCAAACTCCGCGACGACGAAGGCTCGCGTGCTAGCGTGCTCTCCGAGTTCGATGGACTGTTCATCGAAGCCAAACCGGTGGATTCCACGCACTACGCTGGAAGTGACTACTGCGACGACGGCATCATCCGCTTCGTGCGCGGCGACTACGCGTGGGCCATGCCGGAAGCCATGATGCTCGCCTATGCCCGCGACGGCCGCACCGTCGCGAACCACTTGATTCCAGCGATGCGTGAGGCCACTCGCTTGAAGTCGCTCACCACGGCCGAGCTTCCACGACCCTGTCGGACAGTTGCCGCGGCTGCCTGCGCAGAGGCGGAAGCCGTCCACATCAGCCGGCATCGTCGCGACTTCCCGTGGCCAGACGGCAAAGGTTCGGCAACCGAAATCATGGTGTATCATCTATGGCACAATTGCGCATGAGTGGCCTCGAAACTTCCGCTGCAATACATCTTGTGCGGGCTTAAAAACGCGCCCGTTTGCTGAGAATCCCGCTCCCACGCCGCCCATAGAATCCATATCTGCCCGCAAGCAGGTCACCCCGTAAATTTCGCCTCCCGATGGTGCTTCAGATCGCCACCGCGCTCAACGCCCACGCATCGCTTGCGCCCATCACCGGCAAGTTCACCGGATAAACACGATAGCCCCGCTACGCCAGGGTGACGGGTTTCGCCGCCCGCACGAAATCAGGATCGACCTTCAGGCCCCAGCCCGGGCCGGTCGGGCAGCGCACCTGGCCGTTTTCGCATTTCAGCGACGACGAGTCGCAGGCGACGGGGAACTTGGCGTTGCCCTTGAATTCCATGAACGGGCCGATGTTCGGCGTGAACGCCGCGAACTGCACCACATCCACGTAGCCCAGCCCGCCGCCCGACATGTGCGGCACCACAGGCATGCCGGCCGCCGCCGCCATGCGCGCGACCTTGGTGGCGCGGATGAGTCCGCCGCCGTAGTGCAAATCAGGCTGCACGATGTCCACGCCGCGCTGCTCGATCATCCACTGGAAATTCCGCAGGCTGTATTCCTGCTCGCCGCCCGCCACCGGGATCGTGAGCGCATCCGCCACCTCCTTCGTTTCCCAAAGTTGATCGAAAGGACACGGCTCCTCGTAGAATCCATAGCCGTGCGCCTCGAGCAGGCGGCCGACACGAATTCCCTCCGCGACGTCATAGGAGCTGTTGGAATCGCCGTAGAGCGTCATGCCCTCGCCGAAGGTTCGGCGGACGAGCGGGACGAGCCGGTCCGTGCGCCCGGGCGGAAAATCCTCGTTGCGGCTCATCCGCCCGCCGAGGCGGAACTTGAGCGCGCGCACGCCCGAGCCCGCGACGAGTTTTTGCAGGTGCTCAATTTCGGCCTCCGGCGTGTTGCCGCGATTGCCGCTCGCGTAATAGACCGGGATGTCGCGCCGCACCGCGCCGCCGAAGAAATCCGCGAGGGGCCGGCGCGCCGCGTGGCCCAGCAGCTCAAGCAGCGCCATCTCGATCGCGGCGACACCGGGCCAGAGCGCCAGGCCCTGCATCTTGTAGTTGCTGCCGTGGCGATACACTTCCCAGAGGAGCGCCTCGAGAGTGCGCGCATCCTTGCCGAGGAAGACCGGCAAGATGCTTTTGAGAAAAGTGGGGTAGCTGTGCGCCATCCGGACGGGATGAGGCACAGTCACGACCTCGAGCCCACCCCGCGCGCGGGTCCGCAAGAGATAGGTCTCCCCGTTGCGGAGCAGCTCGACGGACTCCACGACGACGGGCGCGGTCACAAAATCGAGCTTCAGCACGGGCCGGTCCAGAATGCCGTCGAGCTCCGCCTTGGTGACTTTCTTGGGCGTTGTCCGGTCGCTGGTCGCGGCGGGCAACACGACGGCGGCGCAGGCCGCGGCGGTGGAGTGCTTCAGGAAGTTTCGGCGGGTGGTATTCATTGGGGGTGAGGTTGGAGAGTGGACGAAAGCGCGATGGCAAAGTTCCGGCCGGGGTGTGCTCAGTCGCGGAGCCACGCCATCCATGGCAGCGTCACCGCCATGAACACGGCAAAGAAAATCGCCCCGAAGATCGCGCCGAGCCGCCAGTAGTCGCGCGACGCGATGTAGCCCGAGCCATAGTAGATCGGGCTTGGCCCCGTGGCATACGGCGTGAGGATGCCCATCAGCCCGAGGGTGAGCGCGAGCTGGAGGGCAAACCCGGCCGCGTCCAATCCCGGCACCGCCTGCCCCACGATCAGCATCACCGGCAGCAGCGCCGTGGCGTGCGCCGTCGTGCTCGCGAAGAAATAGTGGCTGAAATAAAATGCCGCCAGCAGCCCGGTGCTCGCGGCCCCGGGCGCGACACCCTCCAGCGCGCGGCCCGCGGACTCGGCGAACCATTTCACGAAGCCCGTCCGCGCCAGGCCGTCGGCGAGCGCCACGAGTGTGGCGAACCACGCGAGCGTGTTCCACGCCTGCTTGTGCCCCAGCACATCCTCCCACGCCACGATCCGCCCGAGCAGCATGCCCGCGATCACCGCCAGGGCGACGACCGTGGGGTGCACCACCGCGCCGCCGAAAATCCAGCCGGCCAGCGCGAGCCCCACGAGCAGCGCGAGCGCGATCTCCCGGCCGGTTATGCTGCCCATCCCGGCGAGCTCCGCCTGCGCCCAGCCCTGCACCGCGCGGCCCGACTTCACCTCGGGCGGGTAAAGCCACCATGTGAGCAGCGGCACCCCCGCCAGGAGCAGCCCGCCCGCCGGCAGAAACGCCACAAACCACTCCGTCCACCCCAGGCTCACGCCGCCCGCCGTCCGGATGAGTTCGAGCGCGAGGAGATTGGTGGCGAGGCCCGTCATGAACAACGAGCTCGTCACGCAGGTCCCGGCGATCGCCACCCACATGAGGTAGCCGCCGATGCGGCGCGCCGAGGGATCGTTGGGCCGCGAATCGAAGAGCGCCGGCAAGTTGCGGATCACGGGGAAAATCGTGCCGCCGCTGCGCGCCGTATTCGAAGGTGTGAAGGGCGCGAGCACCAGATCCGCCAGCACGATGGCGTAGCCGAGCGTGAGCGTGTGGCCGCCCATCCGGCGCACGAGCACGAGCGCGAGCCGCCGCCCGAGCCCGGTTTTATCGTAGCCCAGCGCAAACATGAACGCGCTGAAGATCAGCCACACCGTGCTGTTCGCGAAGCCTGACAGCGCCCAGCCCACGACCGCCTGCTCGGGGCGGAAGCCTGGCTTGGCCAGCTCCTGCGGGCTGAAAAACACCCACCGCGCCAGCACGCTCACCAGCACGACGCCAATCAACCCGACCGCGCCCCCGGGCAGCGGCTCGAGCACCAGCGCGACCACCACCCCGGCGAAGATCGCCAGATACAGCCACGCATGCGGCGCCAGTCCGGCCGGCGCCGGCAGGAGCGCCAGCAGCAGCGACACCGCCACCGGAATCAGCACGCGTTTCATGGGAGCGACCGGCCCCGGTTTCGCCTCAACTTGGAGCCGACCCGGCCCGCCTTCACGCCAGCCGGGGCGAGCCGGGCCTCAATTCGCAGATCAGCGGCCGGGCGGGGTTCACGATTCATGGATAAGCGCGAAATTGAGACGGCACGTCGCACGCCGCGACGCAACCGAAGGGGATCGTAAAATGCGAACCCGAATCACTGCGGGACGAAGCGCACACCTGCCGGTCCGGTCTGCGCACCGTTTTTCCCTTCCCACCCGTCGCCCGGCGACGATGCTGCGCTCGCCCCCTCTCCCCCATGAATCGTCGTGAATTCCTCACCGCCACGGTCGCCGCCGCGCTCACGCCGCGCGCCCTCGCCGCCACCCCGGCCTATTTTCCGGCCATCGACACGCACACGCACTTCTATGATCCCACGCGATCGCAGGGCGTCCCGTGGCCGCCGAAGACCGATCCCGTGCTCTACCGTCCGCGCTACCCCGCGGATTTCCGCGCCCAAGCTACCCCCCATCGCGTCGTCGGCACCGTCGTCGTCGAGGCCAGCGAATGGGTCGAGGACAACCAGTGGATCCTCGATCTCGCGCAGCACGACGAATCCATCGTCGGCCTCGTCGGCCACCTCGTGCCCGGCCGGCCGGAATTTGCCGGCAACCTCCGCCGCTTCGCCGCCCACCCGCTCTTCCGCGGCCTGCGGATGCGCGGCAACTACCTGAAAAACGTCACCGACCCCGCGTTTGCCGCCGACCTGAAGCTCGTCGCCGATCTCGGTCTCGCCATCGACACGCTGGGCGGCGCAACCGTGCTCCCGCCCACCCTCGCGCTCGCGCGTCAACTGCCCACGCTGCGCATCGTGATCGACCATGTCCCGTTTGCCGATTGGGACCAAGATCCCGCCGCCATGCGGCCGCACTTTGCCGAGCTTGCGCGCCTGCCCAACGTCTACGGCAAAATCTCGAACGTCGTGCGCCGCGTGGACGGCAAGATCATCGACGATCCCGCGCACTATCGCCCCGCGCTCGACACGCTCCTCGATCTCTTCGGCCCGGACCGCGTCGTCTTCGGCAGCAACTGGCCCGTCAGCGACCGCGTCGCGCCCTACGCCACGCTGCACCGCGTGGTCGCGGAGTATTTCGCCAGCAAGGGCGCGGCCGCCGCCGAGAAATATTTCTGGCGCAACTCCCACGCCGCCTACCGCTGGGTCCGCCGCGGCGTCGCCGCCTCGCTCGTGCCATGAGGTGGTTGCTCTGCGGGCTCCTCCCCCTCGTCTCGGCTCTCGCCGGCGAGGCGCCCGCGAACCCTTGGCGCACGGTCGCACGGATGCCGGCCGACAACCACGACTTGGCCGCCGCCGTCACGGGCGGAAAACTCTACGTCGCCGGCGGAGTGACCAACGACTACCAGGGCACCGGCCGCGTGCACGCCTTCGACGAAATCTGGGAGCTCGACGCGCGCGCGTGGTCGTGGCGCGCTGTCGCGAAGTTTGCGCGCCCGCGCATCTACTGCGGCACGGAGGCCTTCGACGGACGCGTGTGGGTCGCCGGCGGCGACGAACTGCACGCCGACGGCCAGCGTCGCCCGTCCACCCTCGTCGAGATTTATGATCCGCGCACCGGCGCGCTCGTGCGCGGACCCGATCTGCCCGTGGCGCTGCCGCGGCCGCTCGCCCTCGCCGCCGCCGGTCGCCTCTGGGTCGTGGGCGCGCGCGACCGCACCGAGCTCGGCCAGTTCGCGAGCATCGGCCCGGGTGAGACGGCTTGGCGCGTCGAGCCCGAGGCCTTGCCCAAGATGTGGGCCCTGGCCGGTGCCGCGCTCGGCGACAGACTCTACCTCTGCGTGCCCGACACCGGCCTCGCCGAGTTCGACCCCGCGACGCGCGCGTGGCGCGTCATCCCCGGCCCGACACAGCCCCGCTCGGCCCAAGTCGCCGCGTGGCGCGGCGAGATTTGGATCGTGGGGGGCGTGGACATCACCGACCGCGCCGAGACGCGCATCTTCAATCCCGCGCAAGGCACCTGGCGCCTGGGCCCGGCCCTGCCCCACCCGCTCGCCTGGGGTGCCGCCGGCGTCGTCAATGATCAGCTCGTCGTGACGGGCGGGGCGTGGCTGAAAGACACCGCCGAGCCGCGCCGCTACGCCTTCACGGAAAAGACCCTCGCGCTCTCGGCCGATGCGATTCCTCCCGCCCCGGCCGTCGCCCGGGGCCAGCCGCTCCCGCGCTGGTCCGACCAGAAATTCCGCGGCACCGGCGGCGCGCCCCTAGCGTTCGGCGTGGAGCCCGCGTTTCCGCATCTGGGCCTCGGCGGGCTCACCACGATTCGTCCCGTGCCGCCCGCCGTCGCCGGCGAGGCCGAACGGCTGCTCGTGATGAATGTCGGCGGCACGATCTGGACGCTGCCCAACCGCCGCGGCCCCGCGCCCAAGCCGGATCCGTTCCTCGATCTCGGCGCGCGGATCGGGCAGCCGTTGCAGGCCTACTCGGTGGCGTTTCACCCGCGCTACCCGATCGTGCCGCACGTCTTCGTGCTCTACAACCGCCGCAGCCCCAGGCCCGCGGAAAACGTCCTCTCCCGCTTCACCGTCACACGCCACGATCCGCCCGCCGCCGATTCCGCGAGCGAGGAGGTGCTCCTCCGCTGGCCGAGCGACGGTCATAATGGCGGCGAGATCGCGTTCGGGCCCGAGGGACTTCTCTACGTTTCTATCGGCGACCGCAGTGCGCCCGGTGATCCACAGGACATGGGGCAGCGCGTCGATCTCATCTCCGGCGGCGTGCTGCGGCTTGATGTCGATAAAACGGATCCGGGGAAAAACTACGCGGTGCCGCCCGACAATCCCTTCGGCGGCCAGCCCGGCGTGATCCCGGAGTTCTGGGCCTACGGTCTGCGCAACCCGTGGCGGCTCGCCTTCGGCCCCGGCGGCGAACTCTGGACGGCCGACAATGGCGACGATGCCTGGGAGAGCGTCCACCTCGTGCGCCGCGGCTCCAACCATGGCTGGAGCACCTTTGAGGGCTCGCATCCTTTCAAACGCCACCGCCCGCTGGCCGGCCCGACGCCCGTGCTCACGCCGCCGATCATCGAGCTGGCGCACTCCGAGGCGCGCTCCGTCGTCGGCGGCCTGGTTTACACCGGGAAAAAATTCCGCGCGCTCGCGGGACATTACCTCTTCGGCGACTTCGTGACCGGCTCCGTCTGGGCGTTCCGCTGGGACGGCACCGCGCCGCAGAATTTCCGCCGCATCGCCGACGCAGGCGCGACGCTCCTCGCCTTCGCCACCGATCGCGACGGCGAGATCCTGCTCAGCTACGAAAACGGCCGCATCATGCGCCTCGTCGCCGCGCCCGTGCTGATCGCGCCGGCGGGAAAAATTCCGCCTCGCCTCAGCGAGACGGGCCTCTTCGCCTCGGCCGCCACGCACACCGTCGCACCCGGCGTCATCCCCTACGAAATAAGCGCCCCGCTCTGGTCAGATGGAGCGAACGCGCGCCGCCTCCTCGCCATCTCCGCGTGGCAGTCGGTCACCATCGATGCCACCGCCGATCACCGCTGGGTGCTGCCGGATGGCAGCGCCGTCGCCCGCACGCTCGAACTGCCCACCGGCTTCGGCCCGCGGCGCGTCGAGACGCAAGTGATGCACCGCGAGAACGGCGCGTGGAGTTTCCTCACCTATGCGTGGAACGAAGCGCAAACCGACGCCGAACTCGTGCCCGCCGCCGGCGACACACGGCCCGTGCCCGGCTTGGCCGGCCGCACGTGGCGTTTTGCCGCGCGCAA
This sequence comes from Opitutaceae bacterium, assembly GCA_030693515.1. GTDB lineage: Bacteria > Verrucomicrobiota > Verrucomicrobiia > Opitutales > Opitutaceae > ER46. The sequence goes on from JAUYAK010000017.1 coordinate 61,130, forward strand.
CGAATGCACCCTCTGCCACACCACCGCCACCCGCCACACGCTCGGGCTCACCACCGCACAGCTGAACCGCGACGCCGACTTCAGCCCGCTCGGTCGCCGGGTGGAGAACCAGATTGCCGCGCTCGCCGACACCGGCATGCTGAAACCCGCGCCCGCCGGCCCGCCCGCGCAATCGCCGCGCCGCGTCGCCCCGCACGATCCCGCCCAGCCGATCGAGGCGCGCGTGCGCTCCTACCTCGACGCCAACTGCGCACACTGCCACCGCGCCGGCGGCGTGGGCGGCCGCGCGCAGTTTCAACTGGTCGAATCACATCCGCTCGCCAAGACCGGCCTGATCAACGGCCAGCCGCTCGTGCCGCTGCTTGGTGCCGAAGCGCGCATCGTCACCCCGGGCGCACCGGAAAAATCCGAGCTGCTCCACCGCATGACCCTGAAGACCGGTGGCCGCATGCCCCTCCTCGGCAGTGAGCAGCCCGACGAAGCCGGCCTCGCACTCCTCCGCACCTGGATCGCGGGACTGCGAAGCCCGTGATCGCGCTGCGTCAGATAAGTTGAGTCCACCTCACGTGCTGGCATAATTACATCTCGCCCCGCAACCAACCGTCTTGCCCACCATGCCCCGCCTCGCCTTCCGCCTCATCAGCGCCTTGTGCGCGCTGGCCCTGCTTCACACCGCGCACGCCGCCGCGCCCGCCGACCTGCGTGTGATGTCTTACAACGTCCGCCTCTCCGCCGCCAATGACGGCGAGGATGCTTGGTCCAAGCGCACGGAGCTGTTCTTCGCCCCCATCGGTGCCTTCGCGCCGGACCTGATCGGGTTTCAGGAAGTGCTCGCCGATCAGCACGACACCATCGTCGCGCGGCTCGATACGCTCGCGTTCAGCGGTGTCGCGCGCAACGACGGCAAGCGCTCCGGCGAGTGGTCCTTCGTCGGCTACCGGCGCGAGCGCTTCACGCTGCTCGACAGCGGCACGTTCTGGCTTTCCGAGACGCCCGAGGTGCCCGGCAGCAAATCCTGGGACGCCGCCATCACGCGCATCTGCAGCTGGGTGCGTCTGCGCGACCGCACGAACGGCCGCGAGTTTGTCTTTGCCAACACCCACTTCGATCATCGCGGCACCGTCGCGCGGCTCGAATCGGCGAAGCTGCTCTCCGCGCGCCTCCCCAAGCTGGCCGCCGGCGGCCCGGCCATTCTCGTCGGCGACTTCAACATCAACGAAGACACCCCCGCCTACGCCGAGTTCGTGCGCCCCACTGCTCCCGGCGCGATCCGCTGGATCGATGCCTACCGCGCGCTGCATCCCGTGCGCGCGGCCGACGAGGCGAGCTTCCACGGCTTCAAAGGCACGGTGAAAGGCTCGCGCATCGACTTCGTGTTTCACACCGCAAATTTCACCGCAAGCAGCGCCACCATCGACCGGATGTCGCGCGCGGGCCGCTATCCGTCGGACCACTATCCTGTCACCGCCGTGCTCACGCTGAAGTAGCCGGCGCCACGTCGCTCCCGTGATTCCACGACCGATCATCCTGCTCACTCTGGTCGTCATCACCGTGAGCCGTGGCGCCGCCGCCGCGCCGCCCGATTCGTTTGCCGGCGCACAGGCCGGCGCCGCGCGCACCGTGGCCGGCATCGCCCTCCGCTGGTGCCCGCCGGGAAAGTTTCTCATGGGCAGCCCGCCGAGCGAACCCGGGCGGCGCGCCGACGAAGCGCAGGTCGAAGTCGTGCTCACGCGCGGATTCTGGCTCGGCCAATTCGAGATCACGCAGGGCCAATGGCGGCGCTTCGCCCCGATTCGCGGCGAACTCATCACGGGCCGCGGCGACGATTTTCCCGTTTACTGGGTCAGCTTCCACGACGCGGAAAAATACTGCCACTGGCTCACGCGCGACGCGCGCGCCCGCGGCGAACTGCCCGCCGGCTGGGAATTCCGCGTGCCCACCGAGGCGCAATGGGAATACGCGTGCCGCGCCGGCACGACGACCGCCTTTGCCTTCGGCGATCGGCTGACGACGCGACAGGCAAACTTCGGCCGACCCTACCGCGGCGCGCCGGCCGGTTTTCCCGAGGGCTCCGCCACCGCGGTCGGCAGCTACCCGCCCAACGCCTGGGGCCTGCACGACCTGCACGGCAACGAATTCGAGTGGTGCCGCGACTGGTATCACGCCCGGCTCCCCGGCGGCACCGATCCCGATCTCTCGGAGCGCAAGGGCGAGCCCAACCGCGACGGTTCCTACTCGCGCGTCCGCCGCGGCGGCGCGTGGATGGATGCCGCGGAATTCTGCCGCTCCGCGCTTCGCCTCCGCTACGAGCCCGAGCGCAACGCCGATCACATTGGCCTGCGGGTCGCCGTCGTCCCCGTGGATGGAAGATAGGCGGCACAACGCCCGCCGCACGCTCACTTCGCCGCACTCGCCAGCGGCAACCGCAGGCACACGGCCTCGAGGTCGTTGCGCACCACCAGCAAATCGCCGGCGAGCGCGAGGGGATTCCACGTCTTGGAAGAAAACACGCGATGGCGCCGCAGTTCGCCCGGCCCTTCGGGCGTCGGCTTCAGCAACAGGAGTTCGCCATCCTCGGCCATTAGCAAAAACAGGTCATCCACGAGGAGACTTTGACCGTGGCCGTGGCGGCCCTCTTTCCATTTCTGCGCGCCATCGCGCAGATCGAGGCAAGTGAGCATACCGTCGTCGAGGCCGTAAATGAAACCGTCGCGCGCCACCGGATTCGCCAGCTTGGCCTTCAGCTTGAGCGACTGCCACACACGCTCGGCCGCGAGGCCGCCGCCGGGCGCGGCCTTGATCTCCAGCAGTTCGCTGCCGACACCGTAGCCGGCGGAGAAGACCACGCGATTATCCCCCGCGATCACGGGCACGGCCACATGCGGATACCCGCGGCCCCACGGATATTCCCACAGCACCGCGCCATCCGCGGCATCGTGGGCGGTGATGCGACGGTGGTTGTAGGCGAGAATCTGGCGGCGGCCCGCGAGCGTCGCGACAAACGGCGAACCGTAGCCCGCCGCCGCTGTGCCCGAAGCCCAAATCCGTTCGCCCGTCGCGGCCCGCAGGGCGAGGAGCGATTGGTCCGCCTTGCCGCCGGCACTCACGATCACGCGGTCGTCGAGGACCAGCGGCGAACCGGCGTAGCCCCACTCGGGCATGGTCGCGCCGGTGTCGGCGATCAGATCGCGCGTCCAGAGCACGCGGCCGGTCGCGAGATCGAGGGCGTTGAGCCGGCCCGTCGAGCCGAGCGTGAAAACGCGATCGCCCACGATGGTCGGCGTGGCGCGCGGCCCCTCGCCGCCGATCGGGTTGTCGTAGCGGGCCGCATCGCCGTGCGTCCAGAGCACGCGGCCGCTGGCCAAATCGTAGCACACCACGAGTTCGCGCGGCCCGTCCTGCTCCTGCGTGATCGCGCGCGGCCCCGCGATCGCGAAGCCGGACCAGCCGGCGCCGACCTTGCGCCGCCAGAGTTCGCGCGGCGGCCGCGCCGCCCAATCCGGATCGAGCGCCGGCCCGGCCAGCACCCCAGTGCGATCTGGCCCGAGGAACTGCGGGAAGTCGGCTCGCGCGCGCGTGTCAACCGCAGGCAACGCCGCCGCGGCCGGTGCGGTGGCGGGCGCAGCCCGGTCCGTTTTTTCCCAGCGCAGCACCAGGATCGGCACCAGATCACCGCTCACGCCCTTGATGCGAAAAATTCCCGCGCCCAACCCCAGCGCGCCCAGCACTCCGAGCGTCACCCCCAGCCGCAGCCGCCAGCGCGCGCGCGAAAAGCACGTCCACCAAATCAGCAGCAGGGCGAAAACCCCGAGCACGATGCCCATCGACGTCATGTTTTTCTGCTGAAACGTGAGCGCCTCCCGCAGCCGCACGATGATGATGGCGGCGGCCCCTGCCAGCAGCACCAGCCAAGCTGGCCAGATCCGCAGGGGTGGACGCGGTGGCAACAGAGAGCCGGCCTCGGTTTTCGTCATCGTTTGCCGACTGAAGCCCGCACCCCACGCAACACAAGCTCCGTCGGGCCGTCTCTCACGCTTGGCGCTGCGGCCAGAAATCCGACTGGCCACTGCAACCGAGCCACGCCCCACTTTACCTCATGCCCCACTCCACACTTCGTCTCCTCGCTGGTCTCACTCTGGCGAGCGCCGTAATCGCCGCCCAGCCCTACCCGCCGCGATTCGACGGCGCGCGCATCGAGACTTACAAGACCATCGGTGACACCGAGCTCACGCTGCACATCTTCGAGCCGGCGGGCGGTCCGAAGACGAATCGCCCCGCGATCGTGTTCTTCTTCGGCGGCGGTTGGAACAACGGCTCGCCCACGCAATTCGAGCCGCACTGTCGCGCCCTCGCCGCGCGCGGCATGGTCGCCATCACCGCGGACTACCGCGTCGCTTCCCGCCACCAGGTGAAACCCACGGCGTGCGTCGCCGATGCCAAGTCCGCCCTCCGCTATGTGCGCACCCACGCCGCGCGCCTCGGCATCGATCCCCAGCGCATCGCCGCGGGCGGCGGCAGCGCCGGCGGCCACCTCGCCGCCGCGATCGCGACGGTGCCCGGCTTCGACACCCCCGGCGAGGATGCGAAGATCAGCGCCGTGCCCGACGCCCTCGCGCTTTACAACCCCGCGCTCGTCCTCGCCGAAATGGACGGCCTCAAGCTCGAGGGCTTCGGCACGCGCGTGCCCGAGGATCGCCTCGGCACGGCGCCGAAAAACATCTCGCCCGCCCACCACGTGAAAAAGGGCACGCCGCCCGCGATCATCTTCCACGGCAAGGCCGACACCACCGTGCCCTACGCCACCGCCGAGGCGTTCGCCCGCGTGATGCAGGCCGCCGGCAACCGCTGCGAACTCGTCGGCTACGACGGTCAGCCCCACGGCTTCTTCAACCACGGCCGCGGCGACGGCTCGAACTACCGAGACACCCTCGCCCGCACCGAAGCCTTCTTCGTTTCCCTGGGCTGGATCACCGCGGCGAAGTGACGGGGACCGGCGTGAGCCGCAAGCATGGAGGGACCACCCCTCACTTGAGCATCGGCGCGCCCTCGAAGCGGACGATGTCCCGTGCGCCCCATTCCGCATCTTGACGCTCGGCTTTTCCCGCCGCCAACTCAGCGCGCCCCCTCGCCGTCGGCGTCAATCCCGCCGCCCCATCCACCATGAAAACTCTGATCCTCCTCAGCCTTGCATTCGCCAGCTGCTCCCTCGGCCACGCCGATGAACGCGGCAAATTGATTTTCTCCGACAACTTCGAGCGCACCGCCTCGCAGCAAACCAATGATGAGGTCGGGAATGGCTGGACCACGAACAGCGCGAGCCGCGCGGGCGGCAACAAACAGGTCGATTTGAAAAACGGCGCCATGCACATCGCCATGCACCCGACCGCCGATCACGCGGTCTCGGTCGCGCACGAGGCGGGCTTTCGCGACGGCACCGTCGAGCTGCGGTTCATGCTGGAGGACGCGAAGGACTCCCTCGGCGTCGATTTCGCCGACCTGCAGTGCAAGGAGGTCTGGGCCGGACATCTGTTCAAGATCGATGTCGGCGTCGGCAAGGTGAGCATCATGGACTCGAAGTTTGGCACCATGAGCCTTGAGAACCGGAACCTGCGGCTGGCCGGCAAGCTGACGCCCGAGCAGCAGAAAGCCATCGCGGCGCTGAAGAAAAACTTCACCGCACCGATCGCGACGGGGAAATGGCACAGCCTGAGCATCCGGATTGTCGGCGACATCGCGGCCGTCGCGCTTGATGGAAAGCCGATCGGCTCGTTCGCGTCTGCCGCCTTCGCCCACCCGACCAAGCGGATGATCCGCCTCGGCGTCCCGCGGAAAGCCGTCGTGGATGATGTGATGATCTTCGCCCTCACTGCCACGGGCAGCCCGGGCGAAAAGTAACGGCCCGACAGGAAATTTTCGGCAGGCCGGGCCCTACCGCCACGACGATGCAGCCGCGTGACCTCACCCGCGGAGTCGGCGGGAGCGGGGCGCGCAGCCCGACGCTCAGCGGCGAGTAAGATTTAATGCTGACAGGACTCCTGCTTACACTCCGCTGGCCTGGTTGGTTTCTTTTATGCAAGCCACCGGATTCCCCTTCATGAAACACCCTGCCCTCTTCCCCCTCCTCGCCATCGCTGTCGCCCTCGCCGCGCCGTTGCACGCGGCTTCTGCGGCGTCTGCTCCGCCCAACCTCGTCCTCATCATCGCCGACGATCTGAACTGGGACGACGTCGGCGCGTATGGGCATCCCAATATCCGGCCCCCCCACCTCGATCGCCTGGCCGCTGGCGGGATGCGCTTTCAACACGCCTACCTCACCACCAACTCGTGCAGTCCTTCGCGCGCCAGCCTTCTGACCGGCAAGTATCCGCACAACACCGGGGCCGAGCAGTTGCACTGGCCGTTGCCGGCCGGGAGCCAGACCTTTGCCCAACACCTGAAGAAACAGGGCTACTACACGGCGGCGGCCGGAAAATGGCACTTGGGCAACGCCGTGCGCGATCATTTCGACAAGATCTACGAAGCCTCCGACGACGGCTTCGTGTTGCCCTCGGGCAAGCCCGGTGGCGCTCCCGCCAAGATGATCGCGAAAGAGCCCAGCGGCTGCGAGCACTGGGTCCAGGCCCTGGAGGATCGCCCCAAGGACAAGCCGTTCTTCCTCTGGCTCGCCGCGCTCGATCCCCATCGCGAATACACGGCCGGCGCCCTGACGCCCCCGCACCGGCTCGAAGATGTGGTCGTGCCCCCGCATCTGCCCGACAACCCGGACGTGCGCGAAGACCTGCGCCTCTACTACGACGAGATCGGCCGGCTGGACGGCTACGTGGGCCAAGTGATGGCGACACTCAAGAGCCAGGGCTGCGACGACAACACGCTCGTGCTCTTCATCACCGACAACGGCCGGCCCTTCCCCCGCGACAAGACCTCCCTCTACGACGGCGGCATCCGCACCCCGTGGATCGTCCGCTGGCCCGCCGCCATCCGCGCGGGGCAGACTTCCTTTTCGCTGGTGAGCGCGGTGGACATCGCGGCCACGTTTCTCGAATTGGCCGGCGTCAAACCCGCGGCGCTGCCGGGCGACGGGAAGAGTTTCGCCGGCGTGTTGCGCGACGCTGCGCTGTCTTATCGGGAATTCGCCTTCGCCGAGGACCACTGGCATGACTACGAGGACCACGCGCGCGCGGTCATGACGCAGCGCTTCAAACTCATCCGGAACGACTACCCGGATCTCCCGGCCACGCCCTCCGCCGACGCCGGGCGCGGGCTCAGTTGGCAGTCCATGCTCAAGCTCCACCAGCAGGGAAAACTCACCGTGGCCCAGCAAGCCTGCTTCCTCGCGCCCCGCGCGCCGTGGGAGCTCTACGATCTCCAGCGCGACCCGGGCGAACTGCACAACCGTTTCAACGATCCCGCCTATCAGAGCGTGCGCGCCCAGTTGCAGCAGGCCCTCGAAAACTGGACCCGCGAAACCAAGGACTTCCTCCCGAGCAAGCGCACGCCCGACGAATTCAACCGCGTCACAGGCGAGCCCGATAGCTCCGTCCGTATCCGTCCGCGTCCGTCCAAACTGCAGATGTTCGGGACCAACGGCGCCTATTGACGCAACCGCTGCTCTCCACGCCGTCGGGTAAATGACAATTTTCGAACCTGCCATTCGATGGACCGCGGTCTCCGTTTGCCTGGCGCTCGCCGGCGCAAAGCTGAGCGCAGGCCCGAGTGAAGCGGATCTCGTCACCCCGACGATGACGTCGGACGCGCCAGCCGCGGGGAAGCGCGTGCGGCAGGTGGCGCCTGAATACACGGGCACGGAGGTTTACCATTCGCTCTACCTCCCGACGGATTGGAAGCCCGGCGGCCGCTATCCCGTGATCGTCGAATACACCGGCAACAAATTTCCCGCGAGCAACAGCAGCGGCGAAGTGAAGGACGCGAACCTCGGCTACGGCTTGAGCGGCGGCACGGGCTACATTTGGGTCGTCCTGCCTTGTGTCGAAGTCGGCCGGCGCGCCAATGCTGTCACGTGGTGGGGCGACCGGGACGCCACCGTCGCCTACTGCAAGGACAACTTGCCCCGGATCTGCGCCGCCTTTGGCGGCGATCCTGATCGCATGGTCGTGTGCGGTTTCTCCCGCGGGGCCATCGCCACCAGTTACATCGGGCTCGCCGACGACGAGATCGCCGCGCGGTGGACCGCCGTAATCACCCATGACCATTTCGACGGGCAGCGCTCGTGGAACTACCCGACCAGCGATCGCGCGTCGGCGTTGGTCCGCCTGGCGCGGTTGCGCGGCCGGCCGGTGTTGGTCTGCGGTCAAAACGCCACGCAGGTTCGCGAACAGTTCCTGCAAAATCACCTCGGGCTGGCGCAGTTCACCTTCCTCGATGTGCCGATGAAAGCAATTTTCCGCATCCCGGAAGGCAACGTCATCCATCCGCACACCGATCTGTGGCTGCACCGCGCCAGCCCCCAGCGCGATCAAGCCCGCGCGTGGCTTAAAAACGTGGCTGGCGACCCGCCCTAATCCGCCGCGGCCATCACGCGCACCTGTCGCGGCTGCGGCTTCAGCCCACGAACCCCAGATTGCCCATGGATCTTTGCTCGCGTGATCGCCGCCCGCACGGAAATCTCCGCTGCCATCGCCCGTCCCAGCGCCTGTTTTCGCACTACCCCTCAACCGTTCCTCCCTCCCTATCATGAAATCTTTGCCTCGCCTCCTGCGCACCGCCCTCACCGTCATGGTGCTTGGCCTCACCGCGGCCGCCTTCGCCGCGCCCGCCAAGCGTCCGAATATCCTCTGGCTCATCGGCGAGGACTTCTCGCCCGACCTCGCCTGCTACGGCGTGAAGCAGGTGTGGTCACCGAACCTCGACCGGCTCGCGGCCCAAGGCATGCGCTTCAACCGCATGTTCACCACCGCGCCCGTGTGCAGCGCCGCGCGCTCGGCGTTCATGACCGGCATGTATCAGACCACCATCGGCGCGCACAACCACCGCTCGCATCGCGACGACGGCTATCGCGTCCCCGCGGGCGTGAAGCCGCTCCCGGATTGGCTGCGCGACGCCGGTTATCTCGCCGCCAACATCCGCGAACTGCCCGCCGCACTCGGCATCCGCGGCTCCGGCAAAACCGACTGGAATTTCACCTATCCCGCGCAACCCTTCGACTCCGACAAGTGGAGCGACCTCAAGGGCAAGCAGCCGTTCTTCGCGCAGATCAATTTCTCAGAAACGCACCGCACCTTCAAGGGCCCGAAGAAAGCCGATCCCGCGAAGGTGGACCTCCCCCCGATCTATCCCGATCATCCCATCGCCCGCGCCGACTGGGCCGCCTACCTCGACGACGCCAGTGAGCTCGACCGCAAGATCGGCCTCGTCCTCCAGCAACTCGAGGCCGACGGTGTCGCCGACGACACGATCGTCCTCTTCATGGGCGACCACGGCGCCGCGCACGTGCGCGCCAAGCAGTTCGTCTACGACGATGGCCTGCGCGTGCCGTTCATCGTCCGCTGGGCGAAGAATTTTCCGGAGCCCAAGGGCTTCAAATCCGGCACCGTGAGCGACCGCATCATGGAGGCCATCGACGTCCTCCCCACGCTGCTCGATGTCGCGGGTGCGCCGAAGCCGGCGAAGATGCAGGGCCGCATTCTGTTTGGCGACCGCGCCGAGCCCGCGCGCGAGTATGCCTTCGGTGCGCGCGACCGCTGCGACGAGACCGTCTTCCGCTTCCGCACCGTGCGCGACGCCCGCTACCGCTACATCAAAAACTTCACCCCCGAGCGCCCCTTCCTCCAGGCCAACGCCTACAAGCAAATGCAGTATCCCGTTTGGACGCTAATTCAGGAACTCGGCGCGCAGGGCAAACTCACCGACTGGCAGAAAAATTTCTATCTCTCCCCGACGATGGCGCCCGAGGAGCTCTACGACATGGAGAGCGATCCGTGGTCGATGAACAACCTCGTGGCCTCGAAAAAGCCCGCCGATCAGGTCGCCCTCGCCCGCCTGCGCGGCGTGTTGGAAAAGTGGATCGTCGAGTCCGATGACCAGGGGCGCGTCCTCGAACCGGTCGCCATTGCCGCAGCGAAAGGCGCGACCCGGCCGGACGCGGCCAAGCAAAAGAAAAACAAAAAAGCCCAGTGAACCGACAACTCAGCCTCGGGTAGCGGCTCAGTTTTGCTTCCGTCCGGATCTGTGGGAGCGGGTTTAGCCCGCGACAAGCCGGGGTGCAAAGCCCCCTCCCACAACCCAACGCCCCACAGATCCCTCCTCCCCTGATTCCGACGCCCATGAAGACTCCCCTTCTGCTCCTCGCCACGCTGCTCGCGCCACTGTCGTTTTCAAACGCGGCGGAAAAGCCCCGGCTCAACCTCGTCGTCATCCAGACCGACGAGCATAGCTTCCGCACGCTGGGCTGCTATCGCGCGCTCCTGCCGGAGGACCAGGCGTTCGTCTGGGGGCCCGGCGTGAAGGTGGACACGCCGCACCTCGACTGGATCGCGCAGCACGGCGCGATCGCCACGCGCTTTTACGCCACGTCCCCGGTCTGCACGCCTTCGCGGGCCTCGATGATGACCGGCCGGTATCCGCAGAACACCGGCGCCATCGGCAACGATCTCCCGATGCGGGACGACATGGTCACCTACGCGGCCATCCTCCGCGATCACGGCTACGCCACCGGCTATGCCGGCAAGTGGCATCTCGACGGCCCCGGCAAGCCCGGCTGGAAGCCCCAGCGCCAATTCGGGTTCGACGACAACCGCTACATGTTCAACCGCGGCCACTGGAAAAAAATCATCGAGGCGGCCAACGGACCCCGCGTCGGCGCCACGGACGCCCAGGGCGAGCCGAACTACAATCTCGCCGGCGCGGACGAGAAGACCTTCACCACGGACTTCCTCGCCGATCGCACGGTGGAGTTCATCCGCCAGCACCGGGGCAGGCCCTTCGCCTATCATGTGAGCATTCCCGATCCGCACGGGCCGAACACCGTGCGCGCACCCTACGACACGATGTTTGATCATCTCGTTTTCAAGAAGCCGCAGTCCGCCCTCTCGCCGGGCGACGATCTCCCCGCCTATGCCGCCACGCTGCCCGGCGGGGCCAACCAACGGCAGATGGCGCTCTATTTCGGCATGGTGAAATGCGTGGACGATAACGTCGGAAAAATTATCCACGCCCTCCGCGAGGCCGGCGTGCTCGATCACACCGTCATCGTCTTCACCTCCGATCACGGCGATCTCTGCGGCGAACACGGCCGCGACAACAAGGGCGTGCCGATGGAGACCTCCGCGCGCATCCCGTTTCTGGTCCACGCCCCCGGGCTGATCAAACCCGGCACCGTCGTCCCGCAGTCGCTCGGCACGGTCGATTTCAAGCCCACGATCCTCGCGTTGCTGGGCCTTGCGGGGAGCCGCAGCGACGAAGGCCGCGACGCCTCGGCGCTTTTCACCGGCACACCCGCCGCCAAGGACTGGCACGACATCAATTTCATCCGGATCGGGCTGGGCAAACAGAGCGGATGGTTCGGCGCCTTCACGACCCGCCACAAGCTGGTCATGGCCCCGGGGGCGCCCGCGAGTTTCTTCGATCTTGAGCGCGATCCGCACGAGATGCGCAATCTGATCAATGGGCCCGAGTATCGCGAAACCATCCGGCGGCTCGCCCAGGAACTGAAAGCCTACGCCACCACCCGCCATGATCCGCTCCTCGAATCCACCGCCATCCAGGCCGACCTAGCCTGGGCCATGGGCAGCACTTCGACCTACGCGCCCGCCAAGCGCGACGGCAGCGCCCGGGAGATGGGCGAAGACGACGAAGCCGGCAAGGGCGCCGGGAAGGCCAAGGGCAAGGGCAAGGGCAAAGCCAAAAAATAGCCGCGCATGGACCGCCTCGGACGCCTGTTTCCCTGTTTCGCCTTGGCGCTGGCGGCCCACTCCGCTCTCGCCGCAGCGCCGCCCAACATCGTCTGGATCATTGGCGACGATCTCGGCGTCGAACTCGGCTGCTACGGTAATCCCGATGCGCGGACGCCCCACATGGATCGTCTCGCCACGGAGGGCGCGCGCTATGCCAACGCCTTTGCCACCGCGCCCGTGTGCTCGGCGTCCCGCAGCGCCTTCATCACCGGGATGTATCAGACCCACATCGGCTGCATGGATCACCGGACCATGCTCGAGCAACCGTTGCCCGCCGGCGTCCGCCCGATCACGAGTTACCTGCGCGACGCTGGCTACCTGTGCGCCAACATCCGCGGCCTCGGTGCCAATGCGAAGGAGGATTTCAACTTCACCGATCAAGGGGTGTTCGATTCCAAGGACCTCCCGGACCTCGAAAAGGCCGTCGCGGCGGGCCGGCCGTTCTTCGCGCAATTCAACTTCTTCGAACCGCATCGAAACTTTTCGAAACCGGAGCCGGGCGAGCCCTGTGCCGATCCCACGACGGTGCGCCTCCCGCCCCAATACCCCGATCACCCGCTCGCCCGGAAGGATTGGGCCGAGTATCTCGATGCCATCGGCGTCCTCGACCGGAAGGTGGGCCAGTTGCTCGCCTGGCTGGAGCGCCAGGGCGTGGCGGACAACACGCTGATCGTTCTCTTCGGCGACAACGGCCGGCCGCACGTGTGGGACAAGCAGTGGCTCTCCGATGCCGGCCTGCGCGTGCCGCTGATTGTGCGGTGGCGCGGCCGCGTGCCGGCCGGCGCGACCGAGGCGCGGCTCGTGAGCTTGATCGATGTGTCGGCGCAGACGTTGGTCGCCGCGGGCATCAAGCTGCCAGCCGGGCTGGATGGCCGGGCTTTTATTGGGGCGGACACCGTGCCGCGCACCCATGCGTTCGGCGCGCGGGATCGCTGCGGCGAGGCCTTCGATCGGATTCGCTCGGTGCACAGCGAGCGCTTCAACTACGTCCGCAACTATTATCCGGAGCTGCCCTACTGGCAGACGAGCCGCTACAAATCGATCCAGTATCCGGTGCTGGCTCTGCTCAAGACGCTGCATACGGAAGGCCGGCTCAGTGCGGCCCAGGGCCGCTACTTTGCCGATACGCGACCCGCCGAGGAACTCTACGACCTCAAAGCTGATCCCCACGAACTGCGCAACCTCGCCGGCGATCCGGCCTACGCCGCCGAATTGAACCAGCTGCGTCAGCAACTCGACGGCTGGATTCAAGCCACCGACCAGCGGGCCACCACGTTTGAGTCGGCCGAGGAATATCGTTTGGCCCTGGAAGCCAGCAAGCGACAGAAGGGATTCGTTCCCGATGCCTGGGACCAACGGACCTTGAAGCTCGTCGAAGAGCTCCACGCGCGCGACTTCCGCCCCGCCGCCAGATAAGTTTTCACCCCAACCCATGATGACCCTGCCCGCTCAAACCTTCCTCGCCAGCGTGCTGTTGGCGACACTCACGCCTGTCTTCGCCGCCGATGTCGCGAAGCCACGCCCGCCCAACATCGTTTACATCATGGCCGACGAACTCGGTTACTTTGAACCGGGATTCATGGGTGGAAAAAACATCCAGACGCCCCACCTCGATCGGATGGCGACCGAGGGCATGCGGTTTAACCATCTCTTCGCCGGCTCCTCCGTGTGCGCACCCACCCGCGCCTGCTTCCTCACCGGCAAACACAGCGGTCACACCTCGGTGCGCTCCAACGGCGGCGGCACGCCGTTGCGCGCGGAAGAGATCACCATCGCGTCGATGCTGAAGCCGCTCGGCTACGCCACCGGCGGCTTCGGCAAGTGGGGCGTCGGCGGCCGCGATTCCACCGGCGTGCCGGAGAAGCACGGCTTCGATGTGTTCCTCGGCTACTACGACCAGGTCCACGCCCACACCTACTATCCGCCCTATCTCATCCGCAACAGCGAGGAGGTGCCGCTCGCCGGCAACCGGGGCGGCTCGCGCGGCCAGACTTACTCGCACTACGTGATCCACGACGCGGCGGTAAAGTTCATCCGCGACCATGCCAAGGCGCCCTTTTTCGCCTACCTGCCCTACACGCCGCCGCACGGGAACTTCGACATCCCCGACACCGACGCCGCCTGGGCACTCTACCAGGACAAGCCTTGGCCCGAGCCCGCGCGCCGCTACGCCGCGATGGTCACGATGATGGACCGCCAGATCGGCGAGATCTTCGCGCTGCTCAAGGAACTCCGCCTCGACGACAACACCCTCGTCTTTTTCAGCGGCGACAACGGCGGCGCGGACTACTTCAAGTCGCCAGAATTTCCCCGCGGCATCCACCTCGCCAACAAACACCCGCAGACCGGCATCGAGTATCGCGGCACCAAAGGCACGCTCTACGAAGGCGGCCTGCGCATTCCGTTTCTCGCGCGCTGGCCGGGGAAGATCGCGCCCGGCTCTGTCAGCGATTTCCTCGGCTACTTCCCCGATCTGATGCCGACCATCGCCGCCGTCACCGGCGCCACTGCGCCCGCCGGCATTGATGGAGTCTCCCTGCTGCCCACGTTAATCGGTGAGAAGGCGGCGGGCCAGAAACAGGCGCAGCACGACTACCTCTACTGGGAGATCAACAACTGGACCGCCCTCCGCGAGGGCAACTGGCGCATCGTGCGCCCCAAGGCCGACGCCCCGTGGGAACTCTACGATCTCGCGCGCGATCCCAGCGAGGCGCAGAGCGTCGCGGCCGCGCATCCCGCCGTGCTCGCCCGCCTCACCGCGCTGGCCGCGTCGGCCCGCGAACCGGTGCGGGAGGGCACATTCTCCAACACCGCGCGCCACGAGCGCGACCGCCGCGCCAAGTTCGGCAAGCAGGACGAGGCCGAGGCGTCCGAACTGCAGCCCAAGGGCAAGGCCAAGGGGAAGGCGAACAAGCAGGCCCAGAACAAGTGACTTCTTCCGGACCAGTTGGCGCAGCCAAGTCGGGCCGCTCGCGAGCATGGAGCGGATGATCGCTATTTGATGTAGGGCTGGCGCTTGTCGCCATGCCGTGTTCTTTCATCGCGACGAGGCCCGTCGGCGAGCGACGGCCTACCCTCCACTCGTTACCGCATGATTTTTTCTCCCATGAAAATCCCCCGCTCCTTCCGTCTCGTTCCCTTGCTGTTGTTGGTGGCACCGACGCTCTGTCCGGCTGCCGCCGCGCCAAAGAAGGCCGCTCCGCCGCAGAAGGCCGAGGCCTACGCGGCCTCCGTCCCTCAGCCGACCCTCGCCGGCGTCCGCTACGGCGAGCATGAACGGCACATCCTCGACTTCTGGCGGGCGGAATCCACCACGCCGACGCCGGTGGCGTTCATCATTCACGGCGGGGGCTGGACCGGCGGGTCGAAGGAGCGCCTGGATCGCTTTGCCGATGCGGGCGCGCTGCTGAAGGCGGGAATCTCCGTGGTGGCGATCAACTACCGCTACACCTCGCACGCGGTCGAGGCCGGCATCGAACCGCCGGTGAAGGCGCCGTTGCACGACGCCGCGCGCGCCCTGCAGTTCGTCCGCAGCAAAGCCGCCGAGTGGAACCTCGACAAGGCGCGCATCGGCGCCGCGGGTGGTTCCGCCGGCGCGTGCTCCAGCCTGTGGCTCGCGTTTCACGCCGACCTCGCCGACCCCAAGAGCGCCGACCCGATCGCGCGCGAGTCCACCCGCCTGTGGTGCGCCGCCGTCACGGGCGCCCAGACCACGCTCGATCCGCAGCAGATGAAGGCCTGGACGCCGAACAGCCGCTACGGCGGCCACGCGTTCGGCTTGCGCGACTTCGCGGCGTTTCTCGCCGGCCGGGAAAAGATTCTGCCCTGGATCGCCGAATACTCTCCCTACGCGCTGGTGACGCGGGATGATCCGCCCGTTTACCTGATCTACTCCACTCCGCCCGCGCTCGGCCAGGACCAGAAAGATCCCACCCACACCGCCAACTTCGGCGTGAAACTGCAGGAGCACTGCGCCGCGATCGGCGTCGCCTGCGAACTCGTCTATCCCGGCGCGCCCAACGTGAAGCACGCCACTCCGACCGCCTACCTCATCGCGACCCTGAAGGGGAAGCGCGGGTGAGGGCGCGGCTGGATGGGCCGACTTGGGACCGCGTCCCGCGATTGAAGCACAGTCCGACCGAGCGGTTGCGCCCGCCTTTCACTGACGAGGAGGCTGACACCCTCGCGGGAAAACTCTACGGCTTTATCTGACCCCGCCTCGCACAGGGATTGCCGTTTACTCCTGTCGCATGAATTACCCCCGTATGAAAACCCCGCTTCCTATTCTCCTTTTGCTGCTCTGCGTCGTTGCCCCGCTCAAAGAGGCCCGGGCGGCAACAAAGCCCAACATCCTCTTCGTCCTCTTCGACGACATGGGCTGGACCCAGCCGCAGTGCTACGACGCCCAGTCGGCGCTGCGCACGCCGCACCTCGATCGGCTCGCGGCGCAAGGCATGCGCTTCACCGACGCCCACTCGGCGTCCGGAGTGTGCACACCGACGCGCTACGGCGTGCTCACCGGACGCTACCCCTCGCGCATCGGGCAGTTCGGCGTGCTCACCACGTTTTCCCCGCCGATCATCCCCGCGAGCCGGCTGACGGTGGCGTCGCTGCTGAAACAGCAGGGCTACACGACGGCCGCCATCGGCAAGTGGCACCTCGGCCTGAACTGGGTGGACGGCAAGCCCGGCACCGAGGACACCGTGCCGCTCGGCGCACGCCTCACCGATGGCCCCACCGCTCTCGGCTTCGACTATTTCTACGGCTTCACCCACGCGCGCAACATCGGCACCCTCATCGAGCAGGATCGCGTCGCGGCGCATGTCACCGCCGTGGAGAACCAGCCGTTGATGATCAAGCGTGCGGTCGAGTGGATCGGGCAGCGGAAAAAAGACGAGCCGTTCTTCCTCTATTTTCCGATGTGCCCTCCGCACACGCCGGTCGTGCCGTCGCCCGAGTTTGCGGGAAAAAGCGGCGCGCAGGATCGCGTGAAGGGCGACGCCAAATACGGCGACTGGCTCTACCAGGGCGACGCCATGCTCGGCCAGCTCCTCGCCGCGCTGGAGCGCTACGGCCTCGCCGACAACACGCTCGTCATCGCCACGAGCGACAACGGCGCCGAGCAGCGCGCCTACGCGCCCCTGCGCGAATCCAAACGCAGCATCTACGAAGGCGGTCATCGCGTGCCCTTCGTCGCGCGCTGGCCGGGCAAGATCAAGGCGGGCTCGACCAACGACCACACCGTCTGCCTCAACGACCTCATGGCCACGGCCGCGGAAATCGTCGGCGCCAAACTCCCCGCCCATGCCGGCGAGGACAGCGTCAGTCTGCTCCCCGAGTTTCTCGGCACCGCGCGGACTCCCGTCCGCGAAGCCACCGTGCACCAATCCTCCACCGGCGACCTCGCGATTCGGCAAGGACCGTGGAAACTGGTTTTCCTCAAGACCAACCAGCAGGAGCTCTACAACCTGCAAACCGACATCGGTGAAACGACCGATGTCGCGGCCGCGAACCCGGCAATCGTCGCCCGGCTCACCGTCTTGATGAAATCCTACATCGCCAATGGCCGCAGCACCACCGGCGCACCGCAGAAGAACGACGTGCCGATTTCCCTCGACGCGCCGCGCGCCGCGAAAAAGGCCAAGGGGTGAATCTTCGGCGGGGAGAATTTTCAGACGCACCCTGATCAAGCCAAGTCACCTTCATCAGCTCGATCGCGATTTCGACGTGCTCCGGCTGGCTCCGGGGAATTGGCGCCTTTATCCGCAATCTCCGCCTAATCCGCGGCCTCTCGATGGCCCGGGTTGTTTCTTGATGAAGGTTCAGCCCGTGCCTTTGGCGTCACGGGCGAGCCCGCGCAGCATCCCGGCAAACACGAGCTGGTGCAAAGGCCACACGCCATACCAATACGCCAGCCCCCAGAGCCCCAGCGGATCAAACGTCGCCGTCTGCCGCAACCGTGCTCCGTTTCCCTCCGGCACCACCTCGAACTCCAGCCAGGCGCGGCCCGGCAGTTTCATCTCGGCCGCCAATCGCAGGAGCCGGCCCCGCTGGACGGATTCCACCCGCCAGCAATCCAGCGTATCGCCCGCCCCCAGCCGCTCCGGATCGCGGCGCCCCCGGCGCATGCCCACCCCGCCCATCAGCAGGTCCAGCCAGCCACGCACCGTCCAAAGCCAGTTGGCATAATACCAACCCGTCCCACCGCCGATGCGCTCGACGGCGGCAAACACCTTGTCGGGCGACGCCGCGACGAGCCTCGATCGCGAGTCCACCAGCCGGTTGCCAAACCGCGCCCCGCCCCACGACCTGGGCGCGCCCGCACCGGCGGACCACGCGTCCGACCAGCGGGTTTGTGCGAAGCGGGAATCTTCGTTGCGCAGCGCTCGCGCAATCGCCTCGCGCACGCCGACGGGCTTCAGCGAAAAAAGGCGCTGCGCGGAAGCGTCGCGCACCACGGTCGGGTGGCGGAGGCTGTCCACCAGCTTGCGGCCCACGCGGGCATACAGCGGCGTCACCAGGCCCAGCCACAGGCTCGACAGGCGCGGCGTCAGCAGCGGCACGGGAATCAGCCACCGCCGCAGCCCGCGCTGCCGGGCGTATTCGCGCATCAGTTCGCCATAGGAGACACGGTCCGGCCCGCCGATCCCGATGATTGGGCTGCTCCCGCCATGCGCGACGGTCAGCCCCGCCAGCAGATACGCCAGCACGTCCCCGATGGCGATGGGTTGTGCCGTCACCCTCAGCCATCGCGGCGTGATCATGACGGGCAACCGCTCCACCAGCGCCCGGATCATTTCAAACGACAGGCTGCCCGAGCCGATGATGATCGACGCCCGGAACTCGATCACCGGCACGCCGTGCGCGCGCAACCGCTCGCCCACCTCGTGCCGGCTGCGCAGGTGGGCGGACAAGTCCGGCTCATCCTCGCCCAAGCCCCCGAGATAAATGATGCGCTGCACACCGGCGGCACGCGCCGCCCTTGCGAAATTCTCCGCCGCCCTCCGGTCCTGTTCTTCAAAATCGCCCCCCGCGCCCATCGAATGCACCAGATAATACGCCGCCTCCACCCCCTGCAGCGCGGCCGAGAGCGAGTCCGCGTCGAGCAGGTCGCCCTGCACCACTTCCACGCCCTCCGGCACGCGCGGCGCCAGATGTTTAGGCTGCCGCGCCAGACACCGCACGCGCCAGCCCTCCTCGACCAGCAGCGGCAACAAGCGCCCGCCGATGTAGCCGGTGGCGCCCGTCAGCAGGATGAGGCCGCGTGGGTTCATTTCATAAGCGGGAATGGGTGCTTGGGCATATCCGTTTCTTCCGTCGTGACAGGCCCCGGGCGACGTCGTCCGCCGGCCTACGATCGCCGAAGGAGACCGGGAGTGCGCGCCGCAGCGAGACTAAACCCGCTCCGCCGAGTGCCGCTCGGCCTGCGCGGCACGGTCTTCATGATTCTCGCCCATTCTGCTCCGCGTCCTCCGCGTGCTCCGCGTTTCAACTGCGGAATTTGGGATTATTTCAATCCCCCCGCCGTCGATTTTCTGAAAGCGTCCGCGCCGCCCGTCGTCCTGCCTCCGCGCTTTCTCCCTTCTTCCTCGATTTACGCCGCCGCATGTCCCAAGCCTCCAACAACCTCGCCGCCTACAGCTGGTCCATCGCCGATCTCCTGCGCGGTGACTTCCGCCAGAGCCAATACGGCCGCATCATTCTCCCGTTTACGCTGCTCCGCCGCCTTGAATGCGTGCTCGCGCCGAGCAAGGCCAAGGTGCTCGCCGAGGTCGAAAAACTCGCCAAGCAAAAGCTCCCCGAGGAAGCCCGCGAAAAACTCCTCCTCCGCGCCACCGGCGGCCTGTCCTTTTTCAACACCTCGCGCATGGACCTCGGCACCCTCGGAGAGGCCGGCATCAAGGCCAACCTCGACTCCTACGTCGCCGCCTTCTCCAAGGATGCCCGCGAGATCTTCGAGTATTTCAACTTCTCCGAATTCGTCGGCCAGCTCAACGACGCCAACCTCCTCTACAAGGTCGTCCAACGCGTCCGCCTCTCCGACCTCAGCCCCGCCGCCGTCTCCAACCACGAGATGGGGCTTGTTTTTGAGGAACTCATCCGGCGCTTCGCCGAGAGTTCCAACGACACCGCCGGCGAGCACTTCACGCCACGCGACATCGTGCGCCTCACCACCTCGCTCGTCTTCATGGAGGACGACGCCGCCCTCACCAAGCCCGGCATCATCCGCACCATTTATGACCCCACCGCCGGCACCGGCGGCTTCCTCTCCTCGGGCATGGAATACGTGCACGAGCTCAACCCCCAGGCCGTCATGCGCGCCTACGGCCAGGAGCTGAACCCCGAGAGCTACGCCATCTGCAAGGCCGACATGCTCATCAAGGGCCAGGAGGTCGCGAACATCAAACTGGGCAACACCCTGTCCGCCGATCAGCTCCACGCCCAGAAGTTCGACTACATGCTCTCGAACCCGCCCTTCGGCGTGGATTGGAAAAAGATCGAGGGCGACATCACCCAGGAGCACACCCTCAAAGGCTTCGACGGGCGCTTCGGCCCCGGCCTGCCCCGCGTCTCCGACGGCTCGCTGCTCTTCCTCCTCCACCTCCTCAGCAAGCTCCGCGATCCCAAAGACGGAGGAGCCCGCATCGGCATCATCCTGAACGGCTCCCCGCTCTTCACCGGCGGCGCCGGCTCGGGCGAGAGCGAGATCCGCCGCCATATTCTGGAAAGCGACCTGCTCGAAGCCATCGTCGCCCTGCCGACCGACATGTTCTACAACACCGGCATCGCGACCTACGTCTGGATTCTCTCCAACAAAAAAGCCGCCGACCGCAAAGGCCGCGTGATGCTCATCAACGGCGTCCACCTCCACGGCAAGATGCGCAAATCCCTCGGCTCAAAACGCCACGAGATGAGCGACGACCACATCAAGACGATCACCCGCGCCTTCGGCGGTGGCACAGACATTCCTGTCTGTGCGCTCGAAACACAGGCAGGAATGCCTGTGCCACGCTCCACCCGCGGCCGCAAATCCGCCAACCCCAAGACCGAGCCCGAAAAAACTTTCTCGCGAAACTTTTTCCGACCCACGCCTTCGGTTACCGCCGCATCACCATCGAGCGCCCGTTGCGCGAGTCCTACCAGTTCAGCGACGAGCGCCTCGCCACCCTGCGCTTCGCGCCCAAGCCGCTTGGCGCACCCATGGAGTGGATCTACCAAACCTACGGCACCGCTTGGTCCGACGCACCGGCCGCCAAGGGCAAGGCCACCTACGGCGTGCTCGACGAACACGAAGCCGAGATCCGCGCCGCGCTCAAAGCCGACTTTCCCGAGCTGAAGGAAAAGCAAATCAAAGATCTCCTCGATGCCGACACGTGGCGCGCGCAGCTCGCCATCCTCCAAACCGCCCGCCAGCTCCAAGCCAAGATCGGCACCGCCCAGCACGACGACATGAACGGCTACGACGCCGCGCTCAAAGCCACCGGCCTCAAACTCGACCCCGCCGCCAAGAAACAAATCACCGCCGCCGTCTCCTGGAAAAACCCCGCCGCCGCCAAAGTCGTCAAAACCACCCACAAGACCGGCAAGCCCGACCCGATCTATGGCCGGTTCCCCGCGTGGGACAGGCATTCCTGCCTGTCTCCGGAGAACCCCACCGGCAAGAATGCCGGTGCCACGTCCCAAGCCGCCGCGTCCATCATCGAATACGAACCCGACGGCGACCTGCGCGATTTCGAAAACGTCGCCCTCGACCCGCACCAGACCGTCAACGCGCTCAACGAAGCCTATTTCAAAAAAGAAGTCCTGCCCCACGTTTCGGATGCGTGGATCGACGCCACCAAACGCGACCCCAAGGACGACCAAGTCGGCCTCGTCGGCTACGAGATCCCCTTCAACCGCCACTTCTACGAATACCAACCGCCCCGCGATCTCGCCGAGATCGACGCCGACCTCGACGCCGTCAGCGCCGAGATCATGAAGCTCCTGCAGGAGGTCCACTCGTGAGCAGTAGCCGGTATCAGCCGTATCCGGAGTATAAGGATTCGGACGTGGAGTGGTTGCAATCTGTGCCCGCCGATTGGGCGATCTCGCGAGTTAAATTTTTCGCTGCACTCAACTCCTCCAAAGCAGAGTTGAATCACCTGCCCCGAAATACCGAGGTCACGTTTTTACCGATGGAAGCGATCGGAGAGCAGGGCGAATTGGACGCCTCTCGGACAAAACTGCTGTCCGAAGTTTCGAGCGGTTACACCTTTCTCGCAGAGGGCGATGTATGTATCGCGAAAATAACGCCCTGCTTTGAAAACGGAAAAGGCGCCATTGTTACCGGGTTAAAGAACGGCATCGCATTCGCGACGACCGAGGTGATTCCGTTTCGTTGCGGTGCAGCCTGCGATTCCCGCTTTCTATATTATCTCCTTACGTCTGCGCCTTTCAACAAACAGGCCGAGGGATCGATGTATGGGGCCGGTGGGCAAAAACGAGTAGCTGATAACTTTGTAGCCAATTATCATTTCTCAGCTCCTTCGCTCCCCGAACAAACGCAAATCGCGGCGTTCCTCGACCACGAGACGGCGAAGATCGATCGGTTGATCGAAAAGCAGCAAGCGCTGATCGCCCTGCTCAAAGAAAAACGGCAGGCCGTGATCAGCCATGCCGTGACCAGAGGCCTCAACCCGTCCGCCCCCCTCAAAAACTCCGGCATCGAATGGCTCGGCCAAGTCCCGGAGCATTGGAAAATCCTTCGAGTGAAAACGGTGAGCACTTTTCTCACGAGTGGACCACGTGGATGGTCGGAACGCGTCGGTGAGGAAGGATCGCTATTTATCCAAAGCGGCGACCTCAACGACCTGCTGGAAATCAAATACGCCACTGCAAAACGCGTGCTCGTGGGCAACGACGCGGAAACGGATCGCACACGTCTGATCGAAGGCGACGTGGTGGTTTGTATCACGGGTGCCAAAACCGGGAACGTCGCAGTCGTTGAATCCGTGCCCGAGACAGCGTTTATCAATCAGCATCTGTGCCTCATTCGTCCCGGCACAAACATCTGTCCGGCTTTCCTTGGGTCATTTCTGAAAGGCCAAATCGGCCAGACGTATTTCGAGCTCTCCCAGTATGGCCTAAAACAAGGCCTCAGCTTGGAAGACGTGAAGGAAGCTCCGGTCGTGCTTCCGCCACTCGACGAGCAAACGGCGATTGTCGACCACCTGAAAACCAACACCTCCAAATTCGATTCAATCATTCAGGAGGCCCTTGGAGCCGTCACCCTCCTCCAAGAACGCCGCACCGCCCTGATCTCCGCCGCCGTGACCGGCAAGATCGACGTCCGCCCCTGGCAGCCGCCGCGCCATGAAGAAGCCCCGTGACACCGGCATTCCTGCCGGTGATTCGAACCCACAGACAAGAATGTCTGTGCCACTTCCCCGTGACACCGGCATTCCTGCCGGTGCCCTCAGCCCAAACCCACAGACAGGAATGTCTGGGTCACTCACGCAGGTCTCCCGCCGCAACCTGCCCCATTGGCGGCGCGACGGCGCCATCTACTGGGTGACCTTCCGCCTCGCGGACTCGTTGCCCCAATCCAAGCTCGCCCAACTCCGCAACGAACGGGAGGCCTGGCTCCAGGCAAATCCCGAGCCCTGGACTTCCGATCAAGTCCGCGACCACGAAGCCCGCTTCAGCGAACGCGTGCAGCAATGGCTCGATGCCGGCTACGGCAGCTGCGCCTTGGCCCGCCCCGACATCCGCGAAGCCGTGCGCGCGTGCCTGACCCGCTTCGACGGCGACCGCCTGCACCTTCACGCCGCCGTGATCATGCCCAACCATGTGCACGCGCTGATCGAGCCTCTAAGTGACACAGACATTCCTGTCTGTGCCTCGGAATCTAATCCACAGACAGGAATGTCGGTGTCACCTCCAGCCGACGCCCTTTCCCGCCTGCTCAAGGGCATGAAGGGGGCGAGCGCCCGCGCCGCGAACCTACTGCTCGGTCAATCGGGCGCGTTCTGGATGGACGAATCGTATGACCGCATCGTTCGCAGTGAGGAGGAATACCGCCGGTTCATGGACTATGTTCGCACCAACCCCTCTAACGCGGGCCTCGCTCCGCACCAATACTGGCTGCATCTGCCCCCGTGACACAGGCATTCCTGCCTGTGATTTCCGCACACAGACAGGAATGTCTGTGTCACGCCGTCACGCCCCCTAAAAGGCTAATCTTGCCATTTTAGCCAAACCATGAAGATTCGGGCCATGGCCCACACCGCTCCCGCCCCGCACGCCTTTGGTTTTTCTTCGGTGGCAGACATGTCCGAAGTCTCCGCCAGTGTCCTGAAAAACAAGTTCAGCGAGGTCGCCCGCCTCGCCTCCAATGGTCCCCTCGCCGTCTCCCGCCACAACCGCCGCGAATTCGTCATCCTCACCGCCGGGCAATACGAGGAACTCCAGCAGAGCCGTCGCGCCCCGCTCGAAAGCCTCACCGCCGAGTTCGATCAGATGGTCACCAGGATGAACACGCCCAAGGCAAAACGCGCCACCGCTGCGCTCTTTTCCGCCAGCCCCAAGGCGCTGGGCAAGGCCGCCGTGAACGCCCGCCGCGCCGCCGCCCATGCCTAAAAAACCCGCGCCCGTCCCCCGCGGGACCATCACCGTGCTCGCGGGTGTGAACGGCGCCGGAAAAAGCAGCGTCGCCGGTGCCTACATTCGCGCGGCGGGGGGCGACTATTACAACCCCGACGAGTTCACCCGCTCGCTCCTTCGCCAAAACCCGGGCCTCGATCCGGCGGAGGCCAACTCCCTCGCCTGGACGCGCGGCAAGGAATTGCTGGAGCACGCCATCGCCGACAGCACGGATTTCGTTTTCGAAACCACTCTGGGGGCCAACACCATTCCCCAACTGTTGGCGCGCGCGGCGACGAACGGCATGGCCGTTAAAATCTACTTTGTTGGACTGGCATCGGTGGCGCACCACCTGCGCCGGGTCGCTGCACGGGTCGCGAGCGGCGGTCACGACATCCCCGAGGTCAAGATTCGCGAACGCTGGGAGAACAGCCGCCTCAATCTGGTCCGCCTGCTGCCACATCTCGCCGAGTTGATGGTGTGGGACAACTCCGCCGAAACGGATTTCACCACGGGCGCACCCAAGCCGGTTTTGCTCCTGCACCTGCGGACGGGAGTAATCCTCGCCCCGAAAAACTTCACTGCGACGCCCGATTGGGCCAAACCCATCGTGGCCGCCGCCCTCAAGCTTCAGTCCTCGCTCTGATTCTTCCCCCCCCATGTCCGACCCCACCATAGAACTGATTTTCCAAAACGAAGTCATCGCCCAGATGGTCGCCGGTGGATGGAAGTGCGGTGCGGCTGAGAAGTATGACCGCGCCCTCGCGCTCTATCCCGAGGATGTCGTCGGTTTCGTGCAGGACACCCAACCCGAGCAGTGGGAAAAGTTCTGCACGCTCTATCCGTCCAACCCCGAGCAAAAATTTCTCGAACGCGTCGGCGAGCAGCTCAACAAGGCCGACCCGCTCGCGGCCAACCAGACGATGCGCACCTTCGGCACGCTCGGCGTGCTGCGCCACGAACTGCGCGACCGCGGCACGCGTTTCTTCCTCTGCCAGTTCAAGCCCGAGCACGATCTCAACCCCGACACGCTCGCCCGCTACGGCCAGAACCGCCTGCGCATCGTGCCGGAGCTGGTTTACAGCCCGTGGGCGACCGACGCCGAACTCACCGCCACCGGCCTGAAGGCCAAAGCCTGGCGCATCGACCTCGTGCTCTTCGTCAACGGCATCCCCGTCGCCACGCTGGAGCTCAAGTCGGAGTTCAAGCAGGCGGCCGACCGCGCCATCAAACAATACCAGACCACCCGCCTGCCGGTGGACCCGGTGACGAAGAAGGCCGAGCCGCTCCTCACCTTCAAACGCGGCGCGCTCGTCCACTTTGCCGTCAGCCAATACGAGGTCGCCATGACCACGAGGCTGGCGGGCGAGTCCACCGTCTTTCTCCCCTTTAACCGCGGCACCAAAGAGGGCGGCGCGGGCAACGACACGCCGGAAGACATCCACCGCTACGCCACCGACTACCTCTGGAACGAGGTGCTGCTGCCCGACAACCTGCTCAACATCCTCGCCCGTTTCGTGCACCTCGAAATCAAGGAGAAGGAAGACTGGGACGGCCGGAAGTATAAGCAGGAAGCGATGATCTTCCCGCGCTACCACCAGTGGGACGTCGTCCGCCGTCTCGTCGAGACCGCCCGCGCCGAGGGCCCCGGCCAGAAATACCTCATCCAGCACAGCGCCGGCTCGGGCAAATCCAACTCCATCGCGTGGGTCGCGCACCAGCTCTCCGCCCTCTACACGGCGCAGGGCACGAAGCAGTTCCACTCCGTCATCGTCGTTACCGACCGCACCGTCCTCGACGATCAACTGCAGGAAACGATCTACCAATTCGAGCACACCGACGGCGTCGTCGGCCGCATCAACCGCGACGAAGGCGAAGGCTCCAAGTCCGAGAAACTGGCGGCAGCGCTGGAGGGCTCGCAGCCCATCATCATCGTCACCATCCAGACGTTTCCCTTCGTGCTGCGGGCCATCGAGAACAGCGTGAGCCTGAAGGAGCGCTGCTACGCCATCATCGCCGACGAGGCCCACTCGTCGCAAAGCGGCTCCACCGCACGCCAGCTCAAGGAAGTGCTGATGATCGAGCGCGACGCCGACGACGCCGACGACAAGGAGCTCGATGCCGAGGACGCCATCGCCGCCACGGTCGCCTCGCGCCGCGCCAACGCCAACCTGAGTTTCCTCGCCTTCACCGCGACGCCCAAGACCAAGACGCTGGAGTTGTTTGGCCGCCTGCCCAATCCCGGCGAAGCTCCGTCGAAGCAGAACAAGCCGGCGGCCTTCCACGTTTACAGCATGCGCCAGGCAATCGAGGAGGGCTTCATCCTCGACGTGTTGAAAAACTACACGAACTACAAAGTCGCCTACCAGCTCGCCCTGAAAATCCAGGAGGCCGACGAGGAGGTCGAAAGCCGCAAGGCGCAGGTGAAGCTCAACCAGTGGGTGCGGTTGCACGACTACAACATCGCGCAAAAAGTGCAGGTCATCGTCGAGCACTTCAAAGCCCACGTCATGGGCCTGCTCGGCGGCCACGCCAAGGCGATGGTCGTGACCAGCTCCCGCAAGGAGGCGGTGCGCTATAAGCTCACCTTCGACCGCTACATCGCCGAAAAAGGCTACGCGAAACTCTACGGCATGGTGGCGTTTTCCGGCGAGGTGGAGTTCGGCGAAAAGGACCCGAACTCGGCAGGTTTGCTCGGGCAGAAGTTCACCGAGATCACGATGAACCCCGGCCTCAAAGGGCGCGATCTGCGCAAGGCCTTCGACTCGGGCGACTACCAGGTGATGATCGTCGCCAACAAATTCCAGACCGGCTTCGACCAACCCAAACTCTGCGCCATGTATGTCGATAAGAAGCTCGGCGGCGTGGAATGCGTGCAAACGCTGTCGCGCCTCAACCGCGTTTACCCCGGCAAGGCCGACACCGGCACCTTCGTGTTGGATTTCTTCAACGAGCCCGCGGACATCCTCGCGGCGTTCCTGCCGTATTACCAAACCGCCACCCTGGCCGACGTGTCGAATCCGAACCTGATCTTCGACCTCAACGAAAAGCTGCGCGCCTCAGGCATCTTCCAATGGACGGAGGTCGAGCAGTTCTGCACCGCGTTTTTCCAGAAGAGCAAAAGCAACGCGGCGCTCGCCAACATCTGCAAACCGGCGGTGCAGCGCTGGCAGATCCGCTACAAGGCCGCGATGCTCGCCTACCAGCAGAGCCGCGACCTGCTGGAGCGCACCCAGAAGACGGGCGACGCCGTCCTCATCGCCAACGCGGAGAACAGCTTCAAGGCCGCCAAGAAAGAGAAGGACGCGCTGGAGATCTTCAAAAAGGACCTCGGCACCTTTGTGCGATTTTACGAGTTCATGTCCCAGATCGTGGACTACGACGACCCGAGTTTGGAGAAGCTCAGTCTCTATGCCCGCAACCTGAGCCCCCTGCTCCGCGAGCAACTCCTGGACGAGGACGACATCGACCTGAATCAGATCGTGCTCAGCCACTACCGGCTCTCCAAGATCCGCCAGCAGGATCTGGTGCTCAACGAAGAGGAGGCTACTTACGGCCTCAATCCGGGCGAAGGCCTGGGCACGGCCCAAGCCCGCGACCCCAGGGAAGAGTTTCTGTCGCAAATCATCGCCCGATTAAACGAGCTCTTCATCACCGACCACCTCACGGAAAGCGATTTGGTCAACTACGCCTACACCGTCCGCGACAAGGTGCGCGAAAATGAAACCGTGATGAAGCAGCTCGCCAACAACAGTCCCGAACAGGCGCTGCTGGGCGATTTCCCGAAGGCGGTGGATGATGCGATCCTCGATAGCAGCGACGCCCATGAAAACCAAAAGCTGCAGCTCCTGTCTGACCCAAAGAAAGCGGCGGCGTTTGCGAAGCTGGTGTTCGACCTTTTGAAGCTGGCGGGTTGAGGCAGGCACCGTGACGGATCTTTCGTCCTGGGTCAGCCGGTTGAGTTCGGTCCCAAAGTCCATCGAAGGCCCGCGCGTCGAAAAAGGTCAGGCGGTGAATTTCGGGCGCGCCTTCCGCCATGTCCTCACCACCTTTTTCGCCATGAAGGCCTCCCCTGTTTTCCCCCTGCTCGCCCTCGCCTGCCTCGCGTTCCTGCCACGCAGCCACGCCCAGCGGCCCAACATCGTTTTCCTTTTCACCGACGATCAGACCGTCCATGCGCTCGGTGCCTCGGGCAATCCGGACATCATCACGCCGCACCTCGACCAGCTCGCGCGCGACGGCGTGCGGTTCACCCATCACTACAACACCACCGCCATCTGCATGGCCAGTCGCGCCAATGTGCTCACCGGGCTCTACGAGTATCGCCACGGGTGTAATTTTGAGCACGGCGATCTCGAGCGCCGCTTCATGGAGCAGTCTTATCCGGTGCGCCTGCGGCAGGCCGGCTACTTCACCGGCTTCGCCGGGAAGATTGGTTTCGTGCTCCAAGGCGAAAAATTCGAGGCGCTGGCACCCTTCTTCGATCAATGGGCGGGCGGGCCGGGCCAGACCTTCTACGAAACCGAAAAGAACGAAGGCATCGCCAAGTATGCCGACAAATACCCGCATTGCTCGCGGGCCTACGCCGCGTGGGCGCAGGATTTTTTCCAGGCCGCGAAAGCGACCGGAAGACCCTTCAGTCTTAGCATCAGCTTCAAGGCGCCGCACCTGCCCTTCACGCCTGATCCCATCGACCTGAAACTCTACGAGGGAAAGACCTTCAAACGTCCGCCGAACTACGGCGTGGAAAACGCCAAGCACCTCTCGCCGCAGTCCCAGACCAGCCGCGCCGCCACCAGCTACCGCGAATGGATCAATGCCTACGACGACTCGCTGCAAAAATACTACGCGCTCATCACCGGCGTCGATGCCGCCGTCGGCATGATCCGCGAGGGCCTGCAGCGCGCGGGGTTCGCCGAGAATACGGTGATCATCTTCACTTCGGACAACGGCTACAACGCCGGTGCCCACGGCTTCGGCGACAAAGTGCTGCCCTACGAGGAGGCGTCGAAGTCGCCCCTCATCATTTTCGATCCGCGCCTCCCAAAGTCGCACGCCGGCACAGTGAGCGCCGCGCTCACGGCCAACGTGGACATGGCCGCCACGATCTTCGCCCTGGCCGGCGAGCCCGCCCCCGCCGGCATCGACGGGAAAAACCTGCTGCCGCTCCTCACCCAGCCGACGGCCCGTGTGCGCGACGCGCTGCCGCTCTTCAATTTCTGGGGCGTGCAGTCGGCGCAATCCATGGCCGTTGTCACGCCCGAGTGGAAATACATCCACTGGTATTACGGCGTAGGCATGCCGCCGACCGAGGAGCTGTTCCACGTCGGTCAGGATCGCTACGAGCTGAAGAATCTCGCGGCCTCCCCCGCGCACCGCGAAACGCTCGCGACGATGCGGCGCCACTACGACACCGAGCTCGCTGCCATCAAAACCAACGTGGTGTCCGGCCACGGCTACGAAGCCTACCCCACCCTCTTCAGCCGCACCGCCCCGTGGGACGCCAAGGCCGAGTTGTTGAAAACCCTCAAGCCCAAGGCCGGTGGGTCAGGCGAAGGCGAAGGCACGCGCAAAAAGAAGAAGGCGGACAAGTAAACCGATCACGGCCGCCACCCGTTTTCGTTCGCGCCGCCGCATTGCAGGGTTGCGCACCCGATGCTCCGTCGTGGAGATGCTTTTTGCATGAACGCGTTCCCCACCCGCCCCGCCGCGCTCGCCGCCTTGGTCGGCGCTGTCCTTTTCGCCCCCGCCCTGCTGCCGGCGGCCGCCCCGCGCCCCAACATCGTTCTCCTCATGGGTGACGACCACGGCTGGGACGAGACCGGCTACAACGGCCACCCCTACCTGAAGACGCCGGTGCTCGACGAGATGGCGCGCACCGGCCTCCGCCTCGACCGGTTCTACTCCGGTGGCGCGAGCTGCTCGCCCACGCGCGCCACGGTGATGACCGGCCGCCATCACCACCGCAGCGGCACGTTTGCCCCGGGCTGGTCCCTGCGCCCGGAGGAGATCACCGTCGCGCAGTTGCTCCGCTCCGCCGGCTACGCCACCGCCCATTTCGGCAAATGGCACCTCGGCGCCGTCAAGGCCGCCTCGCCCGTCAATCCCGGCGCGCTGGGCTTCGATACCTGGCTCTCGCACGACAACTTCTTCGAGCTCGACCCTCACTTCTCGCGCGACGGCGGCCCGCCCGTGCAGTTCAAGGGCGAGAGCTCGGCCATCGTCGTGGCCGAAGCGCTGCGCTTCATCGCCGACGCGCAACGCCGCGCGAAGCCCTTCTTCGTCGTGATCTGGTTCGGCTCGCCGCACGAGCCGTATCAGGCGCTGCCCGCCGACCTCGCGCTCTACGACAATCTGCCCGCCAATTTCGGCACCAAGCAGGTCCGCCTCACCTCCAACGAAACCGGCCGCAACACCACCCGCCTTCAGCGCGACGTGCTCCGCGAACGCTTCGCCGAGATCACCGCGATGGACCGCGCCATCGGCCAGCTCCGCACACAACTCGGCGCGACCGGCCTGCGGGACAACACGCTGCTCTGGTATTGCGGCGACAACGGCACGCCCACCGAAGCCGTGGCTACCGTGCCCTTCCGCGGCCAGAAGGGCACCATCTACGAAGGCGGCATCCGGGTGCCCGGCGTCATCGAGTGGCCCGCGAAACTTTCCCGCCCACGCACCAGCGATGTCACCACCGTCACGACCGACACGTTGCCCACGCTCTGCGAACTCGCTGGGCTGCCGCTCCCCCGCCGTCCGCTCGACGGCCTGTCGCTGCGTCCGCTGCTCGACGGCACGATGACGGAGCGGCCCGCCCCCCTGGCCTTCTGGGACGGACCGATCGCCCGCCACCCCGGCGCCAAGCCCTACCTCGATCCCGAATTGCAAAAAGGCACCACGCCGCTCGCGAAGCTCGGCCCCGACGGCACCGCCACGCGCAATTTCCAAAATTTCCACCACCCGGCGATCCGCCCGCAGGATTTCAACGGCGAACGCGCGATCATCGACGGCCGGTTCAAGTTCGTCGCCGACGCCGCGGGTGCCGGATCGCGCGAACTCTTCGATCTCCGCGCCGATCCCGCCGAGAAAAACAACCTCCTCGCCGCCCAACCCGAGGTCGCCCAGCGCCTCGAGCGCCAGCTCCGCGACTGGCAGCAGTCCGTTTTGCAAAGCCTCACCGGCGCAGATTATCGTTGAGCCGCCCATTCGGTGCCTGCTCCCTCGGCCGCCCTCCCGCTCGCCAGCGCAGGCCGCCATCCGTCCCCCGCCCGATCCGCCATGTCCCGAGTCCGACCCCTGCTCGTCCTCGCCTTGCTCGCGGGTTTGTGGCCGGAGCTTTTCTCCGCGGTCCCGCTCAAGCAGTTTTCCCTGGATCAACTGGAGCACCGCAGACGGGAGGTCGACGCGGAGCTGCAGCGCCTCGCCACCTACAATCTCGGCAGCGGCATCGGCGCCATCGGATACCGCTCCGTCGCGAATGACACACCCGATCATCCCGAGTGGATCGAAATCGATTTCGGCCAAACCCATCAGCTGGATGAAATCGTGCTCGTCCCGACCATCCGCCGGGATCCGCTCAACGGCTTTCAAGCCGATGCCTTTCCCCAGGCGCTGCGAGTCGTCGCGGGAACCGACCCGGACCGGGTGGGAAAAACCGTCGCGGAATTCACGAGCCTGTCCGGCCTGCTGCCGCGCATCGCGCCCGTGATCATCCCGTGCGCCGGGATTCAGGCCGGCTGGATCAGGATCGAGGCGGTGAAGCTGTCGCCGCGCGCGTTTGACGGGCGGTTGGTTTTCCAACTCGCCGAGGTGCTCGCGTTCAGCGGACGGGAGAATGTCGCGCTGCGCCAGCCGGTGCGCTCTTCGTCCGGCTCGTCCCAGTCGATCACGCCGGGCTGGGCGGAATCCTACGCGACAGACGGCATTTTACCCTACCTGATGGCGGCGGCGGACGCCAAGGGCAGCGTGGCCTTCGTCAACCAATCCGACCTGGGGGACGATCCGGCCATCACGATCGATCTGGGTTCGGTGCAACGCGTCACGCGCGTTCACCTCCACACCATCGACCAGAGCGACACCGTGCCGCAGGCCTATGCGGGTGATCTGGGCATTCCGGCGCTGCTGCGCATCGAAGGCGCACGCACGCGCGATTTTGCCGATGCGACCGTGCTGCTGGAAATCCGCCACGACACCATCTACGACGCGGGGCCGATTCTCATGTGGGCGGTGCCGCCCGCGGAGTGCCGCTTTGTCCGTTTCCGGGCGATTGGGAACAACGCCACGAGCGTGCTCTACGGCCGATTTGGCGAACGCTTCGGTTTTGCGGAGCTCGAAATCTTTTCGGGAGAGCGCAACATCGCCCTGCATCAGGCGGTGACGGCCAACTTTCGGGCCGACGCCCCGAACCGGCTGCTCTCCAATCTCACGGATGGCAGAAACTTCTTCGGCGCAATCCTGCCCGTGCGCGAGTGGCTGAACCAGCTGGCGACGCGCCATGAGCTGGAGCGCGAGCGCCCGGCGCTGCGAGCCGAGATCGACCGCCGCCATTCCCTCCAGCGCATCCAATTGACCAGCCTCGCGTGGCTGACCGCGCTGCTCGGCTTCGGCGTGATCGTGATCGCGCTCGTCAGCCGGATTCAGCGTCAGCGGGCCATCGATCAGACCCGCAAGCGCATCGCGGCCGATCTGCATGATGAATTAGGCGCGGACCTGCACGCGGTCGGACTGCTCACCGATCTGGCCCGCAGCGCCGCCAGCCACGATGAGAAGCTGGTCGGGCTGATGCAGCGCATGCGGAGCCTGACCGAGCGCGCCGGCAAGGCCGCGCGCTACTGCACCAACATGCTCGAGGCGCCGGGGCTGTTCGGCGACCTCGCGGGCGACATGCGCCGCGCGTCGGCCCGTATCTTGGCCGACCTCGAACACACGCTCGAAATCGAGGAGTCGGAACTGCTCCAAAAACTTGAGCCCCAGCGCCGGATCGACCTGCTGCTCTTCTACCAGGAGTGCCTGATCAACATCATCCGGCACTCCGGCGCCACCCGCGTGGCGGCGCGGCTCTGGGTCGAAAAGGGACGCATCCATCTCACAGTGTCGGACAACGGCCACGGGCTCCACGGGGAAATCCCGCCGTCGTTGAAGCGCCGCGCCCGGCTGCTGCGCGCGGACCTCACAACCACACCGGCGGCCCCGTCTGGCCTCCAAATCCACCTGCGGCTGAAGCCGCGGCGCTTCACCCTGTTTCCATGAAACGAAAAGTCCGCATTTTACTCGTGGAGGACAACCCGCACTACCGCGACGTGATCGCGCTGGCGCTGCACCACGAGCGCGACTTCCAGGTTTGCGGCCAGTTCGGCACCGCGGAAATCGCGCTTCGCACCCTGCGGGACACGGCGCCGGCGGATTTGCCCGACCTCGTCATGCTCGATTTGCGCCTGCCGGGCTTGGACGGACTCGAGACGCTGCCGCGGTTCCTCTCCGCCGCTCCCGGGACCAAGGTCATCATCCTCACCCAATCGGACAACGAGGCCGATGTGCTGCGGGCCATTTCCTGCGGAGCCTCCGGCTATTTGCTCAAATCCTCCACCGCAGGCCAGATTGTCGAGGGCATCCGCAACG
This sequence comes from Opitutaceae bacterium, assembly GCA_030693515.1. Taxonomy (GTDB): domain Bacteria; phylum Verrucomicrobiota; class Verrucomicrobiia; order Opitutales; family Opitutaceae; genus ER46. The sequence continues at coordinate 95,275 of JAUYAK010000017.1, forward strand.
TCCTCGCCGGTGGCGCCTCGCTGGACGCCGGCGTGGCCCGCTATCTTTTGAACGCCCTGAAAACCCGTCTGCCGAGGGCTGAGTCCGAGGTGATTCTCACGACCCGACAGCGGGAGATTCTCAACCTCCTCGGCGAGGGCCTGGTGAAGAAGGAAATCGCCGATCGCCTCGGGATCGGCTACGCGACTGTGGACGACCACATCGCGAACATTTACCTGAGGCTCGGCGTGCGAAACGCGCCGGCGGCCGTCAACAAAGCGCATCTGCTGGGCCTGTTTTCGCCGCCCGAAAAGCCCACGAATCGTCGGGATCATTAAGGATGAGACTGGGACGAGTGCGGGGGCTCACCCGGTGTTTACAGGGTATCGGCGAGGCCTCGTTCCCTGTAAGCTCAGCAGCGACGGGGAAACACTCCCCCACCCCTCACGCCCCTTAGCCTCAGCCGCTCGCAACACCGGTTAGGGCAACCCATCCCCTAGCATGAACCTAAAAGATCCCCTCCCAACGGCACCGCGAGTTTCCACCATCCGCAAAAGCGGCGCCGAAAACATTCTGTTTCTGTTGTGCGCAATCGCGGCGGTTCCCGCCATCGCCCAAGTAATCCCGACGCCCGCCGCGCCCGCCTCCGATACCGTCCTGCTCACGCCCTTCGAGATCTCCTCCGACAAGGACAACGGCTACGCCGCCACCGAGACGCTCGCCGGCACCCGCATGCGCACGAGCCTGCGCGATGTAGGCGCTTCACTCACCATCCTCACCCCCGAATTTCTCCGGGACCTGGGCGTCAACTCGTTCGAGCAAGCCCTGATTTACACCCCGAGCGTGGACTTGGTGGAAGGCGACAACACCGATGCCAATCGCGCCAGCGGCACCCAGATGCGCTTCGGCACCGGGCAGTCCTATTCCATCCGTGGGTTCAACACCAACGCCGGCAACCAGTCGATCTCGCACGATTTCTTCTCCGCCCTCGAGCCCACCGACAACTATAACCTCGAACGCATCACCCTCTCACTTGGGCCAAACGCCCTCTTGATCGGCGTTGGCAACCCACAGGGCACGGCCGTCACCTCGACGAAGCGCGCCCAACTCCAGCGTCGCCGGACCGAAGTGCAGCTGCAGACCGATACCAACGGATCCAAACGCGTGGCTCTCGACCACAACGAACCCCTGATCAAGGACAAGTTGGGTTTCCGGCTGAACTTGCTGCACGATGAATCGCGGGAGTTCCGCCGCTTCGAGGGCAAGAATCAGGAGCGCCTCACTGTCAGCGTTACCGCCAAACCGTGGGCCAACACCAAAATCGTGCTGAACCACGAAAACTATTCCCTCGGCACCAATGCCTCGAGTCTCATGTGGGGCTTTGACGGCAGCGCGCTGCGCTGGGCGGCGGCCGGGAAACCGACGGTCGATTTCGTGCCCGCCGGACTGACGTGGACCGCGACGCGCCCCTACATCGACGCCAAGGGCAACCGCATTCCCGTTGCCCCCGGAGTGGTCGATGCGGACGGATTCGTCGACGCCCGGACCGACTTCGACCCCAACCTCGCGCTCGCCCAGGCCACCGGCAACCAGCAGACGTGGGTCGTCGGTTTGGGTCTCGTGAATCCGATGGTCAACATGAGGTATCAGGGCACGCTGGGCGCAGCCACCTTCGGCGGACAGGCCAGTGCCAATTATCAGTCGAAGGATCCGTGGACCGCCCTCGGCCTGAGCAAGAGCACCAATCTCAACGGCGGCACCTGGGCCGACCCTTCCAACAAGCAGCACGGCCGCTGGACCCAGCTCCTGCTCGAGCAGAAGCTCGCGGAGAATCTCTTCCTCGAACTGGGCGGCAACCTCGCCCTCTACAACCAGACCCTCGACCCCAACAATTTCACCAACGTCACGATCGATCCCAACCGCTATTTGCCGGACGGCTCACTCAACCCGGGCTACCTCGTGCCCTACAACGAAAACGCCCAGATGCAGTTTCGGCCAATCAAAAACCGGTCGGCCGAATACCGCGCCACGCTCTCCTACGAACTCGATCTGACCCATCGCCACCGCTGGCTCGGCCGGCACAACTTCGCCGGACTCTTCCAGAACAGCCGCTCCGACGCCGACCAGGATCTCACCCGCGTCTTCAACGTCGCCACCGTTGGCCTGCCCGCGTCCGGCGGTTGGTCCGGCGACGCCGTCAACGCCACGAACCTCCTCCGCACCCGCGTCTATTTCGTCAATGGCCAAGTCCCCACGATGCCCGATTCGCGCCAGGTCCAGAACAACCTCGTCCTGCTGAATAGCTATGGGAAATTGCTCGGCGCGACGGCCAACGAGCAGGCCCCGATTAACCTCAGCCGCCAGTCCTTCCTCAATGCGATCAAAAACAAATTCACCTCCGACGCCCTCTCACTCGGCTGGCAGGCGAAGTGGTTTCGCGGCCGCCTCGTGACGGTTGCGGGTTACCGCGAGGACAACACCAAGAGTTACGGCGTCTCCGCGAGCCGCACGGTCGTGAACCCCGCGATTCCCGGTGCCGCGACGGATCCGCTCAAAAAGTATTTCGATTTGGCCAAGGACATCCCCTACAATGCCGACCCGTCCATCGTGGCCAACGGCATTTCCCGCACCTACAGCGGCGTCTATCATGTGCTCCCTTGGGCGTCGCTGACTTACAGCCGCTCCAACAATTTCCTCCCGGTGCCCAACGCCTCGTGGGTCGACGCGCTGGGCCGCTCCGCCCCGAATTCCGTCGGCCAGACCGTCGACTACGGTGTGCGATTGTCCTTCTGGCAGGGCAAACTCGCGCTCGGCGTGAGCAAGTTCGAGACGTCGGCCGACAACCAGGCGCGCAACGCCAATGCCAGCGTCGGCGGCACGCGCAACATCCTCGCGCGGCTCCGCACCAATTACAAAATCCCCGGCGATCCCTATTTCCAGGATCTGGGCGAATCGGGCGCCTACCCGGTTGACACCGGCAACGTCTCCGACACGTGGAGCTACGTGGCCGACGGTTATGAGATGAACCTCATCTACAACCCGTCCCGCAACTGGCGCGTGGCCCTGTCCGGCAGCATCAACACCAACAAGCTCGGCAACCACTTGGCGGCCGTCGGCACCTACCTCTATACCGACTCGAAATTTCAAGGACTCGGCACCTGGAAGAAATTCGCGAGCGAGCTGCGCAAGGTCGAAGCCGGCCAGGCTTCATCCATCTTCCGACTCGATCCCACGAGCCCCACCGCCCGCACTCAAGCGGCCGCCGATGCGCTCTACCTCGAACAACAGATCGCCGCGCAGGAAAAAGGCTACCTCGACGACCAGGCGCTCAGCGGCGTCACGACCGCGCGCAACGGCAAATACGCGCTCAACGGTCTCGTCACCCGCGTGTTCACCGAAGGCCGGCTTAAAGGCTGGACCGTCGGCGGCAACTACCGCTGGCGCAGCGCCAACACCATCGGCTACCAGCGTCTGCCCGATGCCACGGGCGCACCCGTCGGCAATCTCAACGTGCAGCGTCCGCTCCGCGGCAAAGAATTCTGGGACCTCGGCGCGATGGTCTCCTACCAGCGCCGCATTTTCAACAACGTGAACCTGCGCACGCAGCTCAACATTCAGAATCTGCCCAACTGGCAGACCCCGCGCCTCGTGAAGTCCGACTACGACACCAACGGCGTCTACGGCACCTCCAACGCCATCGTCCCCGTGCTGTGGGAAATCCGCCGCCCGCGGAATTACGTCCTGACGGCGACCTTTGAGTTCTAAACTATCCCGACCGTTTTTATCGCCCCCGCTTCCGCAGCATGACCGCCCGCACATCGCAGACTCCGCCGCTGAAGCCCGCCGAAAGCCGCCATTTCCATTTCGCCGATCCATCGCGAACCCCGACCACCCCATGAACCAAGCCCAACGATTCGCTCACTTCGCCCTCGTGGTGAGCTGCCTGACTGCCGCTCTCGCCCTGACCTCCGCGGTCGGCGCCGCCGATGCCACCGGCACGATTACCGGACGCGTCCAAAGCAAGATCACCGGAGATTACCTCGAGAAAGCCCGAGTCACCCTCAAGGGGTCCGGTCAAGTGACCACGAGTGACGCCGGCGGCTTCTTCCAGTTTGGGGGAGTGCCTGACGGCACCGTGACGATCGAGGCCACGTTCACCGGCTTCGACCCGCAGGCGGCCACCGTCACCGTCCTCGCCGGTCGGGAGGTCGTGCAGAATTTCAGCCTGAGCGGGCGGGGTTCCCCCCGGGACGGCGTCGTCAAGCTCGACGCCTTCACCGTGCAATCGACCCGCGAGACGAATGCCGCGGCCATCGCCGTCAATGAGCAGCGCAACTCGCTTTCGCAAAAGAGCGTGATCAGCGCCGATCAGTTCGGAACCATTCCGGATAATAATCCAGGCGAGCTGATGAAATGGCTGCCGGGCGTCAGCGTGGAATATTTCGCGAACAACATCACCGGCGTGAGTGTGCGCGGGCTGGATTCGGCCAGCACGGAAGTCACCTTCGACGGCATGCCGATGGCCTCGGCTTCCACGGCCACCGGATCGGGGGTCAACCAGGGCAGAAACTTCGAAATGGTCGGCTCCTCCTCCGCCGACATCGCCCGCGTCGAGGTTCGCCAGTTGCGCACCGCGGAGGACAGCTCCAACGCCCTGGGCGGCTCGGTCAACCTCGTGCGCCGCACCGCGTTTGAGGCGAGCAAGCCGCGCCTGACCTATAATGCGCTTTTCACCAGCCACTCGGAGGAACTCTCCCTCAGCCGGCGGCCTGGAATACGCGACACCCAGATGCAGGGCTGGCGGCCCAATCTCAAACTGACCTGGACGCACCCGGTTTCGAAGAACTTCGGCTACGCCATCACGCTCGCACACAACGACGTCCTGGCTCGCGTGCATTGGTCGTCTCCCAGTTGGAATTACGGCTCGGCGGCCCAGGCGGCGGGCGCCGAGGCCCGTCGCGCGGCGAACCAACCGCTGACGACCGTCAGTGTCTTGAATCCGCAGCTCACCAGCGATCTGCTCCATGACAATCCGAAGCAGGATATCACCGACAGCGGTTCGGTGAAGTTTGACTGGCGGCCGCGCCCGGAGCTGCGCCTCTCCTACTCCATCAGCGGGAGCCGTTATCAGGAGCGGGCGGGCGATGAGGTGCGCTTCATCTGGAACGCCGGCAACCAGACCAACACGAATCTGAACGCCGCCCTGGGCACGCCCGGGACCAACGGTCTCACCGCCGATGGCAGCTATGCGACCTACGGCAACCTCGGCACCGGATCGATTCGCTACAACGTGTTCGAAGGCTGGCGCAACGGCGTCAAGCCGGTCCTCGGCAACACGATCGAGGCCGAATGGCGGAAGGGCCTCTGGACGATCAGCGCCCGCGGCTCCTATTCCACGTCGAAGCATTCGTTCCGGGACACGGATCACGGCTTTTTTCAGAGCACCAACATGAACGGGACGACGCAGCTCAACCTTGGCGTCGGCACCGGCACCGCCAATCCGCAACGCATCACGGTCAATCTCCTGCAGCGCGACTACAAGATGTCCCAGGAAGTGCGCGCCTACGACACACCCTTGGGCGCAACGGCACCCGGTGCCGAGGTCGATTGGGCCAACCTCCGCAGCATGTATATCGGCGGCGCCGTCTCCCGCCCTTCGGATTTGCGCGAAAGTATCGCTGCCGTCCGTCTCTGGGCCAAACGCGACCTGCGCCTCCGCAATCCTGTTTCGGTTCGGCTCGGCCTCGACTACACCGAGCAGTTCCGGAACCTGGAGCGCTACGACGCCAACCTCTGGACCTTTGTCGGGGCCGACGGCGTGGCCGGTCTCAATCCCGCCACCGGGCGCTCTGACGACACCGCGGATCAGATCGCCGCCGTCAATGTCCGCCCCGAGCGCGACACCTACTATGGCTCCCCGGCCGTCTCCCGGCTGAGTTTCCGCCGGCTGTATGATCTCTACGTGGCGAATCCGACCTGGTTCCAATATCGCGACGCGGAGTCGCACCGTTTCTCGACCGTCAGTCCCTATGAGATCAACGAGAAGACCACGGCGACGTATCTGGAATTCACCGGCTCCTTCCTCCGCAACCGGGTCAAATACATCGGCGGTGTGCGTTACGAGAAAGCCGAAGCGTGGGGCCGGGGCTCGCTGGATCGCGGCGCGCGCGCCGTCGCCGGCATCTCGGATCCGCTGCTGCAATCGCAAGCCCGCTACGAGCGCAAGGGCGCGCGCGGCACCGGCGAAAACGACGGGATCTTCCCCAGTTTGGAGACAACGTTTGCCCTGCGCGAGAACCTCCTCTTTCGACTCGGCTACGCCAAGACGCAGGCGAAAAACCGCTTTCAACGTTCCGTCATTCCCAGCACGAGCTATGATTTGAACCCGGTCACCTCCGGGACGTTCAGCGGCATCGCGCTGGGCACCGTCAACCGGCCCAATCCAAATCTTGTGCCATGGACCGGACAGAATTACGAGACACACCTCGAGTGGTATACCCCCCAAGGCGGCATCATCAGCGCAGGCGCGTTTCGGAAAAACATCTCCAACGTCCAGGTGCAACGCACCCTGCTCCTCGATACGCCGGACAAGCTGGCGATGCTCGACCTCGAACCGTCGTTCGCGAATTTCCAATCCACCACCTGGATCAACGAGGGCATCGGCCGGATCGACGGCGCCGAGTTCGAGATCCGGCAGCGGCTGGATGACTGGCTGCCGCTATTCGCCCGCGGTTTCACCTTCACCGGCAGTTTCAACTACAACAATCTCTCCAAGTTCAACTACGCTGGCGGCAACATCGGCGGCGACTTCTCAAATTATTACGAGACGCTGCGCAAAGCCTCACTCAAATACAGCCGAGGGCGCTTCAGCGGCACTGTAGGCGCGATCCGCAACGGCCGGGTCTACCGCCAGCGCCAGGACGCCGCCGGCTATGAAGGGCACCGCTTCTATCCGCCCTACACCACGGTGGACTTCAATCTCGACTACGCGGTTACGAAATGGGCCCGCCTCTTCCTCTCCGGCCGGAATGTCACCAACGCCCAGAAAATGGCCCTCCGCGAGGTCGCGGGCTCGCCCGCGTGGAGCACGTTCGCCGTCGCGAACAACCTTGGCGTGACCTACACTGTCGGGATCACCGGCGCCTTCTAACGGGGATACTTCACACCGTCACTGCTCAGGCCTGTCCCTCGCTAAGCGAGGGCGTCGCGACGGCCCGGAGCAATCGGATCCCTCCCACCCTCTCTTTCTGATCTGAGACCAAAAAACACGTCGACCGCTCAATCCTCCAACCTCCCGTGAAGCTAACCCTCGCACTTTTTACTTCGCTGCTGCTCGCGCCGCTCGGAACCATGGTCGCAGCCGAAGGCGCCCGCCCGAATATTGTCTTCATCTTCGCCGACGACTGGGGCTGGGGCGATCTGTCCTGCCACGGGCACCCGTATGTGAAGACTCCCAACATCGACCGGCTGGCGAAGGAAGGAACGGACTTTCATCGCTTCACCGTCGCCAGCGGCGTGTGCTCGCCCAGCCGGACGGCGGTGATGACGGGCCATTTCCCCGCGCGCTATAACATCGACGGCCACTTCGCTTGGGTGAAAAACAACGCCCAGCGCGGCATGCCGGACTGGCTAGACCCGAAGACGCCGACGCTGCCACGCATGCTGCAGTCCGCCGGCTATGCGACGGCCCATTTCGGGAAGTGGCACCTGTCAAATGACATGATCCCCGATTCGCCGTTGCCGAAGGTTTATGGCTATGACGACTACGGCGCCTTCAACTGCGCCGGCGAACAGATCCCGGTGCACGAAGACGCCAGTCGCGCGATCACTTTTATCGAAAAGAGCGCGGCGGCCAAAAAGCCCTTTTTCATCAACCTGTGGATCCACGAGCCGCACACGCCGTTTCACACCGTGCCAAAATACGAGTGGCGCTTCCGCGACATGAAGAGTCGGGAGGACCAGATCTACGCCTCCGTGCTGTCGCATGCGGATGACCGCATCGGCGAGGTGCTGGCCGCGCTGGACCGGCTAAGGCTCACGGAGAACACACTGGTGATATTCAGTTCCGACAACGGTCCCGCCCGGGCCGGGGGTGCGGCGAAACTCGATTTGAACTACGACACCGCCACCGGCGCAGGCTGGGGCATTGCGGCCGCCAAGGGAATCACGGCGGGCCGGAAAGGCTACAAGGCCGCGCTGTTCGAAGGCGGGATCAACGTGCCGTTCATCGCCCGCTGGCCGGGCAAAATCCCCGCCGGCCGGATCGACAACGCCTCGCTTATTTCCGCCGTGGATTTGCTCCCGACATTTTGTGAATTAGCCGGAGCGAAGTTGCCGGCAGCCTACCAACCGGACGGCATCAGCCAGGTCGCCGTCTTGAAAGGCACGGAGGCGCCGCGGCGTTCGAAGCCGCTCTTTTGGCGCATGGACGGCGCCTGGCCGGCCCGGGCGAATGCGCCTTTCCATTGGGTGACCTACGCGGTCGTGGATCAGCAGTGGAAACTGCTGTCGAATCGCGACGGCAGCCACGTGGAGCTCTACGACCTCGCCGCGGATCCCCTCGAGAAAACCGATCGCGCCGGCGAGCGGCCGGAGGTGGTCAAGGAAGTCACGGCGAAGCTCGCGACCTGGAAATCCTCGCTGCCAGAAAAGCCCAGCGGGGACGTGTTTTCCGCCGAGCGGCGCTGACTCTCCCGAAAAGACCTCTCCTGCCATCCATGTTTCCTTCGCATCTCCCACGAATCGTTACGTTCCTGCTGCTGGCCTGGACGGGCGGAGGCGTCCTCTCACCGGCGCTCGCCCAGACTTCGGTGCCGTCTGCGCGGCCCAACATTGTCTTCATCTTCGCCGACGACTGGGGCTGGGGCGACCTGTCGAGCCATGGTCACCCTTGGTTGCAGACCCCGCACCTCGATCGGCTCGCGCGCGAGGGAACGGACTTCCACCAATTCAACGTCTTGAACCCCGTCTGCTCACCGAGCCGCGCCGCCGCGATGACCGGGATGTTTCCGTCGCGCTTCGGCATTCACCAGCACTTCGCGTCCTCCGCCCTGAACCTCGCGCGCAACATGCCCGACTGGCTCGACGCCCGCGCGCCCACCGTCGCGCGCTTCCTCCAGCAGGCCGGCTACCGCACCGCGCATTTCGGAAAATGGCATCTCACCAGCCGCAACATCCACGGCGCGCCCACGCCCACCGCCTACGGCTTCGACGAATTCGCCGTCTTCAACGGTGGCGCCGAAACCGCGTCGGCCGATCTGCACGCCACGCCGGAGAACGCGGTGAAGTTCATTGCGGCCAACAAAAACCGTCCGTTCTTCCTCAACGTCTGGCTCCACGAGAGCCATCTGCCTCACGTGCCCACGAAGGCTTCGCTCGAAAAATGGGCCCACCTCGACGAGCAGAAACGCGTCTACGCCGCCGTGATCACCGACGGCGACAATGCGGTCGGCCGCGTGCTCGACGCGCTCAAATCCGCGGGCGTCGAGCAGAACACCCTCGTGATTTTCTCCAGCGACAACGGTCCCGAGACGACGGGAGCCGAAAAAGGGAAAGGCAAACTCGACGCTGAAACCGGCGAGAGCGGCTACGGCAATTTCTACAGTGTCGGCTCCAGCGGCGGCCTGCGCGGTGAGAAACGCAGCCTCTTCGAAGGCGGTGTGCGCGTGCCGTTCATCGTGCGCTGGCCGGGGCACACGCCCGCCGGCGCGATCAATAACACGACCGTCGTCACCGCCGTCGATCTCCTGCCCACGTTGTGCGCCGCCGCCGGCGTCGCTCTTCCGCCGGATTATCGCGGCGACGGAGAGAACCTGATTGCCGCGTTCAACGGCGAGTCCGTCACGCGCAAGCGCCCGATTTTTTGGGCCTGGACGGGCAAGGCCACCGATCCCGATTGGTGGCCGCGCCTCGCCGTTCGCGACGGCGAATGGAAGCTCGCACTTACGTCGGATGCGAAACGCGTCGAGCTGCACCGCCTCCCCGCCGACCGCGCCGAGTCCAACGATCTCGCAAAAGCTCACCCGGATATCGTCGCCCGACTCACTCAACTCGCTCTCGCCTGGCACGCCACGCTGCCCACGAAGGTTGATCCCACCTGCATCAGCGCCGCAGACCGTGCGCCGACCACCACAGCACCCGCCGCAACAAAAGCTCCCGCCAGGAAAGCCGGGCCCGATCGCGCCCCCGCGTTCGACCGCATGGACACCAACCACGACGGCGTCCTCACTCTCGCAGAATACACCGCCGGCCTGAAAGGCGGCGCCAACCTCGAGCAGCGCTTCAAGAATTTCGACAGGAACGGCGACGGAAAACTCACTCGCGAAGAGTTCACGCGACCGTAGTCGCGGTGGTTCAAATGCTCGTCGCGCACTGAAATGATCGCTGTGGAATCCCGTCCCCTTTTCTCCCGGATTACGGTTCGTCGACGTGGAGGTCACGCGCCGACGCGATTCCTTCGCGTGATCGTGCTTTTCGTCTCGCTCACCAGCCTCGCGCTGGCGGAGCCGCGAAACATCGCCCTTTCCGAGACGCTGCCTCGCCTCGGCGATCACACGGCGTTGAGCTGGCGCGAAGGGGCACCCTACGTGACGAACTTCCGGCCGGAGGATGCGCAACAGGCCGCCTACTCATCCGACCGGCGTTTCCTGCGGCTCGCGACGGGGCATTTCGCCGCGGACTTCGACACCGAGAAAATCGCGATCACCGGGTTTGAGCGACGCGGAACGCACGTCGGCGAAGCGACCCTCGTCCGCGAAACGCTGGCGGCCCCGCCGCTGCCGCCGGCGCAACTGCACTTGGAGATTCGTGTCGGCGAAACGTCCTTCCTCTGCACGGGCCGCGCACCGCTCGCGCTCAATGCCCGCGGTCAGCCCACCACGCCGCTGGCCTTCCCCGTGCGGCTGATCGAGAGCGGACGTTTCTTCCAAAAGTTTGCCCTGCACGATCTGGAATTTCGCACCGCGGACGGCCAACGCCTCCGGGCCGATGCCCGTCTGGAAGTGTCCTCGTGGCCCAACCGGCTCGTGCTGGTCCTCGTGGTCCGGCCCGAGGAGTCGTTGACTGCGGCGCGGACGATTCTGCGGCTGCAAACCGACATGGGCCCAGAAGAGGTAAGTGAAAAAATCGGCTCCACTTGGACGGCGCGAACCGAGCACCACGCGGCGCTGGTCGTCGCAACCGGATCGACACCTTCCCAAATACCAACGCCGGATGAAGTCACAGTGCGGGTCGAGCCGACCCACCCGCGCGGCAAGGCAACCGTGCAATGGAATGCCGAAGAGGCGGCGCCGACCATCCGTCTCGAAGCGCCGCGCTGGCCGGCGCCAACGGAGGGCAACTACCCGGAGTCGATGCTCGACGAATGGGAATCCTACTCCGTGACCGTGGAGAATCGTTCGGCGCGCCCGCAATCCATCGGCCTCAAGTTTGATCACACCCCCGTCAAATCAATCATCGGCTACGTGCCGATGGTGCTCGATGTCGACGGATTGCCGAGCGGCCTGCCCGTGCAGATCAGCAAGAACTGGCACGTGGCCAAATCCAGCGCGCCAGTTCCCTACATGGGCCAATGGATGCATGGTCGCACCTGGCTCAACCTGCCGGCGAATGCGCGCGTGAGCTTTCGCTACGGCACGACCTTCGCACGCTGGGGCGGCGTGCCCACGGCGTCGGTCGCGCAGCTCTCGCTCGTGGGCTGGGGCCACAACGGTTTCTGGGATCAACTGGCGCTCGGCTCGTTTGGGGAATCGATCTGCTTTCAACCTTCGCGCGTCATGCGCCGCTCGCTGCTCACGGACTTCCGGCCGCTGTTCCAACGCGGATTCTCGAAAGACGAAAAATGGGCGTGGACCGGGAACGTCGGCGGTGGCGATACCATGGTCCGCCTCGATCCGGCGGGCCGCTATGTGCCCTTCAAGCGCAACGTCACGCGCTACGCCAGCCACGGCCCCAACCTTGCCCACGTGATTTACGACGAAGTTTCCGAAGACGACGCGATTCGCGGCCGGACCGAGGTTTTCCTCCCACGCACGGACGACTGCCTGCGCGTCTATCTGCGCGTCCGCTATGACATGACGCGCCGCGTGGAGTTTTCCCGGCTGGCGCTTTTCCAGCTCGGGGCGGATTTCTACAACGACTTTGAGGCGCCCCTGATCGCGTCGGGCGACATCGCTGGGCTCGCCGTCGAGCACCGCCCCAGCGTGCAAGCGGGCGCACGCTTGCTCCCGGCCTGGGAGGCGCGAGGCGAGCAGCCGTGGCTTTCCCTCCACGGTGAAGCGCGCGCCGACGCCGCGCGGGTCGGCCAAGCCTCGCGCGGTCTGATCGTGCGCGAGTGGCACGCCACGCTCGGAGGCCGAAAGATCCCCGCGCCCTTTTTTGCCGCGGTGGGCAGCCGCGGCGCGAAGGCGCATCTCGGCGCGGAGATCGTGCCGCCGCCCGACGTCACGGCGCTCGAACCCGGCGACTTCGTGGACATGTTGCTCGAATTGCTGCCGATTCCGCTGACCGCCGAGCGCTACTACGGACCGGACAAAGCGTTCGCCGCCGCCCTCGCGGCCGATGCCAACACGCGGAAGATGGTGCAGCGTGAGGCGGCCGAGAACCGGCCTGCCCTGCGGGTGGCCGACGGCAACGCGATCACAGACTGGCCACTTTCGGTGTCCATGGGCTCGGCTCAAACCGTGCCCTTCACGCTCCAAGGCGGCTTGGGTTGGATTCCGATTCAGATCACGGGCCTGACCGCGCCAGACGCGGGCGCCTTGTTTCGCGTCACCCCAGCCGGCTCCGAACCCGTGACGCAGGGTGACCCCACACGCGCTTTTTGGCAGACCGACTACGACGCCGCCACGCGGCTTTGGACGGTCACCTACAACCTGCCTGCAACTGAACAACCCAGCGCCTACGTCGTGAGCGCCAAAACCCTCGCGTCCTACCTGCCGCAACCGACCCTCGCCCGGTGAGTTTGAAACACGCCAAGAAAGTTCCTGCCGCTGTTTTTCAGCCCGCTCGCCCTCTCGTGCCCAGCAAACCCGCCATGCAATCGTTTCATCAAAGATTCGTCCTCACGTTTACGTTGCTCCTGTCGCTGCTGCTGGTGCGTGCAAGCGGCGCGCAGGGTGACGGGCCGGCCCGGCCGATGCCGATGCTGCGCGATGTTCACCGAATCGTCTTTCTGGGCGACAGCATCACGCAGGCCGGCGACTACGTCACCGACATTGAGTGCTGGTTGGTCGCGCACGGCATCAAGGTCGAAGTCATGAACCTCGGGCTCGGCAGCGAAACCGTCTCCGATCTCACGGCCGAGGAAAACGCGGCTCATCTGCAGGCGCATGGATTTGGCCGGCCTTTCGTGAGTGAGAGACTGAACCGCATCTTGGCTGCGACCAAACCCGACCTGCTGTTTGCGTGCTATGGCATGAACGACGGCACCGGTCTGCCCTCAAGCCAGACTGGCGCGGATCGTTTCGCCGCCGCCGTCACGAACTTGCGCGTGGCGGCCGCTGAGGCGGGCGTGAAGCGAATCGTGATTTGCACGCCGCCGGTCGACGACCGCAAGGGCGGCGGCGAGGAGAGTCTCGTCCGCTATACGACATGGCTGCAGTCAAAACGCGCCGCCTCATGGGAGGTGGTGGACCTGCACACGCCCATGCGTCGCGCGCTCGATGCGCGCCGCGCGCACGACCCGGCGTTCAAGTTCGCCAAGGATGGAGTGCATCCGGGTCGGGAAGGCCACTGGCTCCTGGCCCGAGAAATTTTGACCCAGTTCTTCGGAGCAACGCTGGACGGCGTCGCTTCGGCCGAAAGTTTATTCCCGGCCCGCGGCCTGGAAATCCGCAAGTTGATCCACGAACGGATGAGGGTCCGGTTCGAGGCGTGGATGACGCAGATCGGTCACGGGCGGCCGGGCGTGGCAGGCGGGCCGAAGGCAAAGCCCGGGTTGCCGTTGCGTGAGGCGGAAGCCAAGGTCGCTGACCTCACGGCAAAAATTGATCTCGCGCTAAAGAACCACAACTCCGCCCCAACGGACGACGCCGGCAAGTCCACCCCAGCCCGCTGAACAAACCACCGCATGAAATTCATCTCCAGCCGGTTTGCCGCCCTGTCGTTGCTCCTGCCGTCCGCACTGCCGGCGGCCGACTTTGTGGCGGAGCGGGCCCAGGTGCTCGCCCTCGGCCAGCTCACCACGCCACCCGCCATGGCGCCGGCGGCGGGATACGGGCATGAAGCGGGAATGCGGGCCATTTTCTTCGATGCCACGCCGTGGAAAGGAAAGCCGACGAAGGTCTTCGCTTGGCTCGGTCTCCCCGAAAGCCGCGACGGGAAAGTGCCGGGCGTCGTGCTCGTCCACGGTGGGGGCGGCACCGCGTTTAAGGAATGGGTGCAGAAGTGGAATGCCCATGGCTTCGCCGCGATCGCGATCGCCGTCGAGGGACAGACCGACGAGCGGATTCCCGGCGCTCCGGCGGGGGCCGCATGGCAGCGCCACGCCTTCGGCGGTCCGGCGCGCAGTGGCATCTACGGCGATTTTGCCGAGCCGCTCGCCGACCAGTGGATGTTTCACGCTGTCGCCGACACCGTGCTCGCCAACTCGCTGTTACGGGCGCAGCCCGGCGTGGACGCCGCGCGCGTCGGTGTCTGCGGTATCTCTTGGGGGGGTGTCATCACTTCCACCGTGGTGGGCATCGATGCCCGTTTCGCGTTTGGCATCCCGATTTACGGCTGCGGCGCGCTCGACCGCGCCGCCGACAACTACGTGCGGGCGTTGAAGGACAACGCACTCTACCGCGAAGTCTGGGAGCCGCTGCTGCGCCTCCCGCGTGCCACGATGCCGCTGCTGTGGCTCACCGGACCGCGCGACGCGCACTTCCCGCTGGAGGTGCAGCAGCTGTGCTATCGCGCCGCTTCCGGCCCGAGAATGATTTCGGTGCCATTCGACATGAAGCACGGCCACGGGGCCGGTTGGAATCCGCCTGACAGTTACGCCTTCGCCAAGGCCGTGGTCGAAACAGGCCGGCCATGGGCGAGGGAGGTGGCGCAGGATGTCCGCGACGGCACGGCCCGAGTCACCTTCGAGGTCGCCGGGGCGGTGGGCGCAGCGACCCTCGTATTCAGGCGCGGCGCGGATTGGGAGCAGTTTCCAGCCGAACTCGAGACCTCGTCCAGCCACGCCACGGCCACCGCCATCGTGCCCCCGGGAACCATCGCCTACTATTTCAACCTGGAGGCCAGCGGAACCATCCTGAGTTCGGAGCTTCGGGCCGTCACGATACGTTCTGCAAGCCCATGAGTTTCCCCCTCGCCATCCGACCTCCGGCAGGTGTTCGCGCTCCGGCGCGGCCACCGCAGGAAAATCCAAGGAATAGACCCCCACTTCAATTTCCCATGACCATCAGAAAAATCGCCTCCTCTCTCATCGCCGCAGTGTGTCTTGCCTCCTCAATTCACGCCCAGAGCCCGCTCGTCTACGAAGGCGCGGCCGGCCCGGGCAAGGGCAGGCACATCGTCTTCCTCTCCGGCGATCATGAGTATCGCTCGGAGGAAACGCTGCCCGCACTGGCGCGGGTCCTCGCGAAACATCACGGCTTCAAGTGCACCGTGCTTTTCAACGTCGATGCGAAGTCCGGCGTCATCGTTCCGGGCAACTCCAACTCACCGGGCCTGGAGGCGCTCGCGACCGCCGATTTGGCCGTGGTCTATCTGCGATTTCAGGATTTCCCGGCGGAGCAGATGAAGCACGTCGCCGCCTATCTCGATCGCGGCGGCCCGGTCATCGGCCTGCGCACCGCGACGCATGCGTTCAAGATCCCTGCCACCGGCGAATTCAAAAAATATTCGTGGGACTACAAAGGCGACGACTACGTCGGCGGTTTCGGTCATCAGGTCCTCGGGCAATCGTGGGTCGGTCATTACGGCAAGAATCACCAGCAGAGCACCCGCATCGACATCGTCCCATCGGCCGCCGGGCATCCCATTCTGCGCGGGGTAAAAGACGTCTGGGTGCAGGCCGGCGGCTACGTGGGCAAACCCACCGATGGCGAAATTCTCACCATGGCCCAACCGCTCAACGGCATGACGCCCAATTCCCCGTCCGATGCCACCAAGCCGCCGCAGCCCTCCGAGTGGACGCGCTCCTACCGGAGCGCGTCGGGCAAAACGGGCCGCGTCTTCACTACGCTCTACGGCGCATCCGAGGATCTGCTCAACGAGGGCTACCGCCGCATGCTGGTGAACGCGACCTTCTGGGCCTTGGGGATGGAGACTGCGATCAAGCCGAACCTGAACGTCGCGCTCGTCGGCCCCTACAAGCCGAGCACGTTTGGCAACAACCGCTACATCGCGGCCGTCAAGCCCTCCGCCTACGCCGGTTTCGAGAGCCCCATCCCCGCTCCGGGTTCGCCTCCGCCGACGCCCCCGAACGCGAAAGCAAAGGCTAAACAAGCGGTGAACGCCAAAGCCGAGGCCGTGCCGACTCCAGCACCCGCGCCCGTGCCCGCGCAGGAAACCACTCCCACCCCGACGGCCGAGGGCGCAGAGACGCAACCGACCAAAAAGCAGGCGCGCGCGAAACAGCCGGCGAAAAAAGTCGATGCGCCCCACAGCATGAAGACAGAGCCGGCCGCCGCGGCCGCCACGCGACCGCAGCTCGTCGCTCCGCCCAGCAAAGGCGAGCGAATCGTGCTCATCGGCAATGGGCTCGCCGAGCGCGATGTTTACTACAGCCGCATCGAGACGGAGCTGGCGCTGCGCTACCCGGAGCACGAGTTGTTTTTCCGCAACATGGGCCACGTCGGCGACACGCCCGGCTTCCGGCCGCATCCGTCGCGCGATTCGCAGTGGGCGTTTCCCGGTGCGGAAAAATTCCATCCCGAGCTCAACGTGCACAAAGGCCAGGGCTTTTTCCCCACGCCCGACCAGTGGCTCACACATTTGAAGGCGGATACCATCGTCGCGTTCTTCGGCTACAACGAATCCTTCGACGGCCCGGCCAAAGTCGCGAATTTCGAGGCCGAGTTGGACGCGTGGGCGCAACACACCTTGGGCAAAGCCTACAACGGCCAGGCCGCGCCCCGCGTCGTGCTCGTGTCGCCGATCGCGTATGAAAACCAGTCGGCCAAACGCGACCTGCCCGACGGCGTGAAAGAAAACGCCAACCTCGCGCTCTACACCAAAGCCATCGCGTCCGTGGCCAAAAAGCACGCTCTCACCTTCATCGATCTCTTCGCGCCCACCAAGGCGCTTTATCCGAAGGCGGCCGAGTTCTTTACCACCGGCGGCTTCGTGCCGACGGACGAAGGATACCGCCACATCGCCGAGCTTCTCGCGACGGGCTTATACGGCGCGCAGGCGCCCGTCGCCCGGGCCGACCCGGCGCTCGTTCACGCCGCCGTGAAACAGAAGGATTATTTTTGGAATAATGACTACAACCTCGTCAACGGCGTGCATGCCTACGGCCGGCGTTACGGTCCTTACGGCCCGCAGAATTATCCCGACGAGGTCAAAAAGAACCGCGAGATGACCGCGCTCCGCGACACCGCCATTCACGAGATCGCCCGCGCCCGGAAAACCGATCTCGTCGTCGATGACAGCCAGACGCACGCCTTGCCGCCGGTGCCGACGAATTACACACCAAGCGTCAAGAACGGCACCACGGAGTATCTCGATCCTGACGAAGGCATCGCGGCGCTCACCGTTCCCCCCGGCTACAAAGTCGAACTCTTCGCCAGCGAGAAACAGTTTCCGAATCTGGCGAATCCGATGCAGATGTCCTTCGACAACCGGGGCCGTCTCTGGGTCGCCGTCATGCCCGCCTATCCGGCCTATCGTCCGGGCGATGCGATGCCCAACGACAAAATCCTCATCTACGAGGACACCAACGGCGACGGCAAAGCCGACAAAGAAACCGTGTTTGCCGATCATCTTTACCTGCCCATCGGGTTCGAGTTCGCCCCCGAGGGCGTCTATCTTTCGCAGGAGCCGAACCTCGTCCTCCTGCGCGATACGAATGGCGACGACAAGGCCGACCGCACCGAGATCATCCTCGGCGGCTTCGACACGCACGACACGCACCACGCCATCAGCGCCTTCACCGCTGATCCCAGCGGCGCCTTCATGATGTGCGAAGGTATTTTTCTCCACTCAAACGTCGAGACGCCCTACGGCCCGGTGCGGTGCGTCGATGGCGGTTTCTTCCGCTACAGCCCGCAGCGCGGGATGCTGGAACGCACGATCCAGATGCAAATCCCGAATCCCTGGGGCTACGTCTTCGACCGGTGGGGCCAGGATTTCTTTCTCTTCACCTCCGGCACAAACATGAACTGGGCGTTGCCGATGCAGGTGAAGCCCACGTTCGGCAGCAAAACTCCCGCCACCATCGATCTCATTCCGGCTGCCGAGAAAGTGCGGCCCACCTCCGGGCTTGAGATCGTTTCCTCGCGCCACTTTCCCGACGAGGTGCAAGGCGACATTCTCCTGTGCAACGCCATCGGTTTCCTCGGCATCAAGCAGCATCAAATCGAAGACGACGGCACCGGCTGGAAGACCACGTTCCGTCAGGACTTGCTCACGAGCACCGACCGCAATTTCCGACCGGTCGATCTCGAGTTCGCCCCCGACGGTTCCCTCTACGTCCTCGACTGGCACAACGTCCTCATTGGTCACATGCAGCACAATGCCCGCGATCCCTTGCGCGACCACAACCACGGCCGCATCTACCGCATCACCTATCCCAGCCGTCCGCTGGTTACACCCGTGCCGGTCGCGGGAGCCAGCTTGGACACCTTGCTCTACAACCTGACGGAGCCCGAGAGCCGCACCCGCTACCGCACCCGCCGCGAAATTCGCAGCCATCCGGTGGAAAAAGTTCTGCCCGCCGTGAAAAAGTGGGCCGCCGCGCAGACCGACACCCACGCGAAACTCGAAGCCCTCTGGACCACTTGGGGCATGAACGCCGTCGACGAGCCGTTGCTGCGCGAACTGCTCGCGTCGCCGGATTTCCACGCCCGTGCCGCCGCCGTGCGCGTCCTGCGCTATAACACCCACCGCATCGCCGACCACGCTGCGTTGCTGGAAAAAGCCGCCGCCGATGAGCATGGCCGCGTGCGCCTCGAAGCCGTCGTCGCCGCCTCGTGGTTGCCGAACACAGAGGCCGCGAAAAAAATCGTCGCCATCGGATCGATCCCGCCCGCCGACATTTGGAGCAAGGCCGTCGTCAAGACCGCCGCCGACCGGCTCAACGGCGTCGCTGAAGTCGAGAAGCCTGAGTTTCGCCAACTCCCCGCGCCCTTGCACCTCAACACGGCGGGTCAGGAGCAATACCTCGCCGGCCAGCAGATTTATCTCCGCGAAGGCTACTGCGTCACCTGCCATCAGCCCGATGGCAAAGGACTCGACCCCGCCTTCCCGTCTCTTGTGGGCAGTCCTTGGGTCACGGAGGACAAAGAACGTCTCATCAAGCTCACGCTCTATGGGCTGATGGGGCCCCTCGAAGTGAATGGCAAAAAATACGACGGCCAGGTGCCCATGACGCCCTTTGGCGGCATGTTGAAGGATGAGGAAGTCGCCGCCGTGCTCACCTTCGTGCGGAATAGTTTTGGCAACGAAGCCGCCCCCATCGGGGCGGACGACGTGCAAAAAGTCCGGGCCCAAAATCCGGACCGCGTGATGCTCTACAGCACCGAGGAGCTGCTCAAGGAACACCCGATGAAGCCGGCGGCGGCCGACGTGCGTTGATTCCCGCTTCATGAAAGCCAGGCCCATCGCTCTAGCGACCCTGCTGTTCGCCTTCCTGGCTGCCCATGCGGCCCGGCCCAGCATCGTCTTCATCTACGCCGACGACTGGGGCTGGGGCGAACCGCGGAAGAAAGGCGCGAAGCAGGACGCTGATCTATGAAAGCAATCATCGCCACCCTCGTTCTGCTGTCGGGTTTCCATCCGAGCCTGCGTGCGGCCGACGTTGCCGTTCCCGACAGGATTTCGGCCGCAGCGCCGGGCAAGGAAAAAGGCAGAGTGCGGTCGTATCTCGAGACCGGGGGCGAAAGGAAACTGGAGACGGTTTACAAAACGACCCCCGAGGGCGTCTTGCACCTGGATCTCTATTATCCGACTCCGCAGCCAGCGGGGACGTGTCCCGTGATAATATATACCCACGGCGGTGGCTGGGCGGCCGGCAGCAAGCTGGGCGCGGGCAGCGGCTCGTTCGCCGTCGTCTTCAAAAAGCTCCTCGAACAAGGCTTCGCCGTGGCCTCGGTCGAATATCGCCTCTACAAGCCAAACAACGAAGTCGCGATGCGGGACTGCGTGATCGATGCGAAGGACGCGGTCCGTTACCTGGCGAGGAACAGCGCAGCCCTGAGGCTGGACCCAAATCGATTCTTCATATTCGGCGACTCCGCCGGCGGACAAATCGCCCAACTGCTGCTGCTCTCATCGCCCGAAAGCCTGGCGGGCGCACCGGAACTCGCGGGTGCCGCCTACCGAATCGTGGCCGGGGTTTCGTGGTATGGGCCGTGTGACTTCGAGAAAACCGACCTTTTCAACTACGACGACCGCGCGGATTTCCGCGATCGCTTCGGCGCCCGGATTCTTCGCACTGACGCCGACGCGAAGGAGAAACTGGCCCGCTATCGGGAAATGAGCCCGATCAATTACCTGAGCAGCCGCAGCGCACCGCTGCTGATGATTCAAGGCGACCAGGACACCACCATTCCGGTCAAGCACGCCCACTACATGAAGGAGAAGGCGGTCGCGACCCGCGCCCCGGTGGAAATTGTGATCGTCAAGAATGCCGGGCACAACTGGCGCCAAGTCGGGGCACCCATCACACCCACCCTCGACGAGATCGTGCAGCGAATGGTGGACTTTTTTTTCTCCCACCTGCACCCGGCAAAATAGACTTCTCCCACCCTGTCCGCCCAACCCTATGAAAACTACCCACCCGCTAGCCGTCCTCCTGGCGCTCCTCGCTCTGGGCCCCGTCCTGACCTCCGCGCAAGTTTCCCCGTCCGCTCCTGCCAAGCCCGCGGCTGAAGCCGTCGTCCTCTCGCCTTTCGAAGTCACCGCCACCACCGATGTCGGCTACGAGTCGTCCACCGCGATGAGCGGCACACGCACCAACGAGTCGCTCGCCAACCTCCCCAACTCGATTTCCGTGCTCAACTCGGAGTTCATGGCCGACCTCGGCATCACCGACTTCTTCCAGGCCATGGAATTCGCCGTCGGCGCCGAAAACGTCTACAACGACAACATGCAGGTAGGCGCCGCGATCGGTGCCCGTTCGGGCAATCGGATCAACTTCCGCGGCCTCCCCTCCGGGCGCCAGCTCAAGGACGGTTTCCCCACCTACGCCCCGATGGACACCTACAACTTGGAGCGGATGGAGATTTCACGCGGAGCCGGCGGCATCTCGTATGGTGACACCGACGCCACGGGAACCATCAACACCGGATCCAAGCGTGCTCGGTTCAACAACAGCCACGAAGTGCAGGCCCGCTTCGACGACCGCGGCTCCCAGCGGCTCACGGCCGATCTCAATCGGGTGCTCGTGGACCAGAAGCTCGCCCTCCGCTTCAACCTCGTCGACTCCGATCTCGAGGGCTGGCACGAGAACACGGCGCGCAACATGCAGGGGTGGGCCGGCGCCGTGCGCTATCAGCCGTTCAAGCACGGCAACACGGTGATTGATGTCACCCATGAATCCGGACGCCTCTTGAGCTTCTTCAGCCACACGGCGTTGGTGGACCTCACCACCGCCTACGTCCGCGGCTCCGGCACCAACGCGCAAGACGCCGATCCCCTTCGCGCCGGGACGCAGGCCAACGGCGTCGGCATGCTCCGCCTTTCCGGGAACTCCACCCTCGCCAACGCCAACCAGGCGTTCATCCGGGGAAGTCTCTATAACCTGGCTACTCAGGGCACCACTGCGGCATTTCCCGTTTACCGTGTCTCCACCTTGGTTCAGGGCGCGGGCGCCACCAGCGCCACCGATCCGCAGAACCCCAATCGCCTGCCCTTCCTGCCCACGCAGAATCCCCTGTTCCCCCTCGAGCAGGATTGGGCCGGACCCGATACGCGCGTCCGCTACGTCGACAATTCCACCAACCTTTCCGTCCAGCACAGTTTCTCGCGCGACACCCGCGTGTGGCTGGCCCTCAATCATCAAAGGGAATTCACCGATCAAAGCCTCACGCGCAACGCCAACATCTGGGGCGCCAACGCCCGCGGCGTCTTCATCGACGTCAACCGCAACTTGCCCGATCCCGCGTTCCCCAACGACCCCACCCGCACCGTCCCCAACCCCAATTTCGAGCAGCTCTTCATCCCCGGCACCTTCACCCGCCGCTTCGAGGATCGCGACATGCGGTCCGCACGGTTGATGCTGCTCCAGGATCTTTCGCTCTGGAACACGTCCCACCGCTTCATCGTCAGCGCCAATCACCGCGCCGAGATCAATCGGATCAAGGGCATGCAATGGGCGCTCACCAAGGAGGAAATCACCCGCCGCGGCTACACCGGGGTTGCCGCCCGCCTCGCCAACAACGTCGTCTCCCCGTGGTTCTACTTCAAGGACGGCAACGGCGAGAATCTCCGCATCCCGAAGCTTCCCGGCGTCGTCGACTACTTCACGAACAACCTCGAATACTACGACCAGTCGCTTTCCACCGCGGTCTTTCAGCATCTCGGTTCGTTCTTCAAGCAGCGTCTGCGCACCAGCATCGGCCTCAGCCGCGATCACTGGAAACAAGCGCGCAATCTCCCGACGCAACTCATCGGTGCCTTCCAGGAGACGAGCTTCGTCGACGCCGCCGGCCAACCCTTGCCCAATGATGCCGGCGATATTCCCACCCGGCTCAACGCCGACACTTGGCGAACCAACAAAACCGCCGGCGCGGTGTTCAATCTCACGTCTTGGCTCGCCGTCACGACCTCCTACCAGGAGTCGGCGATGTTCACCGACAATGTCGGCACCGATCTCTACGGAAATGCCCGCCAGCCGACCTCCGGCTCCGGCTTCGACTATGGCCTGCGTTTCGCCCTCCTGAACGGGCGCGTCAACGCCAACGTGATCCGCTACGACAACACGGCGGAAAACTACGCGACCAATATCGGCGCGGCCCTGCAGACGGAGGTCAACGACGCGTTCAATACCGGGCGCACCACCCAATCGCCAGATCTGATCCTTGGAACGTCCGATTCCAACAATCGCACCACCGAGGGCTGGGAATTGGAGCTGACGGCCAACATCACCCGCAACTGGACGAGCCGGTTGGCTCTCGCCACGACGCAGGACCATCGCTCCACCTCCGTCCCCCAGTTTCGGGCGAAGGTTGCGGCTGCCAGGAGCTACCTGGCTTCCGTCGGCAGGTCCCCGGCTGAGATCGACGCCGCCCTTTCCGGGAGCCTCGTCTATATTGAGGGCCAAAACGACGACAACCAGCAGCCCAAGCGATATCGGGGGAGTTTCGTCACCCGCTATGATTTCCGTTCGGGTTTGCTGCAGGGCTTCAGCGTGGGCGGATCGGTGCGTTGGGCGCGCGGCGCCGTGCGCAATCCCGGCGGCCTCTTCATCACCGGGGTGTTGGTCGTCCCCGAGCGGCAAAACGCCGACGAATGCGTGTTCAGCCCGTTCTTCAAATATACGAGGAAGCTCGGCCGGGTGAATTGGGCCGCGCAGCTCAACATCGACAACGCGTTCAACAACGTCACGAACCAAGGCACGACCGCCCGCTACCCCCGCTACACCGAACCACGGCAGGTCACGTTGACGAATTCCTTCCGCTTCTGATTCGCCGTTACGCTCATGAAGATCCCCCGCCTAGTCTCACTCGCGGCCTTCCTGCTCCTCGCGCCCTTCTCCTCGGTGGCCGCAGCGGACGCATCCCGGCCGAACATCGTCGTCTTCTTGGCCGACGACCTCGGCTGGGGCGATACGTCGCCCTACGGCAACGCCGAGATCAAGACGCCGAATCTGGCCAAGCTCGCGGCCCAAGGCGTCAAGTTCACCCAGTGCTACTCGGCCGCCGGCGTGTGTTCGCCCTCCCGCTCGGCGATTCTCACGGGCCGCACACCCTATCGCAACGGCGTCTGGCAGCACCTGTCGGGCGTTCACGAGGCGCACTTGCGCACCAGCGAGATCACTTATCCGAAGCTGCTCAAACAAGTGGGCTACGAGACCTGCCACGTCGGGAAATGGCATCTCAACGCCCGGCCTCACTTCAACACGGCCGGGTTTCCCCAGCCGAACGATCACGGTTACGACTACTGGATGGCGACGCACAACAACGCCAGTCCCAGCCACAAAAACCCGGACAACTTTGTCCGCAACGGCACACCCGTCGGGCCCACGCAGGGTTTCTCCGCGCAGCTCGTGGCGGCCGAGGGCATCCGTTGGCTCAATGAAATCCGCGATCCGCAGAAACCCTTCGTGCTCTCAGTCTGGGTGCATGAACCCCACACGCCCATCGCCTCCGATCCGCGTTTTTCAGGTCTCTACCCGGGTCATCCCAACAGCGAGTATCTCGGCAACGTCACGCAGATGGATCACGCGCTCGGGATGGTGATGGATGCACTTCAAGCGAAGGGCCTCGCGGAAAACACGCTGCTCATCTTCACCTCGGACAACGGGCCCGAAGGCCAGGGCGGTATCAAGGGCGGCTCCACCGGCGGATTGCGCGGTCGCAAACGCAGCGACTACGAAGGCGGCATCCGCGTGCCGGGCATCGTGCGCTGGCCCGGACGCATCAAGGCCGGCACGGTGAGCGAGGTGCCGGTGATCGGCACCGACATTTTTGCCACCGTGCTGGAGGCGGCCGGCGTCGCGCTCCCGCAGGATCGCACCCTCGACGGAGTCAGCATGATCCCAGCCTTCGCTGGTCGGCCGGTGGAGAGAAAAATCCCGCTCTTCTGGCGCACGCACGTCTCACCGCCGGGCGACCGCGTGGCGCTGCGCATCGGGGATTGGAAGCTCGTCGGCAACGATCAGATGACCACGTTCGAACTCTACGAGATCCAGAAAGACTGGAAGGAGGAAAACAACCTCGCCGCCAAGCTGCCCGATAGAGCGGCCGAGATGAAAGCCGCACTCTTCAAACTCTGGCGGGAGATCGAAACCGAAGGCCCGAAGCAATGGTGGCAAGGCGCCAAGAGCCCCGCAAAAGCCGGCGCGACGCTGAGCTACTGAGGGTGGAAAAAGCACCCACAAAGACGACCCACTATGAAAACCACCGTCACACTCATCACCGCTCTCCTGCTCGCGCCGCTCGCCCTCAACGCCGCGTCGAAGCCCAACATCATTCTCGTGATGCCCGACGACGTGGGCTACGGCGACTACGCGAGCCTCGGCAATCCCGTCATGCGCACGCCGTCCGTGGATGCGTTCAAGAAGGAGAGCCTCCTCTTCACACAGTTCCATGTGAGCCCGACCTGCGCGCCGACCCGCGCGGCTTTGATGAGCGGCCGGCATGAGTTTAAGAACGGCGTCACGCACACGATCCTCGAACGCGAACGCTTGGCCCTCTCAACATACACGCTGCCGCAGATGCTGAAGTCCGTCGGCTACACCAGCGGGATTTTCGGCAAGTGGCATCTTGGCGACGAGGCTGCCTATCGCCCCGAGAGCCGCGGCTTCGACGAAGTCTATATCCACGGCGGCGGCGGCATCGGCCAGACCTTCCCCGGCTCCTGCGGCGACGCTCCGGGCAATACCAACATCAACCCCACGCTCTGGCACAACGGAACGTTTGAGAGAACCACCGGCTACTGCACCGATTTGTTTTTCGCGCAGGCGCTCACGTGGATCGATGCCCAGCGCAGGGCGAAGCAACCCTTCTTCGCCTACATTCCGCTCAACGCCGCGCACGGTCCGCACGTCCTGCCCGAGGAATACTACAAACACTACGTCGGCAAATCCGGCGTGACCGAAGCAACCGCGAAGTTTCTCGGCATGATCGAGAACATCGACACCAACTTCGGCACGCTGCTGACAAAGCTCAAAGACTGGGGCATCGCGGACAACACTCTCGTCATCTACTTCGGCAGCGACAATGGCGGCACCGCCGGCCGGAGCATCTTCAACGCCGGCATGAAGGGCGGGAAAAACACGACGTATCAAGGCGGCACCCGCGTGCCGGTGTTTTTCCGCTGGCCCGCCGGCGGTATTCCCGCCGGGGCGGAGTGCGCGGCCCTCAGCGCTCACCTGGATATTTTCCCGACGTTCGCTGAAATCACCGGCGCAAAATTGTCCCCGACCGCCAAGCAACAGATCGAAGGCCGCAGTCTTCTGCCGCTCCTCAAGAATCCAAAGTCGGAATGGGCCGATCGCACGCTCGTGCATCACACCGGCCGCTGGGCCAAGGGGAAAATTGCCGAGGCCAAATACGACAAGAGCGGCATCCAAAACTCGCGCTTCACGCTCGTGCATAACGCCGAGCTCTACGACCTCCAGGCCGACCCGGGCGAGACGACCAATGTCATCGCCGCCCATCCCGAGGTCGTCGCGAGCTTGCGCGCCACCTACGACCAATGGTGGAACGACATGCAGCCGCTGCTCGTAAACGAAAACGTCACCCCGGTGCGCATCAATCCGTTCCAGGAACTTTACTATAAGCAATTCGGCGGCAGCCCGACACCGGAAGCGCTCCGGCGCATGGATCCGAATTCAGCACCCGGCGGCGAAGAGGCCGGGGCGCCCAAGAAACGAAAAGCGAAAGCCGGTAAATGAGAACACGACCGCTGTGAACCCCACCTCTTCACTCATTCTCATTCGGACTCTCGGTCTGCTCATTGCTGTCAGCGCCGCGCCGGTCTGGACCGCCGAAGCACCGGGAGCTCCCACGGCGGCGTCCGTCCGTCTCACCGGCTTCAGCTGGGACCGCGTGCCGCTCAACCTCCACTTCGGCAAGCGCACCGCCGACCTGACCGACGCGGAGATCGATTTCGTCGCGCGCCACAGCACCTTGATCGCTCTCGAGAAAAGCCATGGCGTTTCCGCGCATGGCAGCACCGAGGCCGGCATCGCCGATTCCGCCCGCCGAATCGTGCAGGGCAATCCCGCCGCCAAGGTGCTATTCTACCTCAACGCCTTCATCAACTGGCCAGGCTACGACTCCTTCAAAACTTACCGCCCCGAGTGGACCCTGCGCACCCTCACCGGGGAAGTCGTCACACACCCGTCCGGCACGCCGCGCCCTGATCTATCGAACGCGGAATTTCGCGAATGGTGGTCCGAAGTGGTCGCGACCGCGAATCGCTCCGGGCCCCTCGGCGGCGTGTTTGTTGACGCACTGCCGCAGGCGCTGACCCCCGCACTCGCGAAGCAGGTCGGAGAAGCCAAGGCCCGCGCCATCGTCGCCGGTCTGCGCGAGATGATGGCGCTGACCAAGCGCAAGCTGGGCCCCGACCGCGTCGTCCTCGTGAACGGAATCCGCACGACGGATTTTCGCGAGATTCTCGATTGGGAGGGCATCGACGGCGTGATGATCGAGCACTTCGGCGCCTTCAAGACCGCCGCGCCGACCGACATCAAGTCCGACCTCGATTCCATCGCGCTCGCCGCGGCCAAGGGAAAGTTCGTCGTGCTCAAAGGCTGGCCGGGCTTCAACTTCACCGAGCGGGAAATGATGCAGCGCCCCTACGCTGAACTGCTGAAGCTAGCGCGCGAACGCATCACGTTTCCGCTGGCGTGTTTCCTCGTCGCCGCGCAGCCGGGCTCCCACTTCTGCTACTCGTGGGGCTACACGGATCGCCACGGGATGCTCGAATCCTACCCTGAACTCGAACGTCCCCTCGGCCCCCCCAAGGCCGCCGCCACATGGGTCGGCCTCGCCGCCACCCGCGAGTTTGCCCACGCTGCGGTGTGGGTCGATCTCACCACGCAGCAAGCCCGCATCGACTGGCGCTGATCATCCGTCGCCGACTTCTCCCGTGCACCCCCTCCCCTCACTTCTCTCCGTCTCTCTTTCTCTCGTTCTCTCACTCTCGGTGATCGTAACGATGTGCCCGGCGCAGACCACCCCCAACGCCACCGGTTCGATCGCTGGCCGCGTGATGAGTTCGGTCGGCGATATTTTCTTGGAGCGGGTTCGCGTCACCGTCGAAGGCACGTCATTCGAAACATTCACCGATGCCGCCGGTGACTATCGCTTCGATGGCATCCCGGTGGGCAACGTTCAGGTAAAACTGTTCTACACCGGCTTTGCGCCGCAGACCGCATCCGTCGCGGTGGCCGCCGCCCGGACGACGCGACACGATGTGACGCTCGGCGCCGCGAGGCCGACGGACGCAAAGGGTGTCGTCGTGAAGCTCGATGCGTTTGTTGTCGCCACCTCCAAGGAAATGAGCGGCGCCGCCATCGCCATCAACGAGCAGCGCTTCGCCTCAAATCTCAAGAACGTGGTCGCCACCGACGAGCTCGGCTTCGTGCCGGAGGGCAACGTCGCCGAGTTCATCAAGTTCATGCCGGGCGTCTCGGTGGACAATGTCGGCGGTTTCGCGCGCGGCGTCTCGCTCAACGGTGTGCCCCCCGAATACGTGCCCGTCACCATCGACGGCTTCAGCGTCGCCTCGGCCAACCCCGGCGGCGGCACGGCCCGCGATATCTCGCTCGACATGCTCTCGATCAACAATCTGGCCCGCGTTGAGGTGGTGTTCTCGCCCACGCCCGAGAGCCAGGGCACTGCGCTCGCGGGCTCGGTGAACATGATTCCGCGCAGCGCGTTTGAGCGCGCGAAGCCCGTGGTGGACTGGAACCTTTACCTCCTCATGCGCGACAACGCGCGACACTTCCACCGCACCCCAGGCCCGCAGCTCGCCTCGACCCGCAAGGTCCATCCCGGTTTCGACTTCACCTACGTGAAGCCGGTGAACCGTAATTTCGGCTTCACGATTTCCGCGGGCACTTCGACCAACTACCTCAATCAGGACTTCATCCAAAACACCTGGCGCGGGGCGAGCGCCGCCACCAACGGCACGACCTTTCCCAACACCACCTTGGACCGGCCGTATCTTTCTTCCACCGCGGTGCGCGACAACACGAAGGACAGCACGCGCAATTCCTTTAGCGCCACGCTCGACTCCCGGCTCGGTCCCGCCGATCGGCTCACGTTCTCGTTTCAATTCAGCTCGACGGCCTTCGCCAACATGAGCCGCACCCTCACGTTCAACGTCGGCGCGGTGGATCCGGGAGGTTTCACGTTGTTTTCGACCCGCGGCCGCACCGGCTCCGGCACTCTCGTGCTCGCGAATACCGGCCAGACCCGCGACAACCGCACCGTCATGCCCACGCTCGTGTGGCGCCACGCCGGCCCGATCTGGCGCGCGGAGGCCGGCCTCGGGTATTCGCAAGCCCGGCACACCCTGCGCAACGTGGACCGCGGGCTCTTCAACACCACCAACGCCCAGCGCACCGGCGTGACCATTTCCTTCGCCGACATTTTCTATCTGCGCCCGCAGGTCATCACCGTCACCGAGGGCGCGGCGGCCACGCCCGTCGATCCTTACCGGCTGGCCAACTATGCCCTGCTCTCCACGACCGGCAGCGAGCAGCACACCTCCGACGTGAAGCGCACCGCCTACGCCAATCTCGGCCGCAGCTTCGACTGGCGCGTGCCGGTCGCTCTCAAGGCGGGCTTCGATGTCCGCCAGTCCCAACGCGATCTTCAGGGTTTCACCTCGTCGTTTTCCTACGTGGGCCGCGACGGCCGATCCAGCACCACGCTCGCCGGCGGCGACGATGCTGCATTGCCTTTCCTCGACGCCGGCGCCTCCCAGCGGGTCGCGCCCTTCGGTTTCCCGCGCATCGAATGGGTCAGCAACGAAGCCGTGCTCGAGTCCTTCCGCGCCAACCCCACGCACTTTGTCCTCAATGCCAACAGCGAGTATCGCTCCGGCGTCAGCGCCTCCAAGTTCGCGCAGGAAACCGTCTCCTCCGCTTACCTCCGCGGCGATGTCGAGTTCCTGCAGCGCCGCCTGAAACTCGTCGGTGGCGTGCGTGCGGAGCAGACCAATGTCGCTGCCGACGGACCGCTCAACGATCCGACCCGCAACTTTCAACGCACAGCCAACGGCACCCTGATCCTCGGGGCCAATGGCCGCCCCTTGCCCGTCACCACCGATACGCTCGCCACCTCCCGGCTGACGTTTCTGGAACGCAGCGCCCACGCGGAGAAGGAATACCTCCGCCTCTTCCCCAGTCTCAACGCGAGCTACCAGATCCGCGAAAACCTCGTGGCTCGCGCCGCCGTTTACCAGTCCATCGGCCGCCCCAATCTCAACCAATATGCCGGCGGCGTTACCCTCCCCGACACCGAAAGCCCCGCTACGGTGAACAACCGCATCGTCGTCAACAACGCCGGCATCAAGGCCTGGAGCGCCCGCACGGTGAACGCGCGCCTCGAATACTATTTCGCCGGCGTCGGCCAAATCTCCGTCGGTGCGTTTCGCCGCGACTACAAAAATTTCTTCGAGGCGGTCTCGTTTCGCGCCAGCGCGGATTTCTTCGAACTCTACGGCATCGATCCCGCCGTTTACGGCGGCTTTGATGTCGCGACGCAACAGAACATCCCGGGCACGGTGCAGACCAGCGGCGTCGATTTCAGCTACAAACAGTCGCTCACGCAGCTCCCCCACTGGGCGCGGGGCGTGCAGGTCTTCGCCAACGCCAGCGCCCAGCGCGCGACCGGCGAAGCCGCGGGGAATTTCGCCGGCTATGTTCCGCGCACCTACAGCGGGGGCGTCAGCCTTACCCGCCAAAAATACCACCTGCGCGCCAATTGGAATTATCGCGGCCGCCAACGCACCGGCCCCGGCGCGGCTTTCGACCCCGCGAGCTCCACGTGGGGCTCCAAGAAACTCAATCTCGACCTGCAGGGTGAATACTTCCTCCGTCGCGGCTTCGCCCTTTTCGCCAATCTGCGCAACGTCAACGACGCGACCGAGGATGTCGAAATCTCGGGGCCTTTGACACCGCCCCACGCCCAATTCCGCAGCCGCCAGGACTTCGGTTCGCTGTGGACCGTCGGCCTCAAGGGCTCGTTTTGAACCACCTCACGGATATCGCCAGCGCTCCCACCAGTCTCACCGCAAAAATTCCCATGAAAATTCCCTTGTTCGCGCTTCGTTTTCTCTTCCCCGCCCTCGTCGCCGTCGGCGCAGTATGTTCCGCGCAGACTACCCCCACCGCCACCGGCTCGATCGCCGGCCGGGTGTTGGGCGCCGGCAGCGATAGTTTTCTGGAGCGCGTGCGCGTCACGGTCGATGGCACCTCGCTCGAAACCTTCACCGATGCCGGCGGTGAATACCGCCTCGACGGCGTGCCGGTCGGCACGGCACAGGTGAAGCTGTTTTACACCGGCATGGCGCCGCACACCGCCGCGGTCAAGGTGGCCGCCGCGCAGACCGCGCAGCACGACGTGACTCTGTCCGCGGCCGGGCCGGGCGGCGCGAGAAGCGACGTCGTAAAGCTAGACCAGTTCGTCGTCGCCACCTCGAAGGAGATGGAAGCCTCCGCCATCGCGATCAACGAGCAGCGCTTCGCCTCCAACCTCAAGACCGTCGTGGCGACCGACGAATTCGGCACCGTGGCCGAGGGGCACGTGGGCGAATTCCTAAAATTCCTGCCCGGTGTCACGATGGACTATGCCGGCGGCAACGCCCGCGAAATTTCCATCAACGGCGCCCCGGCCGACAACGTGCCCGTCACGCTCGACGGCTTCAGCCTCGCCACCGCGATCAGCGGCATCTCCCGCGCCTCCGCCGTCGACATGGTCTCGATCAACGGCATCTCGCGCGTCGAGGTCTCGTTCTCCCCGACGCCCGACACCTCCGGGGCCGCGCTCGCCGGCTCAGTGAACATGATTCCGCGAAGCGCGTTCGAGCGCTCGCGCCCGGTCTTCAACGGCAGCGTCTACGTGATGATGCGCGACCATCGCAAGGATCTGCGCGCCACTCCCGTCCCGCGCGAGAAGCGCACCAGCAAGGTTTACCCCGGCTTCGATTTCTCCTGGGTCGTGCCGGTGAACAAGCGCTTTGGCTTCACCGTGTCGGCCGGCCGCACCCGCCAGTTCGCCGGCCAGGATCAGGTCACCAACACCTGGCGCGGCGGCGGCACCGCGACCAATGGCACCACCTTCCCACACACCACGCCGGACCGGCCCTACCTCTCCACCTTTGCCGTGCGCGGCGGCGGCAAGGAAACGACGCGCAACTCCCTGTCCGCGTCCCTCGACTTCAAGTTCGCGCGCTACGATACGATCTCGTTTTCGATCCAGGCCTCCCGGTTCGAGGAGGATTTCCTCAGCCAGACGCTCACCTTCAATGTCGGCGGGGTGCAGCCTGGAAATTTCACCACCACCTCGACCCGTGGCACGGCGAACCTGGGCGACTTGGTCATGGGCAACGCCGGTGGCTACCGCATCAACGAGACCTACATGCCCACGCTCCGTTGGCGGCACGACGGACCGGTCTGGAAGAGCGAGGCCGGCGTCGGCTATTCCCGCGCCCACTACACCGGCGGCGACATCAACCGCGGCTACTTTACGAACGCCAGCGCCCGGCGCACCGGCGTGACGGTCACGTTCGACGACATCTTCTACCTGCGGCCCAACCGCATCTCCGTCACCCACGGGACGACCGGCGCTCCGCTCGATCCCTACAGTCTCGACAACTACGCGGTGACCAGCGGCGGGAGCGGGCAGCCCGATAACAACGACCAGCAGCGCACCGCTTTCGCCAACGTGCGGCGCGATTTCCACTGGCGCATGCCGTTCACGCTGAAGGCCGGCCTCGACCGCCGCCAGGCCGTGCGCGATCTCCGCGCCGACAACAACCGCACCTACACCTTCGTCGGTCAGGACGGCCGCACCAGCACGACGCCTGTGGGCAGCGACGACGGCGCCGCTCCGTTCTGGACCCCCGAACTCTCCGAGCGTCCGCACACCTACGGTTTCCCGAGAATTCAATGGATCGGCACCGGCAGGCTCCTGAACCACTACGTGGCCAACCCCACCCACTTCACCATCGACGAAAACGCCCGTTACCGCGCCGGCGTCACCAACTCCAAACACATCGAAGAGGCGGTCTCCTCCGCGTATCTGCGCGGCGATCTCGCGCTGTTCGAACGGCGGCTCAAGCTCGTGGGCGGTCTCCGCGCGGAGCAGACCAACATCGAGGCCGAAGGCCCCCTCACCGACGCGACCCGCAACTACCAGCGCGACGCCAGCGGCCGGGTCATCACCGTCGCGAGCCCGACGCCCGCCGATCCCAACCGCCGCACGCCCGTTCTCATTTACCCCACGACGAACGCCCTCGCGGTTTCCCAGCTCACGTTTCTGCAGCGCGGCACTCACGTCGAAAAGGAATACCTCCGGCTTTTCCCCAGCCTCAACGCCTCCTTCAACGTCCGGGAAAACCTCATCCTCCGCGGCGCGCGCTACTCCTCCGTCGGCCGGCCCAGCCTCAACCAATATGCCGGCGGCCTCACGCTGCCCGATCCCGACAGCGATCCGACGAGCCCCGCAAACCGCATCATCGTCAACAACGCCGGCATCAAGGCGTGGAGCGCGGAGACGACCAACGCGCGCCTCGAATATTACTTCGCCGGCGTCGGCCAGATTTCGGTCGGCGCGTTCCGCCGCGACATCACCGATTTCTTCGGCGGCACCATTTTCAACGCCACGCCCGCCTTCCTCGCGCTCTACGGCCTCGATCCTGCGGTCTACGATCCGTTCGACGTTTCCACCCAGGAGAATCTCACCGGCAAGGTCCGCCTCACCGGCGTCGACTTCAGCTACAAGCAGGCGCTGACCGGCCTGCCCGCGTGGGCGCGCGGCGTGCAGGTCTTCGCCAACGCCAGCGCCCAACGCGTGACGGGCGACTCGGTCGCCACGGCCAATTTCTCCGGCTACATCCCGCGCAGCGGCAGCTGGGGCGTGAGCCTCACCCGTCCGGGCTACAACGTCCGCGTCAATTGGAACTACCGCGGCCGCCAGCGCCGAGGCATCGTCGCCACCGGCGCGAGCATCGAACCGGGCACCTACAACTGGGGCTCCAAACGCCTCTACATCGACGTCTCCGCCGAATACGCGCTCACCCGGCGCATCGCGTTCTTCACCAATCTGCGCAATATCAACGACGCCACTGAGGATTCCGAGATTCACGGTCCGAGCACCCCGGCGCACGCCCAATTCCGCTCGCGCCTCGACTTCGGCTCCCTCTGGACCTTCGGCCTCAAAGGCACGTTCTGAGCCGCATCCTCCCCACTGCTCTCCAAAGCCAAACCTCGTCCATGAAAACCCACCACCTCCCCGCGCTTCTTGCGCTCCTGTTCGCCGCCGTCTCGTCCGCTTTCGCGGCCGACGCCACCGCCACGCTCACCGGCCGCGTGCAAAATGCCGCGACCGGACAATACCTCAACAACGCCCGCGTCACCATCAGGGGCACGCCCCTCGTCGCGTTCACCGACGAGACCGGCACCTACCGCCTCACCCAGGTGCCCGCCGGCCTGGTCACACTCGAAGTCTTCTATACCGGCATGACGCCGGAGCGCATTCCGCTCTCCGTCGCCGCCGGCACCGCGCTCGAGCGCGACATCGCCCTCGCCTCCTCCTCGCCGGCCACCGCCGCGCGCGCGGGCGAGGTCGTGAAGCTCGATTCTTTTGTCACCTCCGCCTCGCGCGAGATGGACGGCGCCGCCATCGCGATCAACGAGCAGCGCTTCGCGGCCAACATCGTCAACGTCGTCTCCGCTGACGAATTCGGCGTCGTGCCCGACGGCAACGTAGGCGAGTTCCTGAAGATGCTCCCCGGGATCACGATGGACTACCGCGGCGGCGACCCGCGAGAGATCTCGATGAACGGCGTCTCCTCGTCGAATGTGCCCGTCACCGTAGGCGGCTTCGCGCTCGCGACCTCCGAGGTCTCCGGCTCCGGCCGCAACGTCGAGCTCAACGCGATCTCGATCAACACCCTCGCGCGCATCGAGGCCGTCTACTCGCCGACGCCCGAGACCCCCGGCTCCGCGCTCGCCGGCTCGGTCAATTTCGTGCCGCGCTCCGCCTTCGAGCGCGCGCGGCCCGTCTTCAACGGCTCCGTTTACCTCACCGCGCGTGACAGCACCCTTGAGGGTCGCACCGAGGGTCCGAGCAGCCGCAACACGCCCACGTGGAAGGTCCGCCCGGGCTTCGAGTTCTCCTGGATCGTGCCGGTCAACAAACGCTTCGGCTTCACCGTCTCCGCCGGCGGATCCACGCAATACGTCGAGGGCCCGCGCTTGGCCAACACCTGGCGCGGCGCCGGTGCTGTGACCAACGGCACCACATTCCCCGACACCACGCCCGACCGCCCCTACCGCAGCGATTTCCTCGTGCGGATCGAGTCCAAGATCGCCGACCGCACCTCCTTCGGCGCCACCGTCGATTACAAGCTCAGCCCGACCGACCGGTTCTCATTTTCGTTCCAATACGGCACCTTCCACACCGACTTCAACCAGCGCAACCTCACCTTCTCCGTCGGTGCCACGTCGCCCGGAAATTTCTCGCCGGAGTTCACGCGCGGCAACACCGGCGCCGGCGAGATCCGCATCAACAACGGCGGCAACCACCGCTATTCGCTCACCTTCATGCCCTCGCTCTCCTGGC
This sequence comes from Opitutaceae bacterium, assembly GCA_030693515.1. Taxonomy (GTDB): domain Bacteria; phylum Verrucomicrobiota; class Verrucomicrobiia; order Opitutales; family Opitutaceae; genus ER46. Next base: position 130,878 of record JAUYAK010000017.1, read on the forward strand.
GGCACGACGGCCCGATCTGGAAGATGGAGGCCGGCCTCGGCTCCTCGCACGCGCAGAACGAATTCCGCAACCTGGACAAGGGCCGCTTCAACGCCACGCTCGCGCGCCGCACCGGCGTCACCGTCTCGTTCGCCGACAGCTTCTACCTGCGGCCGAACACCATCACCGTGACCGACGGCGCGACCGGCGCTCCCGTCGATCCGTTCAACATCGCCAGCTACGCGCTCAGCACGGCGTCCGCCAACCCGCAGCTCTCGCGCAATGTCCAGAACACCGCCTTCGCCAACGTCCGCCGCGATCTCGACCTGCGCTTTCCCCTCACGTTGAAAGCCGGACTCGATGTGCGCTCGTCGCGCAACGACAACCGCACGGAGAACCTCGCGGTCAACTTCGTCGGCCCTGACGGCCGCGCCTCGACGACGCCCCTCGGCAGCGACGACGGCGCCTCTTTCGTTTACGACAACTTCTACTACCAGCGCGCCGGCCTCTTCGGCGTGCCGCGCGTGCAGTGGGTCGCCAACGAGTCCGTGCTCGATGCCTATCGCGCGAACCCGGCGTGGTTCACCTCCGACCTGAACTCGCGCTACCGCGCCGAAGTCAACGCCTCCCGCCTCTCCCGGGAAATCATCTCCGCCGCCTACCTCCGCGCCGACGCGCAATTCCTCGACCGCCGCCTCAAGCTCACCGGCGGCGTGCGCGCCGAGCAGACCAACATCAGGGCCAGCGGCCCGCTCAGCGACCCCACGCTCAACTTCCAGCGCGACGCCTCCGGGCGCGTCGTCACCGTCGCCAGCCCGACGCCCGCCAATCCCAACGCCCGCACGCCCGCCCTCATTTTTCCCGCCACCACCGCCAACGCGCTCGCCATCTCGCAGCTCACGCTGCTCGACCGCGCGACCAAGGTGGAAAAGGAATACCTCCGCTGGTTCCCCAGCCTCAACGCCGGCTACAACCTGCGCGAGAATCTGATCGTCCGCGCCGCCACTTACTCCTCCGTCGGCCGGCCCTCCTTCACCCAATACTCCGGCGCTGTCACGCTGCCCAACCTCGAGGCGCCGCCCGATTCGCTGACGAACCGCATCAGCGTCAACAACGCCGGCATCAAGCCCTGGACCGCGAAGTCCACCAAGGTCACGCTCGAGTATTATTTCGAGCGCGTCGGCCTGATCTCGGTCGGTGCGTTTCGGCGCGACATCAAAAATTTCTTCGGCGCGACGACCTTCGCCGCCACGCCCGAGTTTCTCGCGCTCTACGGACTCGACCCCGTCCTCTTCGATCCGTTCACGGTCGCGACGCAGCACAACCTCACGACATCCGTCCGCATGACCGGCATCGATGTGAACTACCGCCAAGCGCTCACCTTCCTCCCGCGCTGGGCGCGCGGCGTGCAGGTCTTCGCCAACGGCAGCGCCCAGCGCGTCATCGGCGACGCCGCCACCAACTTCAACGGCTACATCCCGCGCACCGGCAGCTGGGGCGTCAGCCTCTCGCGGGAAAAATACAACGTCCGCATGAACTGGAACTACGTCGGCCGCCAGCGCCGCGGCGCCGTCACCGGCCGCAGCATCGAGCCGGGCACCTACACCTGGGGCAGCAAGAAAAGCTACATCGACCTCACCGGCGAATATTCGCTCACGCGCCGCCTCGCGCTCTTCGCAAATATGCGCAACATCAACGACCCGACCGACGACGTGGAAATCCACGGCCCCACCACCCCGGCTGCGGCGCACTTCTCCGCGCGCCAGGAATTCGGCTCCCTCTGGACCCTCGGCCTCAAGGGCACGTTCTGATTGGCCGGCCTCCACCAGCACCCATTGATTTGACCAAACCACTCGCACCCTTTCCTTCATGCTACGCTTCGCCTCCCTCTTCGCCCTCCTCGCGCTCGCCGTCGGCTCGGCTTCGACCGCCGCGACCCGCCCTAACATTGTCTTCGTCATCACCGATGACCAAGGCTACGGGGATCTCGGCTACACCGGAAACCCCGTCGTCAAGACGCCGCACATCGACCGCCTCGCGGCCCAGTCATCGCAGCTCAAGGATTACCACGTCGCGCCGACGTGCTCGCCGACCCGCGCGGCACTGCTCACCGGCCATTGGACGAACCGCACCGGCGTGTGGCACACGATCAACGGCCGCTCCATGCTGCGCGAAAACGAAGTCACCCTCGGCCAGCTGCTCAAAGCCCACGGCTACGCAACCGGCATGTTCGGCAAATGGCATCTCGGCGATAATTACCCCTACCGCCCCGAGGACCGCGGCTTCACCGAGGTCTATCGCCACGGCGGGGGCGGCGTCGGCCAAACGCCGGACCTTTGGGACAACGCCTACTTCGACGGCAGTTATTTTCACAACGGCCGCATCGTGCCGGCCAAGGGCTTTTGCACCGACGTGTTCTTCGCCGAGGCCCAACGGTTCATCCGAGAGCAAGCCGCGGCCAAAAAGCCCTTCCTCGCCTACATCGCGCTCAACGCCCCGCACGGCCCGCTGCACGCGCCGCAAAAATACCTGGACCTCTACGCGAGCCAGCCGCCCGCCCTCGCCGCGTTCTTCGGCATGATCACCAATATCGACGACAACGTCGGCACCACCCGCGCCCTCCTGCGCGAACTTGGCATCGCCGACAACACTCTCTTCATTTTCACGACCGATAACGGCACCGCCTCCGGCGCGAAAGTGTTTAATGCCGGCATGCGCGGCCAGAAGGGCAGCGAATATGAGGGCGGCCATCGCGTGCCCTTCCTCGCCCACTGGCCCGCCGCCGGTTGGACCAAGCCCCACGTCAACGACCTCCTCTGTCACGCCGTCGACATCGTCCCGACCCTGCTCGAAATCACCGGCGCACCGACTCCCGCCGGCCTCAAGTTCGACGGCCGCTCCATCCGCCCCCTCCTCGAACCTGCCGGGAAAACCGCCGCCTGGCCGCACGATCGCATGCTCGTCACCGATTCCCAACGCGTGCGCGATCCCATCAAGTGGAAGCAAACCGCCGTCATGTCCGGCCCATGGCGCCTCGTAAACGGCACGGAGCTCTACGACATCAAGGCCGACCCCGGCCAGGAGCGGAATCTCATCGCCGAGCAACCCGCGCGCGCCGCGAAGATGAACGCCTTCTACGACGCCTGGTGGGCCGAGCTCGAGCCAACCTTCACGCAGACCACCGAGATTCACCTCGGCCACCCCGCACACCCCGTCGTCACGTTGACAGGCCACGATTGGATCCAGGAAGCGCACCCACCCTGGAACCAGCGGCAAATTCGTGCTGGCGATGGCTTCGCACCCGCACCCGCGCGCGCCGCCACCGGCAAAGGCGAAAAAGCGAAGTCCGCCGAGCCTGCCGTCGCCACGGCAAAATCCGCCCACGTCGGCCACTGGGCCGTGAAGGTCGTCACCGCCGGCCGCTACGAGATCAGCCTGCGCCGCTGGCCCGTCGAAGCGAATCACCCCATCACCGCTGCCCTGCCCCCCGGCGACAACGTCCCCGGCGCCGACGTCGCCTTCCGCGCCCGTCCCGGTATCGCGATTCCCGCTACGACCGCCACGCTGCGCCTCGATGGCCGCGACGTCGCCTCCCTGCCGGTGCGCTCCAGCGACACCGCCGTCGCGTTTACGACCACCCTCGCCGCCGGCTCGCATCAACTCGCCCCCGTCTTCCAGACCGCCGACGGCCACGAAGTCGGCGCCTATTACGCCGTCGTCACGAAACTCCCCTGAGCGCCCGCCGCTCCTCGGCCCACCCCCTCACTTTCATCTGCACCTCCGCGACCATGCGCCTCCTCCACCTTCTTCTCCCCGTCTCTTTTTCTCTCCTGCTCTCCGTCTCAGGCGTCGCCGCGTCGCGCCCCAACATCGTCATCCTCTACGCCGACGACATGGGCTACGGCGACCTCGCGATCCAGAATCCCGAGTCCAAGATTCGCACGCCGCATCTCGACCAGCTCGCGCGCGAGGGCCTGCGTTTCACGGATGCGCACAGCTCGTCGGGCATCTGCACCCCGAGCCGCTACGCGCTGCTCACCGGCCGCTTCCACTGGCGGAAATTCCACGGCATCGTGAACAGCTTCGGCCCGCCGTCCTTCGACGCCGAGCTCACTCTGCCCGCGATGTTGCAACAAAAGGGCTACCGCACCGCCTGCATCGGCAAATGGCACCTCGGCTGGAATTGGAACGCCATCATGCGCCCCGGCGCCAAGCCCGACCCCAAGACCGGCCATGCCCCCGCCGATTTCGACTGGACGAAACCCATCCCCGGCGGCCCGCGCGACCGCGGCTTCGATTACTACTTCGGCGACGACGTCCCGAATTTTCCGCCCTACGCGTGGTTCGAAAACGACCGCGTGATCACCACGCCCACCGTGCCGCTCACGATTACGCCAAAAACCGCCGAGGGCAATTGGGAGGCCAGGCCCGGTCCGATGGTGGCCGACTGGGATTTTCACGCCGTGATGCCGCGGATCACCGAACGCGCCGTCGCCTGGATCGGCGAGCAGCGCGGCCGCCCGGAGCCGTTTTTCCTCTACGTGCCCTTCACCTCGCCCCACGCGCCCATCGTGCCGACGCCAGAGTTCGCCGGTAAATCCAAAGCCGGCGGCTACGGCGACTTTGTTGAGCAGACGGACGACACCGTCGGCCGCATCCTCGCCGCGCTCAAGGCCCACGGCTTCGCTGAAAACACCCTCGTCATCTTTTCCGCCGACAACGGCGCCGAGCACTATGCCTACGCCCGCATCCAGAATTTCGACCACCGCAGCTCCGGCCCGCTGCGCGGTCTGAAACGCGACCTGTGGGAAGGCGGCCACCGCGTGCCCTTCATCGTGCGCTGGCCCGGCATCGTCCCGAAGAACGAAACCACGGACGCGCTCGTGAGCCAGGTCGACCTCATGGCGACCTTCGCCTCGATCACCGGGTTCAAGCTTCCCGCCGGCAGCGCCGAGGACAGCCACGACTTGCTCGCAGTCTGGAAATCCCGCGCCCCGAGTCCCCGCCACACGATTGTCCACAACACCAACGCCAACGGCTACGCCGTGCGCCACCAGCAGTGGCTCTTCGTCGCGACCAAAACCGGCGCCATCTCCAAAGTCCCCGCGTGGTTTGACCCCGCCAACCACTACCCCCCGCACGACCAGCCCGGCGAACTCTTCGACCTCAGCCGCGACCTCGCCCAACGCGACAACCTCTACGCGCAACAACCGGAAAAGGTGGCCGAACTCCGCGCCCTCCTCGAAACCGTGCGCCAGCGCGGGCAGGTCAGATAAGCGGGACGACGCGCCACCCGCGCGCCCACGCTCCACGAGCCACCTCGAACGAGGTCGGACCCGCATCCGGGCGTCCCACCCTCGCGCTCAAGGCCAACCTGTCGCAACACGGCAAGATGCCGTTATTCTTCTTTGCCCTTCGCGTGTTCCCTCGGCTCCCTAGTGGCACCTTTCTCACCTCTGTCATGAAATTCCCCGCCACCGTCCTTGCCCTGCTCGCGCTGAGCGCACTCCCCGCCCTCGCCGCCAAGCCCAACATCCTCTTCCTCTTCGCCGACGACCAGCGCGCCGACACTATCGGCGCCCATGGCAACCCGCACATCAAGACGCCTGTCATCGACGGCCTCGCGCGCGCCGGCGTGAGCTTTCGCCGCAACTACGTCATGGGCGGCAACAGCGGCGCCGTCTGCGTGCCCAGCCGCGCCATGCTCATGACCGGCAAGACCTGGTTCGCCATCAACACGCAGACGCTCGCCGGCGAGAAGCTCATGCCCGAGCTCTTTGGCGAGCACGGCTACACCACCTTCGGCACCGGCAAGTGGCACAACGGCCAGCCCTCGTGGCTCCGCGCCTTCCAGCAGGGCGAGAGCGTGATGTTCGGCGGCATGTCCAACCATGAGAAAGTCCCCCTCCACGACCGCGGCCCCGACGGCAAGATGATCGGCCCGCGCACCGGCCCCGGTTTTTCCACCGAGATTTTCACGGATGCCGCGATCAAGTTTATCGACCAGCACGACACCGCCGCGGGCGCGAAACCATTTTTCTGCTACATCGCCTACACCGCGCCGCACGACCCGCGCCAGCCGCCGCCGGGCTTCCCCGCCAACTATGCGTCGCGCCCTCCGCTCCCGAAGAACTTCCTCCCGCAGCTGCCTTTCGACAACGGCGCGATGAGCGGCGGCCGCGATGAGAACCTCGGCGCCTGGCCCCGCACCGAGGCGATGATCCGCGATCAGCTCGCGGAATATTACGCGATGGTCGAGCACATGGACGCGCAGATCGGCCGCCTCCTCGCCGTGCTCAAGCGCCGCGGCCTCGCCGATAACACCATCGTCGTCTTCGCCGCCGACAACGGCCTCGCCCTCGGCAGCCACGGCCTGCTCGGCAAGCAGAACGTGTTTGAGCACTCCATGCGCACGCCCTTCATCATCGGCGGTCCCGGGATCCCGCGCGGCCGCTCCACGGATGCGTTCACCTACCTGCTCGATATTTTCCCCACTCTCTGCGAGCTCACCGGCATCCCCGCGCCCGCCGGCATCCTCGGCGAGAGCGTGCGCCCGCTCTGGGACGGCTCGAAGCAACAGCTCCGCGACACCGTCTTCCTGCCCTACATCCAGGTCCAGCGCGCCGTGCGCGACGACCGTTGGAAGCTGATCACCTACCCCAAGCTCGGCTACCGCCAGCTCTTCGATCTCGCCAACGACCCCGACGAAACCCGTTCCGTGCATGACGTCGCGGCCAACGCCCCCCATCTCGCGCGCCTCACCGCCGCCCTCAAAGCCTGGCAGGCCAAGGTCGGAGACACCCTCGCCCTCAACGAAACCAGCACCCCGCCACCCGCGATCGATCTCACGGGCAAGAAGCGCGAACCCGACCAATGGCAGCCCGCCTGGATCATCGAGAAATATTTCGCTCCGGCGAAGTGAGGTCGTTTGCTTCCTCAGCCGAACTCCCATGCGCATCCTTCCCCTCCTGCTCCCCCGCCTCGCCACCGCCTGCGCCCTGCTCCTGCTGGCAGGTTGCGGGCGCTCCGACGGCACGTCCGGTGCAGCGGCGGCGTCCTCCGCGCCCACGACGCCTCTGTTCGCCGTGCTGGAAACCTCCCACGGCACCATCGAATTTGAACTGCTGACAACCGATGCGCCCAAGGCCACGGAAAACTTCCGGCTCCTCGCCGAGCGCGGCTACTACAACGGCCTCACCTTCCACCGCCTCGTAAAAGGCTTCATGATCCAAGGCGGCGATCCCAAGGGCGACGGCACCGGCGGCGAGAGCGCGTGGGGCGGCACCTTCAACGACGAGATCGCGCCCTTCAATCAGCTCTATCAGCGCGGCGCCGGCTACAAACGTGGCATCGTCGCCATGGCCAACCGCGGGCCCAACACCAACAGCAGCCAGTTTTTCATCCTGCACAAGGACTACGGCCTGCCGCCCAGCTACACTATCTTCGGCCGCGTGACCAAAGGCATCGAGGTCGTCGACACCATCGCCGAGCTCCCTACAGTGCGCGGCGGCGACGGCGGGATGAGCCAGCCCAAGCAGCCCGTCGTGATGCAGCGCGTCACGATTCGAAAGTAGCCACAGCCGCGGCGCGGTTTCGCTCGCGCCCGGAAACCCTCCGTTTCGTCCACCGCTCACGGCCCGGCGGCAGCCGCGCGCATGCTCCGCCCGAGACGTGCGGTCATTACGCCTTTTGGCCCTCCGGCCTGATGCCCGCTTGCCTCGTTAAATTTTCGTCACAAGCTGAGGTTCCATCGACCGCAGCCGGCCGCCCCCATGTCCCGTTCCCGCTCATTGTCCGCCCTTCCGCTCGTGCTCGCCCTCGTCGCTGGCGGCTGCGCCACCGCGCCGACCTCCACGGTGCCGGCGCCGACGATCGCCGCCACCGGCACCGTGCCGACGGACAAGGCCGCGCGCACGCTCTCGCAACTCGTGCATGAGACCGTGGGCGCGCTTGAGCAGATGCTCGGCCATTACGACACGATGCTGAACACCATCCAAGGCCTGTCCGATACCAAGGCCGCCGCCAAGCTGCTCGACGAGGTGGGCGCCTACGTGAAGGACGATCGCTGGGAGCGGGCCGACTCCATCAGCGACGAGCGCCTCGTGGCCGGGGTGATCGATTCCTTTTCGCGCAGTTCACGCACCGTCCTCACCCACACCAGCCTGCAGGCCGAGCTCGTCGATCTCTCGCGCCGGCTCACCCAGCTCAACTCCCGCACCCTCGAACTGTCCGCCGCCTACGCCGAAGGCAAAACCCTCCGGGCCTACGCGCAAAAGATGCGCCGCGAAGTGATGCCGCTCATGGCGCAGCTCCGCGCCCTCGCCGTCGCGGACACGTCCGACACCGCCGGCATCGCGCGCCTCGACACCGAGACCAAGAAGATCCTCGCCACCAGCCGCCAGTCCCTGCGCGCCCTCGAGCGCGAATCCGTCTCAATCGAAACCGAAATCGGAGGAAAGTAGCATGACCACAAAAGTCCTCGTCAGTGTCGGCTCCAGCATCGTCGCCGTCGTCGCGGGCGGCAGCGGCGCCCACGTTTATCAACGCACCCAGCAGGAGCGCGAGGAAGCGCGCCTCGCCACCGTCGCCGTCCTCCAGTCGTTCGATCAGGCGATCGAGCGGGTGAAATCCTCGATTCGCCAGTCCACCGAACTCCGAGACGATCTCCTCAAGCGGACCGACGCGCTGTTCAAGGACGCCGGCTCCACCGAGCAGGAACTCGTGGCCCACGGCGAGAAGGCCCGAGCCCTCCAGAAGCGACACCAGACCGTGACAGCCGAGGCTGGCCGGCTCATCGCCGAGGCCAAAAATTCCCTCAGCGTGGCCACCGCCGCCGTCGGAGTCTGCCGCCAGATCGTCCTGAAAGAAACGCTCAAGGCCGAGCAGGCCGCCGCGGTGCAGGAGGATATCCGCGCCAAGACCTCCATCGTCCGCGATGTGCGCGCGCGGATGGACGAACTCACGCGCCTCGGCACCCGCTGCGATGCGCTCGAGCAAAGCCTCGCGGTCTTCATCGCCCAAAACTCCCGCTCCCTCGCCCGCGTCCGCGAAATCAAGGAAGAGGCCGAGGAAAAGCTGGCCGCGCAGAAAACCCGCGCCACCCGTGTGCAGGAAGCGACCGACAAACTCGCCCGCCTGCAGGCCGAGATGAAAAAGGATCTCGAGACGATCAGCCTGCCGAAGAAGGAGCCGTGAGCGAAACCACGCGAGTGCTGCGGTATTTGGCTGGTTCGCCTAGAATCCGGGCGCTGGTCGTGCGCGAAATCTGGCGCTTCAGCGGAAGTGCCTTGGTCGGCCTCACCCTCTTTCTGGCGATTCGCCACGTGCGGGATAAGCCCATCACGACGGGGGTACTGTTTGAGCTGGCAGTGATACTCGCCACCGGAGCCCTGCTACTGCTGGTCGCCGGCGTGCGCACCTTACGCCGGGCGCTGCGCGAGCACGGATATCTCGACTGACGACCGCCGCGCGCAATTCGCGCGCCGCGCCCCTTGACAAGATCACCGCGCATTTCAGCCTGCGAAACACGGTGCCCATGAAAACCATTGCGCAGCAATTTCGCCTCCGCGCCCTCGCCCTCGCCCTGTCTTTCCTCGCCCCTGCCGCAGGCCTATTCGCCCAAGCGACACCACCCGCCGAGAATCCGCCGGCCAAACCCGCCGCGCCCGACGAGATCTCGCAGGCCGAGCTGCTCAAATCCTACCTCAAGGTCCGCGAGGAGCTGCACGCGACGCAGCTCGCCATCGTCAACAACCGCGTCGCCGGCGTCACCGAGAAGCTCGACTCGATCCGCGTGGCGATGGAGGCCGAGCGCGAACGCACACAGCTCGAGGCCCAGCGGCAGGCCGCCGAGCGCGAGCGCCAGCAGACCGAGTCGCTCCGTTCGAACCGCACCGTGCTCTGGGTCGCGGCCGCCTTCGGCGGACTCGGCCTCATCGCCGTGCTGCTCATGCCCGTGCTCCAATGGCGCACGATGAGCCGCATGGCCGAGGTCGCCTCCCTGCGCGCCGCGCAGCTGCCTCCCGCCCGCTCCGCCGCGCCCGCGCTCATGGGCGGCGCCGATCTCACCGCGCCGGCCGAGCAGGCGGTGTCGGTCTCCAACCAGCGCCTCATGGCGGTGATCGACCGCATGGAGCGCCGGATCTTTGAGCTGGAGCACACGACCGCGCCTGCCACCGCTGCCGCCCCCGTCAACACCACCAACGGCACGCACGCCAACGGCTCGCAGACCAACCTCACCCTGCCCAGCGGTCCCGAGGCCCCGCGCCGTCCGGCCCCCAACGCCGATCAAGCCACCTGGATCGCCGTCCTCCTCAACAAAGGCCGCTCCCTCGTCAGCACCAACAAGGCCCTCGACGCCCTCACCTGCTACGACGAGATCCTCCGCCTCGATCCGAAGCACACCGAGGCCATGATCCGCCGCGGCGCCACCCTCGAGCGTCTGAATCGTTTCGAGGAGGCCATCCAGTGCTACGAACGCGCCATCGAGGCCGACCCGAAGGTCACCCTCGCCTACCTCTCCAAGGGCGGCGTCTGCAACCGTCTCGGCCGCTACGACGAGGCGCTCAAGTGCTACGAACTGGCGCTGCAGGCCGAGGAAAAGGCGAAGTGACGAGGTAGCGGCGGGCGTCTCTGCCCGCCGAGGTTTGGCTAACACCCACAATCAGCGGGCCGGGACGCCGCGGCTACGACTGCCCGGACCGGCTGCGCTCGCGCTCGACCATGAGCTGCTGCCGCGCGACCGAGATGCGTGCGCCGATCAGCTCGCGATTTTGCTCCCCCTTGGCCGCCAGATCCTTTTCCAGCTCCAGAATGCGCGCCTCGTAGGCGGTGATGCGCTGCTGCAGCGGTGTGTGCAGCTGCTCGAGCCGCTGCTCGAGTTCGCGGATTTCCACCTCGGCCTTTTGCTGGGCGGAAAGCAGATCCGCGCGCTGGCTCGAAAGGGAGCGCACCACTTTTTCGCGCATCCAGGCCATCACGCCGGAGCGGATGGCCTGCTGCGCGCGCTCGGCCTTGCCCTCGGCCACAAGCGCCCGCTCGCGCCAGACCGGATCACTGGCGGTCGCGCGCGCGCCCCCCGCGCCTTCCGGCGTGGAGCTGGAAGCGAGCACGAGCGCCGTCGAGGGGCGCGCCCGCAGGCGCCACAGAATCAGGCAGAGCACGAGCACGACGAGCCCGAGGCCGGCGGTCGTCCACTTGGTCTGGTTCATGATCAGACCGGCAAAGGACTGGCCTTCCTCGAGCTTGCTTTGGAGCGTGCCGATGAGGCTCTTCTCGCGCACCGCCGCGAGCGCCGCGAGGGCCTTGCGGTCGATGGTCTGCCCCTTGCGCACGACGGCCTGGCCGGTCTCGTAAGTGTCGTTGACCGTCACGCCGTCCATGCGCTGCGCCCGCGCGACCTCGGTGAGTTCCTGATCCGCCAGAGCGTTCGCGCGCACAAAGGTTGCCGCATACTTCCCGAGCGCCTCCTGCCCGACGGGGAAGCTCGTCTCCGCCACGCGCCGCGCGCGCCAGAGGCTCAGGATTCGGCTCGAAGGAGTCAGCGTGCCGCCCGATTCCAGCTCGCGCGCGGCCGGCGCATCGGCGAAGCTCTTCAGCGGCAGCAGCCGCACGGACTGGCCTGAAGGAAAGACATTGGTGTCCTTGGTCGCGACGATCGGCTGCGCCATCACCTCGCGCACCGCCTGCACCATGGCGGCGACGAGGGGTTCGTCACCCTCGCCCCGCACCCAGAGCGGCGCGAATTTTTCAAAGGGCAGGTCGCGCGACTTCTGCCGCGCCGCGCGCAGCGTGCGCTCGTAGGCCGCGGTCTGCACGTCCGCCTCGGTGAGCCGGCGTCCGCCCAGCGCGGTCTCCAGCGCCACGATGAAGTCCGCCCGCGCCTTCACGATCTTGTCGCGCAGGTCGGCCTCGGCTTCCGCCGTGGTCGGCGGCACGTGGCGCACGATGAGCTGCACCTGTTGCGCGACTTTTTGCCGCAGCGTTTCCGTCGCCTCCGGGTTCACCACGAGGAGCGGCACCGGCGTGATCACATCCTCGGCTGCGACATCGCCCAGCTTGTAGTCGGGCACCGCGGCAAACGCAGAGCAGGCGAGGAGCACAGTGGCGGCGAGGCAGGTGCGGGGCGTGACCATGGTGGGAAGGGCGGGAGCGCCGCGCCGGCAGCCCGCGCCCCGGGCGGCGACTTCGCCACAGGCCCGAAATCGTCACCCAGCCGTGATGCCATCCGACAGGATCGCTTTCCTGCTGTGAATGCGCGCGCGCGCCGATGCGGGCAAGCGTTTTGTTCCCGCCCGCGCGCCACGCGCTCCTTGCACCTGCCGCGGCCGCGGGCCACGCTCCGCCGCGATGAACCGTCGCGCCTTTGTTCGCTCCGCCTCGGCGCTCGCCGCCCTGTCCACCGTGCCTGCCGCCCTCGCCGCCACGCGCGCGGCCGGACGCAAGTTCACCCTCGCCCTGACGCCCGGGAGCATCGGCGTGGCGGTGAAAACCCAGCGTGAACTCAACGACCTCGCGCACCGCCACCGTTTCGAATCCGTCGAGCCGCGCGGCGACGAACTCGCGGGGCTCGCCCCCGCGCACGTCGCCGAGATCACCGCGGACCTGAAGGCCAAACATCTCGCCTGGGCTGCGACCGGCCTGCCCGTGGATTTCCGCAAGGATGACGCACTGTTCCGCACGGGCCTCGCACGGCTGCCCCGCATCGCCGCCGCCCTGCGCGGCGCAGGCGCCACGCGCATCGGCACCTGGCTCATGCCGAGCCACGATACGCTCACCTATCACCAGAACTTCAAGGAGCACACCACGCGGCTGCGCGAGGTCGCGCGCATCCTCGCCGATCACGGGCAACGGCTCGGGCTGGAATACGTCGGCACGCAGCTCCTCCTCGTGGGCCGGCGCTATCCGTTCGTCCACACGCTGGCCGAGACGCGTGAACTCATCGCCGCCATCGGCGCGCCCAACGTCGGCCTCGTGCTCGACACCTGGCACTGGTGGACCGCCGGCGACACCGTCGCCGACCTGCTGACACTCACGAACGACGACGTGGTCAGCGTCGACCTTAACGATGCGCCGCTGGGCGTCGCCAAGGAGCAGCAGCGCGACAATGCCCGCGAGCTGCCCGCCGCCACGGGTGTCATCGACCTCGCCGCGTTCGTCAATGCCCTCGCCCAGATCGGCTACGACGGCCCGGCGCGGCCCGAGCCGTTCAACGCCGCGCTCAACGCCCTCGACAACGAGCCGGCCTGCGCCGCCGCGTCCGCCGCACTGCACCGGGCCGCCACCCTCGTGCGCGCCTGACCCGCCGCGCGCCGTCGCGCGCACCGCAGGCCGTCCTGCCCCATCACTCCATGCCCCACCCCACCGCCGAATCCCTCCGTCTCGCCGCCGCCAACGCCGGAAAAGAACGCTGGCGCCGATGGGGCCCCTACCTCGCCGAGCGCCAGTGGGGCACGGTGCGCGAGGACTACAGCCCCGGTGGCGACGCGTGGGATTATTTCCCGCACGACCATGCGCGCAGCCGCGCCTACCGTTGGGGCGAGGATGGCCTCGCCGGCTTCTCCGACAATCGCGCCCGCCTCTGTCTCAGCCTCGCGCTCTGGAATGGCCACGATCCCATTTTGAAGGAGCGGCTCTTCGGCCTCACCAACGGCGAGGGCAACCACGGCGAGGATCCGAAGGAACTCTACTACTACCTCGATGCCACGCCCACGCATTCCTACCTGCGGATGCTCTACAAATACCCGCACGCCGAGTTTCCTTACGCGCGCCTGATCGAGGAAAACCGCCGCCGCAGCAAGGAGGAGCCGGAGTTCGAGCTGCTCGACACCGGGATTTTCGACGAGGACCGCTACTTCGATGTCGTGGTCGAATATGCCAAGGCCGGGCCCGAGGATCTCCTGCTGAAAATCACCGCGCACAACCGCGGCCCCGCCACGGCCGTGCTGCACGTGCTGCCACAGCTCTGGTTCCGCAACACCTGGTCGTGGCGCGAGGGCACGCAGCGCCCCGCGCTCTCGGCCCACGGGCCGCACGCCGTTTTCGTGCGCCACGCCGAACTCGGCAACCGCACGCTCGAATGCGACGGCGCGCCCACGCTCCTCTTCTGCGACAACGACACCAACCTCCGCCGCCACGACGGGGCCAAGGACGCCCCCGGATTTTTCAAGGACGGCATCAACGACGCCGTCGTCCACGGCCGCCGCGACGCCGTGAATCCCGCGCAGACCGGCACCAAGGTCGCCGCCCACCACCGCCTCGCCGTGCCCGCCGGCGGCAGCGCGAGCGTGCGCGTGCGCCTGCGGCCCACGGGCGCGAAAGCGGCGGCCTTCGCCGACTTCGACGCCATCTTCGCCGCGCGCCAAGCCGAGGCCGACGAATTCTACGCCCATCTCCAGCGGGACCTCGCGAGCGCCGATGCGCGGCTCGTGCAGCGGCAGGCCTTCGCCGGCATGATCTGGTCGAAGCAGTATTATTGTTACGACGTGCCCGAGTGGCTTGCCGGCGATCCGGCGCAGCCGCCGCCGCCCGCCGCACGCCGCCGCGGGCGCAACAGCGACTGGACCCACCTCAACAACGGCGACATCATCTCGATGCCCGACACGTGGGAGTATCCATGGTATGCCGCGTGGGACCTCGCGTTCCACTGCATCCCGCTCGCGCTCGTCGACGCGCACTTTGCCAAGCAGCAGCTCGTGCTGCTCACCCGCGAATGGTATATGCACCCCAACGGCCAGCTCCCCGCCTACGAGTGGGCCTTCGGCGATGTGAACCCGCCCGTGCACGCCTGGGCCACGTGGCGCGTCTTCCAGATGGACCGCAAGCAGCACGGCGGGCACGGCGACCTCGCGTTCCTTGAGCGCGTTTTCCACAAGCTGATGCTCAACTTCACCTGGTGGGTGAACCGCAAGGACGCGCAGGGCCACAACATCTTCCAGGGCGGCTTCCTCGGCCTCGACAACATCGGCGTCTTCGATCGCAGCAAACCCCTGCCCACGGGCGGCCACATCAACCAGGCCGACGGGACGAGCTGGATGGCGATGTATTCGCTCAACCTCATGCGCATCGCGCTCGAGCTCGCGCGGCACAACCACGTCTACGAGGACATCGCCACCAAGTTCTTCGAGCACTTCCTCCACATCGCCGAGGCGATGAACAACATGGGCGACGAGGGGATCGGCCTCTGGTGCGAGGAGGACGAGTTCTACTACGACGTGCTCAACCTCCCCCACGGCGAGTCCCGCGCGCTCCGCATCCGGTCGATGGTCGGGCTCATCCCGCTCTTCGCCGTCGAGACGCTCGAGCCCGCGATGCTCGACGAGTTGCCGGACTTCAAACGCCGGCTCGAGTGGACCATGGCCAACCGCCCCGCCCTCGCGCAGCTCGTCTCGCGCTGGCAGGAACCGGGCGTGGGCGAGCGCCGCCTGCTCTCGCTGCTCCGCGGCCACCGCATGAAGTGCCTGCTCCGGCGCATGCTCGACGAGACGGAGTTCCTCTCCACTTATGGCGTGCGCGCGCTGTCGCGCGCGCACCTCGACCAGCCCTACGAATTTGTCGAGGGCGACGTGCGCCTCACGGTGCGCTACGAACCCGGCGAATCGGCCTCGTTCCTCTTCGGCGGCAACTCCAACTGGCGCGGCCCGATCTGGATGCCCGTTAATTTCCTCCTCATCGAGTCGCTGCAAAAATTCCACCACTACTACGGCGACGACTTCAAGGTCGAGTGTCCCACCGGCTCGGGCACCTACCTCACCCTGGAAGAGATCGCCGCCGAGATCGCCCGCCGCCTCGCCGCGCTTTTCCTCCAGGACGACCAGGCCGAACGCCCCGCGATGCAGTCCCATCCCAAGCTCGCCCGCGATCCGCACTTTCGCGACCACGTGCTCTTCGCCGAGTATTTCCACGGCGACACCGGACGCGGCCTCGGCGCCACGCACCAGACCGGCTGGACCGGCCTGATCGCCAAGCTCCTCCAGCCGCGCGCCAGCGACCACTCCACCGCGCCGTTCCCCGTGACCGGCAAGAGCGCGAAAAAAACCAAATCCTAGCCGCCGGGCCGCCCGCCCACGATCCGCGCTGCCTCGGCCACAATGGCCTCGACTGGCCAGAGCCGGCCGACGCCCTCGTAGCCGCACGCCTGCATGCCTTCCTCGGGCCCGATGAACACGTGGCCGCGCGCGCGGAGGGTCGCGACATTGGCCTGCGTCGCGGGATGCGCCCACATCTTGCCGTTCATCGCCGGCGCGATGAGCACCGGGGCGCGGTTCACAAGATAAAGCGACGTGAGAAAATCCGGCGCGAGCCCGTGCGCAAATTGCGCGAGCGTGTTGGCCGTCGCCGGCGCCACGATCAGCAAGTCCGCCCGGTCCGCGAGATCCACGTGCGCCACGACCTCCGGATCGCGCTCGCTCCACAGATCGTCGGCGACGGGATGGTGCGCGACGGCCTGCAGCGTGAGCGGCGTCACGAAGCGTTTCGCCCCCTCCGTCATCACGGGCCAGACCTCGGCCCCCGCCTGCCGCAGCTTGCTCGCGAGATCAGCGGCCTTGTAGGCGGCGATGGAGCCAGTGAGGCCGAGCACGATGGTCTTGCCGGCGAGCGGGGAGGCGGGAGCAGTCATGGCGTGACCACACACTGAGGTTCTTTGCCGGGGAGTAACGCTTGCACCGTGTCATCCGCTCTATCGCGGCGCAGGTCTCGCACGGCATCATGCAGCGCCCGCGCGAGCCCCTTGCGATCCGCTGCCGGTGCAGCCGGCGTGCCCCAAGCCACCGCAGCATCAATACGCGGCAGGCCGGCAAGCCCGATTAAATGCGGTGCGAGCGTCATCTCACCCCACCAGCAGACGTCATGCTCCGCCGCGTGCGGCGGCGGGACGGCATACATGATCGCCGCCGGGACGGCGGGCCAACCTGCCCGCGCCGCCGGTTCGAGCAGCGCGGATTTGAACGGCCGCATCGTGCGTCCATCCGTGCTCGTCCCCTCAAGAAACAGCACGAGATTTTCGCCCGCCGCGATCACCGGGGCGAATTCCTGCGCCACGCGCGCGACATCCGCGCGCCGCTCGCGATCCACGAAGCGCGTGCCGGCACGACGGGCGAACCAGCCGAAGACGGGCCACGCGCGCACCTCGTGTTTCGCCACGAACACGCACGGCGCCAGCGAGGCCAACACGAGAATATCGAGATAACCGAGGTGATTGGCCGCAATCACCGCGCCGCGCGGTGCCGCGCCCGTCACGCGCACCTTGACCTCCAGGACGCACCGCGCCCGGCGGCACACGCGTTGCAGCCAGCAGGCGCGGCCCGCCTCCGAAACGAAAAGCGACTCCACCGCGGACCAAGCCATGACGGCCCCCAACGCGGAGAGTCGCGCCACCGCACGCATACGACTGGGCAAGTTCGCATCCATATTTAGATCGGTCAGCCCAAGAAGCGCCGCAGCACCGCGACGGGCAGCGCCTCAAGGTCGATCCACGTGAGAAAATCCACCGTGCTGAATTCGCGGTCGATGGCCGGTTCGCCGCAGATTTTTGCGCCGAGCGCCAGATAGGCGCGGAGCAGGCGCGGCACGGGGATGGCCTCCGGATCGAGGCCGTGCGTGTCGCACCGCCAGCCGTCACAGGGTTGCGTCCGCCAACGCGGCGCGACGAGGCACGACCCGGCGAGCTGGCGATAGGTGGCGAGGGCGGCGGCCTCGTCCTGCGTCGTCAGCGAGCTGCAACCGGTGAGGTAGCGCGCCCCGTGCGTGTGCGCATAGCGCGCGATCCCCTTCCACAGCAGACCGAGGACGTTGTGGTTGCGGTGATCGGCGGCGACGCACGCGCGGCCCAGTTCCACAAGTTGATCTCGGACTGGCTCGAAAGGGGAAAATTCGAACTCCCGCGCGCTGTAGTAGCCGAGGTTCGCTGCGGCGCGGCGACCGGTTTGCAGCCGATAGGTGCCGACGACCGCGTGCGTTTCACGTTCGCGCACAATCAGGTGATCGCAGATTTCGTCGAATTCGTCCGCGTCCAGCCCGGTCGTGAAGGCTTCGGGCAGGCCCTCGTGGAGTTCGAGGTTGAAGACCTCGAAGCGCAGCCGCTGCGCCGCGCGCACGTCGCCGGGACCGGCGGCGAGCACGAGTTCATACCGATCCGTGGCGGCGAGAGGGGCGGTGAGCGTGGTCATGGCCACGCCTATGAGCCACGAGCAGGCGCCAAACTTCCCGCAGCGTGAGCGGTTTTTCTCCGCGCGCGCGATTTTCCGCCGCGATCGCAAAGGCGATGCGCCACTGGCGGCAGAGCGTGCGCCACCCGTGCCACGCGGAGTGCCGCGGGTCGTAGATGCTGGTGGCCTCGGAAGTGAGGCCGTTCAGTTCGATGACCGTGAACTCGCCGCGCTGAAACGCCTCCGCCGAAGGCGTGCGCACATCGTAGCGGCCGAAGTGGAAGCCCTCGAACGCCCGGCTCACCCGCTCGACCTCCGCGAGCAGTGCGGGCGTCGCGAGCGCCGTGCCGTCGAGGAACAGCGCGCCGCGGCAGTGCGTGCCGAGTTCGCTGAGCATCACGCGCTCCCCCGCCGCGGGGATGTCGTCGAGGCGAACGACGAATTTCGACAGAAAGAATGACGTCATGCACACCGTCCGGCCGTCCGCGAGGATGAGATCCTCCAGGCAACGCTTCCCATCGCCGGTCACGCCGACCATGCGTTTGTCGGTGATGGAAAAAATCTCGCCGGATGTCGCCGCCGGCATCCGGTGGTAGAACACCCCGAACTCCATGCCCGGCACATACGCCTGCGCGATGAGCGGCGCCGGCTCGGCTTCGATCACGGCCCGGGCCTGCGCCGCATCGCGCACGATCACGACGCCGTCGCCGCGCTCGCCCACATCGGGCTTGAGCACGACGGGAAACCCGAGCGCGTGTTCCGTCATGAAGCTTTCGAGTGCCGCCCACCGCGCACCCGCCTCACCCGCGACCAGCAAGGTCCACCGGGCCACCCGATCGCCCGCGCCGGCGAGGCCGTGCAGGATTTCGCTTTTGGATTCGCCCACCAAGCCGCCGCCGGCCCCGATGCCGGGATTGGCCGCGGTCACGAGGGCGAGACTGCGGTGCCGGAGCGCAAGCCACAGGATGTAGGCGAGCACCGGCGGATACACCACCCAACGCGGCCAGAACTCAAAACGCGTGAACCTCCGCCAGCGACCGACCAGCAGGCGTCGTCCCCGCCAGGTCGCCATCGCCAGGCCGAGCTGGGCCACGCACCAGGCGACCAGACCTGCGCCGATCAACGCGGGCACGGCACTCGTCCACGTCGCGAGCATCTCCGTGGCACGCGTGCCGAGCCACGTGGCCGTGCCGACCAGCAGCGGCACCCAAATCGCGCACGCGATGGCGAACCAGCCTGCGAAGCGGAAAAACGGCGCACGCAGCACGCCGGCCGCAAAGTAGGTCGGCACGCGCGTCCCCGGCATGAACCGGCTCGCGAACACGATGCCCGGCCCACGCCGGGTGAACCACCGTTCGGCGCGCGCGACGAGTTCCTCCGAGAGCCACCATTTCAGCGGCGAGACGCGCAGCGCCGGCCGCCCGATGGTGCGCCCCATCAGCACGAGCAGCAAATCGCCAATAAGGATCCCAGCGTAGCAGGCGCCCGTCGCCGGCCAGAAGGCCAGCGAGCCGCGCGCCACGAGCAGCCCCGCCGCGATGCACGTGAGATCCTCGGTGAGCAGGGTGGCCAGCGCCAGCGCGATGAGGGCCGTGGGCCCGCCATCGGCGGCCAGGTTCATGGCCCATTCGACAATCTCGTTCATCGCGACCGAGGCCGCCCCGGCCTCCTCATTTTTTCAGGAGCTTGGGCCAATGCGTATCCGCCTTGGCGATGTTACCCGGTTCGTCGCCGGCCCACTTTTTTTGCACCTCAGGGCTGTAGTTGAGATAAAGTTTGCCGGCGACGATTTTCCACGCGTCCGGATCGATGCCGGCCGTGTAGCCTTGGGCGACGGCCCAGGCGCAATAGCCCCCGTATTGCGGCGCATAGCGCTCGGGCGCGGCCTTGAACACATCGCGATGGGCGGCGCTCGCGAAACGCCACGTCGCGCCGTTCCACTCGTGGGCGAAGGCGCTGTCGCCCTTCACCGGCTTGCCGGACTCGAAATAGGCGACCGGGTCGTAGCCCTTGATGGCGACGCCAAAGAACGTGGCATTGACCGGAGAAACCGCGTGAGCCGGCAGCGCGGCGAATGCAAGCAGCAGGAGGCAAACGGAGCGGAGCAGGGATTTCATGGGAAAGATTTTCAAAGCTTCGCGCCGATCAGCGGGAGCGTGCGCCGGTGCAGCCCAAGCAGAAAGGCCGAAAGCGCGAAGACCACGACCGCGAGCGCGAAGAGCAGCCCGCCATCGCCCTGCACCGCGAGGCCGAGCTTCGTGAGATGAAAGAAGATCGCCCCGCCCATCGTGCCCAGGGCCAGCGCGGCGCCGAGGGCGACGGTGCCGGGGAAAAACAGCAGCACGCTCGCGATCAGCTCGACCACGCCCGAGCCGTAGCGGCCCCACGGTTCCTGACCGACCTTTCTGAAAATGTAGACCGACTCGGGCGCGCCGGTGAACTTGAAGAACAAGGTCTGGAGCAGAATCACGGCGACGATGAGCCGGGCGATCCAGCTCGCGATCGCGAGCGGACGGGGAAGCGGGCGGGCATTATTCATGGCTGGCGTGGGAGCCGGGAGCGC
Organism: Opitutaceae bacterium; assembly: GCA_030693515.1. Taxonomy (GTDB): domain Bacteria; phylum Verrucomicrobiota; class Verrucomicrobiia; order Opitutales; family Opitutaceae; genus ER46. The sequence continues at coordinate 151,566 of JAUYAK010000017.1, forward strand.
GCGAAAAATTCCTCGCTTAGGAATTTCCGCCACCTCCACCGCCTCCGACTCCACGCCATGCCACGCCCCTTCCGCTGCCTCCTCACCGCCGGCCCGACCCGCGAGCACCTCGATCCCGTGCGCTTCCTGAGCAACGGCTCCAGCGGCAAGATGGGCTACGCGCTCGCCGCCGCCGCCGCCGCACGCGGCTGGCACGTCGATCTCGTGAGCGGACCCGTGGTTCTCGCGGCACCGGAGGGCGTGAGCGTGCATCGCGTGGTGTCAGCCGCCGACATGCTGGCGGCCTGCGAGCCGCTTTTCCCCTCCTGCGATCTGTTCATCGCCGTGGCGGCGGTGGCCGACTACCGGCCGACGTCAATCTCTGCACAGAAGGAAAAGAAAACGGGCGGCCCGCTCACGCTGGAGCTGGTGCCGACCGTGGACATCCTGCGCACCCTCGCCGCCCGCAAGCAACCGCACCAGACCGTGGTCGGCTTCGCCGCCGAGACGCACGACGTGGAGGCTTACGCGCGGCTGAAGCTGGCCAGCAAGAAACTCGACTGGATCGTCGGCAACGATGTGAGCCGGCCCGAAGTCGGCATGAACGCCGACGACAACGCGGTCTTCGTCCTCAGCGCCGCAGGCGAACTCCAAAAGTTCGGCCCGGCAAAGAAAACGGAAGTCGCCCGCTTCATCCTCGACCAGATCGCGCCAGTTCGAGCCGGGCCGGCGTGAAACGCACCTCGCCATCCCCCCACTCCACCCGCTCGTAATCGAGACGAGCGTGCGTCGCATCGACCGAGATACGACAGAGGCTGCGCGTCGCGGCGTCGGGCCGGCGCATGAGCACCGAGTGCGCGCCCGCGCGCGGGTCGTGCTGGCGGTGATAGGCCGCGAGTTCCTCCTCCTCCGGCACGGCGGGCGTCCGCACATAGGCCGAAAAGCGCCGCACGCGCGTGGCAATCACCTCCGCCGTGGCAAATGACGACGACGACAGGGGCGCCATGACTGTGGCATTCTGCCGCTCGAACAATCGCTCGCCATTCCAATGCAGCAACAGAGGCGCGGCATCGGGCGCGAGCGCGAGCAGGTGAAACGAGGCGATGCGGGACAGCGGCTGCCCACGCACCGCAGCCGCCACGTCGCCGAGGTGCGTCGCCGCCGCGCCAGCGAGCACGACTTCGCCGCGGCTGACGGCCGGCCGCGGCCGCCACAGGCTCGCATAGTCGTTCAGCAGGCAGAGGGACACGCCGCAGGCGTTGACCAGCAGCCAAGTGCCGCCTCGCGCTCCGTCGCGCGGAGCGAGGAACTCGATCCCTTCCCGGCTTTCCCGCCGCGGCGGCAGCTCGGCCGAGCGGGTGGCAAGTTCGTCGCGGTTGAAAAAAAGATCGTAGCTCCCGGGGCCACGACGCCAGCTCACCGTGCACATGGCGCCGCTTGCTGCTGCTGAAACCGGAGGGTGGAAGGAGCGACGCCGAAGTCCGGCTCCGGCTCGCAGCCCTGGAGCCGCGCCATCACCGCGACGAGCGCGTAGTGGTGAATCGTATGGCTGAGCAGGAACTCCAGCTCGCGCAATGCGGTGGTGGCGGTGGCCATGCCCGTCGCCGTCTCGGCACAGAGCTGGAGCCCGCGATTGTCGAGCCCTGGCGCAAGTTCGATCAGGCGTCCGGCAATCGCCTCGATCAGGCCGCTCGCATAATCGGCGCGGCTCTCGACCAACGGATCGCGGTCGCGTTTTTCGTAGTCGATCTCCCCCTCCTCGAGCCCGGAGAGAAAACTCCGGTAATGGTCGATCACATGCCGCACGTGGCCGCCGATGGAGGCGTTGAAGCACAGCGGATGTCGGGCGGCATAGCGGCCGTCGCCGAGTGTCGCTAGCAGCCGCACCCCCTGGCGGAGGACGGCGAGATGAGCGTCGATGGCGACGACAGGCAAAGCGGACAGCATGGCGGTCCGCATGGGAGCGCCGGGCCGACCATCCTATTCCCGGGCTTAATCCGGCCCCGACTCCGCCACCGCGCGCCGCAGCGCCGCGGCGTGCAGGCGTTCGTCGTCGCTGAGCGGCAGCCGCTCGGCCAAGGCGAGGAGCGTCGCTGCCTCGGTCGTGAAGCCGTGGCGCAGGTTGACCTCGGCCGCGCGCAGCACGAGCGCGCTGCGCCGCGGAAAAAGCCGGATGCCCTCGTCGAGCACCGCGAGATGCCCGCGGGTCGCGCGCGGCGCCGCCCACGCCCAGACCTCGGCGATCGTCTCATACACCTCGGCCTGCGGCGGCCGATCGGCGCGGGCGGCGAAAAGCGGCCGCAGAATCTCCGCGACTTGATCCGCGCCGATCTGGCCGGCGGCGCCAGTGGGCTGCACCCGCGCCGCCGCAAGGCGCAGGCGGCCCAGTTCACAGTTGGCGCGCGCGCGGATCGGGCCGAGGGCGGCGGCGGCCTCCAGGAATTCGCGCGCCGCCGCCTCGTCGCCGGCATCGAGTTCGCACAGGCCCATCGCGGCCAACAGGCCCGGATCGCGGCTGTCGCGGTCATAGGCGCGGCGGAAGGTGCGCCGCGCCTGCTCGAGGTATTTCGACGCGAGCGCGGGTGAGATTTTTTTCACATAGGGGACTTCGAGGCGCTCCCAGTCGCCCTTGAGGCGCGCGATCTCGGAGTCGGTGGCGTTGCGCAGTGCGAGCGGCGCGGGCTTCGCCGCGGCGCGAGCGATCCGAAAGGTCGCGCTCTTTCGCACCGCGACAGGCAGATAGGCCGCGAGCTGCGTCTGCGCCACGGCGAAATCCACGCCGAAACACGCGGCAAACAGCTCCTCGCTTACGCCACGCACGGCGGCGAGATCGGTGAATTTCCATAACGCTGCGCGGTGCGCGCCACCGTCAGCCTCAAGCCCCCAGCGCACAAACAGCGCAGCCTGCGCCTGCCACGCCTTGATCGGATCGTAAGCGGGCGTCTCGGCTGCCGGCGGAAGTCGCAGGGCGAGGAAATCGTCCAGTGGCAGGAGCGGCGGGGCGGTCTTGGGATCGGCTTTCACCGCGGCCGTGTGCGCCGACCCAATCCACTCGAGCGGATCGAGCGTGAGCCGTTCGCCGGCGTAGTGCATCTGCGCGTAGAGGGTGAGGAAGCCGCTGACGAACCACGGCGGCAGCGACGGCAACCGGCTTTTGACGAGATACTCGACGGTGCTTTGCGTAAGCGATAGATTCTCCGCGTCAAAGTCCTCGCGCCGCACGATCATGAAGACGGCCATCCCGTCGCGATCCCAGAGCCGGAGGTTGGGCAGAAAACTCATGCGCCGCGCGGGCGGCAACGGGCGGAAGCCGCGCCCGCCGGCCGGCGCCGGAAAGTCGTCCGGCGGAGCGATGGAGTCCTGCTGCAGCATCCGCGCGATCACTTCGCGCGAGGCGGCGGGTTGCAGTTCCTCGTCGTAAAGGATGAGCGTGCGCGGCAAGGAGCACTGCAACTGCAACACGGGCGGCAGCACCTCCGCGAGGAGCTGGTGCAGCCGTTGGTGCGAGGCGACGACCCGGCGCGTCACCGCATCGCTGCACCGCGAGAGAATCTCGTAGCCCGGCGCAGTGGCGTGGCGCCACGGCGGCCCCTTGGTCGCCTCCTCGACGATAAAAGGCGGCAGCGCGACCACCGGGGCCTCCGCTGCGCAGGCCATCGCGGCTCCTGCGATGCTAAGCGCGAGGAGACGGACGATTTTCATGGGGCCAAAGGCTGGCCGCGCGGGCCCGGCTCAGGCCACCTTGCCGGAGAGATCGGGCACGATGAACGGCGCGCGATACGCCCGCGTGAGCAGGGGGCTCGCCTCCTTGGCAAATTCACCGGTGAACGCCTCCTTGCCCGGCGCCAGCGTGAGCGGCACGCCGAGGGTGAGCGGAGTCTTGGCGAGATCGACGCTGTTGCGCGCGAGGTGCTCGGTCATGCGGCCGACGGCCTCGGCGAGCGGAGCGTCTGCTTTGATTTTCTCGCGCAGTGCGGCGGGCGCGGCGGCGCGGCCGAGCACGTGCGAGATGTTGCCGAGGTGGCAGAGCGCACTCGAGACATGGCCTTCGAGGATCGGGCCGTAGAGCTGGGCCGTCTTCCGGCTGCGCACGACATCGATGAAATTCTGCATGTGGCGGTCGCTCCCCTTGAACTCCTTCACGATCTTGCCGGCCTTGTCGTAGGCGGTGGCGGTGAAATAATTCGTGGTGACGACCGAGCCGCCTTCGCAATCGACCACATTGCCCACGCCGACGCCGCGGTAGTTGTCCATCGGGCTGCTGCTTGTGCCGCCGCCTTTCCTGGCCTTGGCTTTGGCTGCGCCGGCATTGGCTGCGACCGCGGCGGCTTCATCGCCCTCGGCAGCGGCCACGGCCGCGCCCGCTTTGGCCGGCAGGCCACGCACCTCGAAGATAAGCGGTGCGCTCGCGTAGTCGTGGATCACGACCTGCGTGTTGGGCGTGTCGCCGTCGTCGATGTAGCCGAGGCGACCGCCGACGCTCAGCGTGCGGCGCGGCAGGCCCGCCTCGCCGAGGAACCAGCGGGCGACATCCATCTGGTGGATGCCTTGGTTGCCGACATCGCCGTTGCCGGTCACGTGGAGCCAATGCCAGTCGTAGTGCAGACGCGCACGGTGCAGATCGGCTTTCGGCGCCGGGCCGCACCAGAGATCATAGTTCACCGAGGCGGGGATTTTCTGCGCGCCCTCGGTCTTGCCGATGGTGTCGCGGCGTTTGTAGCAGAAGCCGCGCGAAGCGGTGACCTTGCCGAGATTGCCCGCGCGCACCCAGGCGACCGCTTCCTGCAAGCCCTCGCCGGAGCGGATCTGCGTGCCGCATTGGACGACGCGGTTGTGTTTCGCCGCAGCGGCGACAAGCTGCCGGCCCTCCCAGATGTTATGGGAAACGGGCTTCTCGACATAGACGTCCTTCCCCGCCTGCACGGCCCAGACGGCCTGGAGCGAGTGGAGGTGATTCGGGGTCGCAATCGTGATCGCATCAATGCCCGGCGCGGCGAGCAGCTCGCGCAGATCGACGAAGGTGCGGGCCTCGGCGTAGGGCTGTTTGCCCTCGACGGTCATCGCCTTGGTCCGCTCCAGCACGGCGGTGTCGACATCGCAGAGCGCGACGACCCGCACGCCGGGCACCCGGGCGAGACTGGCGAGATGGCTGCGACCGCGGCCATTCAGGCCGACGACGGCGACGCGGATATCCGAGTTGGCGCCGGCGACCTGCGCCCACGAGCGGGCGGAAAAAGCGGCCGTGGCGGCACTGGCCAGGGCGGTGTTGCGGAGAAACGCGCGGCGCGTGAGATGATCGATGTGGAGGGGCATTTTTTTGGGGTAAGGAGGGTTTCGCCCTCAGGGCAGGTCTGTGACCTGCCCTGAGGGCGGGGGGCGGGTCGGAGACCCGCCCTACTTGCCGGCGGCGTAGTCCTGATAGCGCTCGGCGATGCGGGCGGCCTTTTCGTCGCCCATGTGGAAATAGAAGCGCCAGCGGAAGGTCACACTGCCACCAGCGGGGATGGTCATGTTGCCGGCCTTGGGCTGATCCTTGAGGTTTTCAAAGTCGTGCTTGCCGAAGGGATTGGCGGCGAAGAGCGCGTAGTCGCGCACGTGCCACCACGTCGGGTGGCGCGGGTTCGACGGATGGTCGAACATCGAGACGCCGTAGATTTTTCCGTCCTTGGGGGCGTAGTAGGAGACCCATTTCGACTGCTTGCCCCAGGTGTCTTTGTTTTTCACACCCGAGTCGTTGACGATGGTGCCGGTGCCCGCGTGCTGGATGCGTTTTTTGTCGGCGCCGCTGTAGCTGTGTGGCGGCGTCATCCAGAGAGGGAGGCGGATGGCCATGGAGCCCTCCTTGGTGTCACCCAAAACAACCGGCTGGCCGGCGGGAGCCTTGAGGGTGACTTCGTAGTCGAGGATGCGGGCCTCGGCCGTGGCGCGGACCCGGATGGTGGTCTCATCGCTCATTTGCACGGTGCCGTCGGGGCTGAGCCAGTTGCTCCGCGCCTTGATGACACCCGCGCCCCCGGAGACGGATTGCTCGACCCCGGTGCTGACGATGCGGCCCTGCTTGGCACCGGCGTTCTCCGCCCAGAAGTCCAACCCGTTGACATCGCCGTGCGTGAACCAGAGCGAGCGGTGGTGCGGGTGATCCTTCACCTCACCGGGCACGTCGGTCTTCATCGGGAAATTCCGCGACATCGGCGTGCCGTCGGCGGCATGGACCGGGTAAAGGAAAGGCCGCGGGCCGCCCTTGAAGATGTATTCCGTGAACAACTGGCCGCCGATCTCGGCGCGCACGCGGTCGTCGGCGCGGGTGAGCTTCACGTCGGTCCCGGCGGCGAGGGCGACCGGAGCGAGCAAGGCAGTAGCGAGGGCGAAGGAGAGGACGCGGTTCTTCATAGGGGCGAGGGAAGAGACGAACGGCCCGGCGAAAGGGCGCAATCCGATTTCTAGTCGGAGCGTCCGGTGCGCGGGCACAAAAAAGGGCCGCTCGCGCGGCCCTGGGTAAACATCCCCGGAGCAAGCTCCGGGGCATTTGACCAAACCACTCGAAACTCTTCCGACCATCGTGAAGCCCACGCCGCAACCCGTTCCACCGACCAAGGCGAAGCAAGCTTCGCGGTATCGGACCCAAAGCGAATGAAACCGGGTCTGGTGAAAGTGCCGTCGTTCGCAGCTTCGGCGCTTACTTCCAGCTCAGCACGAGGCGGGTGAAGTAGGTTGTGTCGAGGCGCTCGACGCCGCGACCGGGCTTGCTGTTATAGTCGTTGGCCACGCCCATGCGGAGCTTCCATTGTGTGCTAGTGAGGGGCAGCTCGAGGAAGCTCTCGTGGGTGAGGATGAAGTTGCTGAAATCCTCGAAGGTCGGGACGTAGGAGAGGCGGTTCACAAGCACCGAGTTTTCCATCTGCAGGCGGTGCGCGAGGCCGAAGTCGAGACCGGCGCTCTTCACATCCTCGGTGCGCGGGTTCTTGTAGCCCGCATAGCGGAACGACACACCGGCGCGGCCCGTGAGGGTCTGCTTCGGCTCCTTGATGAAATCGTAGCCCATGCCGACCGCGGCGACGTTGTAGAGCTCGATGTCCTTCACGCGGTCGAAGCCCGCCTCGTCGCGCACATACCAGGACTTGCGACCCGAGAAATTGTTGGAGTAGTCCACGCCGGCCTTGAACTGGTCGGCGGACTTCACGCCGTCCGACACCTGGCGGTCATACGCGGAGTAGAACTGCAGCGTATCCTGCGCGCCCGCGAGCGTCGCGCGGAACGAGAAACCCGTGCCGAGCTGCTCCTTGTTGCCGGTCTTGCCCGCGATGTCCACGGCGGCCTCGTAGGCCCAGCCACGCTCCAGCGCCGCGACCGCGGGGTCCTTGCCACCTGCCGCCCAAGAGGCCGCGACCTTGCCGACCGTGGTCGAGATGGAGCCATCGCCGCCCGTGATTTGCAGCGCGCCGTTGGCGCTGCCGGCGATCTTGCCGTCGATGCGCGTGCCGCTGTCGAGGCGGACCGCGACGGGCGTGTCAGTCGAGATGCTGGCGACCTCGGACTGCTTGATGCCGATCGTGCCGGCATAGGCCGTGTCAACGGACACGGTGCCATCGGCGATCTTTACGACTTTGCCGACGATCTTGGCGCCGTTCTTGGTCTCGACGACATCGGCCGAGGCCGAAACAGCCGCAAACGCGGCAACGAACAACGCGAGCGTGGCTCGCGTGAGGAGTTTGGTCTGTGTGTTCATGGTGTGAAGCAAAGGAAGAAAGCACCCGACTCCGCCGCCTAAGTCAATGTTCCCGAGCTCTCCGCAAATCCCCGCAGCCCCGGCTCGACAGCCGCGAGTGTGGCGCCTTCCCTTCCCTCCCGTCCGCTCCATCGCATGCCCGCCATCGTCCGCCCTGCCCTCCTCGTCGCCGACCGCTGGCGCGATTACCAACTCCTCGAGTCCGGCGACGGCATGAAACACGAGCGCTGGGGCGAATTCACCCTCGTCCGCCCCGACCCGCAGATTATCTGGCCCCGCCATGCCGAGGCCGGCCAGCCCGCGCCCACGCGCTGGGAGCAGTGGGACGGCCTCTACCACCGCAGCGAGCAAGGCGGCGGCAAATGGGAGTTTCGCCGCCCTCTGCCCGACCACTGGAAAATCTCCTACGCCCCCCTCGGCCTGACCTTCAAGATTCACCCCACCTCCTTCAAGCACACCGGCCTTTTCCCCGAACAAGCCGTCAACTGGGACTGGTTCTCCGCCATTATCAAAGCCGCCCGCGCCGCCGGCCGGGAGGTCAACGTCCTCAATCTCTTCGGCTACACCGGCGCCGCCACCGTCGCCGCCGCCAAGGCCGGCGCGAGCGTCACCCACATCGACGCCGCCGAGGGCATGGTCAAATGGTGCAAAGAAAACCTCATCCACAGCGGCCTCTCCGCCGCCCCCGTCCGCACCATCGCCGACGACTGCCTGAAATTCGTCCGCCGCGAGCAGAAGCGCGGAAAGTTCTACGACGCCATCATCATGGACCCGCCCACCTACGGCCGCGGCGCGACGGGCGAGATGTGGAAACTAGAGGAGCACCTCTGGCCGCTGCTCACCGAATGCCGCGCCCTGCTCACCCCGCAGCCGCTGTTCTTCCTCATCAACGCCTACACCGCGCGCCTCTCGCCGACCGTCGTCGCCAATCTCCTCGCCGAACTGATGCACGGCCGGAGCGGCACGATCACCGCCGGCGAAGTCGGCCTGCCCATCCAGGCCGACGGAAAAATCCTCCCCTGCGGCATCTACGGCCGGTGGGAAAACTGATCAACAGGAGCCGCAAGCGCCAGCGAGTGGAACGACACGACCACGCGCGCAGCCGCTACCGATACTCCGCCAGCTCCAGAATCACGCCGTCCGGATCGAGGAAATAGACGAGCGTCTTGTCGCCCGCGGCAAACTTCACCACGCCGCGCGGCACCTTCACCGGATCGCTGAAGAGCGTGACGCCCGCCGCGCGCAACCGCGCCGTCATCCCCGCGATATCGTCCACCCGAAACGCGATGTGCCGCAGGCCGTGGGTGTTCGCCCGCGAGTTCTCGGGCCGCACCACGCCGGCCGGCGCCACATATTGCAGCAACTCAATCCTCGGCCCGCCGCCACCCGGCAATTCGACGAAGGCCACCAGACCCTTTACGCCCTTGAGCCCGATGATCTCCTCGATCCATGCGCCCTCCATTGTGACGTCCGCCGTCTTCACGAACCCGAGCACCTCCGTGTAGAATTTCACCGACCGCGCGAGATCGGCGACGACGAGGTTGAGGTGATCGATGGCGCGGAGCATGCCGGCAGCGTGAAACGCGCCCTGCCGCGCGCAACGCCGCTTTTCCCGCTTTCCCTCATTCCCTCCGTCCCTCATTCCCTCCCGCATGTCCCCGCTCGCCACCGCCTACTACGACCGCTCGCTCGCGCTACTCGCCACCGCGCGAGAGAAAAACGCCGCGACCATCGCGACCCTCGCGCCCATCCTCGGGGCCAGCGTCGCACGCGGCGAGGTCATCCACACCTTCGGCTCCGGCCACAGCGAGATCATCGCCCGCGAGATCGTCGGCCGCGCCGGCGGCCTCGTCTGCATCACAAGCATCAACGACCCCACCGCCGGCTTCATCGAGAACCTCGTCGGCTACGGCACCAAACTCGTCGAACGCTACGACCGCCAATACGAACTCCGCGCCGGCGAGGTCGTCATCGTCATCTCCAACTCCGGCAAAAACTCCTCCCCCATCGAGGTCGCCCTGCACGCGAAGAAAAAAGGCTGCGTGGTCGTCGCCCTCTGCTCGCTCGCGATGTCCACCACCGTCAAGACCGTGCATCCTGGCGGCCAGAACCTCCACGCGATCGCCGACTACACGCTCGATAACGGCGGCGTCCCCGGCGACACGATCATGGAGCTGACGCCCGAGATCGCGACTGGCCCCACGAGCACTTTCGTGGGTGCTTCGCTCCTGAACTGGCTCACGCTTTCCGCGATGGAGTGGTTGAAGCAAAACAACCACCCGCTCCCCGTCCTCCGCTCGCAAAACATCCCCGGCGCTATCGAGCACAACCGCGCGGTCGGCGCCAAATACAAGCACCGCCTGAGCAAGCAGCTCGCGTGAAGAAGAATTTTTGTCACAGAGACCACGGAGAAGACCCAGAGATCACAGAGCATGAACTACGGTTTGTTTCACTGTGACCTCCGTGAATCCTCCGTGCTCTCTGTGACTCACTCCCGATCATAATGACCTGCAAGATCGGCATCGACGGCGGCGGCACCAAGACCGAGTGCATTCTGGTCGATGCCACGGGTGCGATCCTCGCGCGCCATGTCGCGCCCGGCTGCAATCCCAACGTCGCCGGCCCGGAGCAGGCCCGCGCCATCGTCTCCACCGCCATTGCCACGCTGATCGCGGAATCTAGAATTGAGAATCTCAGCTCGAAAATCAGCCACACGTGCCTGTTCATGGCCGGACTGCCGGCCTTCTGGCAGGAGTTCGCCGCGACGCTCACCGGGCTGGGCCGTGTCACCGCCGCACTCGATTCCCTCCCCACCCTCGAACTCGCCACCGGCGGCGCGCCCGGCCTCGTGGTTCACGCCGGCACGGGCTCGTTCGTCGCCGCGCGTTCGTCAGACGGCGCGATTCATTACGCCGGCGGCACCGGCTGGCGCTTCGGCGATCCCGGCAGCGGCTACGAACTCGGCCGCCGCGCCATCGCCCGCGCGTTGCTCGAACTCCAGGGCTGGCTCCCGCCGTCACGCCTCGGCCCCGCGGTGCGCGATCACACGCAGCTCGGCACCGCGGCCGATGCCCGCGCCGTGACTCGCTACTACTACAGCCACGCCGAGCCCAACCGCATCATCGCCGCCCTCGCCCCGGTCGTGCTGCGGCTGGCCGAAGAGGGCGACGCTGTCGCGCGCGAAGTCGCCATCGAATCTGCCGGCGAGCTGCTTGCGCTCGCGAACCGCGTCGCGGAGAAACTTTTCCCCGGCGTCGCGCCGGCCACGCTGCCCACCGGCCTGAGCGGCGCGCTGCTCAATCACCCGGTTGTCGCCGGCCCGCTCGCCGCGCGCACTCGCCTCGCGTTGCAACCCATCACCGCCGCACCCATCGAGGGTGTGCGGCGTCTTCTTCTTCGTGAAACCTGATTGCTTCCGTCGTCGCCTGCTCGGCCTGCTCGTTGTCGGAGTCCTCGCGGGGCAGCTCCCGGCCGCCACGGCAGAGAAAATCCCCGGCCAGTCCTACTTCGATGCCGCGCGTTACGTCGAATACGTCGCCGGCGATCTGCCGATCGTGCTCACCGCGCCGCACGGCGGCCGGCTCAAGCCCGACGCGATCCCCAACCGCACCCAGGGCGTCACGGACATGGATGCCAACACGCAGGAACTGGCCCGCGCCCTCACCGCCGCGCTGCACGCGCGGACAGGCCGCCATGCCCATCTCGTCGCCAGCCACCTCCACCGCAGCAAGCTCGATCCCAACCGCGAGATCGAGGAGGCCGCGCAGGGCGATCCCCTCGCGCAAAAGGCCTGGCGCGACTTCCACGCCGCCATCCAAGGCGCGCTCGCGGCCGCCGTCGCCCGCCACGGTTTCGCGTTTCTCATCGATCTCCACGGCCACGCGCACCCGATCGCCCGCCTCGAGCTCGGCTACGCCCTCGACGCCAAGCAGCTCAATCGCGACGACCCGGCCTTCGACGCCTCGGGCGTCATGCAGCTCGGCACGCTCCGCGATTTGCACGCACGCCTCGGCGGCAGCGCCGCCGTGCTGCTCCGCGGCCCCGGCAGCCTCGGCGATCTCTTTGCCTCCCGCGGGCTCCGCGCCACGCCCAGCCCCCAGGAACCGCAGCCGGGCAACCATCCGTTTTTTGCCGGCGGCTACATCGTGCGCCAGCATGCCGCGGGCGACACACCCAAGGTCGACGGCCTCCAGATCGAGTGCCCGCGGCCCGGCGTGCGCGACACGCCGGAGAACCGCGCGCGCTTCGCCCAAATCACGGCCGAGGTCCTGATGGTTTTTCTCAAGGAGCGCTACGCCTTCGATCTGACCGCGCGCCGGTAGGCGCTCGCTTGTTAGCGATTCCTCCGCGGCCCACCCTGTTTTCCATCGCTTGCAAGCAAGCTCCTACCTTCCCGCCATCGAAACGCTCGATGAAGCCGTGTGGCGCGCCCGCGCCGCCGCGCATGAGGCGCGCGTGCGCGCGTGGACCGATCCGCACCAGGCGCGCGCGGCGCGTGGCGAGAAGCACCCGGTGCTCGACTTTCTTTTCACCTACTACGCCTTCCGCCCCGCGTGGCTGCGTCGCTGGCATCCCGGCCCGGACATCGCGCTCGCCGGCGCGGAGGCGCGCGAGTTTTTGCGCTGGCCGGAATACCGCGAACTTTCGGAAGGTGGGGCCGGCTCTCCGAGCCGGCCTGAGTTCCCGACCACGAACCCACCTCTCATCGCCCTCGATCTCGGCACCCTGCCCGCGCACCGCCGCGAATTCGTCGCGTGGCTGCGCGGAATGCTCGCGGCGATGCAATCGCGCCCGGCCTTCTACGGCTGCCACGGCCTGCACGAGTGGGCGATGGTTTACCGGCAGACCCCCGACCAGGTCCGGCACAACCACTACCCGCTCCGCTTCGCCCCCGATGAACTCGCACGCCTCGTCGAGGCGCTGCCGATCACCTGCACGCACTTCGATGCGTTCCGGTTCTTCACCACGCCGGCGCGCCCGCTCAACAAACTCCAGCCCACGCGCACCGACACCGCGCAACTTGAGCAGCGCGGCTGCCTGCACGCCAACATGGATCTCTACAAATGGGCCTTCAAACTCGCGCCCTTCACGCCGAGCGAACTGATCGCCGACTGCTTCGCGCTCGCCTGCGCCATCCGCGAAGTCGACATGCGCGCCAGCCCCTACGATCTGCAAAAACTCGGCTACGCGCCCATCGCGATCGAAACGCCCGCCGGCCGCGCCGAGTATGAGCAGCACCAGCGCGCGTTCGCCACCCGCGGCGAACCGCTGCGCGCGCGGCTGGTTGCGCTCTGTGATCAGTTGCTCGCGGCGCGGTCGCGGTTGGCCATGAAGTAGAGCACGGGCACCGCCATGCGGCTGATGAGCAGCGAGGCGATCTCGCCAAACATCAGGCTGATCGCGAGGCCCTGGAAAATCGGGTCCGCCAGAATCACACTCGCGCCCACCACGACGGCGAGCGCGGTCAGCAACATCGGCCGAAAGCGCACCGCGCCGGCTTCGATCACGGCATCGCGGAGGGCGAGCCCATGCGCCCGGCGCAGCTCGATAAAATCGACGAGGATGATGGAATTTCGCACGACGATGCCCGCGCCCGCCATGAAACCGATCATCGACGTCGCGGTGAAAAACGCCCCGAGCGCCCAGTGCGCCGGCAGAATGCCGATGAGCGAAAACGGAATCGCCACCATCACCACGAGCGGTGTCACGTAGCTCTTGAACCACCCGACCATCAGCATCGCGATCAGCACCAGCACCGCCGCGAACGCGAGACCGAGGTCGCGAAACACTTCGAGGGTGATGTGCCATTCGCCATCCCACTTGAGCGCGGGCGACTGATCGTCGAGCGGGACGTTGAGATGATAAATCGGCAACGCGGCGACGGTGGCGCCAAACTTTCGCGCATCGAGCGCGCGGACCGCCTGATCGATGCCGAACATCGCGTAAGCGGGGCTCTCGACTGCGCCCGCCACATCGGCCGTCACGTAGGTCACGGGCTTGAGGTTTTTGCGGTAGAGGTTGCGCTCGCCGACCGTGCGTTCGACCCGCACCAACTCCGACAACGGCACGAGCGGGGCGGAGAAATCGTAGGCGGCGGGCGGAAGATCGGCGCGCACGTGGAGCGCCAGCAGAGCCTCGGGTTGGGCGCGCTTCGCGGCGGCCAACTCAAAGATGATCGGCACATCTTCGCGCTCGTCCACGGCGTGCAGGAGATCGACGGCGGCGCCTTGGGCCGCGAGCGCGAGCGTGCGCGCAATCGCGGCCTCGCTCACGCCGTGTTGGGCGGCTTTGGCGCGGTCCACCACGTAGCGGATTTTCGGCTGCTCGTCTTCGACATACCAATCGAGGTCCACGACGCCTGGTGTGCGCTCCATGATGCCGCGGACTTCGCGGGCCAGGGCGAGGCGTTGCGTCTCATCCGGACCGTAGATCTCGGCGACGAGGGATTGAAGCACGGGCGGGCCCGGGGGGACCTCGGCGACCGCGACGGCCGCCCCATATTTTTTCGCAATGGCGGTGACGAGGGGACGAAGCCGTTTTGCGATCGCGTGACTTTGGTCGGACCGCTCGTCCTTGCCGACGAGGTTGACCTGAATGTCGGCGACGTTGGGTCCGCGGCGCAGGTAGGAGTGGCGGACGAGGCCGTTGAAATTGAACGGCGCCGCCGTCCCGGCGTAGATCTGAAAATCGCGGACCTCGGGCGCAGTGCGAATCGCCTCCGCCATCTCGCGGGCAATGCGGGTCGTCTGTTCGAGCGTCGTGCCCTCGGGCGTGTTGAGGACGATCTGGAACTCCGACTTGTTGTCGAAGGGCAGCATCTTGATCGTGACGGCACCGGTGAAGACGAACGCGATCGAGGCGAGGAGCAGGCCGCCGATGCCGAGCAGAAATATCCAGCGGACGCGGGCCCGGTCGAGGAGCGGACCCATGACGCGGTAGTAGAGCCGGGTGGACCAATCGTCCGGCGCGTGGTCGTGGTCTGGAGCAGTGGGGATCTCAGCTTGCTCCGGCCGCGACGAGGGCGTCGCAGCTCTAACGAATCGGCGTTTGAGCACGCGGATCGCGGCCCAAGGCGTGATGGTAAACGCGATGGCGATGGAGAACAGCATCGCCGCCGTGGAACCGATGGGAATCGGCCGCATGTAAGGGCCCATCAGCCCGCCGACGAATGCCATCGGGAGAATGGCCGCGATCACCGCCCACGTGGCGAGGATCGTCGGGTTGCCCACTTCGTTGACGGCTTCGAGCGCGATCTGGTGGATCGATTTTTTGTCGGCACCCGGCAGCCGGAGGTGGCGCACGATGTTTTCGACGACGACGATCGCATCGTCCACGAGGATGCCGATCGAGAAGATCAGCGCGAAGAGCGTGATGCGGTTCAGCGTGTAGCCGTAGAGGTAGAAAACGAGGAGCGTGAGCGCGAGCGTCGTGGGGATGGCGAGGAGGACGACGAGCGATTCCCGCCAACCAAGAAAAAACAGAATGAGAATCGCCACTCCGAAGACCGCGATGCCCATGTGCAGCAAGAGTTCGTTGCTCTTCTCGGCAGCCGTATGGCCGTAGTCGCGCGTCACCGTCACCGTCACATCCGCCGGCAATAACGTGCCCCGCAGCGAAGCGACCTTGGCGAGCACCGTGTTGACGACGTCGATGGCGTTGGCCCCGGGACGTTTCGCGAGACTGAGCGTGACGGCGGCATCGAGCGCGGCGGAGCGCCCATCACCGTGGAGCACATAGTTGGCTGGCTCCTCGGCCGTGTCGGCAATCGTGGCGACATCGCGCAAGTAGACGGGCCGTCCCTCCATCACGCCGACCACGACCGCACCGAGATCGGCGGCGTCGCGCAGAAAACGCCCGGACTCCAGGAGAAACTCGGTATTGGCGAAGGGACGCGATCCGACCTGCGCGGGCCGGTTGGCCTGTTGCAAGACGGGCGCAAGATCCGCTGCGCTGAGCTGGCGGGCGGCCAGCGCGGCGGGATCGAGGGCGACCCGCATCGCCCGGCGCGTGCCGCCGATGAGCGTGGTCTCGGCGACCTGCGGAATGGATTTTACGGCGTCGTCCACCTGGGCGGCGAGCCGGCGGAGCGCGAGGTGGTCCTGCGTCGCACTGTGCAACGTGAGGGCAAGGATCGGCACATCGTCGATCGTGCGCGGCTTGACGATCGGCGGCGTCACACCGGTCGGAATGCGATCAAAATTGGCCTGCAATTTCTGATTGAGGCGAACGAGCGCGGTCTCGATGTCCGTGCCCACCGTGAAGCGCACGATCACCATCGCGGCCCCGGGACTGGAGGTGGCGTAGAGATATTCGACGCCGGCGATCTCCCAGAGAAGTTTCTCCATCGGCCGCGTGACGCGATTTTCCACTTCGCGGGCGGTGGCCCCGGGCATGCCGACGAACACATCGACCATCGGGACTTTGATCTGCGGCTCCTCTTCGCGCGGCAGCATCAGCACGGCGAAGAGGCCGAGCAGCATCGACGCGAGGACGGCGATCGGCGTGAGTTTGGAGTCGATGAAGATCGACGCCATGCGACCGGCGAAACCGAATTTCGCCGGATCGGTGGGAGGGGAAACGACGGCAGCGCTCACGGGAGAATCTCGAGGGTTTGGCCTTCGCGGAGACCGGCGGGCGGAGCGACGACGACGCGTTCGCCGTCATCGAGGCCGGAGAGAATCTCAACCCGGTCGGCGCGTATCGCGCCGGATTTCACGAGGCGGAGGACGGCGCGGTTATCGGGGCCCACGACGAAGATACGCTCCATCTGGCCGAGCGGCGAGAGGGCGGCGGCGGGGACGAGCAAGGCGCGGGTCGGGGCGCCGGGAATGAAGACGCGGACAAATTGGCCGGAGCGCACTGCGTTGCCGGTGGGAACCGTGAGTTTCACGAGGACGCTGCGGGTGCCGGCGTCGGCAGCGGAGGAAAGTTCGGCCAGCGTGGCGGAAAAAGTGAGGCCGGCGGCGGGGACTTCGACGCTGAGCGCGGCCCCGTGGGTGAGTTGCGCGGCGAGTGAGGCGGGCACGGCGGCTTCGACCTGGAAGGCACCGGTCCCCTCAAGTTCGAGGAGCGGGAAACCGGGCGAAGCGAGGTCGCCGGCGTGCGCGAATTTGCGGGCCACGACGCCGTCGAAGGGTGCGCGTAGGGTGGCATAGCCGAGCATGATTTCGGCTTCGCGGACCAGGGCTTGCGCGCCGGCGAAACGATCTTCGAGACCGCGCACCAAATCGGCTGTGCTGGCGTTTTTCGTGAGGAGGGAGCGCTCGCGGTCGAGATCGCGGCGAGCGGCATTGAGCTGCGACTGGGCTTGGGTGACGCGGGCGTTGATCTCGCCGGCGGAAATTTTCACGAGGAGGTCGCCGGCGGCGACCCGTTGGCCGAGCGTGACGGGAAGTTCGTCGATCATGCCCATGACCTTGGCAGCGAGTTGGGCGCGTTGGAGCGGGCGGATCGTGCCGGTGATTTCGGTGGCGGCAGGGAGATTTTCCGCGCGCACCGTGGCGAGGCGGACTTTGGCCGGCGCGAGCGCAGCAGCGGAATCGGCGGCCGTGGCGGGAGCGGCGGGCTTGCTGCAACCGGCGAGGAGCGCGAGGGCGACGGTGAGTGTGAAGACGGTGGCGAACGGACGAGAGTGGCGGCGGACGGGCTTCATGGTAAAGGGGCTCAGGGTTGCGGGAGCGGAGTGAGGCCGAGGGCGCGGCGGAGCTCGACGAGGGCGAGGCGTTCGTCGGCGGCGGCGATGGTGCGGCGAAGGCGGGCTTCGAGGTGGCGGCTCTCGACGCCGATGAGATCGGCGGTGAGCAGCGCTTCCTTTTCGAAACGCGCGCGACTGAGCGCGGCGCTCTCGGCGGCCTGTTCGACGGCGCGGGCGGAGACGGCGAGGCGTTCGGTGGCGTCGGCATGGGCGAGGCGGGCCTGCTCCACTTCGAGACCGATGCCGAGGGTGGCTTTGCGGAGCATCTCTTTCACCTGGGTGAGTTCGGCACCGCTTTGGCGGACCTTGGCGTTGGTCTGGCCGCCGTCGAAGACGTTCACGTCCACCGAAATGCCGGCGAGCCAGCTGTCGCCGTGGCGGGCGGTCTGCCAGCCGTGGTCGTATTGGTAGCTGGCGAAGGCATTGACCGTGGGGCGGTGCGCGCCGCGGGCGGCGTCGACCATCGCCTCAGCGGCGCGGACGCGGGCATGGAGAGCAAGGAGTTCGGGACGTTGCGAAAAATCGCGGGTCGCGGGGGCGACGAGGCGCCCGAGGGCGGGGTCGTCGTCGAGGAGTTCGACGGTGGTCTCGGTCGCATCAAGGCCGAGGACGAAGTGAAACGCGCGGGACGCGAGCGCGGCACCATGCCGGGCGGAGGAGAGCGATTCGCGGGTTTGGGCGAGTTGGACCTCAAGGCTGAGGAAGTCGGCACGCAGGAGTTGACCGGCCTCGGAGCGCGCGCGGGCGACAGCGACGGCGGCTTCGTAGGCGCGGACGCCACCCTCGACCGCAACGACGGCTTCGCGGGCTTTGCGGAGATTCAAGGCGGCGCGGACAACTTCGGCAACGAGACGATGGTGCGCGGCGCGGAGGTCGAGATCGGCGGCGGCGGTGCCGGCTTTGGCGGCGTTGCGACCGGCCGTGGCGCGACCGCCAGCGTAGAGATTATAGGCAACGGTGCCAGTGGCGTTGAGGTTGTCGATGTTGCCGGGACGGTTGAAATCGAGACCGAAGTTAAAGGCGCGCTGATTGAGAATGGAACCGAAGGCCATCATCGGGCTATTGGTGTCAGTGTAGCGGCCCGAGAGAGAAACCTGCGGACGCCAAGCGGATTGGGCCTGATCGACCATCGACTGGGCTGCGTCGACGCGGGCGCGGGCAACGCGGGCATCCGGATGGCGCTCAAGAGCAGTGAGGACGGCGCGGTCGAGGGTCCAAGACTCGGCGCGGAGGGCCGCAGGTGCGAGCAACGCAGCGACGAGCAACGAAACGACAGTGAGGCGCATGGCAGAGTGGATTTGATCCAAGCGTGGCCGATTGATCAGCCGGTCCGAGAGGAGAAGGCGAAGAGGAGGCCGAGGACGCCGCCATAGAGGGCACCGCGCCACCACGTGGACGTGAGCGGGCAGGTGCCGGAGGTGCATTGGCCGAAGAAGCCCATCGCAGCACCGAGGGCGGCACCGGCGAGGACCGTGAACGCGAAGCGAAGAACGGGTGAATGCATGGTCGGGAGGGCGAAGAGCGGGGGCGGCGATGGAAAGGGAGGCGGGCTCAGGCTCCCGTCTTTCGGCCACCCCAGTGAATGATACCGTCGTCATCCAACCAACCGAGGGACCGGAGGATGATGCTCGGCGGACAGAAACCGGTGAAGACGGATTGGATCAGATTCAGACCGACAAAGGCCGGGAGGAGGAGACCCCACGGGCTGACAAAATAGGTGAGCGCGACCCCGACGAGGGTCACAGTGCCGGCGAGGAGGCGGATAAGTGAGTCAATTTTCATGGTGGTAGAATTGCGGAGTTGATTAACATGCGCATATACTCATATAGTTGAAATTATGTCAAGCGCCTGTTCCGTAGTTTTCATGGCCAAGCAAGCCCCCCTCACCGATGAAGCGCTCGAACACGTGGCGCGGCGCTTCGCCGTGCTGGCGGAACCGATGCGGCTGCGCCTGCTCCAGACCTTGTTTGACGGCGAGATGAACGTGAACGCGCTGGTGGAAGCCACCGGCGGCACGCAGGCCAATGTCTCGCGCCACCTGCAAACGCTAACCCAGGCGCACATGCTTTCGCGGCGGAAAGAAGGCCTGCAGGTTTTCTACGCGATTTCGGATCCCTCGATTTTCAAGCTCTGCGAACTCGTCTGCGGCAGCTTGGAGAAGACCTTCGCGAAGCAGGCGGGCTCGTTCGGCCGCTAGGCGGGCTCAGCCTCAGCGCTCAACCGGCTCCGATGCGCTCAAGGGCCATCGCGGCGGCGGTCGTGCGGTTCTCCACGCCCAGCTTCGCGTAGGTGCTCTCGAGGTGCTTCTTCACCGTCGTCAGGCCGATGCCGAGCACGGTGGCGATCTCGTCGTTGGTCTTGCCGCGGGCGACCCAGAGGAGCACCTCGGATTCGCGCGGCGTGAGCCCGAGCGACGCGAGATCCGCGGGCACGGCCTCGCGTCCGCCGCGCCGGCGGCCCG
>JAUYAK010000020.1 GCA_030693515.1 Opitutaceae bacterium
CACCGCCCACGAGTTCACGCCCCAGCGCTTCGCTCAACTCCCCCGCTGATTGCTCACCTCCGCCACTCGCCGGCTCTTTCATCTCTCCAATATAGCGGCCGCGATTCCCGCGGCTAGCCTGTGCTCGAGTTACCGCTTACAACCGACTGGCTCCGGCGCATCCCCGATCCCGCTGACCGGGCCTTGATCGGCATGATGATAGCCGAGCGCAATCGGCTGCGGCACGAGGTCAATTTGCTCAAAGCGAAATCGGGCATCGTGGTGGATCGACGGCCCGTGTCCTCCGACGCACGCCCCGCCGGCCGCGACACGATGCAGATTTTATTGCAGGAGTCCGTCCTGGTGCCGACGGAGCGCGAAGCGCTCGCAAAAGTGTTTTCCGAAAAGTGGCTTGAGGATCACGGGTTGAAAATCGGTTCGCACGGCTCCCTGCTCAACGAACGCGGCGGCGAGCTCTTCCCGTTCGGCTTCGTGCCGGGACTGCGCAAGCTGCTGGCAACGGCGAGAGTATCCGAACCGTAGTTACGCTGATGCCTATCGCACGGCGGAACCGATCTCCTGGGCTCGCCCCGGGAGTCGCAGGCAAGGAGGAACGCCGCAGGCGTAGTGTCCTTGCCGGCGACGGAGGGGCCACAATCGAGACTTGGCTGCGGCGCACTCGACCCCGGCACGCAGAAACCGCTCCCGAGCGATCCCAGAGACTGCGCCGGCCTTTGCGCGCCGTCACACCACCGCCGCAAGCCCATAACCGCCGCCCGATTGTTCCCGCGCAATGCCGCAAACGGAACTTTGGATTCAAACTTTGGCCCAAAGTTAGCCAACTGCGTGCGTGCGACGAGGTAGCTCAACAACTTTGGACTCAGAGGTGGAATAAAAGGTGGAGGCGACGCAGGAGCACGACCTTGACGGCGCCGGAGGGGCCACGCTCGCGAGCGGTCTGCGGCGGAAACACCCCCAGCCGGCCAACCCGACCCACGCCGACCCCGCGTCCCCGCCCGCCTTTCCACCCGGCACACCCCGCCGCAAACCGATATTCGCTGCCTGGCTTTCCGAGATTGAAGTTTTTTCAGAGCATGACCTTGGCGAGTCCCCACGATCCGCCGGGCGCGTCCTTCAAGGCGCCGGACTTCTCCAAGGCGGCCACGCTTTGCTCCCATGATCCGCAGGGCAAATCGGCCGAAAAACCGATGAGCCGCGCCATGAGTCCGACAAATGGAACGGGGTTGCCGCCCACCGTCAGGGCCTCCAAGCACGAAAGGTAATCGCCGCGTAGCGACGTGGGCACGATCAACCGCCCGTTGGCACCGGCGGTCAGCTCGGCATTCAGGAAAAGCCGCGCCAGCCGGCCGTTGCCGTCGTTGAACGGATGCACTTCGGCCACGACGAACATCATGAAGGCACCCCGCGCCACCGGTTGCGCCAGATGCCGGCCCAGCTCGAACGCCTTTCGCAGCGTGCCCCGCACCAACTCCGGTGCGACGAATTCGCGGGTGCCGACACGATTGGCCGTTTCCTTGAAACGTCCCGGCCCCACGTCGAGCCGGTCGTGCATCAATCGGGCGTGCCGCACTTCCAGCAGCCGGAGAAAATCGGCGGCATCGTGCGGCGTTTCCCGACGGTTGTGACCATCCGTCGCGAGATGAAACGTCGACAGGATGTCGTGCGCGTCTTTCGGCCGCGCCTCGGGCAACTTGCGGTCGAACACGATCTCCCGCGCCTCCTGAATGGTAAAAATGGTCCCCTCAATGTAGTTCGAAAAATACGCCTCCCAGAATGCGTGCAAGCGGCGCTCCGCTTCCGGACGTTCCGGGACCGCCACGAAGGACTCCGTCGCCAGCCGCGTGGCGAGCTGCTCGAAAAGAGCCAACCGGTCGGGATCGTAAGGTTCGCGCCTCGCGCGAGCCCGGCCCACCGCCGAAACCAATGCCGTCTCCTGTCCCCCTTCTGTCAGGGCAGTGACAATCGCCCGCGCGCGCGCCGCCTCCTTGGCGAGTCCCAGCGTCGGCGCGAGTTCCTCCGCCGCGGCCAAAAGGCGGCGTAGTTCGTCCGGCCCATGGATGCGGCAAAGCCGATCCAACCACGCCTCAACCGCCTCACGGTCCAAGGTCTTTCGTTCGCCCCCTGACCGCGCCCGACTTTCCGTCAAATTTTCCAACAGCGCACGAGGCCGCGAGGCCATGAAGAAATCTGCGCCCACCTGCGTGTCACCGGCCCCGGCCGGCGCACCTTGCCAAATCCGCAGCGTGACGCCGGGCAATTCATGCGTCCGATCTTTCCCGCCGTGCGTCAGATGGTAAAATCCCCCGGGCGAGGGCTTGGCCTCAATGGCGGTGCGATAGCCAATCACTGCGCCGGGATAGAAATGGCGAATCACCGCCGGCAGCTCCTCCCGGATGATGTCTTCCGGCGCATTGATCAGGTCCGTGGTGTAAATTCTCGACGCCAGCTTGCGCGCCACCTTGCGTTTGATCAGTCGCGCGAGTTGCGTGACTTGCGCGGTATCTGATGAACCGAAGAGGAGAGGCATAAAAATCGGTGGCTAACGAACTCTTCCAAGGCCGAAATGTGAATTATCGGAACTTAGCACATATAAAATGTGAATTATCGGTATTTAGCGAGCAAAAATACCTCCTCGCGAAGCCGTAGGTGGCGCAAAGGCGGAGCATGGGCAAGAGGATGCCTCCGCTCAGAGCATCCCCGCATTGCGGAAGCTAAAGAATCCCACGCCCAGTGGGTCAGACTCGCGCCGACCGATGATCACATGGTCAATCAACTCAATATCAACGGCTTTCGCCGCCTCTCGGAGCTGGCGCGTCACCGCCACATCGGGGTTGCTCGGTGCGGGATCACCGGAACTTGGGTGATTATGCACACACACGACGGCCGTCGCTCCCTCGCGAATGGCTATTCTAAAGACTTCTCTTGGATGAGCTAATGCAGCTGTTGCCGTCCCGGAAGTCGCCTCGACCTGTTTGATCAGCCGGTTCTTACGATTGAGACAAAGAACGTAGAATTTCTCCACTGCGAGCCCGAAGACAATCGGCTCCATGTGGGCCGCAATCAACTCAGCCCGGTTCATCAGCGGCAACTGCCCGCCCGGCCCCCGCATCATCCGCCGGCCGATCTCCGCGATGGCGGACAACTGACATCCCTTGATCCGCCCGATGCTCTTCATCCGCCGGAAATCCGCCGGCTGCCATCCGGCGAGTGCGGCCAGCGATCCCGCCTCCGCCACGAGGTCTCTCGCCACCGCCAGCGCGTCCCTTGCGCGGACCCCGTTACCTTGCAGCATCATCGCGACCAGTTCCGTATCGCTCATCGCGGTGACGCCAAAGGCTTCCATCCGCTGCTGCGGTTGCTCGCCGCAGGCGATTGCCGGCGAATCGTCGGTGAAGGAGCTTACTGCTCCGAATTCAAATAAGGATTGTTGCATCGTGTCCGGCGCACGTGGCGCCGCCCGGCCGGGCTTAGATGCCCGGTTGTCGAGTGCGTCTCGCGCGTTGGACCGTGAAGGCATGGCCAGTCACGCCGGCGGAGCGCAGCGCAGCGCGGCGGGAAGGTGTGCGGCGCAGCGCGCACCACCTTGACGGCCATGGCAAAATCGGGAAAACGCGCGAACCAGCAGGCCAGTGACTCCGGCTCCTGCCGGTCAAACATTCATGGTGATACGCTTCGCTCGGTGCGCGCTAGCTCCACGCTCGACGGGATCAAATGATACGGCTCATCATTCCTATGTCATGCCCCTCAACAATCCGAGCAGCCCGGTAGCAATTATTACCGCCGCCAGCAAAGGTATCGGTGCGGCATGTGCGCGAAAACTGGCGGAGCGCGGCTATCGGCTGGTTCTAATGTCCCGAAGCGAAGCGATTCATGCAATCGCTCGGGAGGTTAACGGAATCGCTGTGCAAGGAACCGTCTCGTCAGTATCGGACCTCACAAACCTCGTGCAGGTAGCATTGGATCGATTCGGACGCGTAGATGCAGTGATCAACAGTTCCGGGCATCCCGAGAGCGACGCACTACTCGCAATTACTGATGATCGTTGGACCGAAGTTTTTGAAATGTATTTTCTGAGCATCGTGCGCATGAGTCGCCTCGTGGTGCCGATTATGACCGAAAGAGGCGGCGGCGGGTTCGTGAACATTTCTGGAAGCGATGTGTATGAACCGAGTTCTTCTTTTGCCGCCGCGTCCGTGATCCGCGCATCGATGACGGCCTACACAAAACTGTTCGCTCAGCAGCACGCTGCTCAAAAAATCCGGATGAACTGCGTAGCCCCCAACGTCGTCCTAGACTTTGAACCCGGTCAGGTGCGCGCTGATTTGAAATCTCGGCTACCGATCCAGCGTCCTGCATCTTTTCGTGAGGTCGCCGACGTGGTTGCTTTCTTGCTTTCCGCGGAGGCGTCATACGTCAGTGGTGAGACAGTGCGTGTCGATGCCGGAGCGTCGAAGGCGATCTGACAGGCGACGGTCAACGGTAGGCACCCATTCTGAGATTCTGATTCCATCTGACGCATGCTACGCGACGCGCAACTTCACCCGCCGCGCCGGGGCCGACTCGTCATGGGCCGGCTTCGGATCGGCCTCGAGTCCCTTGACCCGCACGAAGCGATACGTCTCTCCCTCGCGCAAGTAACCCTTGGGCACTGTGAGCTTGTAGGCGTCCACGGCCGCCGCTGACACGGGGCGATTCTCGGTCATCGCCTGCGCGACAATCGCACGATGGGCCGACAACACCGTCGCCTTGCCCGCAGGCGAATATCCCAACGCCGTCCCACCCCAGTGACCGTGCTCCATCATCCAGCGCATAAACTCCCGGCCGATGCCTTTTCCGCGGTGGCCGGCATCCAAACCCATCCCGCCTCCGCCATGTTCGCCAATCGGCCTCCAATTAAACCTCAACGCCCCGTCGATCGTTCGCAGCCGGTGAAAAACCAGCGGCACTCCATCGGTGCTCAGTCCAAAGGCAAACTCGTCCCGCGCCTTCTGCGCGATGCCATAGAAATCCTGCCACTTGCCCACGACCTGCTTGCTCGTTGGTTTGCCTTTCATCGTCACGCGGAAGAAGCCCTCGCCGTCCCAGTTGGCCGCGCTCGCATCCACCCGATGCCCGTTCGGGCCGAGCATTTCTTTGGGTGATTTCAATTCCGGCGGATTTTCCTTCGGAGCGCCCGCGGTGGATTTCGCCACGCCGTTCATGGTGGTTCGCGCCGCCGTCGCCCGCGTTCGCTCCGCTACCGGTCGCTCCTCCGGTGCTTCGTTCTCGGCCGCCTCCTCCTTGTCCGGCGTTTCGGTTTCCTGCGATTCGGTCGCCAGCCGTTCGGACGCCTGATTCTTCGTAATGTCGAGGGCCTTTACCAACTCCGACTGCCGCACGGCCAATTCGCGGTAACGCTCCTCGTGCTCGAACACTTTTTCCGTCAGCGCACCGAATTCCACCTGCTCTTTTTTCGCCCGCTCCAAACTCTGTCCGCACCGCGCCAAATCTTCCTCGATCGTTCGCACCGCGTGTTCGAGCGACGCCACAATCCCGACCGGCGATGGCGTGACATTCGAGGGATACTCCATCGCACCTCGTAGCGTTAGTTTTTCGGAGTTGGTCGAACGAAACTCGATCTTGAATCCCGCGACTTCTCCGAGCACGACCGTCGACGGTCGGCCCAACAAGTGGTCCCGCTTGTGATCTTCCACGGCGTAGATGAGCGCCGCACCGGCCTTCGGCCGGTCGGTGAACACCTCGCCGTTGACGGTCATCTGAAATTTATCTCCATGGGTGTCCTGCCGCGTCGCCAAGTCCTTTTTGATTTCTACGGCCCAGCGCTCGAAGCGCACCGCATCCTGTTCCGCCATCCGCACCCGCGCCCGCGCCGTGTATTGCGATTCGTTGTGCTCGGCCCGCAGTCGCGACAAACGCATGACCTCCGCATCGACCTTGGCTTTTTCGATCACGAGCGGATTGCCGGACGCAATCGCCTTCACCTCCGCATACGTCAGCGCGGGTGTGTCCAAATCCTCGATCCGCCGCGCGGTGGATTCGCCGGTCATGATCTGGCTGATGAACTTCGCCTTCGTCTCCAACGTCTGCCACATATAAGCATCGAAGCTGCCCTCGGTCACATACCGCAGGATTTTCACGACCGGATTCGTGTTCCCCTGGCGCAGAATCCGGCCCTCGCGCTGCTCGATGTCCGCCGGCCGCCACGGCGCATCCAAATGATGCTCGGCGACAAGTAACGTCTGGGCGTTCGTGCCCGCGCCCATCTTCTGGGTGGAACCCATGAGCACGCGCACTTTTCCAGCGCGAACGTCGCGAAACAGCGCGAGCTTCGACGCGTCGCTGTCGTAGTCCTGGATGAAGGCGACCTCCTCCGCTGGGACGCCGAGTCGCACGAGCTTCGCTTTCACATCCTGATAGACCGAAAAACCCTCGCCCTCGGCCTTCGGCGTGGAGAGGTCGCAAAACACCATCTGTGAAAGTTTCTTCGCCCGGGTCTCTTGCCAGACGGAAAAGATCTCTCGCACGGCTGTGTTGACCTTGCTGTCCGCATGGTCGGGCGCTCCGGGACGGATGAGTCGCAAATCGAGTGCCGCCTTCCTGCCTTCCCCGGTGATCTTGAGCATGTTGTCCTCCCACGGTGGCACATGATCGGTCTTTAATTTTTCCGCGCGCTTCGCGAGCGCCGCGACGATTTCCTTCAACTCCGGCGAACACGGCGCCTGCACGACCCGCGCCTTGCCGCCGTCGAGTGCCGGCACCGGCAGTTTCAACATCGCCGCCGTTTGCACGTCGGCCATCTGACGGAACAGGTGCATCAACTCCGGCACGTTCACGAACCGCGCGAATCGCGTGTTCAACCGATACCCGGCGCCGTCCGGCGCTAGCTCCATCGCCGTAACCGTCTCACCGAAGGTCGCGGCCCACGCGTCAAAATGTTTCAGCCGCAATTTTTGCAGCACCTCCGGTTGGAGATACCGTTGCATCGTGAACATCTCCGCCATCGTGTTCGTGATCGGTGTGCCGGTCGCGAAAGTGACCCCGCCGCCGCCGTTGATGCGCTGCACGTGTTGCACTTTAAGCAGCATGTCGAACGCTCGCTCCGACGCCGATTGCGGCAGCCCCGCCACGCGCGTCATCTTCGTCGTGTAAAAGAGATTTTTGAACGCCTGTGCCTCGTCCACGAACAGCCGGTCAACGCCGAGTTCCTCGAATGTGAGCGTGTTGTCCTTCCGGTGTTCGGCCGCGAGCGATTCCAATTTGAATTCGAGCCGCTTTTTCGCCCGTTCGATTTCCTTCACGATCCGGCTCCCGCCGTTGCCCTTCACCTCGCGGATGCACGATTCCAATTCTTCGAGTTGCGTCTGAAAAAACTCTTTCTTCGCCGCCGTGGAAATGGGCAGCCGCTCAAAACCGGAATGTGTCACGATGACCGCATCCCAATTGTTGGTGGCGATGCGACTCATCAACTCGCGCCGACCCGCGCTCGCAAAATCGTCCTTCCCCGCGGCGAGCACGCTCGCGCCGGGGTAAAGGAGCAACAACTCCGACGAGAACTGCCCCAACATGTGATTCGGGACGACGAACATCGACTTCCGCGCCAGTCCCAGCCGTTTCAACTCCATCGCGGCGGCGGCCATCGCGAACGTTTTCCCGCCACCGACCGTATGGGCCAGAAGCGTATTGGGCGTTTGCAGGATGCGCCACACGCCGGCCTTCTGGTGTGAGCGCAACACAATCGCCGGGCTGGCACCCGGAAGCTGCAAATGGTCGCCGTTGAACGCGCGCAGCCGCACGTTGTTGAATTCGCGGTTGTAGAACGCAACGAGCCGTTCTCTCCGACCGTCGTTTTGCCAGAGCCATTCCGTGAAACGGTCGCGCAATTTTTGCTGCTTTTCGCGCGCTCCCTCTGTGGCGGTCGCGTTGATGCGGGCGCCGCCCTTGTCGTCATAGTCGAAGACGGTCGGCGTGCGCAGATTGAGCGCCTGCTCGATCAGCTCGTGCGCGGGCACCCGCTCCGTCCCCCATTCGTTGCGATTGGCGACACTCGTCTTCACTTCGTGACTCACCTCGACCGTCCAGAGCGCGAGCTCGGCGGCGTGGCTCACGTGCGCATCGCCTGCACGCGGCGCCCGCAGGACCTCACGCGCAAAATCCGCGACATCCTCCGCCGGAATCCAGACGCTGCCCAGCCGGGCGTCGATTTCCGACGCCTTCAGGTCGATCGGCTGCACCGCGCGCAACGCCTCCGCGTTGATCGCGTAACGCGCGTCCGCTTTCGCCGCGGCCTCGGCGACGATGAGTTTTTCGCGCACGTTGCCTGACAAGTATTCGTCATCTGTTTCCCACGTCTGCGTGGTCGGATTCTGAAACAACACGCCCACCAATTCCGGCAGGAATTTCTCCGCCGGCCGGCCGAGCAGTTTGGCAATGTGGTCGAGATCGACGCGGCCCCGCTCGCTCAGCGTGACGACCAGCGCCTCCTTCGCTCCGCTTGCGTGTTGCACCGGCTGCCGGCGCTGGATGGTGCGCTCGCGAAAGATCGCCGTCTTGGCCGCCGTGTCTCGGTCCTCGTCGTAGATTTCCAGCGACAGGAGCAGCGGAGCATCCGGGTCACCCGCAAACGCGCGCACGTTGGCCGGACTCGATACGGGACCGAACTTCCCCGCAAAATAATCGTAGTCCTGGTTGAGCCGGAACCGCGCGCCCTCGATCTCGACGTCGCTTCGTTCTTCCACCTGCGTGCGGAGGCATTCCCGTGCGGCGTCACGGACTTGGATCAACCGGCGCAGACGTTGCGCCAGCGACACTGGCAATTCCGCGAGGAGCCGCAGTTCATCGCCTTCGCGCCGCGCAATCGTGCCGCCACCCTCGGCGGTGAGGACATACGCGTTCGGCTTTACGCCCGGCGGCGCCGGAATCGACTGCCGCATCGCCCGCTGCGCACCTTCGGATAACGGCTGATAAACGCCCACCGGCAGCGTCGTGACGACGGTCGCCAGCGCCGCTGCGAGATCGCGTCCGTCATCGGCCAGCCGCACCTCGTCGCGGCCATACATGCCATGTTCCACGCGTTCGAGCCGACCTAACATCATCTCGGGTTTACCGTGAAAATACTCGTTCAGGAAAATCTCCTTTTCTCCAAACGGTTTGCTCTCCCTCCACGCCACGCCGGCTTTGCGCTCGCCCGGTGCCCGCTTGCGCAGAAATAAAATATCAGTCGTCACCTCCGTGTTGGCGATCTGCTTGAACGCGGTGTGCGGCAGCCGAATCGCGCCGACGAATTCGCATTTCTGCGCCACGGCCTCGCGTAGATTCGGATACTGTTTGTCGAGCGTGCCGCGCGACGTGATAAACGCGATCAACCCGCCGGGCCGGACCACCTCGGCCGCCGCCACGAGGAAGTAGTCGTGAATCAGAAATTTCCGCGGATTGAGCCGGGTATCGAACGGCGCGTAGTCGCCGAATGGCACATTCGAGATCGCCACATCGAATGAATTCGTCGCGAGCACCGCTTTTTCGAACGGCTTGATCCGAATGTCCGCATCCGGATAAAGCGCCTGCGCCAGTCGGGCCGTTACACCGTCGATCTCGATCCCGGTGAGACTAGACCTCGCAGCCATTCCCTCCGGCATGAGCCCGAAGAAGTGCCCGAGCCCGCACGCCGGTTCGAGGACACGTCCGTGGGTGAACCCGAGTTGGGTCACGGCGGCATACATCGCCCGCACAACGGTTGGCGACGTGTAGTGTGCGTTGAGGACGGTCGCCTGCGCGGAAGTGTAATCGTCGTGCGACAACAGCTCCTTCAATTCAGCCTGCTCCGCCTTCCATTTCGGAGCCTCCTCGGCGGTGGCAAAGACCTGCGGCAATCCACCCCAACCGGAATACTTCACCAAAACCGCTTTTTCTTGTGCCGTTGCACTGCGGCCGTCGGCCTCAATTTTCCGCAGAGCCAGAATCGCTGCGACGTTCTGCCGGAATTTCTGCTTCGGCCCACCTTTGCCCAGCTCGTTCGCGTCGGAGAGCCGATAGTTGTTCTGGTTGCGGGCGGCCGCTACTCCGCCGCTTCCGGTGGCAGAAGAAGATACTTCTCCCGGACCAGTTCCCAAGCCTGCTGGTGCGCCTGCGCCGAACTGGACCCCGTCGCCTTCAATTCCCGTTGCAGCGTTTCCATTTCCACCAACGTTCGCTCCTCCGCTTCCGCCAGCGCCGTCTCCAGTTGGCCCGTCGTTTCCAGTTCGCGATACATCCGCGGGCAGTGTTCCTGCCAATGGGCTTTCGCCAGATGGGCGTATCCGAGGAGCGTGGTCATCGTGCGTCAGACCGAACAGATCGAGCTGCCGGGGGTCGTTGGTTTTTTTCTGCGCCATCGCTCCATCGAATTCAACGTTGAAACGCCCAACGCCGGGTCACGGCCAGCGGTAGCCAAGGCGCTCCTTGCGGGTAAGGGGCAGCCCTTCGCCCACCGGCGGAAACGTCGATGCTGCCGCGGGTGCCCCCACGTCGAGCGATTCGCGCACCCACTGGCGTGCTTCGTCCACCTTGGCCAGGGCGGCCTTCAAGCTGTCATGCGCCGGCGTCCCTTTGATGGCATCAAAGTTTGTCGCCACACGCAGCTCGAAGGCGCCCTTGTCCAAGTGCTCCAGCACCGCCTTCCGTATAGTGGGATGAACCGACACGGTTTAGCCCGTCGACATCCGGGCCGGCGCCGCACCGGATTGCGGCGGTTCCGCGCCAGGTGCCAGGGCGCCACTGCCAACCTTGGCCGCAGCAAGATCCACCTTGGTGATCGGTGCGGTCATCATCCGGCGGTTTTCCGCCATCGATTTCCGGTTCAACTCGCCGAACACCGCCGCGACGAAACGCTTCGTGTGGTTGTAGGGATTCACCGACTCCAAGCGCGTCTTCACCCGCTCCTGCGAATCCGGCGTCATCTTGGCGTAGATGGTTTCCGCCTGCGGCAACTGGCGCATGGCCGCCTTGGTGTCGATTTCGTGCTGCCGCTGTTTTTGGAGGAGGTGGAAGTTCACCGCGCGCTCGGGGTGCTGCTGCACGAGCTTGGTGAAATACTCCGCTTCACGCGGGTGCGCCTCCTTGTAATCGGCGATCTTCTTCTCGACCTCGGGATTGGTGCGGAACTGCATTTCCTCCTCGACCTGGGTTTCGGGCTCCGCGCCGGGCGCGGTGCCGTTTTTGCCGGCCGTCTCCTGGCCGACGGACATGGACTGTTCTTCGACGCGGCCCTCGGAGGGCGCGGGTTGTTCCGCCGCCGAAGGCTGCGGTTTCCTGGGTTTCAGACTGGGCATGATGATGGTGGATTAGCGGATGGATGCGGCCCGAAAAACGGTGCGGGCCGGCGTGAGCACCGGGCGGAGAAATTCCCCGCCAAAATCTATTTCAGAACGGGATTCAGCGGTGTTTCCGCCTGACCGGTGACGATGCGTAGCGCCAAATCGAACTGGGCGCTGAGTTCGCGCGGGTCGTGCCGCGCGAGCGCAAACGCCATCAAGGTTTTTGCGTCGATCTTCGGCTGCGGGTTGTCGAGGTCGCGATTGAGCGCCTCGGCGGCATCGTAAAACACGGCCGCGGTTTCTTCGGGAATCTGCAATGTGAGCGTAATCATGGTGGTTGAGGTTGGGACAAAGTTTAACGCGACCGGAAGCGGCGCGGGTGGTCGGGACGAGAGCGCAGCGAAGGCCGCGCGGGAGCCGGAGGCTGGGCGGAGGCGGACGTGCGGCGAAGTGGAGCGGCTCGGGCCCGGCGTCCCGCGCCGCGTCCCGGCAAATCCGGCCCGGGGAGCACACGGTCCCGACGGACGGATTCCGGCGGGACGGTGTGCCCCGTGCCGGCCTCCGCCCATTGGAACCGAACGTGGATTTCCACTCCGGAGAACTGACGCATGGTGCGAGTGCCCGCCGTGGCGATGGTCACGCCCTCAACCAGCGCGCCCGGCGACGATTCCAGGCTCGCGACGGCGGCGACGAGGGCGGACCACGGCACAGTCTCCGGGGCGACGGCACGCAGCACATAGGACCGCGTATTCGGAACACTCTCGATCGGAAGCCACTGCCACCGGTGCCCGAGACGCTGCTCCAACTCCGAGCGGTTTGGCTCCGTCCAGAGTTGAGCCAGCAGCGCGGCGTTCCGTTCGCGCCAACGCACCAACCCCGCTGGGTCCGGCGCCGGCTTTGCCGCGA
This sequence comes from Opitutaceae bacterium, assembly GCA_030693515.1. Classification (GTDB taxonomy): domain Bacteria; phylum Verrucomicrobiota; class Verrucomicrobiia; order Opitutales; family Opitutaceae; genus ER46. The sequence continues at coordinate 12,195 of JAUYAK010000020.1, forward strand.
GTTCCGCGCGCAACTCCGGAGCTTCCAGCCTCGCAGGGGCATGCCTCCGGCCTTGGCGCCAGCGCAGGGCAAGCGCACTGGCGACAAGGAGGAGACTCAGCGCCGCGACGAGCCACGTTCTGAGGGAGACGGGTTGAGCACCTTTCATCGGAGAGCCGTCGCCGTCAGTTGGAACGATGCAGTCGGTAGCGGAGGCCGCTCGGGAAACCGCCATGCCGAGCCCGCTGCGGCGACCGCCGTTGTCCACTCTCGCCAGGGTGCTTCGCCAAGCTTGCCTGTGATACCGCCTACCATGGTCACGCTCGTTCGCGTGGCTGCGATGCGGGTGAGCACAACTTCAGGCGGCAGCTTAACCGCGGTCGCTCGTAGCCACGGCGTGAAGACCGCATGAGCGGGTTCGCCGGCCTCGACGGCTAAGCGAAGCGACGCGAGTTCGTGCGCGTCGCTTTGTCGTGCGACCAACTCAGCTCGCAAGGCCGTTGCCGCACGGTGATCCGCGGCGACCGCCTCTCGATGCTTCGACTCGACGCGGGCAGCATCGGCTAGGAGACCGATTGCCACCATTGCCGCGAATCCTGCGGTGACAAGCAGCGCCCGATGTGCGCTCCAACGTGGCTCGACGGGCAGCAACTGCGCTGGGTGTTTGAGCGGGAGCGTCGCCACGGCTGTCGCCAGTCGGCTCCAGGAGACCAGGCGCACCCGCGGCACGTCCGGAGTCGGCAACTTCGCCGCCAACCTCTCTCCCGCCGTTTCGCAGCCGACGAGAAAGACCGCGGTATCGGTGCGAGCGAGTGCCGCGCGGAGCCCACGCAATGCGCAGTCGGTGGCGTCACTACCGATCGCAGACTCGACCTCACGCCGGCCATCGACCGTATGGCGATAGACCAGAGTGTGGTTTTCCGCCGCCGCGACGACGATCATCGCACCGCTATCGGGCCAATCGTCAGGGACGAAGTTGAGCGCGGTGGCCAGAGGCCACGCCGACTCGACCACGATTCCGCTGGCACGCAATTCGGCCACGAGGGCGAAAAGGCCTGCCTGCATTTCATGGTAAAGCACGGTGGCAAACGGCGGATCAACGCCGAAGACTGGCTCGTGGCCCCACGCGAGGTCGGCCTCGGCGAGCGCCGGGAACTGCTCGCTCAACGCGAGCCGCATGGTTTCCCGGTCGCTCTTCGGGCAGGCGACGCTGACGGCGGCCAGCGAGGCCGGCTGAAAAATCAACCGAACCTGCGCGGGTTTTTCGTCGGCGCCGAACTGCGCGAGGAACACCTCGGCGGCGAGATGGAGATCGCCGAACGGGACCGGCTCGGTCCGTCCCTCGATCCACCAGCGGTCGCCCCAAAGCAACGCGGTGAGCCGCTCAGATCGAAGTGAGGTAGATGTAGACATCGGTGACTCCGTTGGCGGGGGCGGCATACGCAACGACACCAGTGTCGCACACGGCACCTTCCACTGGCGCCAGTTGCGCCCCGTTCATCGCGAGCGCCAATTCATACGCGTCCTTCGCCGGACACGCCGGAATCACCAGATACGCGATGACGTAGTTCGCGCTGATGTTGGTGACGCCATCGAGCCGGAAGTTCGCGCCGAGGGCGGCCGACGGCGCAAGCGCCGGGTTCGCGGTGCGCGCTTCTGCCCGGGTGACAGTTGACCAGTTGCGCTGTGGGGCGGCGTCCGGCGTCATAACGAAGCCGAGCGAGGCCTGGCTCCACGTGATTTCGTTGCCGGTCCCGGTGGAGCTGAACGACTGGGTGCCCATTTTTAGCGTGAGCGGCCGTTCGATTTTTCCGGTGGCGAGGAGCACGGTGTCGAGCCGCGCCGCGTTGCCTTTCGCGACATCGGTGGCGCCGGTCAGCGCGGCCCCGGACGTCGGAATGCCCGTCCCTTCGGTGCGCGGCAGGCTGCCGTTGCCTCCGACCATCGAGAGATAGTCAGTCAGCGCGGTTTTGAGCGTATCGACGGTTTTTTCGACCTGCTGGATGCGAGCATTGCGCAGGGCGTCGAAACCCTTGGGCAGGAGCAGTCCGACGAGGACCGCGACGATGGCGAGGACGAGAACGAGTTCGAGGAGCGAGTAGCCGTTTTGATGATGATGACGTGTGCGTTGGTTCTGCATGGTTGGTTTGGATTGCAGCCGTGAAGTGCGGAAAGAGTTCAGAGGACGCGGGCGACTTCCTCGAGCGTCGTGTCCCCGCGGGCCGCGGCCAGGAGGCCGCGGTGCCAGAGCGTAGGGAGCCGTTCGCGATCGCGCAGGGCGGCGAGATCTGCGAGCGGCGCATGCGCGGTGATGAGCGGAAGGAATTTCTCAGCCGGAACCACCTCGTGGATGGCGATGCGCCCGCGAAACCCACGTTCGCGGCAGACCGGGCAGCCCCTCGCGCGGAAGAAGGTGGCCGATGGTAACGCGTGTTCCTCGGCGAGCCGGGCATTGTCCGGATGCGGTGCCTTGCACGCATCGCACAACCGGCGGACGAGGCGTTGCGCCGCGACGAGGCGCAACGCCGACGCCAAAAGAAAACTTTCCACCCCGAGATCGCGCAGTCGAGGAATCGCCGCGAGGGCATCGTTCGTGTGCAACGTGGAAAGCACCAAATGCCCGGTGAGCGCCGCGCGCACCGCGAGCTGCGCCGTCTCCGCGTCGCGCGTTTCACCGACGAGCAGGATGTCGGGGTTCTGTCGCAACAAGGCGCGGAGCGAGCCGGCGAAGGTGAGTCCGATCTTCTCCCGAATCTCGGTCTGCCGGATGCCGGAGAACTCATACTCGACAGGATCCTCCAGCGTGTGAATGGCGCGCCTCCGGTGGTCGAGTGCGTGCAGCGCCGAATGGAGCGTCGTCGTCTTGCCCGAGCCCGTCGGCCCGGTGAGAAAGATCAATCCGGCGGGTCCGGTGAGTGCACGATGCAGCGCCGCCGCCTGCGATGACGCGAGCCCCAGCTCCTCGAAGGACTGGGCCGGCATCGTCTGATCGAGAATGCGCACGACCAGACACTCGCCATACACCGTCGGTAACGTGCTCAGACGGAGATTCAGTCGCTTGCCATTCTCGTGCAGCGTGGCGCGTCCATCCTGCGGGAGCCGCTTTTCCGTGATGTCCATGCCGCCGAAGATTTTTCCGCGCGCGATCAAGGCGTCCCGCTCCGCCACGGGCAAAAGTCGGTGCTCGCGCATTTCACCGTCGATACGGAAGCGCAAGAGGAGACCCGTTTCCTTCGGTTCGCAGTGCACGTCGCTCGCGCCTTCTGCGACAGCTGAGCGCAGCACGTCGTCGAACGTGCGACTCGCATCGGGCTCGGGCCGAAGTGGCACCGGCTGCGAACGGCCCCGAAAGGTTTGGAGGAAATCCAACATGGTCAGCGGACAATCCGGGGCGTGAGAAAGATGACTAATTCAGTGCGGGCGCGCAGTGTTGCCTTGCTGCTGAACGCGGTGCCGAGCACCGGCACGCGGCCCAACACCGGAATCCGACGGAGGCTCTCTCCACTTTCCTCCGAAATCAGCCCGCCGATGATTGCGGTTTCACCGTCGCGCAGGCGCACGATGGTGGACGCTTGTTTGACCTCGGTGACGGGTGCCGTCTGGCGTCCGTCCGGACTGGTAACGATCGCCTGCAACCGCGTGATGGCCGGCAGCACGTCGAGTGTGATAATCTTGTCGCCGTCGATCTGCGGCGTGACCGCGAGGATGGTCCCGATGGTGATCGTCGAGACGGAGAAATTCTCCTGAGTTTGATTGAATGCGACCGTGGCGCCTGGCTGTTGCAGCGTGGTCGTCTGTTGCAGTCGGAAGAATGGTCGGTCTTCGCCGACTTTGATGAACGCGGTCTGGTTGTTGAGAGCGCGGAGGCGCGGTTGGGCAACGGTCTTCACTTCGCCTTGCTGCTTGAGCGCCTGAATCACCGCTGACGCGCGACCAAAACCAAGGTTGGCCGCAAAGGTGTTCGCCGAGAGGACCGATCCGCCAACCCCTGCTACGTCCACGGGCGAGTGCGCCTGCACGCGCAGGCCATCAAGCATCGTGCTCGCGAGATCCCAATCGACGCCGAGCTTTTGTTCGTCGCGCAATGTCACCTCGACGAGTTTTGCCTCGATCTCGACCTGCTGCGTGATCCGGCGGCTCACCAGTTCAATGAAGGCACGAATCAACTCGTGACGTCGCACCGGCGCCGAAATCTGCGCCACGCCGCTGAAACGATTGAGGACCAAACTGTCGCCGTCCTTCAGCATCGTCCGCAACTCCGTTTCGAAGGTCGTCCAAAACGTATTCTGGTTTTCCTGGGAAATGGACACCTGGGTTGCGTCGGAACCAGCGCTGCCGTTCGCGGGCGACTGACCATTGGTCAGCGGGCTCGCCGCATTGACGCTGCCATTGCCGAACCCGCTGTTCCCACCCATCGCGCCACCGAGCGTGATCGAAGCACTCCCTGATCCGCTGCGGGTGAGCTGCGGATAGTCGATGGTGTAGAGAACCGTTTTCCGCAGGCGCACCACGAGGCCAGCTGGCGTCGACTCGAAAAAAAGCCCCGCCGGTTCCACGAGCGCGGTGAGCGCATCGCGGAGCGAACCACCGGAAAAATCTACCGTGACATCGGCGACTATCTCTGGTTCGGCGTGGATCGGAGTTTTGGTGGCGCGTCCAATCGTTCGGAGTGCGGCGGACAGTGGCGCCTTCTCGAAGTGGAGTGGCCCGACGATTTGATCCAGTGGCGACGTTTCGGCCCCGGACACGAGCGCGACCGTCAGGAAGAGGCAAAGCAGCGTTTTCATGAGAGAGAGATTGATCAGGGCTTTTCGAGCACGAAGGGAGGCGGTGTCGGGTTGGTTTCGTCGCGCAGAATGGTTCGAGACTGGCCGCGATATCTGAGGGTCGCGGCGGCGATCACGTTGAACGTCTGATTCGCTGGCGGCGCGGGCAGGTAGAACGCGTCACCCGGCTGATTGGCCTGAACGGTAACGGGACCCGCGCCGGTGACTTCCACGGAGTTTCCCGTGAGGACGGCTGCGCCGCTCAGAAGGGAAAAATTCACCGGCAGTCCCGAACTCGCGCTTGCGACCAGCGAAAACGGTGGCGACGTCAGCGCGTGATCCCCCGGCGAGGTGAAAGCGATCGTCTGAGTGGCCTTCGCGGTGAAATTCGCCTGGAGGGACTTGGCGCGGTCGAGCGTTACGACCGTGGTAGGAGCCGTGCCGCTGGCATCGCCCGTCCAATCGAGAAACCGGTGCGTCGCGTCCGGCGTGGCGGCAATTGTCACGATGGTCCCAGCGAGATAGGTGCCGCCCGGCGTGACGCTTCCGCCGCCCACGGCCGCAGTCGTGAGAGTGAAACTCGTGGCGACGAAGTTCGCGACCACGGCGACGTTGCTGTTGACGACGAAAGATAGCGGATTCGCGGTGCCCGAGATGTCTCCACTCCAGCTCGCAAACGTGTGGGTCGCATCCGCCGTTGCGGTCAGCGTGGCCGTGCTCCCGACGGGGTAGCTGCCGGCACCGGTGACCGAACCCGCGCCGGCTGGCGTAGCGCCGGCTGCGACGGCAAACGTGCGCAACGCGAAGTTCGCGACGATGCTGTAGTTTTGCGCGCCGACGGTGAAAGTCAGCGGATTCGCCGTCCCGGATTGGCCGCCGCTCCATCCCGTGAAGACGTGCGTGGCGTCGGGCGTGGCGGTGAGTGTGGCGCTGGCCCCTTCGGCATACGTGCCCGCGCCATTTACGCTGCCGGCACCCAGCGGCGATACGGAGGTCGAGACCGTGCGGTCGATGCCGAGCACCGTCAGGTAGGCGTAGGTGGTCCGGGTGCCGGAGAATGCTCCCGGGCCATATTCGATCGTATAGCCATAAGTTCCGGGCGAGAGACCGGAGAGCGTCGTCGAACCGCTCGCCGGAGCGGGATAAATCGAGACGCCATTGTAGTTGGGCGTCCAACCGTGAACCCACTTGAAGTTCGCGCCGGTGATGCTCCAGCTCATCGACGCGCTCTGGTTTGAGTAGATGGCCGTGGGAGTGATGACGAGATTGGCGCCCAGCCCGTCCGTGCTGTTGACGACGATGGTGGCGGTTTTCGTCACGGGGCCGCCGGTGCCTTGGGCGACCAGTGTGTAGGTGAACGTGCCGGCTGGCAGCCCGCCGATGTTCACCGTGAGATTCGGCGAACTCTCATACGGGTTGCCGGTGATCGAGAAACCGGTGACTTTTACCGCCGTGGCGTTGGTCGTTGACCACGTGAGCGTGGCGGTGCCGCCGACATTCATGGTCGTCGGCGAAATGCTGATGTTGCCGGTGACGCTTGGTCCCGGGGCGCTCACGGTAAAAGTCGTCGTGCGCGTCAGCGGTCCGCCGGTGCCTTGCGCGGTGAGCGTGTAGGTGTAGGTGCCCGCGGCGAGGCCGCTGACCGTCTGACTACCGTTCGCGACCGTGCTGCTTACACTAGGGCCGGTGACGGAAACCGACGTCGCATTCGCCGTGCTCCATGAAATCGTCGTCGCGCCTGGCGCAGTCGCACTCGTCGGACTGGCGGCCACTGAACCCGTCACGTTGGCGGCAGCGGCGCCCACGGTGACGATGGCCGTGTGCGTGATCGGCCCGCCGTTGCCTTGCGCGGTCAGCGTAAAAGTGTGGGTGCCCGCGGGCAGTCCGGCGACGTTCTGGCTGCCGCTTGCCAGCGAACTCGAAATTCCCGGACCGGTGACGGCAACCGACGACGCGTTCGCCGTGCTCCACGAGATCGTGGCGGTGACCGGTTCTGTTCCTGTTGAAGGGTTCGCGCTGATCGCGCCAGTAACGGCGGTGGCGGCGCTCACCACGACGGAGGCGGTCTGAGTTGCTGGACCGTTTGGTCCCAGCGCCGTGATCGTATAGTCGTATGTGCCGGCCGGCAGTCCCGTCACGGTCTGACTGCCGCTTGTGGCGGTGCTGCTGAGACCGTTGCCGGTGACGGAAACCGAAGTCGCGTTCGCGCTCGACCACGCGATTGTGGCGGCTCCCGGGGCTGTCGTGGTGGTGGGACTCGCGTTGATCGAAACTGACACCGAAGCGGCCGACGTGACGATGAACGTGGCCGACCGTGTGACCGGGCCGCCGTTGCCTTGAGCGGTAATAGTATAGGTGTAGGAGCCGGCGGTTAGTCCGGTGAGCGTCTGGCTGCCGCTGGCGGCCGAACTATTCAGGCCATTCCCGCTTACTGAAACCGAGGACGCATTGGCGCTAGACCACGTGACCGTCGTGCCTCCGGGCGCGGTCGCACTGGTGGGACTCAAGGCAATCGAGGCGCTGACCGAGGATGGCGCCGCCACTGTGACGGTTTGCGAAATCGTGGCCGAAGTAGCGCCCGCGGCATCGACGGACTGCGCTGTAAACGTCAGCGACGTCGGGCCCGTGTCGGACGTCGTATTGCCCGAATCGTTGTCGGTGCCGTTTCCTCCTCCGGCGAACGCAAACGCAACGCCGTTCCTCCACACGTTGACCTGGGTGAGGTTGCCGTTGGCGTCGTGGCCGTGCGCGGAAATCGAATAGGACTGCCTGCTCGCCACCGTCCCCGGCGTGGAATTCCAAGCGATGGTCGGCGCAGAGTTCGCCGCGTTCACCGTCACCGTCTGCGAGATCGTGGCGGAAGTGGTGCCGGTGGCATCGACCGCCTGTGCCGTGAATGTAACCGTGGTCGGCCCGGTGTCGGAGGTCGTGTTGCCCGAATCGCTGTCGGTGCCGTTGCCGCCACCGGCGAACGCGAAGGCCACCGCGTTTTTCCAAACATTGACCTGGGTGAGGTTGCCGTTGGCGTCGTGGCCGTGCGCGGAAACCGAATAGGACTGCCCGCTCGCCACCGTCCCCGGCGTGGAATTCCACGCGATGGTTGGCGCGGAGTTCGCCGCGTTCACCGTCACAGTCTGCGTGATCGTGGCGGAAGTGGCGCCGGTGGCATCGACCGCCTGCGCCGTGAATGTAATCGTGGTCGGCCCGGTGTCGGAGGTCGTGTTGCCCGAATCGTTGTCGGTCCCGTTGCCGCCACCGGAAAACGCGAAGGCCACCGCGTTTTTCCAAACATTGACTTGGGTGAGGTTGCCGTTGGCGTCGTGGCCGTGCGCGGAAACCGAATAGGACTGCCCGCTCGCCACCGTCCCCGGCGTAGAATTCCACGCGATGGTCGGCGCAAAGTTCGCCGCATTCACCGTTACGGTCTGCGAGATCGTGGCGGAGGTGGCGCCGGTAGCATCGACCGCCTGCGCCGTGAATGTAACCGTGGTCGGCCCGGTGTCGGAGGTCGTGTTGCCCGAATCGTTGTCGGTGCCGTTGCCGCCCCCGGCGAAAGCGAAAGCCACAGCATTCTTCCACACGTTGACCTGGGTGAGGTTGCCGTTCGCGTCCTGGCCGTGCGCGGAGATCGAATAGGACTGCCCACTCGCCACCGTGCCCGGCGTGGTATTCCACGCGATCGTCGGCGCGCTGTTCGACGGCGCTTCGACCCAACTGATCGAGGCATACGCGGAGCCGAAGCCAACGGCGTTTTCGCCGTTGACCCACGTGTAAGCGGTGACGCTCACGCTTGTTCCAATGTTGATTCCACCGCTATACCAATTGCCATCGCCTCCTTTGGTGATCGTGAGGGAGTTTGATGCCCACACGCTCTGCGGGTCGGAGCCGTTGGGCACGTTTTGGCTTTGGACCGAGGCACCGATGACGGCTTCGGCGTAGCCCGCGTAGTTGCGACCTCCGCCCTGTTGCGACGCGCCATAGGCGTTGGCGGTGACGCTGATCGTGATGGAGGACGCGTTGTAGCTGTTGAAATTGACCGTCGCCGATCCCGACGCGAAGGAAGTGCTTTGAAAGTCGTTAAAGAGTGTCGCGGTAGCCGCGAAGGCAGGTTGGGCGCAAAGAAAGAGGACCAGAGAGAGTGACTTAAGAAGGAGTTTCATTGGACGGTGACGGTGGCGTTTTCGCGCAGGTGGAAGCGCAGTGCCTCCACGCCCGGCCACGCCGTGCCGCGGTTGATGGTGATGAGCCGGCCACCAAGAATTTCCGGCGTGCTCGCAGCTCCTGAATTCGCCGGGGCGGTGAACGCATTCGGCGTGTTGTTGAACGACACGAACGCCTGTTCGGTCGGGTGATTGCTATTTACCGTGACCCGGAATTTAGGGAGCACGATTCGACGCACGATGAGGCGGTTAACTTGGGTGAGTCCGCCCGAGCCTTCGTGCCATGCGGCGATCTGCACCGCACTCAGCCGGTTTTGCCAAAACGACGGCAGCACCGCCGAGCGGCTCTCCCAATCGTTGTTCCAGATCGCGTCGAACCAACCCGCACTGACTTCATACGCGGGAAGCGCGAGCCGATCGCTGCGGGCCACGAGACTGATCAGGAGAAACCGCTGGCGTCCGGCCTCATCCGGCCCGGCGAACATCAGTCGCGAATTCCCACTGGGGTTGAAGGCGATGCGCGCGAGTTCCGGTTGCGAGCCCGGCGCGAATCCGACTTGGGGCGTGAGTCCGCGGAGGCGCGCGACCTTGGCGAACCACGCGCCGTTCTCCGTCGTCGAATAGAGTGCCGAGGTCGAAGCGGAGAACACCGTCGGCGAATCAGTCCCCGCAATCGAACCGGGGAGCGCAGCGAGATTCAGGTTCGTGAGATCCGTATTATCGAACGAGGTGGTGACGGTGGCGGCTAGGTCATCGAGCGCCCGTGCTTCCGCATCGCGCCGGGTGCGCTCGATGACGTCGCGGACGGATGGCGCGAGCACGGCGGCGAGCGCACCCAGGACGAAGAGCACGAGGACAATTTCCAAGAGCGAGAAACCCCGCGCGCTGATGTGAGACCGGTGAATGGCGCTTCTCATGGTTCAGCGGGCGTTGACGCCGCCCAGGAGGGCGAAGAGCGGAAGGAAGAATGAGAGCGCGATCACGCCCACGACGGCGGTGAGCGTGGCGAGGATGGTTGGTTCCAACAGGGCGAGCGCAGTTGCGAGCCGGTCGCGCGCCTGCGCGGAAGCGTAGGTTTCGATGTGGTGCAGAGCGGCGCCGAGCTGGCCCGTCGTTTCACCGGATTTCAGCGCCGCGACGAAGAACGCGGGGAACGCGTGTGCGGCGGGCAGCGCCGCGTGCAGCGGCCGACCCACGGCGACGCCATCCCGAGCCGCGTGAATCTGGCGCGAGAGCAGCGCGTTGCCGGTGAGGTCCGCGCCTTGCTTGAGCGCATCCAGGAGCGGTATGCCGGCTTCAACCAGCAGTCGCGCGTGCGCCGCGAATCGCGCGGTCGCGACGCAACGTATTACTTCACCCCACACCGGAGTGCGCAGGAGCAGCCTATCGCGCGTTAACCGGAAGCGCCGGGATTCCCGCAGAAACCAAGCGGCTGCGCCCAAAACGAGCATTCCACCGCCAAGAAGGAGCCAACTTTGGCGGAGCCCCTCGCTGGCCGCGATGAGGACTCGCGTGATCACCGGCAAGTCGAGGCGGAGGCTCGTGAAGATCGCCGCAAACTGCGGCACTACTCCGCCCACGAGGAAGACAATCAGCCCCGTGGTCGCGGTTAGCACGACCGTGGGATAGATGAGCGCGCGCCGCGCGGTGCGCCGCAGTTCCGCCGCGTCGGCGAGGTGACCGGCGAGCGAATGCAATGCGAGCGGAAGCTGCGCGGACGCTTCGCCGGCCCCGATGACGGCGGCAACGTGCGGAGGAAACTGCCGCTCGAAAAAGCGGCACGCTTCGTGGATCGGCCGGCCGCCCGCGACTTCCCGGTGAATGTGCGCCAGCATCCGACGGGCGTCGCCCTTGGGCGCATCAGCGGCGAGCTGCGCCAATGCGACATCGGCCGTAACTCCCGCGCGAAGCTGCAACTCCAATTGATGCAGGAGTGCGATGAAGTCACGGGACGGGAGTTTTATCCGATGGAGCCCCGCCGGCGGCCGGGCCTCGGTCACGTGCAGTGGCCAAAGATTTCGCTGCCGAAGGATCTCGCGCAGCGATGCGACATCGCGCGCGTCCTCGGTGACGGAGAGCCGGCGACCTTGCGGCCCGATGACAGTGGCGGAGTAGAGCGGCATGGTGTTCGTCACAGCGGAAGCCGAATCCGGACGGGTTTCTCCCCGACCGGCAGGCGGAGGAGATGCCCGGCGTGCCGCACGAGCACGGCGCTGGGCTCGATGCCGATGAGCGTCAGTGACTCGATGGTCTGCTCCGATTGAACTGTGCGCTGGTTGATCAGCGCGCACGGTGTCGCTCCGCCTATCACTCCCTGCACGTGCAGCGTCACCTCTCGGATCGCATCCGCCGGCAGGCTCCGCACCGCGAACGGATTGATGTCGTCGCCGTCTCGCGACTGCGTGAGGAGTGCCGTGAGATCGATCACTCCATCGGCATTCGGCAGGATTGCCGCTTCGACTGATGGTGGCGGCGTCGGCGCCGGTGGAACTGGTGGCTCGGACGGAGGTGACGGCGTTGTCGTCGCGACCGCGTCTACACTTGGCTGTGCGGAAACGATGGGCTGAAGGATCGCCGGTGGCAGGATGGCCGGGACCAGCACGGGCGCAGGCACCGCGGGTCGGTTCTCGAGTTCGCGCACCCGCTCAAGGAGCGCGTCGTTCTGCGCGATGAGCGCCTGGATGTGCTGCTGTTGCCGCAGCGTTTTTTCCTGCAGCTCGAGCGACGGCGTGACCATCGGCGCGGGTGGAACAACCGGAACTTGAGCCGCGCGAGGTGCCGACTGGCAGCCGGTCATCGCCACCAACGTAGAAAGAAATAGGATTTCAAGGCGCATGGGTTGCAGGGGGCGTGGCGCCATGGCGGGCCCGCCCAAAATCGAGAGTTTCGGTGACGTAGAGATAGAATTGCTTGCCGGCAGGAACGCGGACGTAGATGCCGTCGCGCTCCACCGCCTGGCGGATCTGGTCGGCGTATTCGCGGAGGACGGCGCTGGTCCCGCCGAGTGCAGCGTTGCGGCCCGTCGTGGTGGGGGTGAGGGTTTCACCCAGCAGGGTCGCGGTGGTGCGCGTGTTCTGGAGTGCCGTGGTTGCACTCGAGAGAAATGCTGCCGCGAAGAGCTGCACCTCGGGCCAGTCATTCGTGCGAAGCACTTCGCCCCGGAGGCCGGCAGAGCCATCGTGCAGGCCCCATGCGCCGGAGAGCGGGTAGCGTTCGCGATCCAATGCAAGGCCCTGCACGGAGAGTTCAGTGCCGTGATCAGCGCCGGGTGTTCGCCATACGATCCGCCACGTGCCTTGCGCCGCGAGCCGTTCGCGCGCCCGGTCGGTTGAAGCGCGGCCGTGCACTTCGGCTCCGACCGGCACGATGAGCTGACCGTCGTGCCAGACGGCCTCGGTGACCAAACCGATTACCGGCGTGTCGAGACGGTTCGACTCGACCGTCAGCACGGTTTCACAAGGGATCAGCCGGCCATACGGAGCGAATCGCTCCGCCTTCGCGCTATCGCCTACGCGCACCGGCGTCAGTGAAATCGGAAGAACGGCGGGAGCCTTGGTCGCCACTGGAAGTGACGCGCCTTTCGTCGTGCCATTCGTAGTCGTCATTGGCGGCAACGGCGTTTCCGCCTGCGGCGTGAAACGCGCGCCTTCCCGCGTAAACGTTTTTGGCGTGGACGGCGCGGCGACCAGCGCGACCGGCTTCGGCATGGCGGCCGGTTGGTGACGCTTCTGCCAAAAGACGGCGCCGGCTGCGAGGGCCGCGAGGACCCCGACCAGCGTAAGCTGGCCGGTGGGCGTCGAGAAAAATTCCGTCGAGAACTTCATGGCATGCGCGGCACCAGCACGAAAAAAGTGTTGTGCGCCGAGAGGTTCCCCGAGCCGCCGTCACTGTTACCGGCGACCGCTATCCAAGCGGTGGCCCGCGCATGAGAGGCGACAAAGCCAACGGCGTCCGTTCGCGCGGCCGGAAAGATGTTCGGCCCAACTCGCACCGCTAGGCCGCTTGGATCGAATCGGAACGCGGCATCGCCGGTGTTTTCAAAATCCAACCGCAGCACCAAGGTGTCTTCCGCGGCGAAGCGGAAAACTTCTGCTACCGTGACGACGAAACCGGGATAGCGCGTGTGCGTGCCGGGAGTCAGCCGCTCGACCGTTTGAGTGAGCGCGGGATACTCCCGGGCGATCAACTCGTGGCGCTTGGCGCGATCAATGAGTCCCCGCAGTCGGTCCGCCGTAGTTACTGGGCGGTGCCCCGACACGGATTCAGTTTCGTCGATGAACGAAACGGCGCGGTCGGCTGCCGCGTCCGGCAGAAACGTTAGCACGAAAACCTTCCCGCGAAACACCACATTGATCGCGGCCCGGGCGTCGTCTCGCAGCGCACGGACGGAGAAGAAAGCCGCGCCCGGCTGGTAAGAGAGCAACACCGGGGGCGTGTCCGTCGCTTGCGCCGAAACGTTGCCGCCTTCCAGCGCGGTCAGTGCCGCGGGGAAAAGACACGTCGTCGGCTCGTCGCGCGAGATGCGCACCGTGTAGACAATCCGCTCGTCGAGCGGATAGGTCTGAATCGCGGCGCCGCGCAGCGCGGAGACGGATGCGATGGCGAACAGGATCAGCGTGAAACGTCGTAGGTCCATACAGCCAGGGGGAAGCGGGCGTTCGCGCCCAGGTTCGGATTGCGGGCGAAGGTGAAGCGCGCCTTGAACGGCAACGCTTCGGTGAAGGCGCGGCCTTCGAAGAGGCCGGCACGGAGCCACTGGCCTTCAACCTGCACGAGCACGCGTTCTTCGCGTGTCTCCAGCACGGTCAGTTTCAGCACCTCGGCTTTTTGGTGCAGCGACTTCTTGGTGAACTCCTCGGTCGCGCCAGCGATTTCTGAGCGGGCCTGCCGGAGCGCATCAGGTAGAAACAGTTTATCCAGCAACTCGGGAAAATCGGCTCCGGTGGGATTGCGCTGCCAGAGAGCAAGGCAGGCGAGCAACGCATGATGCTCGTGCAATTTCTCCGCTTCTTCAAAGGCGAGCAATGGGCTCACGTGATACGTGCCCGCCCCGTCAAGAATCACGACGCGCTCGCGCGTGCGGTAAGCGCGGACCACAAAATACGGAGCGACGACCGCATACCCCACGGCGATTAGCGCCACGACACACCACAGCCGGGCTGCGACGGCGTGGTCGGTGAACAGTTCAAGCGGATTGCGGCGCTTGGCCCGCGGTGCCTCGGTCCGCACATGCGGCACGGGTGTTTGATGCAGAGTTTCGCTCATGATTTAGATCCCGGTGTGGGGAGTGCGCGGCTGAAGCCCGGCGATCAGTGTCGCCGCGGCGTCATCGCCGGAGTTATCCGTCCGAGTCGACGGGGCGGTCGGCGCCGGCGTAGACGGCGGTGAAGAGGGAGCCGAAGATGCGGGCGGCGGTGGCGGTGGTGGCGATCCCTTGCCGCCGGCACCTGACGCGTTGCTCGCCACTTGGAGCGCAGCCGCGGCTCCGCCCGTTTTCACAGATTTGATGAGCCACGCGACTTGATGTAGTCCGTAGAGTTGCTGAAGGGCCGAACTGCCGCCGCCGGCCAGCGGCGTGCCGGAGCACAGCAGCGCCTGCATCAGGAACGGCGTGCCGAGGGTGCCGATCACGAGCCACAAAGCGGCGAGCAATCCGCCGAGGAGACTCGCGAACGAGGCGGCGTCGATCTGGCCGGGAGCGATGTCGTAGGCCGCCGCGAGGTTGGTCGCGTAGGCTGTGAGCAGGTGATAAGCGACCAGTTCGGTGACCGCGAAACCCACCGGCCAGGACAACACCGCCAGCGTTTGCTGCACGTAGCGCGTGGCGACGCTCGCCAGCGACGGGACCATGAAGAGCGCCAATGCCACAGGCAGAAACAGGTAGCACAGCAACTTCAGGATGAACTGCAGGACGAGGAATGGCAGTTGAAGCAGGCTACCGATGAGCACGATCAACTTCGCCGCCGCGAAGAGCGTCGCGCGGTAGAGTGATTCCCCGATTCGTTGGAAGCTGAAGTCGCTCGCGCTGTCGGCGACCTTGTCGCGCATCAGCACGGCCGCGCGCATCGGGTGCTCCGCGTAGCCCTCGTGAATCACTTCGGCCAGGCCGAGGAAGAGTTTTTCGATCAGGGCAAACCACTGCGGCAGGGTTGCAATCAGTCCCACCACGATGATCGCGCGCACGATGGGCTGAAGGAGGCTGTCCTGTTCGGCCCGTGCCTGATGCACCTGCACGATCAGTCCCGTGACGCAGATGAAGAAGAGCACGAAGCGAAACGCTTCCGTGAGCGTGAGGATCGCATCGCGCAGACCTGGAGCGAAGTTTTCCATTAGTTACGCCCCTCCTGCGGCCGCTGGCGTTGTTCTTCGCGCTGGAGCCGTTCGAGCAGCCGACGTTTCGTCTCGGGGTCGAGCCGCGGATTCATTCGCAGATCGAGCTTCACTCCCGATTGCAGCGCATCCATCGCCTGAACGGCGGGTGCAGCCACGGGCATGGGCATCGGCGCCACGGTTTCGGCCACGGCCGGCTTCCCAACCGTCCGCCGGTGATGGCGCACGACGAGCGCAACGCACACGCCGAGCGCAAAGAGCACGATGAGCAACGCAGTCATCTTTTTCATCGGCGCGTGTAGCTGGTCGGCGTCAGCCGGATCGACTGCTGCCAGGTGTTTACCGCGTCGAGGGATTGGCGCTCTTCCGCGATCTGTTTCTCCAAAAAATCCTGCCGTTCCTTCGCCGATTGGTTCTCGTTGAGAATCTGCTGGGCGCGGAGCTTGTCGGCCTCGTCTCGTCGCCGGGCCGCGAGCACCGCCAACTGGCCGTTCAAGGCCGCGACCTTGACGCTGAGTTTGTCCACGTCCGCTTGCGTCGGTGCATCGCGCAGGGCGACCACCGTCGTCGCGAGGTCAGCCTGGAGAGTCGCTTCCCGGGCGTCCGTTTGCGCAAACACCTGTTCGAGATTGTCAGCTTGGCGCTCCACCGCGGCATACGGCCGGTAGAGTTCCGTGCGGCGCGTGAACGTCGCGCCCAAGGCCGTTCGATCATCGAGCCGGCGATACAGTCCCTCCGAGGTCCGGCGGAGTGACATCGCCGCGTCCGTCACGCGCCGGACGGCTTGCAGGGTTTCGCCATACGAGCGCGCCAGTTCGTCGGCGCCGAGGGTGCGCAACACACTGGTGATCTGGCTGCCAGCGCCCACAGGATCGCCGGCGATCTCCCGAATGCGGCGCTGCGTCGAAATGAGATCGTCGAGTTGACGAATCTGCCGGTTCAGCCGCTCGAGTTCCTCGGCCCATTGCCGAAGGACTTCGACGTGGTTGGCGGTCTGCGCGGACTGGACCGCGGCATTGACGGCATAATTCGCGGGATCAAAAACGGCGAGCTGCGCCCGCGCGACGACGCAGAGTCCGAGAAAGAGGAGGATCGAAAGTTTCATGGTGAGGTCGGGAGGGAGATGAAGCCGGTCGAGGGGGCGCGGAGCGCACCGTCCTCAAAATGCTCCGGCAGCGACACCGGCAGCCGGCGGGAAACGGGAATGCGCTCGCGGTTCGCGTCCTGAATCTCCCAATACCGCATCTTCACGGCTTGGTTGACTTGGGCGGTGGGTTTTTCGAGGGACGCACATCCCGCGAGCGCAAAGAGGAAAATCGTGACGAGAATGCTTGGGAAAAATGTTCGCATGGCGGATCAGGCGGCCTGGATATGGCGCAGGGTGCCGCACTGGGGCGGCTGCGCGGTGGGCAGGAAGTAGCACACGGACGAGTAACGGCCGGTCGCCGGGAGCTGCTCCGGCATGGGATACTGCTGGATCGCCTCGACGGCGCTTTCCGGGAGCCCGAGATCGTGCGCCAGGTCGGCGATGTCGGTCCGATCTGCCTGCCGCAGGAGGAAGAATTGCTTCGCGTTGCCGATGACAGCGGGCCGCACGCGCGACTGTTTGAACCGCGCATACTGCTGCACGATGCTGACGACCCAGCAGTTGAACTTGCGGAGTTGGGCGTAGCCCTCGGCGACGATCTTTTCGCCGCCGGGCACATCGAGGAAGCGCGCGAGTTCCTCGAAGATGATGCGTTTCCGCTGGGCGCGCGGGAGCGACAGAATGTGCTGCCGCGAGAATCCAGAGATCAGGAGGCCTGCGGCGGCTTTGAGCTCCACCGCCTGTTCGGGCACCAACCCGAGTTCGAAATAGGTGACTCCGCCGGTGAGGGACAGGTTGCTTTGGCCGTCGAAGAGTTTGCCATACTGGCCGGCCGTGCTCCACGCCCGGAGGAGGGTGGCCAGCCGGTCGATCTCGTCCTTCGGGTGCTCGGTGAAGCGACCGTAAGCGAGCAGTTCGACAAATGCGGTGTGCGTCGGAAATTCATCCGGCGTCCACGCGGCGCACGCAGTCTGCGCGACCAGCCGCGCGGTGGCGGGCTCCTGCGCGAAGCGGGTGATGTCGTCTTCGGTCAGCGCCGCGAAGAAGCCGAGCGCCTCGTCTTCGTGTGCGGCCCGACGATCGCGGAGATCGGCGAACGCTTCGAGCGGCGTCGCCGACACGGGCATCCGCTCCCGCCAGCGATGCACCGCGCAGGCCAGTCGCTCGGCACCGCGGGCCTGGTCGGGATACCGGCGCGACCAGTCGACAAACGTGTCGTGATAAAGCTGGTGCAAATACTGCGCGAGCTGCGCTTGGCGCAGCGCGGACTTTTCAGGATCGGCGGCCTCGCCGATCATCCGCGAGAGGAGCGCCACCGAACTCGTCAGTTGCAGCTGGGTGAGCGGCAGTCCCTGGGTGTCGAGGTAGTTGAGGGTAAGCGGAGAATCGGGCTGCACCACAATCGGGGTGACACCCATCGCCTCCGCAAAACGACGGTAGGAGTAGCCTTCGTCGATCAGGAGCGTGTCCTCGAAGAAGGCTCCGGTCTGAAGCAGAAGGTCGCTCGTGAATTCCGACTTTCCACTCCCACTCATCCCCACAATCACAGCGTGCTGCGGTGAGCCGTGCGCGAAGGTGGCAACGCCAACGAGATTGTCGTGACTCCCGTCGTAGAGTGCTTCGGCTTCACTCAGCCGCCCGGTGAACGTGGCGGAGAAAGGCAAGAGATCCGCCAGGTAAGAGTCTTCGGCATAGACCGCGTGCGCCCGGTAGGCGGAGTGCGTCCATCCCGGCCACGACGCAAAGAACAGTTTCTTGGCGGACGCTGGGAGACCGCACTCGAAGCATTGCGCGCCGTTCATGCCACGAACGGCCGCTTTCAAGAGCGCGACCTTTTCCCGCAATCCTTCGCGGGTGGCGTCCCAGGTTCGCAGGACGTAGGTAACGTGAAAGGGGCGGGCATAGCCGCCGGCAAGGTTCTCGACCTTGCGTTCCTTCTTCTGCAACGCGACCAGCAGGGAGTGGCGGCGCTTCTCCGCATACTCGCCCTGCAGCCGCTCCATCGCGTGTTCCTCGCGGGTCACCTCGTGCCGCGTATCGGACGGGATCACGTTTACCGTTATCCGGTAGTCGAGAAACCCGACGCTCGTGAGATGGCTGACGATCCCGGGATAGGTGGACTTTGGCCACCGGCTCAACACGAGCACCGCGTGATAGAGGCCATCCAGCACGAATCCGCCGTCGGGCTGGCCAACGCCATCGCTATGCCAGCAATTTTCCTGAATCGTGAGCCCTGAATCGACGGATGGGCCCACCTGGCTGTCGCCCGGCAACGCCGCGCTGGGATTCAAGAACCCATAGAGACAGGCGTGGTGCGCCGCATCGTCCATCGCGCGAAGCGCAGTCTCCGCCCCGAATACCACCCGCAACGATGCCTCGAACTCCGAGAATTGCGCCTTCAGCTGCTCCAACCGGCGGGCGTTGCGTGCCCGCAGGCTCTTTCGAGTGCCGACGTTGCCGGAGTAGTCGTCGTTCTCGATCGTAAGGAAGACTGAGAGACGCTCGCGGCGAAGCTGCCGGTCGAGCATCCGCCGGCCGTAGCGGAGGGAACGCTCGTTGCGCACCCGCCGAATGGCCTCCCGCGTGATCGCTGCCGTCCGTTCCGTGTAGGGCACGATTTCGGGGCGATGGTCCCAGTCGAGGTGCCACTGGCATTGCAGGCCGCGGCCCGGCGTCACCAGGGAGAGCATGGCCCGGACTTTTTCCTGAAACGCGTTGCGGCGCTCGTGGCTCGCGCCGCGCAGCTCCGGCAATTCGATCCAGTAGCCGCGGGCGGCGAGCGATCCCCTCTCCATCGACCCGTAGAGCAAGATGCCGTCGGCAAAGATCCCGTTCGGCGCGTGGGTGTGGGGTTTCATGTGTCGAGCAACCCCCGTTGCGCACCGTTGCTGCGCGTAAAATCTCCGCCGCCCAGTTTTTGATCCAGCCAGTCGCGGTCGTGGCCGGGCGGATGGCCGTGCTTGAGCCCCAACGCCCAAAACAACGTGAGTGCGATGGGCACGACCGCGACAACGCCTGCAACCACCCAGCCGGTATGAAGCCACAAGCCGAGAAGCGCGCCCAACGCCAGTGAGAGCAGACTGGCGATAACAACGGGAAGATAAAGGTCACCGTCGAGGCCGAACGCGCGACCGCGCGAATCGTCCGCCGCATTGGTGTCGGTGCGTCGGAGGTCCATTTTAGAAGCGCGGAGCCACCACGGCGTCCTGGAGTCCGAAGATCGCGAAGAGCGCCGTCATGATGCTGACGGCCCCCGCGATGATGATTCCGGCGACAATGCCCGCCTTGCCGTCCGGATCGCCTTTGCTAATGGCATTGGCTCCAGCCCAGATTTTGATGATGCCCCAGAAAAAGCCAAACATCAGGAGCACGGCGAGCGCTAGGCCGAATCCGTCTTTTAGCTGCTGGATTTGCGCCAGCGGGAGGGTCGCCGGCAAATTCGCGGTGCGGGCGGCGACTTTGGACCACAGGTTCAGCATGCGGACATAATGGCATTGGTTTTCTGAGCTTGTCAAGCATTCCAATGCCATTACCTCTATCTCGTGAGCACCGCCCCCCTCAGCGTCCGCACCAGTTTCCCATTCTACGCCGAAACCACGGCGGAATTGCAGCGGCTTGAAAATGCCCTGCGGAAGCGCGACGTGATCGCCGACCGGACCGACATCATTCGGGCGCTCGTGCACGAGACACCGGAGAATGCGATTCTCGCCCGAGGGATTCTGCGCGACATGGAAGAGCGGTCGCCCGCAAATGAACTGGGCAACGTGACTGAATTCGCCCCCGTGCGATTGAACCCAAACGATTTGGAAAAACTGGAACGGGTCGCGGATCGCTTGAAGAAAATCGAACTCAAGGTGAGCCGCGGCACACTGGTGCGCGGGCTCATCATGGCGGAACTCCCCATCGAGAAACTCGAAGCGGTGATCAAATCCTACTGGAGCAAGTTTCCGGACGGTCGCGCGCTGCGCTG
Source organism: Opitutaceae bacterium (assembly GCA_030693515.1). Lineage (GTDB taxonomy): Bacteria > Verrucomicrobiota > Verrucomicrobiia > Opitutales > Opitutaceae > ER46. The sequence goes on from JAUYAK010000020.1 coordinate 32,487, forward strand.
GCAGGCGCCGCGCACATGAACGACGGTCTTCGTGAGCGTTTGAGTGGGCTCGAAGCGCACCTCCGCAGTCGACTGCGCGGTCAAGAGCACGTCCTGCCAGCCGCTGCTGCTGCCTTCCATCGCGGGGAGATGGGATTGGCCGCGGCCGACCGCCCCAAGAGTTCATTCCTGCTCGTGGGACCGACCGGGACCGGCAAAACCGAACTCATGCTCTGCTGCGGCGAGTATCTTTTCGGCGCAGGGCAAGTTTGCCGCTTCGATCTCTCCGACTACGCGCGCGCCGATGCCGTGGAATTGTTCCTCGGTTCCAATGCCAGTGACTGTGGCGCATTCGGCCGTGCGATGCAGGGTCGCACCCGCGGCATCCTCCTGTTCGACGAATTGGAGAAGGCACACGCCCGCCTGTGGGACTTGTTTCTTCAGCTCCTCGATCCTGGTCACGTGACGGTCGCGACGGGCGAACGGATTTCGACCGCGGGATTCTACATCGCTTTCAGCTCGAACCTCGGCGGTGCTGAGTCGATGCGGATGGAGCACTCCAGGTTCGCCAGCGTCGAACAGACCGTGCTGCGGCTGGTGAACCAGACGCTGAGGCCGGAATTCGTGGGCCGGATCGAGGAGAAATGGGTGTTCCGCCGGTTGACGCCGGAGGTGCAGCGGGAGATCTGCGCGCTGCGCGTGGCCAATGAAACGGCACGGCTGCACGGTTTGGGCTACGATTTGACCGTCTCGCGCGAGGCACTGGAATTCCTGGTGCGCGAAGGATTCCATCCCCACCTCGGCGCGCGTCCCCTACGTCAGACCGTCGAGAAACACGTGCGCGATGCCGTGGTGCGCGAACTGTTCCGCCATGGCACGTGCAAAGGAACGATCGCGGTGGGCGAATCTGGTCGAAATCTTCTGGTCCGCTAGAAGCATTCCGACTCCCGACCCGACGGTGATCCCCCTCTATCCGAAATCTACAATCCCCCGCCGATGACCACCGAAGCCATTGTAAACGCGTTAATGAGCGCCGCCTCTGCTTTGAAGAAACCAGCAGAAGACCTGGCGGCGCAGGGATTGAAGGATCTCTACGCGGCAGTGAAAGCGCGCTTCCAAGGAAAAATTAGCGGGAAGCCCGACGCCGTGGACGCGCTGGAAAAGGCGACGGAGAAACCAGAGTCGGCCGCGAGAAAAGCCGTCCTTGTAGAAGAGATCGCTGAGACCAAATTTGACGACGATCTCGAGTTGATGCACCTGCTGCAGCATCTCGGAAAGATGCTGCCTCCGACGGAGCCTACGATTCGACAAGACGTGCGCGTGCGGGGGCGCGGCAATCGTGTGCAGGTGGCGGCTGGAAATATCATTAACACCGAGAAGCACGTTCAGAAGAATGCGATCACTCCCGACGACCGGCATCTGAGCGGCGAACAGAAGAAACGGCTTCAGCCATTGATCCATGAACTAGCCACTCGACTGGCCGGCGAAGACGGAGAGCCCAACTACGCGAAGGTGCATCTGATGCTGCAGCACCAGTTCAACAAAACTTCCTATCTGCTGATCGATCGCGGCGATTTCGACAAGGCGGCTGCGTTCCTCAAAGAGCAACGCGCGATGAACCGCTCGCGCCTGCGCAGCCGAAATCCTGTCGCCTACAAGAACGATTTCTTTCGTGGCATTTGGAGCCGAGCGGGCGAACTCGGTTGGGAGAAGCCCCAAGTCTACGATTTCGCGCTCGAAAAGCTGAAACTCAAGAAGGCGATTTCTTCGCTGAAGGAATTGGGTCCGATTCAACTCAAGGCACTCTCAGAGGCGATGCAGGGCGAAGTGCGCAAAACCCGCGCGTCTGAGAAACCGCCGGGCGCGTCAGCGGATACTCCGCACCAATCGTAGGCGGCACCTACCGGTGCCCACCAGCGGCCGGCGCATCGCCCTGCCGCATCGCCTGCGGCGAATCGGAAACGCATTCTGCGCAGGTGGACGCGCCGGACCTATTCCCGAGTCGATTGATTGGCGCGGGTGAAGGTCGTGAACGGCAACCGGCGCTGGAGTGGTTTCCCGGTAAAACGGGGATGCCGGATGATCGCTTCACCGTTCTTCAACGCCAGCAGCTGTTCGGTCTTGAACCACGGCTCGTCGGACAATTGCCAGTTGCGCGAAGATTTTCCCCCGCTGATCCCGCCACTGTATTTCCGGAGTTCGTGACCACCCATTTTCTGCGATAACATCTTTGCACCCTGTTCGTCTGCCGCCCGAAAGTGAATTTGCGTGCGCAAGTTTGCCATGAACACATCTGCCTTCCGTTCAGTCTCGAACGAGGCGTAAAACGACAGCGGGGTTTGCGTCGCCGTGATTAACGACACACCTGCCTCGCGCAGCTCGTCCACGGTCAGGTGATCGGAAAAACCATCCTCGGAAACGAGCGTCGTTTTTTGCCCTTCATCCAAAACGAGCGAGATCAGGTTGCGGGCCCGCAATTCCGCTGGCTCCAGATCGAACCGGCGGAACGCGTGCAGAAAGAAAAGCTGTTTGCAGAGGAGATTCAGGTATTTTCGTTCGACCTGAAACACCTGGGGAATCGAAAGGCAGATGAGCCGGCCGAGGTCGACTTCCGCGAGTGAGAAATTGGGCTCGTTAGAGGAGAACACCTCGGCGATCTCCGCCGGCCGGTAAGGTCGGAGGAAATTGGCGACCGTGTAGACCGTGCCCGACTTTTGTTCCGGCGGCTGCCGGTCGAAGTCGGCGAAATAGCCTTGGAGGTGGGTGGCGGCACTGCGCCGTGCTTCGGACGCATCCGAGGTCGGCTTGGCCGTTTCATTGAGCGCGGCGACCAATTCCTTCGTGTGCGATGAGACGCAGACGACGTCATAGATGTTGTCGAGGGTGACCGCGAGCCCCGCCACCTCAAGTCCCTGCATACTGTGCGTGATAATGTCCCGGGCGGTTTCCTTGAAGAACGCGTGGCCGCCGCGCTGGCCCGCGGCCGTGGCAGTGTCCACGAGGATCTTCGCGTAGGTCGCCCACGGCACCAACGGGTCGGCGAGCAAGTTTAACCGCAGCGGGGGCAGCCAATCGTCAGGCGCAGGTCCGGGAGGCCGGACGCGAATGAGCCGGAGGTCATTCTCCTGTCCCAAGGAGCGTGCGACCTCAGCCAGCGGTTTCCACAGCGCGCCCTTTGAATCGATCGCGAGGATTCCGGTATCTGGCAACGTGGCGCGAAGGCCGTGCACAATCGGGACGATGGCGCGTGCGGTCTTTCCCGTGCCGGTGCCGCCGGTGATAAAGAAATGGCAGCAGGCTTCGTCCCGGCTCCACGTTAGTCCCCACAGGCGCAGCACGATTCCCGGGGTCGTCGTCGTTGCCGCACAGTAGGCAAGCCAACTCGCGAGGCCCCCCGCCACGGGGGGCACCGTGGTAGCCAGCGGATGAGGCAGTGCCCACCACGCGATCCAAGCCCCGGCATAACAGAGGGCCGCGAGCGCCCAGCTCGAAGCAGTTGTTACGGCAGCAGCCATGCCAGCAGACTACCGCCAAAGATGACACCGATGACGAACGCCGCCGCAGTGTGGCGGCGTTGCGCCTTTTCGACGAGCTGCACCGACCTTGCGAGCGCTCGCTCCGCGGTTGTTAACGTGGCGACGGCGGCAGTGACCGGCGCAGCCAATTCCGCTTCGAGTTGTTTCGCCAATGCGACCGGTTTGGCGTCCAGGGCGGACTGCACTTTGGCGAGTTGGCCACCGACCTTCGCAATCGAGTCAGCGGCCTCGAGTATCAGTTTGGCGCGAGCCGTGAGTGCCGCCTGTAGCTCCATCGATACGGCCGTGAGCTTGCTCTCGCTCCCTTGCACGGTCTTCCAATGCCAGGCGATCAATAGGAAAACCGGGTCGTTTGGTTGCAGCCGGTAATGTTCGGCGACCCACTGCAATTCTTCCGGCATATTCTCCGGATCAAGGATCTCTTCCGGTTTCATACGCCCAGCAACTCACGCGCTTTCCCGAATTCCGCCGCCATACGCTCGTGATAACGGACGCACCGTGAACGATCGAGAAGGTGCAATGCCTCCGCCGTCCGTCCGCGTCCGACGGTGAGGTTTGCTCGTTGCAGGGCGTTACGCGTGACCTCGGCCAGCGGCGGCACGTCCACCTCGACGGCGCCCATATCCGCCAGCCGTCGCTTCGAGTTGCTCTGTTCATAGAGATCGAGATGCTCGGAATCGCGCAGGTTCTTCATGACGAGCCAGCCCACGTCGGACCCGTAAGCATCAATCAATTCCGCGAGCTGCGAGTTGGCGTCCTTGTCGTCGGTGGCAATCACGACGAAAACCAGTCGCAAGCCGAGTTCCTCCTGGAGCTTGGTCAATCGAACCTCGTCGAGGTAGTGGCGGAGCTTCTCACCCCCGGCGGCGCGGGTATCGACTAATACCACATCAACCTCGTCTGAACTCAGCGGATGCACGATGCGGTCGAGGGCGGCCAGCTTGTCGAGATCGACGTCGGTGTCGATGAACTCGGCCTCGGGCACGAGCCGGTTAAAGGTCGAATTGGCGTGGTCCAAATCGAACGTTTTCAACCGCACGCCCTGTTCAGTGAGAAAATCGAAAAGCAGGGCGGCAACGAAGCTCTTGCCGACACCTCCCTTGTCCTGCGGGCAGACAATCAGTCGTTTTTCAGCAGCACTCATAAATTAGAAATCGTCGCGCGCGATCTTCGGACCGCGCCTGCCCGAAGCCGGTGGCGCCGGCCTTGGTGGCGCGTCACCGGCCGGGGCGGGCGGAGCTGACGTTCGACGGGAGTCGGTCTCCAGGCGGCGACGCTCCCGTAGAACTTCAGCTTTGGTGAAATGACGGCGGCAATAGACGCCTACCGCTGCGGCAGATACTTTGAGCCCGTTGCGCAGCAAAGCGGCGGCGATCTGTTCGTAACTCAGAAACTTGACGCGATACATCAAGAGCGCGTCGCGATGCGGTCCGAGCAGCGTTCGGCCCTGAACGGCCGGGTCGTAACGCCGGGCGTCCTCGATGAGGCGCGTCTGCAACTCGGACACTTCCATTGTCCTAACGCATACCGTTTCAATGCCGTTACTCAAGCCGATTCACGGCCAATGCCGGCGGGCGCGAGTTGTGAGCGAGTAGCGGAATAGTAGCGTTGTGGTAGCGGTTCGACCGAAGTTTCTTCGGGGTGGCGTGTCCTGCATTCAATAGCTGATTAAGGCGCGATGTTGATCGCGCAGTGACCGATGATTTGACGGAAAGGATCATTGAACTTCTCCTCGTGTTTTACTGGCTTTGCCCAGTGTTTTCGCACAAGGTAGCGACGTTTTAGCCTGGTCTTCCTATGCCATTATCTCAGGCTTTGAACATGGTCAGATTCGATAAGCCCTGTCTGAGAGTGAAAGGAGCGGTCGAGTATTTTCGCGAGCACATGGGAATTGGCGACTACTTGGATCAGGGTGGTCAGGCGAAACTGACGTGGTATGGTATTGCGGCGGAGAAGCTGGGTTTGCGCGGTGTCTGCCGGCGGGAGGATTTCGAACAACTGTGCAAGGGTCGGCATCCGGTCACGGGGGATAAGCTCGCCGTGCGCGAGCGTGCCGCCGGTCGCCGGGTGTGTTTTTTCGGGCAGATCTCCGCCCCGAAAGACGTCAGCATCGCCTGCCTGATCGGCGGCGACAACCGTATCTGGGCCTGGTGGGACGAAGCGGTGCGCGAGACGCTCAAGGAAATCGAGGCCGTGACGGCAACCCGCGTGCGGCGCAGCGGCGCCGACGAAAATCGAACTACCGGCAACATGGTGGCCGCCGTGGTCACGCACGAGGCGAGCCGCAAGCTCGATCCACAACTGCACACCCATGTTTGCGTGCTCAACGTGACGTTCGACACCGCGGAGAACCGCTGGAAGAGCGTCCAGCCTTCTGGATTCTACAAGCATCAGGGGTTTCTGCGCGAAGTGTGCTACAACAAGCTCGCCGAGAGACTGCTCGCTGCCGGATACGAACTCGAGCCCGCTCGCGGAATCGGATTCACGATCAAGGGCGTTCCGCCCGCCTTGCGGGAGCGTTTCAGCCAGCGCCGCGCCCAGATCCTGCGCGAAACCGCGGCGGCGGGCGCGGTTTCGCAGGACGCGATTCAAACAATCGTGAGCAACAGCCGCGACGCGAAGGTTAACGCCACTGCGGACGACCTGCGGGCTGGTTGGCTCCGCTCCGCAGGCGCTGAGACCGACGCACTGAGAGCAGTGGTCGCCGCTGCGGACGGCACGCGCCCGTTTCATCCGGGGCCGGAAACCGCCGCGGCCTTGACCGCTGGCGGGGCGCATCTGTTCGAACGTCAATCGGTGGTTGATGAACGCGAGTTGCTGCGTGAGGCGCTGGTGGCTGGCCGTGGAGCCGTATCGGTCGGCGATCTCCGGCGCGAATTGTCCGTGCGGCTGGAATCGAAGGAATTGGTGCGAGTCGGGCCGGACGTGGCGTCGCGCGAAACGCTTCTGGCCGAACAGGAATTCGTGAACTGGGCCGACGCCCACTGCCGCGATGCACCCGCCCTCGGTCACGCTTCGGTCGCGGGTGGGCTGGATTCCGATCAAGCCGAGGCGGTTGCATCGGTGCTCGGGTCACGCTCGCGGGTCGTGATCCTTCAGGGCGATGCGGGCACCGGCAAGACGACGTGCCTCAAGGCGGTCGTCGCCGGAATCGAGGAATCCGGCGGTCGCGTGTTCGGCTGCGCGCCGTCGTCTGGCGCAGCCGATGTGCTTCGCACGGAACTGACACCGGAGGCCGACACGCTGCAGCAGCTCTTGGTGAACGCACCGCTGCAAGCGCAGGTGCGGGGACGGGTGCTCGTCGTGGACGAGGCTGGCTTGATTTCTGTTCGTCAAATGCGCGACCTCTGTCGTCTTGCCCAAGCGAACGACTGCCGGTTGTTGCTGGTCGGCGATATCAAACAGCACTCGTCCGTCGAAGCCGGCGATGCGTTGCGGTGTCTCCAGGCGTATGCGCACGTTCCCGCGGTCCGGTTGACGAACATCCGGCGCCAGAAAAATCCCGCCTATCGCGAGGCCGTGTCGCTGCTGGCGCGCGGAGATGCCTTCGGGGCGTTCAAACGATTCGTCCGGCTCGGTGCGGTTCAGGAAATCAAAAACTCGCACGCTCTATTTCGCACCGCGGCTGACGACTACGTGTGCACGGTCGCCTCGGGCAAGACCTGCTTGGCGATCTCCCCGGTGTGGTCGGAGATTCACGCCTTCACCGCGGAAGTCCGCGCGCGGATGAGGGCGGCCGGCCGGCTGCAATCGGCCGAGCGATCAGTGCCGGTCGTGTTTTCGCTCAACTGGACGCGGGAATACCACCGGCGCGTCGAAAACTATCAGCCCAAGGATCTGCTGTCGTTTCACCGTGCCACGGCGGGCTACGCCAAGGGTGACCAAGCCACGGTCGTTCGGCGCAAGGAAGGATTGCTGATCGTCCGGGCCGGCGACGGGACAGAGCGTATGCTCGATCCGAAACGGACGAGCGGGTTCGACGTCGGCCTTGGCCAGGAGATCCGCGTCGCCATCGGCGACCGGCTGCTGATTCGGGCGAATTGCAAACCGGCGCGGTTGAAAAACGGCGACGTCGTTGAGGTCCGCGGCTTCGGCGAAAACGGTGCGTTGCAGCTCACTGACGGCCGCACGGTGCCGGCGGCGTTCCGTGAGTTTTCGCACGGCTACGCCACGACGTCGCATCGTGCGCAAGGCAAGACTGTGGCTCGCGGCATCCTGCTCTTGGCCGAGGCCGGCATTCAGGCCGCGAACCTAAAACAGGCTTACGTGAGCAATTCTCGGTTCCAGGAGTCCCAGACGATCTACACTACCGACAAGCGCGCGGCGCGTGACGCGATGATGCGGCCCGCGGACCGCCGCCTCGCGTCAGACGTGTTCGTTTCTCCTCTGACAACGGCGCAATCGTTCCGGCAAGCGTTTCTGCACCGGCTGTTCAACTCCCGCGTGACGAATCCCGCGCTGGCGATGTTACGGGGAGCGCTGAATGTATTTCGCGAACCAGCCGTCAGGGTTCCTCATGTGCGCACTGTTTCCAATCAATGAGTCTCAAACCACAACTCGATAAACCGCCCGTGCCGGTTTCAGCTCCTCCCGCGTGGGGCGAACTAGCCGAACCGGGCGAGCCGGTTAGCGTCATCCGCTTCGAGTGCGAAGACGGGGCGTATTCGTATCCTTACCATGCCCTTTCGCGCTGGGTGCTGCAAGCCGGTCAACCGGAATGTCTGGTCGTTCAGGTCGGAAAGGACCGACTAACGGTGCGTGGTCGCGATTTAAACGTAGTCCGTGATGCTTTGGATGCCGGCCGGCTGCGAGTGCTGCGGCCGGCCAAAGCGCGATATGACGCCGTCCAGCGCGGGACAATCGTAGCGCAGATTGAAGTCGAGCTATCGACGCACGAAAAATAAGCTCCGCCTGACGACAGGGAAAACGTCTGGACCAACTGGATAGACTCCAACGGCCTTGAATTTCCATCCTCTTCAAACCTGCCACCAGTGGCCTGCGTTTTGCCGTGGCAGCGTATTCAGGTGCGGGCCAAATCTCGTTTGATGCGGGGAGCAATTCGCTGCGGTTTGTGCAGTGATCTGGGGAATTTGCCGATCACCCGACTCCCCCTTCATTTCAATGTCGCGCCTGCCTCGGAAGAGGGCGCTACGCATTCCGGCGATTTTGCCGGGGTCGAGGCACCACCGCGAAAATGAATACCCCTCAGTGGTGACCGTTTTGGCTTAATATCCGCTGAAAATTGGTCCTATTCGGTGGATGGCTTCGCCCCAAAATAGGACGCCGCGGGACATCAGTGCCCCGGCCGTGATCGCGGCGGAAGAATTCGAATAGAGCTTCGCCGATTCATTAGGAGTGGCGTTGTGCGATTCCGGCGGCTGGTCCGATTATCGTGATGGCTCATGATCGGGAATCGGGTCACGCCACTTCGCGGTCCTCGTATTGCCGTGAGAAATTTCCGATTTTCTTTCCCGGAAATTTCCTTGCGCAATATTTCCTCCGCACTGTAACCGCTCGGTTACAACATGACACCCGCATCCTCCGTCGCCGTTCCGCCTTTGCCGTGCTTGCGGACGGCGCTCGACGATTTTCTGAGCGAGCCGACGCCGCAGGTCGCCGCCGTGGTCGCCCGCCACCCGGGGCCGTTCCTCGTGCTTGGGGCCGGCGGAAAAATCGGCCTGCACCTCGCCACGTTGTTGCGGCGGTCCCTGGACCGGCTCGGCCGAGCCGACCGCGTCGTCGCCGTGTCGCGCTTCACCACGTTGCGCGACCGCGCCGTCTTCGAGCAGCGCGGGATTGAGACGCTCTCCTGCGATCTTGCCGATCAGGCCGGTCTCATTCTTCTGCCCGACGCGCCCACGGTATTTTTTCTGGCCGGAGTCAAGTTTGGCACCGCGGCCTCGTCCAGTCTGCTTCAGGCCATCAATGTGGAGATGCCGGCGCGCGTCGCGGCCCGGTTTTCGAAATCGCGGATTGTCGCCTTTTCCACCGGCTGCGTTTATCCCTTCATGACTCCCGCGTCCGGCGGCGCGACCGAAGAGACCCCACCAAGGCCGGTGGGCGAATACGCCGTCTCATGTCTCGCACGGGAGCGAGCGTTCGCCGCCGCCGCCGCGCACCACGGCAATCCCGTCGTGCTGATTCGGCTCAACTATGCCGTCGAGTTTCGCTACGGCGTCTTGGTGGATATCGCGGCCCGGATCATGCGTGGGGAGCCCGTCGACGTCACGACCGGCCACGTCAATGTCATCTGGCAGCGCGACGCCGTCGCCCACAGCATCCAAGCGCTCGATGTGGCTGCTCCATCCGCACCGCCGCTCAACGTCACCGGTCCGGACGCGCTCTCCGTGCGGGATCTTGCGCATCGTTTCGGTGCGGCGCTGGGCCGGCCCGCGCGGATTGTCGGACAGGAGGCCGATACCGCCTGGCTCAACAACGCTTCGGCCTCCCACCGGCGCTTCGGCTCTCCCGCGACCCCGCTTGACGACATGATCCGTTGGATCTCCGCCTGGGTCGCCACTGTTGGAGAAACGTGGGGTAAACCTACTGGCTATGAGCGGCGCGATGGGCGCTTTTGATGGCGGCCGATTTTTCTGATGCCACTGAATCTTCGCCCTCATTTGCGCGCCGGTCAGGCAATCCCGGCGTTGCCGCTCGCCCTTGATCGTCGCCGCCGCTGGGACGAATCGCGCCAGCGCGCGCTCGTCCGCTACTACCTCGACGCCGGGGCGGGGGGACTGGCCGTCGGCGTTCACTCCACGCAGTTCGCAATCCGCGAGGCGAAGGTGGGCCTCTACGCGCCCATCCTCCAACTTGCCGCCGAGACTGCGGCGGCGTGGCTCGTCCCCAAACCGCGCGTGCATGCGTTGGTCGCCGGCCTGTGCGGCTTCACCCCGCAAGCGATCCGCGAGGCAGATGTGGCCAACGCCGCCGGCTATCACGCCGGACTTCTGAGCTTGGGCGCGTGGGCCGCCGAACCGGAACCGAAGATTCTGGCCCACTGCCGCACGGTCGCGAAAGAAATTCCGTTGATTGGATTTTACCTCCAGCCGGCCGTTGGCGGCCGGGTTTTCTCCTACCGGTTTTGGCGCCGGTTCGCCGAGATTCCCGAACTCGTCGCCGTGAAAATCGCGCCGTTCAACCGCTACCGCACCCTGGATGTCGTGCGTGCCATCCTTGAAGCCGGCCGCGACGATGTCGCGCTCTACACCGGCAACGACGACAATATCATCACCGATCTCCTCACGCCATTTTCCTTCGGTGGCCGCACCCGCCACATCGACGGCGGGCTCCTCGGCCAGTGGGGCGTGTGGACGCGCTGCGCCGTGCGGCTCCTGGCCGAGATCAAGATCGCCCGCACCCGGCCGCGCCTCGACGCCGGGTGGCTCGACCGCAATGCCGCGCTCACCGATGCCAACGCGGCCGTCTTCGACGCCGGCCACGGATTCGCGGGTTGCCTGCCGGGCATTCACGAAGTGTTGCGTCGGCAAGGGCTCCTCCGCACCACGGCCTGCCTCGACCCGCACGAAAAACTATCTCCGGGCCAGGCCGCCGAACTCACGCGCGTCGCCCAAGCCTATCCGTGGCTCGTGGACGATGATTTCGTCGCCGACAACCTTCACCGTTGGATCGCCTGAGATCGCGCCGTCTCCTCTTTTTTCACTCCTATGCCGCCTGACGGACTATTCGATTTTCAGGTCAACGGATTCGCGGGCGTCGATTTCCAGACGGACGGACTCTCGCGCACCGAGTTTGAAACCGCGGTGGCCGCGCTCCGGCGTCACGGCACCGCCGGTATCTTCGCCACGTTTATCACCGACGAAGTCGACGCGCTCTGCCGCCGGCTCGCGGCTTTCGAGGAACTTTGCGCCGCCTCGCCCGCGGCCGCGACGACGATTCTGGGCTATCACCTCGAAGGCCCGTGGCTCTGCCCTACCTCCGGCTATCGCGGGGCGCATCCGCCCGGCCCGATGCGCGCGCCGTCGCTGACCGACTTCAATCGCCTTCAGCTCGCCGCCAACCGGCACATCCGGCTGGTCACCCTCGCTCCCGAATGGCCCGGCGCCAGCGAGTTCATCGCCGCGGTCACGGCCACCGGCGTCCATGTCGCGCTCGGTCACACCAACGCCACTGATCGACAAGTTGACGACGCCATCCGGGCCGGTGCGCGCTTCTGCACTCACCTCGGCAACGGCTGCCCGCTCGAGTTGCCCCGGCACGACAATATCATCCAGCGCCTCCTCGCGCGCGACGAGTTGATCGCCTGCTTCATCCCCGACGGCATCCACCTCCCACCGTTCGTGCTGCGGAATCTTTTCCGGGCCAAGCCCGCCGGCCGCGCGCTTTTCACGACCGACGCGATGGCCGGAGCGGGCGCGCCACCCGGCCGCTACACCCTCGGGAAACTCGCTATCGAGGTCGGCCACGATGGCGTCGCGCGACAACCCGGTGGTCAAGGTTTCGCCGGCTCCACCCTCACGCCCGACGAAGGTGTCCGCCGCACCGCAGCCTACCTCGGCCTCACGCTCGAAGCCGCCCACACCCTGTGGTCCACCGCCGCTGCGGAAGCCTTTGGCGTCACTCTTCCGCGCCGAGAACGGCCGTCTTCGGTTTCAACTATTCCCGCTCGCATCGGCCCGCCGGACTGACGGCTGCCCAGCACTTCCGTTTCTTTTCCTTTTCGCACGCGTGCGTCCGTCGCTTGTCACTCGTGCGCCAGTCCCCAAGCGGCACAACCCAGTCAGCACTCAAACAGCCATGTCCTCCCACGTTCCCATGATTCCTTGCAATGTCGCCGGCCCGCTCGGCGTCCTGCACCTCCCCCGTCTTTGGCTCAAAGTCTCCCTCGAAGCCCGCGGCAAGCTCGCCGCCGGCTATCCCGGCATCGGTGCCGGCTACGATCAGATGGTGATCTCCGGGCTCGGCCTCACCGCCGAGGCCGTGCGCGCGTTCATCGCCGCCAGCAAGCCCACCTACGGCCAGTTCGAAGCCTGGGTGAAGGCGCAGCCCGGCGTGAAGCTCGACCGCAACTCGGTGCACCGGCTCAACACCGCGATCCTCAACTACCATCACGCCGAAAATCTCTCCCAAGAGATTCGCGCCTCGACGGGTTACAAGGAAGACGGCTCTGTCACGAGTTCGGCCTGTGAACTCAACGCGCTCGACGACTGGCAGGCATTCCACGCCGCCGAGTTGAAGTAAGCGCAGGCGCATCCAGTCGATTGGAATCGGAGCGTCGCTGGCCGACGCCATTTCGCATTGTTTGATGCGGGCGTC
>JAUYAK010000063.1 GCA_030693515.1 Opitutaceae bacterium
TCGATTACATCGAGACGTTCTACAACCCGACGAGGCGCCACAGCTCGCTCGGTTATGTTTCCCCTGTGGTCTTCGAAAAACAACAAACACTAAACATCAAAGCCGCCTGAATTAGTGTCCATTTTTTCGAGGCAAGCCCAAGGAGGAATGGCTGAAGGACGAGGGTTACGCTCTGATGGGCGCAGCATTTGAGGTCTATAATCATCTCGGCCCCGGATTTCTTGAGGAGGTTTATCAGGAGGCACTGGAACTCGAATTGGCGGCGCGCCAGATTCCATTTGTTTCAAAGCCTCGCCTCCAAGTCGTCTTCAAGGAACAGGTCCTCAAAAAGCACTATGAGGCCGACCTGCTCGTCCATTCCGAGATCGTCGTTGAGCTGAAAGCCGTCCGCGCCATCGCTCCCGAGCACGAGGCCCAGCTCCTCAACGAACTCAAAGCCACCCGCAAACGCGTCGGCTACCTCATCAACTTCGGCGCCGCCCCGCGCCTCCAGTGGTCGCGCCGCGTCCTCTGAATTCCCTCCATTCCTTTTTATTAGTGTGCATTAGTGGTTAAACAAAAATGTCCGCCAACCCATCGACCTCCGACTCCCTCTTCGCCCGCGCCAAGCAGCTCATTCCGGGCGGCGTGAACTCCCCTGTGCGCGCCTTCCGCTCCGTCGGCGGGGCGCCGTTTTTCGTCAAGGCCGCGCGCGGCGCGATGCTCACCACCGCCGATGACCGCGAGCTAATCGATTTCGTCTGCACCTGGGGGCCGGCGATTCACGGGCACAATCATCCCGTGATCCGCGACGCCATCGCGGCGGCGCTCGACCGCGGCACGTCGTTCGGCACGCCCAACCCCCTGGAGGTCGAGATGGCCGAGCTGATCGTGCGCTTCGTGCCCTCGATCCAAAAGGTCCGCATGTGCAACAGCGGCACCGAGGCCACGATGTCGGCCATCCGGCTCGCGCGCGGGTTTACGCGCCGCGACAAGATCATCAAGTTCGCCGGTTGCTACCATGGCCACTCGGACTCGCTGCTGATCAAGGCCGGCTCGGGCGCGCTCACGCACGGCCATCCCGACAGCGCGGGCGTGCCGGCTTCATTTGCCCGCGAGACCGTGGTGCTGCCGTTCAATGATCGCACCGCGCTCGACGCCGCGTTCGCCGCCAACCCCGGCCAAATCGCGGGCGTAATCCTCGAGCCGTATTGCGGCAACGTCGGCTTCATCATGCCCGATGCCGGCTACCTCGCCCACGTGCGCGAGGCCTGCACGCGCCACGGCGCCGTGCTCATCTTTGACGAAGTGATGACGGGGTTCCGTCTCGCCCGAGGCGGCGTGCAGGAACTCGAAAAAATCACGCCTGATCTCACGTGCCTCGGCAAAATCATCGGCGGCGGCCTGCCCGTCGGGGCGTTTGGCGGCCGGGCCGACATCATGGATCAGCTCGCGCCGCTCGGGCCGGTTTACCAGGCCGGCACCCTCAGCGGCAACCCGCTCGCGATGGCCGCCGGCATCGCCGCGCTGCGCCTGCTCGAGTCGGAAAATCCCTACGCCCGCCTCGACGCGCTCGGCCGCCAGCTGCGCGACGCCGTGCTCGCCGCGTGCCAGGCCAAGGGCCTCGCCGCGCAGGTGCCGCAATGCGGCTCGATGTTCAGCATTTTCTTCACGGCCACGCCGGTGCGCGACTACACGACCGCGCTGACGGGCGACGCCCCGCTCTTCGCGCGGTTCTTCCACGCCTGCCTGGAACGCGGCGTTTACCTCGCCCCCAGCGCGTATGAAGCGGGATTTATCAGCACAGCCCATGACGGAGTTGCCATCGGGCGCGCATGTGACATCCTGACTGACGCCATCGCCCGGCTCTAATTTTCCCAAGGCGAGCCGATGGAGGATGGCGGAGCCCAACCATGAATTTTTCCCGACCCGCCCTCCTCGTTCTAGCGCTCTTCGTCCTCATCCGCGGCGCCTTTGCGGCGCAGCCGATCGATGCCCCGATGATCTCGATCGACGAGCTGAAGCCCGGCCAGCGCGGCGAGGTCTGGACGGTGTTTCGCGGCACCGAGCCGGAGGCATTCTCGGTCGAGGTCACCGGTGTGCTGCGCAACGCCCTCGGCCCCGGCAAATCCCTGATCGTCTGCGAACTCATCGACGAACGCGTGCAGAAGATGGGCGCCGTCGCCGGCATGAGCGGCAGCCCGCTCTACGTCGAGGGCAGGTTCGCCGGCGCCCTTAGCTATCAGATCCAGCGTTTCGAAACCGTGCGCCACGCCGGCTTCACCCCCGCCGCCGATCTCGACGAGGTGCGGGATCGCGCGGCCCTGCCGCCGGGTCTCGGCAAGGTGCCCTCGCCGATCACCGCCGCGCCCGACTCGCTCTACCGCTCGATGCAGCCGGTGTTCACCCTCGGCGGCCTGAGCCCCGGCGTCGCTGATCTTTTCGCCCCGCAATTCGCCGCCCTCGGGCTCAACGCCACGGCGCTCGGCGGCAGTTCGCAGTCCGCGGCCTCCACCGTCGGCTCGCAGTCGTCGGCGGCCAGCGCCCCGCCGCTGCGCGCCGGCTCGGCCGTCTCGGTCGCCCTCGCCACCGGAGACATCACGCTCGCCGGCACCGGCACGGTCTCGCGCATCGACGGCGACCGCGTCACCGCGTTTGGCCATCCGATGCTGACCCTCGGCGAGGTCGAGCTCCCGATGTGCGCCGCCGACATCCTCACCATTTTGCCCTCGCAGATGCAGTCGGTGAAGCTCGCCAATACCGGCGCCGTCATCGGCACCATCACCCAGGATCGGCTCTCGGCCATCTCAGGCACGCTCGGCCCCGGACCGGCGATGACGAGCGTTGAGGTCATCGTCCGGCCCGCCCACCGCGAGCCGCGCACGCTGCGCTTCTCCGTCGTGCGCCACCAGCAGCTCACGCCGATGATCGTCGCGAGCGGCGTCACGCAGGCGATCTTGGGCACCAACGACGCCGGCCTCGCCAAGGGCTTCCGCCTCACCAGCCACATCCGTTTCGCGCCCGCCTCCGAGCTGGAGTTCCAATCACTCTACGCCGGGCCGCAGGGTTTCGCGCAGGGCCTGAGTGAATTCGTGCAGGGCCTCGCCGCCAACCTCCAGAATCCCTACGCGAAAACCTTTCCCGAGCACGTGACCTTCACCGTGCAGCCGCTTGAGACCAACCCGTCCGTCACCCTCGATCAGTTCCAGCTCTCGCGCACCACGGCGTCCGCCGGCCAGGTCGTGCAGGCCACGATCGCGTGGCGCGACTGGCAGGGCGCGGCGCATCGCGAAGTCATCGACCTCGCCATCGACCCGGCCTGGACCGGCAAGCAGCTCGAGGTGATCCTCGCGCCCGGCCGCGCGCTCGATCAACTCACCGGGCGGCCGCGAGTGATTGCGGCGTCCGAGCTGCGGAGCTTCGAAGCCTATCTCGCCGCCATGCGCGACGATCGCCCCGGCGACGGCGTGCATCTCGCCGTCGTCGAGCGCGCGACGCTGTTCAGCGATCAGACCGTCGCCACGCCCGATACTCCCGGCTCCATCGAGCGCATCGCGCGCGGCGCCGACGAGACCCGTTTCCGCCGCCGCGAGGCCGTGCTGCCGCTCTGGGAGAAACATCTCCAGCCCGGAAAGATTTTCACGACCATCGTGCGCCGTCCGCTCGTGGTCGTCGAGTAGGCGCGGGCGCGCCGGCGCGCACGCGCACGGATAAGACGCATTCCACGGATCAAAACCGTTGCGGCGATCCGCACGGTGCCTTGGGCTGCGCGGCGACCCTCGCCGCCTATGAAAACCTCGTTTCATTTTATCGCGACCATCGCGCTCGCTCTCCTCACCCTCGCCCGCCCGGCCTTCGCCGCCGAGGCCACCGGCACGATTCAAGGCCGGGTCTTCAACCCCGCCACGCAGGAATACGTCCGCAATGCCGAGCTCGCCGTCACCGGCACCAGCCTCGTCGCCTACTCCGCCGACGACGGCTCATATGCGCTCACCGGTGTCCCCGCGGGCGAGGTCATGCTCACCTTGCGCTACACAGGCTACGCGCCGGGCTCCGCGACGCTGCGCGTCGGCGGCGGGACGATCGCCACACGCGACTTCGAGCTGCAGCCCGCCGGGGCCGCGCCCGCCGCCCGCAGTCGCGCCGATTCCGTCGTGAAGCTCGACCAGTTCGTCGTCTCCACCGAGCGCGAAGGCAACGCCAAGGCCATCATGGAACAGCGCGCCTCGATCAACGTGAAGAGCGTCGTCTCGGCCGACAATTTCGGCGACCTTACCGGCGGCACCGTCGGCGAGTTCATCAAGTATCTGCCCGGTGTCGTCATGGACTACGTCGATTCCGACGCCCGCACCGCGCGCATCGGCGGCCTCGATCCGCGCTACGCCTCGGTGAGCGTGGACGGCATGACGATGGCGAGCGCGCCCTCCGCGTCGTTCGGCGCGGACTCGCGGCAATTCGAGTTCG
Source organism: Opitutaceae bacterium (assembly GCA_030693515.1). GTDB lineage: Bacteria > Verrucomicrobiota > Verrucomicrobiia > Opitutales > Opitutaceae > ER46. The sequence goes on from JAUYAK010000063.1 coordinate 4,444, forward strand.
AGCAGGCCAGCATCGTCGGCACCGATGCCATCGAGATCAACAAGACCACCACCGCGAGCATGGACGCCGATTCGCCCGCCGGCCGCATCAACATGCGCAGCCGCTCCGCCTTTGACCGCAAGCGCCGCGAGATCACCGCCACGCTCAGCCTCACCGGCAACGAATACTCCTGGGACTACCGGCGCACGCCCGGCCCCTACGACCGCAACGACTTCAAGGTCCGGCCGTCGTTTGTCTTCACCTACGCCGAGGCCTTCAAGCAGCGCCTCGGCATCGCCCTCTCGCTCGGCGCCAACACCGTCGCCACCGAGCAGGCCGGCGTCACGCACACCTTCAGCTACGCCGACGCCGCGCGCGGCCCCGTGATCAACCAGATCGCGTTTCGCGACGCACCCAAGCTCACCACCCGCGGCTCGATGACGCTCACCACCGATTACAAGTTCTCCCCTTATCTCTCCGTCTCGCTGCGCACCGCCGGCTCGCATTTCAACGACGGCACCAACCTCCGCCAGATCGCATTCTTCGTGAATCCCGCGCAGGTCACCGCCGCCTCCACGGTCACGGACCTCACGGCGCTCGCCACCACCAACGCCAACACCCGGGTGCAATACACCACGTCGCGCCGCAACAAGCTCAACTCCACGCTGACCTTCACGCCGCGAATCGATTTCAAGCGCGGCGATCTCACGCTCACGCTCGGCGGCGGCTACTCGCGCAGCCGCACCGCCTACGAGCAGATCACCGAAGGCTACTTCCAGGCGGTCACGCACCGTCTCTCGCGCATCAGCTTCCGCGGCACGCGGTCGAGCGCGACCGACGGCGATTGGAAACTCGCGCAGCTCGGCGGCCTCCCGTGGGACAACGCCGCCAACTACAATCGCACCGACGCGTTTACCAACAACGTCTCCGCCACCCCGCAGGCCGCCCGTAACCAGCTCTGGATCGGCTACCTCGACGCCAAGAAGACCATCACCCTCGGCGGTCTGCCCATCCAGCTCGGTGCCGGCGGCAAATCCAAGCTCGCCGTCTATGACTTGGAGAAGAACGGCGCGCTCCAATGGACCTACGTCGGCGCCGCCGGCTCGATGGTCGCGCCCTCCACGATTCTCCCCACCATCAATAGCCACCCCTACGACGCCCGCGTCGGCGGCAACATCGGCACCCTCGGCATCCCGCTCACCGACCCCTACGCCACGCGCGATCTGCTTATCTCCAATCCTTCCTATTTCACGCCCAACCTCACCGCCAACCGCATCAACGAGCTCTACTCCGCCCGCGCATTGAAGGAGCAAATCGACTCCTTCTACACCGAGGCCAACACCCGCTGGCGCACCGTGCGCCTGAATCTCGGCGTGCGCCACGAGCGCACGCGCACCATCGGCCGCACGCAGGATGTCCTGCCCGCGGCCGTCGTCACGCGCGCCGGCTTCACCCCCGGCACGCTCGCGTTCACCGACTACCAATACCGCTACGGCCAGCGCGAGAGCACCTACGGCGGCTACCGCAACACCTTCCTCAGCGGCGGCGCCAAGTGGTCCCTCACCGAGAACCTCGTGGTTCAGCTCGCCGGCAGCCAGTCGATCGCCCGCCCCGGCTACAACAACCTCACCGGCATCATCACCATCGACGAGGCCGCCCAGACCGTGCGCGTGCCCAACCCCGATCTGAAGCCCGAGACCTCCGACAAATATTACGCGAGCGTGCAGTATTACCTCGAGCCCGCCGGCACGATCAGCATCTCCGGCTTCCGGCTGAACATCGAGAACATGGGCAGTGCCGTGCGCACCATCACCGCCGCCGAGGCCGGTTATGCCGACGATCCCGAGTTCACGGGCTATCGCTTCCTGCGGCCGGAGAACGCCGTCGGCACGCGCCGCATCGACGGCGTCGAAGTCGAATACAGCCAGCAGCTCGTGTTTCTACCGCGCGCGCTCAGCGGCTTCAGCGTCTTTGGCTCGGTCACGCGCACGGCGGCCGATAGTCGCATCGCCAACCACGTCCCCAAGTCCGCCAACGGCGGCCTGCGCTACGGCAACAACAAGCTCAACGCCCAGCTGCGCGCGACGTGGTCCTCGCCGCGTTTCAACTCCGCCAGCGCGACCGAGGAACTCTGGCAATACGAGCGCCTGATGTTTGACTTCAGCGGTGGCTGGCGCCTCAGCCCGCGCTACGAGGTCACCGTCTCGGGCCGCAACATCTTCAACGAGCCGATCCGCACCTACAGCAACGGCCCCGGCCTCCTCCGCGCCATCAACCACTACGGCGCCTCGTGGACCATCGGCGTGCGCGGGCGGTTCTGACGGGCCAACGCCCGTGGCGGCCTCAGTTTGTGAGGTGGGTGCCCAATTTCCGCAGCAGAAGGAGCAGGCGCGTCGGTCCAAATCCGGCCGCTGGTGTGATTCCGGTTTGCGCCCGTGCGTCGCCGACCGGCTGCAACCGTCTTGCCGGCCATCCGTCATCCCGTATTCACCCTTTCCCTCACCCACGGCATGAAATCCTCCCGCCTCGCCCGCTTCGTCCTCCCCCTGCTCATCGCCTCCGCGCACGCCGCCGATTCGGTTCCGGCCGACCTTGAGCTGAAGCGTTTCTCCGGGCCTGACATCACGCCGTGCGTCGCGTGCCTCTGCGTCTCCGCGCAGGGCGAGGTTTACGCCGGCGTCGATCTCAACGGCTCCCTCGGCAAGGGCCCGGGCAAAGGCCGCATCGTGAAACTCATCGACGCCGATCGCGACGGCGTCGCCGACTCCCACACCGTCTTCGCCGAAATCGACAACGCCCGCGGCCTCCTCGCCATCGGCACGCAGGTGTTCGTGCTCCATACCCACTTCGGCCCCGACGGCCTCGCCACCGGCATGAACCTCTCCGTGCTCGACGACGCCAATCGCGACGGCGTCGCCGACGGTCCCGCGCGCGTGCTCGTCAGCGGCATCTGCGCCCCCAAGTCCATCAACAGCCGCGGCACCGATCACTCCACCAACGGCATCCGCATGGGCATCGACGGCTGGATTTACATCGCCGTCGGAGATTTTGGCTTCGTGGACGCCACGGGCACCGACGGCACGAAGCTCACCCTCCTCGGCGGCGGCGTCGCCCGCGTCCGGGCCGACGGCACCGAGCTCGAACTCTACACCACCGGCACGCGCAACATCTACGATGTCGCCATCGATCCGTTCCTCAACGGCTTCACCCGCGGCAACACCAACGACGGCGGCGGCTGGAATGTCCGTTTTCTGCACCACATGCAGTCCGCGGAGTTCGGCTATCCACGCCTCTTCAAAAATTTCGCCACCGAGATCATCCCCGCCCTTGAGGATGTCGGCGGCGGCTCCGGCGTCGGCGCGCTCTTCCTCTCCGAGCCCACGTGGCCCGCGCGCTACAACAACCAGCCGCTCATGGCCGACTGGGGCCGCAAGGCGATTTTCCTCCACCGCCTCACGCCCGACGGCGCCACCTTCCGCCAGGAGGTCGAAGAGTTTGCGCAGATTTCCCAGGTCACCGATCTCGACGTCGATCCCTCCGGCCAGATGTTCGTCGGCGCGTGGGACGGCGCCGGCTTCAAGGGCGATCCCGGCAAAGGCTACGTTGCCCGCATCGTGCCCAAAGGCTGGACCCCGCGCGCGCTCCCCGATTTCGCCACCCTCAAGACTGCCGATCTCCTCGCACAACTTGCCTCCGCCAGCGCCACGGCGCGCTTCTATGCGCAACGCGAGCTGCTCGCCCGTCCCGCCGAGGCCGCCGCGCTCAAGCCCGCGCTGACCGCGCTCGTGCGCGACGCCGCGCTCTCGCTCGCGGCCCGCGTTGCCGCCCTCTTCACCCTCGCGCAGCTCGACCCCGATCCGCGCACGGTGCTCGCCTTCTCAAGCGACGGCGCGCTGCGCGAGTTCGCCCTCCGCGCCGCGGCCGATCGTCTGCCGCGCCTCAAGTCCACTACGCTCCCGCTCGCGCCCTTCGTGCAGGCGCTGCAAACCGGCACGCCGCGCGAACAGGCCGCCGCCGCCGTCGCGCTCGGTCGCCTGGGCCGGCCCGAGGCGGCGACCGCGCTGCTCGGCGTGGCCTTCACCAAGCCCGCGACCGATGACGACAGTAATTTCACCCAGAAGGACACGTTGAAGGGCACGCGTTCCAGCACACTCACGCTTGATGTGCGCCCCGGTGACGAGCTGCGCTTTCATTTCACTCCGACCGATGCCGCGGACACCGATCCCGCGCAGCTCGCGCTCACCGATGCAGCTTTCACCCTTGCGGACGGCAAGCGCATCAGCCTCTCCGTCCTCGCGCCCAAAACCGGCCGCGCCGCGGTAGCCACTCCGGCACCCGCCGCAGACGCTGCCTCCGCGCCCACGCCCGCGAAGTCCGGAAAGAAGGGCAAGCAAGGCTCGTCCGGTCCCGCGCTCGTGCTGCAAGGCGCTCCGGTTGTGACCTACACCGTGCCGGTCGGCGCCGTGTCATTCAACGCCCGCGCCGCGCGCACGGGCCCGGGCGGGCCGGAAGCCTCCATCGAGTTTTTCGCCTCCACCGGACGGGCCGGCGAGAGCCGGCCCCACTCCTTCACGCCGCGCCACGCCACGCCCAACTCGGCCATCGTCATCCCGCATGTGGCCGCCCACGCCCTCGTGCGACTCCGCGCCGTCGCGCCCGCGCTCGCCGCCCTCGGCACGCCCGCCGATGATCTTGCGCTCTGGGCGCTCTCGCAGCTGCACGAGGAGTCGGCCGTCGACGGCCTGCTCGCCAGGCTCACCGTCACCGCTGCACCCGCGCAGCGCAGCAAATTGCTCACCACACTCGCCCGGCTCTACCAGCAGGAGGCGCCCTACGACGGTTCGTGGTGGTGGGGCACGCGGCCCGACACGCGCGGGCCCTACTACAAGCCCGTGACCTGGTCCGCCTCGCCCCGCATCGCCGCTGCGCTCGAAGCCGAGGCCGCCCGCGCGACCGCGCCCGAGCAGCGCGACTGGTTTGCCCGCCTCAACGATTCGCACCGCCTCGGCCTCAAGGCCCTCGGCACCCGCGAAGTCGCTCCCGCCGCAGAGAAGGCACCCACCGTCGATCTCGCGGCCATCGCGGCCAAGAGCGGTGCGGTCGGCACGACGCCCCTTGAGGACATCCTCGTGGCCATCGACAAACTGAAACCCAACCACGCCCGCGGCGAAGCCCTCTACACGCAGCAGGGCTGCATCGCCTGCCACGCCTTGCAACCGGGCGGCGCCGCGCTCGGCCCCTTCATGGGGCAGATCGGCGCGATCATGAATCCCACGCAAATCGCCACCGCGATCCTGCGGCCGAGCGACACGATTTCCCAGGGCTTCCAGACCGTGAGCCTCGCGATGAAGGATGGCAGCACGCGCGTCGGTTTCGCCACCGAGACGACTTCCGACAAGATCGTCCTCCGCGACATGGCCGGCGCCGTGAGCACCGTCGCCACCGCCGACGTGAAGGAAGAGAAACACCTCCCCATGTCGATGATGCCCGAGGGCCTCGCCAACGCGCTCTCGCTCGAAGAATTCGCCGCGCTCGTCCACTTCCTCGCCGACAAAAAATAAACGCCGCGGACGCGATCCGGCGCAGCTGGGCGTGGAGCGCGCCCGCGGAGCCGCCTTGCGTTTCGCCCGCAATCGCATCGGTGTAAGCGCGTGCCGCGCCTTCATTTTCCCTCCGCCGTTTTCCTCTGCGTAGCCTCGTTTGCGGGCCTCACCTCCCTCCACGGTGAACCCCTTTCTCGCAAAACGGACATCGACTTCTACCGCGATGTCCCGAGCCGCAACCTCAAGGGCCTCGCCACGCGCTCGGACGGTCGCCTCGTCGCCGGCCCCGTCCTCCGCGATCTGGCCGCGCCGCCGCCGGCCGATATCCTCTGGTGCCTCGAGCCCGCCGGCGATCCGGCGAAATTTCTCGTCGGCACCGGGCCCGACGGCCGCATCCTCGAACTCACGCTCGACGCGACGCTCGCCGCCTTCACCGCGCGCGAAATCGTCAAGCTCGACGACCCGCAGGTCTTCGCCGTCCGCCGCCTGCCCGACGGCGCGATCCTCGCCGGCACCTCCCCCAAGGGAGCGCTCCACTTGATCCGCGAGGGCGCATCCGTGGCGCGCGTCGCACTCCCCGTCGATTCCATCTTCGATCTGCTCCTGCTCGACGACGGCACCGCCCTCGCCGCCACCGGCAACCCCGGCCGCATCTACCGCCTCGACCTCGCCAAATTCGCCGCGGCGGGAGTCAACCCCGAGAAGACCACTGATAACGCCGCGCTCGCCGAACGCGGCATCACGCTCTTCGGCGAAATTCGTGATCGCAACGTCCGCCGCCTCGTCGCGCTCGCCGATGGCCGGATCGCCGCCGGCTCCTCGCCCAAGGGCAACCTCTACACGTTCGCGGCCGCCGGCGGCGCGCCGGTGATCCTGCATGAGCACCGCGACGCCGAGGTCACCGATCTGCTCCCGCAGCCCAACGGCGATCTTTTCGCGACGTTTGTGTTCACGACGACGAGCAACGAGGCGCGCCTCACCCCGTCCACGCCCGCCGGCACCGGCACGCCCACCGCGCCGCGCGACCCCACGCCGCCGCCCGCGACGATCGAGCGCTTCGCCGGCCGCAGCACCGTGATGCTTTTCCCGGCCAAGGGATTTCCCGAGACGATCACGACCCGCGCCAACACCGCCTTCTACCGCCTCGCGCGCCACGCCGACACGCTGCTGTTCGCCGGCGGCGAGCAGGGCGAGATCGCCGGCTACGATCTGAAGGCGCGTCTGCCGCTCACGTATGCGGGCAGCGCCTCCGCGCAGCTCAACGGCCTCGTGCCGCTGGGCGACGGCAAGTTCCTGCTCCTGCGCAACAACGTCCCGGGCCTCGCCGTGCTCGATTTTGCGGCCTCCGGTCCGCGCGAGATGGAGACGCGTCGCATCGATCTCGGCGTGCCGTCCCAACTTGGCGCGCTGCGCTTCGACCGCATCCGTAATCTCGCGGCCTCCGCGCTCTCGGCCGAGATTCGCGTGAGCAACGGCACGGATGACGTGGAAGGCTGGACCCCTTGGACCCCGCTCGCCGCCGACGCCGACGGCGGCTGGCGCGCCGCCGATCTCCGCGGCCGCCATGCGAAGCTGCGGCTCACCTTCTCCGGCCCCGCCAATCTCGAAATCGATCGCGCCGCGCTGCACACGCTCCCACAGAACCGCCGGCCTGTGCTGCAGGATTTTCGCATCGTCGCCCCCGGCTACAGCATGATTCCTGCGCGCGAGGCACTGCCCTCGCCCGCCACGTCGCTCAGCCAGCTCATTTCCCCGGCCAAGGACGAAGAACGCCGCCGCTCCCTGCTCTCGAGCCAGGTCGTGATGACGCCCGGCTCGCAGATCGTCGTCTGGACCCTCGCCGATCCGGATGGCGACACTCTGCTCAGCACCTTTTCGATCCGCCGCGAGGGCGAGACGGCTTGGACAGATCTCGTCAACGCCTCGAAGGACAACCACGCGCAGTTCGACACGAGGAACCTGCCCGACGGCACCTATTTCACCCGGCTCATCATCGAAGAAACCGCCCCGCGCCCCGTCGCGGAGCGCCTGCGGCACACCGTCGAGACCGACAGCCTGGTGGTCGACAACACCCCGCCCGAGATCCTCGCCGCCACGGCGCGCCGCGAGGGCGACATCCTGATCGTGAGCGTCCGCGGCCGCGACGCGCTCTCGCTGCTCGAAGGCCTCGAGGTCGTTTTCAACAGCGGCCTGCGCGAGGAAATCACCCAGCCCGCCGACGGCGTGCGCGACGGTCGTGAGGAGACGTTCACCCTGGAGGTCCCGATCGCCCGCATCTCCAACGCCACCTCGGTCGAAGTCACGCTCTACGATGCCGCCGGCAACGGCACGGCGCGGCGGTTGCAGCTAGGGCTATAGACTGGTGTAGGGCCTCAGCTTGCTGAGGCTTTCCGTATCTTCCAAGCGGCCTGAGCAAGCTCAGGCCCTGCGGTCATTTTCACCCCCGCGGGTGCGCCTTGGCGTGGATTTCCTGCAGGCGCGCCATGCTCACGTGCGTGTAGAGCTGCGTGGTCGCGAGCTGCGAATGGCCGAGCAGTTCCTGCACGACCCGCAAGTCCGCGCCCGCGTTGAGCAGGTGCGTGGCAAACGAATGGCGCAGCTTGTGTGGCGTGAGGTCCATCGGCAGGCCGGCGAGCGCGAGGTAGCGCTTCAGCATCAGCTGCACGTCGCGCACGGTGGTGCGCCGGCCATCGGCGTTGATGAGCACCGGGCTGGCCGGGGTGATGTCGCGCGGCGATTCGGCACGGGCCTGCTGGACGAGCGCCAGCGCCACGCGCCCGATCGGGCAGAGGCGTTCCTTGCCGCCTTTGCCCAGCACCCGCGCCACACCCGCCCCCGGCTCGATGGCTCCGTAGTTGAGCGCAACCAGTTCGCTCACGCGCAGGCCGCCGCCATAGAGCAGCTCCATCGCGAGCCGGTCCCGCATCGCGGTCACCGGATCGATCTTGCCCGCCGCGCGCAGCTGCGCCGGCCCGGCCAGGAGCCGGCCCGCCTGCTCTTCGGTGAGAAACTTCGGCAGGCGTTTTTCCAATTTCGGCAGCGGGATGTTGAGCAGCGGGTTTCGTTTCAGGCGGCCCCGCGCGAGCCAGAACTTGAAAAACGTGCGCAGCCCGGACGCGTGGTTGTGCAGCGTGCGGCGGTCAAACCTCCGCTGCGCCTCGATCACGAAGTCCCGCATCTCGCGCGTCGAGAGCGCATCGAAGCCGCGCGCCCACAGGTCCTGCGCCGCGAGCCAGCGGTAAAAATCCTCGAAGGCCTGCCGGTAGTTGCGGACGGTGTAGCGCGAGAGACGGCGCTCCTTCGCCAGGTAGTCCTCAAACGGCGCCCACCACTCGGCGAGCACCGCCGGCGGCAGTTCCAGTAGGGCGGGTCTGTGACCCGCCTTTTCCGCGGCTTGGGCGTTGTCACCGCGCTGCGTCATCGCCGGCGAAGGCGGGTCACAGACCCGCCCTACTTTCGGCCGGAGCGGCGGCTTGCTCGACCTCGCGCATGACCTTCGTCGCGTGCAGCCGCAGCGCACCCTCGGGATCGAGGCCCTTCGCGCGCGCGGCGGCGGTCAGTTCAAAGAGCATCCGGCCGAGCATCGCTTCGTCGAGCTGCGCGCCGAGGGCCCGCACCTGCGCGACATCCACGGCGGCGGCGGTCGGCAGCTGCTTCTTCTCGATCTGCTTCCAGACGGCCTCGGCGAACATCAGCGCCGGCAGGCGCGGCGGCAGTTCCTTGAAGACGGCCGCGGCGTGGGCGGCCGGGCCGTGCTTTTTCTCCGTCGCCTTGATCCGCTCCCACTCGGTGATCACCTGCGCGGAGGTTTCCAGTTTCCCGGTGCCGAAGACGTGCGGATGGCGGCGGATGAGCTTGTCGTTGATGTCGCGCGCCACGTCGTCGAAGTCGAACTCCCCGCGCTCGCGCGCGATCTGCGCGTGGAAGACGACCTGGATCAGCACGTCGCCCAGCTCCTCGCGCATGTGCGGGTAGTCGCTGCGATCGATGGTGTCGATGAGCTCGCTCACCTCGTCGATCAGGCAGCGCACGAGCGTGGCATGCGTCTGCTCCTGGTCCCACGGGCAGCCGTCGGGCGCCCGGAGCCGGGCCATCGTCTTTTTCAAATCCTCGATCGCGCTCATGCGCGGAAATTGCCCGCGGAATCCGGGGAATACACGGAAAAACTTCGGCTTTGAACTCCCTGGGTTCCGTGTGTTCCGTGGACCCTCATGGCCGACAAGCTCACCGAAATCATGGCGTGGAAGCGAAGCGAGATCGCGCCGCTGCTGCGCGCGGTGCCGGAGTCTGAACTCGCGCGCCTCGACGCCTCCCGACCGCGCCCGCCCTCCTTCGCCACGGCCCTCCGCCGGGCCGATGGCAGGCTTGCCGTGATCTCCGAGATCAAGCGCCGCTCGCCCTCGGCCGGTGACATCAAGGCCGGCGCGTCGTCACTCGATCAGGCCAAACGCTACCAAGCCGCGGGCGCGGACGCCCTGTCGATTCTCACCGATGAGAAATTTTTCGGCGGCACGCTGAGCGACCTGCAGGGCGTGACGGCGCACTTTGCCGCGCGCCCGCCCGCCCGCGCCTGTCTGCGGAAGGATTTCTTCGTCCACCCGATCCAGGTGCTACAAGCCCGCGAGGCGGGCGCCAGCGCCATATTGATCATCGTGCGCGCGCTGACGGACGACGAAATCAAGATGCTCGCCGCCGCCGCGGCCGCCGCCGGTCTCGACGCGCTCTACGAAATTCACACCGAGCCGGAAATCGCCCGTGCGGTCGCGCACGGCGCGAAGATCATCGGCGTCAACAACCGCGACCTCGCCATCTTCAAGACCGACCTCGGTCTGAGCGAGCGGCTCATCCCGCAATTCCCGCGCGACGTGATCGCGGTGAGCGAGAGCGGCATCTTCACCGGCGCGGACGCGGCCCGCGTGCGGGCGGCCGGAGCGCACGCCGTGCTCGTGGGCGAGGCGCTCATGCGCGCGGATGATCCCGGAGCACTGATCGCGCAGTTTCGCGCCGCCTGATTTTTCCCATGAAAAAACGCCCGATCACCGCCTTCGCCCAGCTCGGCGGCCTGCTCTATCTCCCGCGCTGCCTCGACAAGATCCGCACGCACGCGCGCGGCGAGCTGCATGAGGAGCACCACGAGTTTATCGGCAAGGGCTTCGACGGGCGGCTCTGCCATTTTCTCGGCGTGGCCTACGAGGCGCTGAAGACCCGCACCCTCGCCGGCGGCACCGACGAGGAAATCCTCGCCTGGATCGAGCAGCAGCGGGGCCGTCCGCTCATCGCGGTCGATGCCCTGATCTGGAACGGCTTTGCGGCCAAGCGCGGCTGGCGCGACGACGCGACGCCGACGCTCGAAAAGCAAAAGGCCGAGAGCGGTCTCGCCCACCGCACCGACCTGCTCACGTTCTTCGACTACTACGAAGTGGACGAGGGCCGCGCCCCGCGCTGAGCCGCCATGCCGCTCTCCCCCACCGCCACGCGCGATCTGCTCGCTGCCCTCGGCCATACGCCGAAGCATTTCCTCGGGCAGAATTTCCTCGTCGATGGCAACATCGTCCACAAGTCCCTCGAACTCGCCGAAGTCCGTCCCGGCGACACGGTGGTCGAAATCGGCCCCGGGCTCGGGACGCTGACGACCGCGCTCCTCGAAGCCGGGGCCGACGTGTGGGCCATCGAAATGGACCGCACGCTGCACGCGCACGTCGAGGCGACGCTCGCGCCGCGGTTTCCGCAGACGTTTCACCTGCTTGAGGGCGATGCGGTCGAGCGGCCCCTGGCCGGGCTCGCGCCCACGGGGGATTTCAAGGTCGTCGCCAACCTGCCCTACTCCATCGCCACCCCGTGGCTCGACGCCGTGCTCTCGGGCCCGCTGCCCGCCCGCATGGTGCTGATGCTGCAGCTCGAGGCCGCCCAGCGCTACGCCGCCAAGCCCGGCACCAAGGCCTTCGGCGCCATTTCGGTCTTTTTGCAGGCCGCCTATGAGGTTGCGCCCGGCCACAAGGTCGCGGCGGCGTGCTTCTTTCCCCGGCCCGACATCGAGTCCCATCTCCTGCATCTGGTGCGGCGGGCGGAGCCCTTTGTCTTCCCCGCCCCGGCGCGCCGGCTCATCCGCGCCTGCTTCCAGCAACGCCGGAAGCAGATGGGCGCCTTGCTGCGCAACCACCTGCCCGCGGGCGCCCCCGCCTGTCTCGGCGTGCTCGCGGCGCACGGCCTCTCCGGGCAGACCCGGCCGGAAGCTGTCCCGGTGGCCGCCTGGCGGGAACTTTGCACGCATCTGCCAGCCTTGGCTTGAAAGTGTCCCCGACCCGGCTAGTCCTACGCTCTTACCCATGTTTCGCCCAATCCTCGCTGCCCTCGCCCTCACTTCCAGTGCCATCGCGGCTGACGCGCCATCCCTGCACGGTAAAATCGAAGGCAAGACCTATCACGCGCCTTACGGCCTCTTCAAAGTCGCCGTCCCGGTGCTGCCCGAATTGGGCGGCGAGGTGACGGACACGCCCAACGTCGTGACCTTCCAGGACGACTTCAACACGCACGTGAGCATCGCCGCGTTTCCGCAGGACGCCACGCAACGCTGGGAGCTCTCGACGCGCGGCCTGAAGGACTACCTGATCTATTTTTTCAGCAATTTTGTGCTGTCGGACTTCAAGCAAAACTTTGAGGGCGTGCAGATCGAGAGCGCCAAGTTTCTGCCCAGCGCGCAGGAGGGCTCGCTGCTCACCTACCTGCTCGTGCCCGGCGGCTCGATGTTCGGCGACCGCATCCCCCGCATCTTCCTCGAGCGCGAGCCGGTCGCCAAACGCGGCAATCTCCTCTTCGTGCGCAACGGCCACATCTTCGTCATCAGCACCGAGCTGGCCGAGCGCGCCATTGAGGGCAAAAGCTACGACAAGAAGACCGAAGAGGAGGACGAGCTGCTCCGCAACCGCCTGCTCGACATCTTGAGCAAGATGACGTTCGCCAAGGCGCCTGCCGCGGACGCCGCCAAGAAATGACCGGCGCGCGTCGCCCTCTGGTGCGACGCGCCCTCGCGTGCGGCCTCGCCGCCGCGGCCCTGCTCCTCGGCGGCTGCGTCTATCTGCGGCTGCTCGAGCTCAAGCTGCAGCTCGATCGGTTCGACCGGCATTTCACGGTGCAGACGGACGAGGGACTGACCTTGGTCTGCCTCTCGCCCCTGCTCCGCACCGACGATGTGCGCTGGATCGGGCTGCGCCCCGAGGTCATCCGCGCCGCCGGCCGCGACGAGCACTGGCACGTCCGCTGGGTGAAGGAACTGCCGCCCGCCGTCACCGAACCCGAGGCCCATGACCTCGCGCTCGACTTGGCTTTCGCCGACGGACGGCTGACGCGCATCGCGGTCCCGGAAAAATATTTCGCGCTGATGCCGAAGGAATTTGTCACAGGCCTCATCCGCAGCCTGGGCCGCGGCCGCATCGATCAGGCCGGGCGCAACCTTGCGACCACGGTCGCCGAATCCGACCTCCCCACCGCCCGCCCCCGCCTGCCCGCGATTGACCGGCTGCTCGGCGTGGCGAGCGAGCGCCGGACCACGGCCACGGAGACTACGACCCGCTACCGCTACCGGCCCGCGACGACCGAGCCGGGGGCCAAGGTCTTCGAAATGGTGCTGCATTTCGACCCCGCCAGCGGCGAACTTCTCCGCTGGCACGCCCGCACGCCAGTGGGCAACCTCTCGTTTGATTTCACGCGCCGCCGCGAAACGAAATGAACGCCCCGCTTCAACTCCTCGTCATTACCCGTCCTGTGGGAGCGAGCTTGCTCGCGACCGCGCGCCGGAGTCGCGAGCAAGCTCGCTCCCACCTCCAAGCCGGCCCCACGGCCCACGACTTGTGAACGCCCCCCACCTCCGCCTCGCCACCCCGGCCGATCTTCCGGCCATCGTCGCCATCTACAACGCCACGATCCCGGGCCGCCTGGTGACGGCCGACCTCGAGCCGGTGAGCGTGGCGTCGCGGCAGCCCTGGTTCGACGCCCACCAGAGCCCCACGCGGCCGCTCTACGTCCTCGATGAGGCGGGCACCGTGTGCGCCTGGCTGAGCTTCGACACCTTCTACGCCCGCGCCGCCTACGACGGCACCGCGATGATCGCGATCTATGTGGCGGAGTCGCACCGGCGCCGCGGTCTCGGCCGCCGCCTGCTCGACGAGGCCATCGCGCGCGCGCCCGAGCTCGGGCTGCACACGCTCCTCGGCTACATCTTCGGCCACAACGCGCCGAGCCTGCGGCTCTTCGAGTCGCACGGCTTCGTCCGCTGGGCCCATCTCCCGCGCGTCGCGGTGCTCGACGGCGTGGAGCGAGATCTGATCATTGTGGGACGGAGACTGGTTCCCTAGCTCGGTGCACTAGGTCGCGCAGCGATGCGGCAGACCGTTTGACCACGGATGGCACGAATGCACACGGATGGAGCTTCGTCACCGTAGATTTTATCCGTGTCTATCGGTGCGATCCGTGGTCAAAAATTGCCTTCACTTTGAAAACCATCCTCTCGCTTTTTCTCGTCTTGGCCCTCGCCGCCTCGGCCGCGGAAAAACCCTTCGGCCTCGTCCTCCACGGCGGCGCAGGCGTCATCGAGCGCAGTTCCCTGAGCGCCGAGCGCGAGGCCGAGTATCGCGCCAAACTCACCGAGGCCCGCGACGCCGGCTACGCCATCCTCGAGCGCGGCGGCGCCGCCCTCGATGCCGTGATCGCCGTCGTCACGATCTTGGAGGACTCGCCGCTCTTCAACGCCGGCAAGGGCGCGGTGTTCACCGCCGACGGCACCTGCGAGCTCGACGCCTCGGTGATGGACGGCCGCACGCAGGCCGCGGGCGCGGTCGCCGGCGTGAAGCACATCAAGAACCCGATCACGCTCGCGCGCTCCGTGATGGAAAAATCCGGCCACGTGATGCTCATCGGCGACGGCGCGGAGCGCTTCGCCCAGCAGGAGGGCTTCACGCTCGTGCCCAACGAGTATTTCCAGACCGAGCATCGCCGCCAGCAACTGGAGCGCGCGAAGAAGAATGCCGCGGCCAAGAAGACCGCGGTGCTCGACCGCGAGGACCACGCCACGCGCATCGCCCGTTACGGGACCGTGGGCTGCGTCGCGCTCGACCGCCAGGGCAACCTCGCCGCCGGCACCTCGACCGGCGGCATGAGCAACAAGCGCTTCGGCCGCGTGGGCGACGCCCCCATCATCGGCGCCGGCACCTATGCGCACAACGCCACCTGCGCCGTCAGCGCCACGGGCTGGGGCGAGTTTTTCATCCGCGTGGGCGTCGCCCGCGACATCGCCGCGCAGCTCGAATATCGCGGCACCCCGCTCAAGACCGCCGCGGCCACGACCATCGCGAAAGTCGGCGCGCTCGGCGGCGACGGCGGCGTCATCTGCATCGACAAGGACGGCAACATCGCCCTGCCCTTCAACACCGCCGGCATGTATCGCGGCTACCGCGTCTCGACCGGCGCGGTGGGCGTGGAGATTTTCGGCGATAAATAGCGTGCGCCCGCTCCTGGCTTGATTTCTCCCCTCACTGCGCTGCGCTAGCCGCAGTCGCTTCGCCCGCCACACCCGTCGGGCCTCCGCAATATTCATCCCGGAAAATCAGCAAGCCCATGCACCACCCTTCTCTGCGCCGGATCGCAATAAATCGCGGTGCAGCTGAATAACACTGTTCGGCAAAAAGGAACTGTCCGCAATGATGCGCTTCATCACAATAGCCTTGGTTGTGTGCTTTGTTTCCGGCTGCGCGTCGACGTGGGATAGAGCGGACAAATACCGCGAATACGTCGGAAAAGAGTTTGTCGCTCGGTATGACTTCGAGGTGTGGAAAATGAACTCGAATGAGTCCCACTTGGTATCACATGCGTTTAAGCCAGTCGGAACAAAGGCGCCCTCGATCGGAAGTAAGGTCGCACTCATTCCCGCAGGCACGCCGGTGAAGGTTATCGCGGCTAAGCTCCGGTATTCGGGTGGCGACTGGGATTTCTTGCTTTGCGAAGTAAAGATACCCGGAACCACCAAGAGCGTGATTTTCGAGAATATGATTGGTTTTTCATCGGTCGATCCGAGGGAAGTGGCAAAGTGGCTCGCCCCTGCGAGATAGGCCAAGCCGAACACGTCAGGTCTTGAGGGCCTGTTGCCCAAATCGCCCGGGAAAAATTGAACAATCCGGGGTGGCGGCGATCTCACGTCACCATATGATGGGCACGCACACGCCGCAGAAGGAGCTGTTCAGCTATGGGGTCGATCTCGACCGCCGCGTCCACGCCGACCACCCGCTGTGCACACAGCCGAGCCTAACACGAGCCGAGCCTAACACGTCAGGTCTTGACTCTTGACAGTTAGCCCACGGCGGCGCTCCCGTCCCGGGCACACCGCGACCGTTGCGCATCGAGTTTTCCGGGGCCTGCTGCCAGGCGAGCCGAGCGGGGTCGGCATGTGTCGGGAATAATTTTGCGAGCCGGGAGGCATGAGGGTGCACACGACGAGGCGTGTGGCGGACGCACCCGAAGGCCGGGAGGTGAATCGCACTCAACCCAGGCCGGCTCGGAGAGCCGGCCCCACCTCAGCTGCGGGTAATGGTATAGCTTGAATTTCGTAGGCAGCCCGCTTGCGGGCGCTCAGGGTTGAATGGACGAGCGCGAGCAAGCTCGCTGCCTACCCGGGGGGCGTTCGTTTCCAAACCATACCACTACCGACTTTTTCGACGCCCGCTCAGAGATCGAACGTCATCGTCAGGATGAACTGGCGCGGGTCGATGATGCGGAAGTTGTAGGGCTGGCCGTTGGGGTTGACGCCGATGGCCTGGAGCCGGCCGCCCTCGAGGACGTTGCGCACGTTGAGCTGCACGGTCGCGCGATACTTGTTCTGGTTGAAGCGCAGCTGGTGCGCGACGAAGAGATCGAAATAGGAGCGCGACTGGTCGAAGACGGGCTTGGACTTGTCGAGCGAGCGGATGACGCCGTCGGCATCGGGCGCGGCGCCGAGGAAGCCGATCGCAGCCTTGTCCTCCCAGCGCATCGAGCCGCCGACGCGCGTGGTGCGCAGGTGGCGATGGTCCGGGAAAAGCCCGGCGAGGCTGTAACTCGTGGTCGCGTTGAAGCGCCACTCGCGGACCTGGGAGCGCGGTTTGCCCTGGTTGGCGACGGCGAGCTTGTAGGGCGCGAGCACGAGGCCCTCGTAGAATCCGCGCGGCGTGCCGGCGCTGCCGTAGCTCGTGCTCCACCAAGGATTGCCGGCGCCAGCGAGCTGCGAGCCGTCGGGCAGGCGATCGGTGGGGATGCGGACGGCCTGCCACACGGGCAGGCGCTCGTCGAAGTAGCGCTGGATGTTGGGCGACATGTTGGTGTCGATCGTCTGCTGGCGCGCGATGTTGGCGCGCAGCGTCCAGTGGCTGGTGGGGTTGTAGTTGAGCTCGATCTCGTAGCCCTTGGAGGCGACGTCCTGCGTCTCGGCGATGCTGCGCGTGCTGACTTCCTCGATGAAGCCGCCCGGCAGCTGCATGATCTTGTAAACCTCCGCGCGCTGCTGGGCGGCGCTCCAGTCGGGGTGAATCTGCGCCATCCAGACTGTCGCGACGTCCTCGAGGTTGAACGCGTCGTTGCCGAAATCGATGCGGTTGGCGCGCGTGGCCACGATGCCGGCGTCGCCGCCGCGGGAGAACTGCTGCTTGTTGTCGTATTTGTTGATCTTGGCGACGAACTTGCCCTTCAGGAGGCTGAAGCTGACGCCGTAGTCCTTGCCCTTGCCCTGCGGGTCGGGGAGCAGGTCGCCGAAGAGGTTGTATTGCGCGGCGGCGGGCTGGAAGGTGTCGGCGGAGTTGTAGTGGGCGTTGAGCGAGCGGACGAAGTCGGCGAAGTGGCCGGCGAGGCCGCCGCCCTCGGCGCGGCGATCGATCGCGGCCCAGCCGCGGAACGGGCGCACGACGACGCCGCGGGTCTTGGTCGAACCCTGGCGCTCGGTGAAGAGGGCCCAGGTCTCAAGCGGCGCGTAGTTGAGAAACCCGTTCGTGGGGTCAATCGAGGCGGCGCCGGAATTGCGGCTGCGGTTCTTGTCGGTGCGCCAGCCGAAGGTCGTGACGATGCGATCCTGGGCGAGGAAGCTCTGGAGGGTGAGGCCCTGGCTGCGAATCTCGCGGCGGATGCGATTGCTGGGCTGCACGCCGGTCTCGCCGAAGACGACCGGCTCGTTGATCCACTGCTGGGTGGCGCCGTTGAACCAGTAGAAGTTGTAGTTGCCGCCGAGGCCGTAGAGCTCGGGCGGGGCGCGGTCGATGTTTCCACCGGTGGCGTCGCCGAGGTAGTATTTGAAATAGCCGCGCGCCTGGACGTTGGCCTGGCGGTTGGTGTTGGAGAGCCAGGTGTGGTCGTCGATGATCTGCTCGCGGTAGCGATAGACGCCCGTGGTGATGAGGCGGGTCTCGTCGTAGCCCGCGGCGCGGTGCTTGCCGAACCAGCGGAGGATATGGCCGAAGCGGCCCGACTCGCGTGTGAGGTCGAGCTGGTAAGCCAGCTCGGCGCGGAAGTTGTCGTTGCGATCCGGGCGGTTGAAGATCGTAGGCTCGGAGGCGCCGAGGTAGGGGCGGAGGAAGAACGGATTGGGCCGGCCGTCGAGGAGGCGTTCGTTGACGTCGATGAAGAGGATGGAGGAATTTCCACCGATGAAGTTGCGGCTGTAGTTGTCCACATCCTCGAGATACCAGCCGATGCGCGCGGCGAGGATCTGGCGCTGGGTGTTCAGGAAGAACTGCTCGGCGGTGATGCTGTAGATGTCGGCCTTGTCCTTGTTGTAATTGGGCGCGACGTAGTTGATCGAGGTCCAGTCGTAGAGCGCGCGGTTGGAGATGCCGGGCGTGGTGAAAAGCGGGAGCGTGGAGCCGCGGAGGCGGAGGATGTCCGTGGCGCTCTCGAGGTAGCGCACGTTGGTGTTGGCGCCGCTGGGGCTGTTGGTCGTGCTGGTGCGGTTGACGGTGTAGAGCTGCGGGCCGTTGTGATCGATAAAGAAGCCGGGGCGGTTGTAGAACCCGGTGCCCTGCGAGATGAGGCCGGCCGGGAGATTGCCGTCCTGCGACTGCGGATAGACCGTCGGCTGGAGCACGCCGTTGATCGTGACGCGCTGCGTGACAGGGTCCCACGTCGGGCGGCCGGCGGCGGTCCAGAACGTGGTCGTGTCGCGCGGGGTGAGGGCGTTGGGGCGGCGGGCGAAGTTGTGATAGGTCTCGTAGCTGCCGCGGATGGTGGTGTTGCGGAACGGCCGCCAGGTGAACATGGCCTGCGCGCGACGCGTGATCTCCTCGGAAGGCTTCCGCTCGAAGCCCTTGGATTCGTATAGAGCGTTGAGCCGGACCGCGAGTTTGCCGCCGAAGAGGGGCCGGTTCACGTCGAGGCTGGAGCGGTAGCCGCCGTAGCTGTCGGCGCGGAGGGTGGCCTGCGTGGTCGGGCGCGTGAGGTTGGCCTGGCTGCGCACGAGGTTGACGGTGCCGGAGGAGGCGCCGAGGCCGAAGATGTTGGAGTTGGGCCCGCGGCTGATCTCGACGGCGTCGACGTTGTAGGTGTCGATCGGGATGCGGCTGTTGCCGGCGAAGCCGTCGCGCGCTATGTTGGCGGAGTCGAGGCCGCGGACGCGATTGGCGTTCATCGGGTCGCTCTGGACGGAGTCGTTGACGTCGCCGTTGCGGCCGACGCTGAAGGCGGTGAAGTTGCCCGTGCCCTCGGTGTTGGCCTCGTAGAGGAAGATGTCGTTGATATCGAGGGCGGCCGTGTCGAGGAGCTGCTGCTTCGTGACGACCGAGATCGAGGAGGCGAGGTCCTCGAGCTTGGAGTTAAGGCGCGTGCCGGAGAGCGAACTGGAGGCGTAGTAGCCGCGGTCGCTGCCGGCGCTGACCTCGAAGGGTGAAAGCTCCACCACGCCGCTCGGGGACGCCGTCGAGGCGGGCACCGCGGACTTCACCGCGGCGGCGGTCTTGGCCTCGTCGGCGCGGAGGGCGGCAAGTTCGTCGGCTTCGAGGCGGCCGTTCTTATTCTTGTCGTAGCGCGCGAGCGTGGCGGCGTCGGGCGCACTGGCGGGAGCGGTCTGAGGAAACGCGCAGGGCGCGGTGAGGGTGAGGGCCAGAATCAGTCGGGCGGGGATACGGGTGGGGTTCATGATGCTTGATGAATAACGTTTCATGCGGCGCAACACGAGACTCGGCGCACGCGGACAGTTCGGCAGTGAGGGCCGCTCGTGCAGTGACGGGCAGCAGGGCGGGGCTGTGACCCGCCTTCGGTGCGAATACTCAACGCGCCCCACTCCCTCAGCGCGGCGGCTCGGGCGGCGGCGCCATCCGGCTGTTGCGCACGTCGAGCGTCGCGGAGGACGGCGGCGCGGCCTGCGGGCCGCGCCCACCCCGGCCGCCACGGCCGAAAGGATTCGCCTCGGGCGGCGGCACCTCGGTCGGGAGCTGGTCTTGGCAGAGTTCGAGGATCTCGATGGCGCTGAGGCCGGACTGCGCGGCGCCGTTGGTGCTGATGCGCGGCGATTCGTCCACGGGATTGAGCACGAGGTGGCCGTCGATGCGCGTCGTCGCAATCGGCCCGCCGCCGAAGCGCAGCAGCGAGGCGACGGCGGGCTGGGCGAAGGCGGCGTTCTTCGTCTTCCAATACGCGTAGGCGGCGAGGCGCGGCGTGCCCTGGGAATTGGCGCCTTGCTCGCCGAGGTAGCGGGCGTCGGCGCCTTCCTGGCCGGTCTCCTTGTCGCGCAGGAGGACTTCGGCGGGGGCATTGCCGAGGCGGCAATACTGGAGCCACATCTTTTCCCAGCCGGGATGATCGAGGAATTCGTTCAGCTCGAAGATTACCTGCGCGCCGCCCTGGATCGTGCTGAGGTTGTAGTTCCCGACCACATCGGAGACCTGGAAGAGTTTTCCCGTCTTCGGGTCGTAGCCATAGACGAGATTGCGGCCGGACTTGAGCCAGTAGGGCATCGCGAGGAAGGACTCGACGCCCGCGATGATCTTGTCGCGCCACTTCGTGTCGCCGGTGCGTTCCCACTCGGTCGCCCAGTTGCCGGCGAAGGCGAACCAGTCCGGGCCGGCGCGCAGGCGCGCGGGATACTTTTTCTCCGCCGCCGTGGCCGGCTGCGCGAGGCGCATCGGGTCAAAATCAATCGTCGTCAGGTCGGCGTTGGCGACTTCACGCATGAGATCGCCGGTGCGCTCATCGGTGCTGAGGTAGTAATAGTAGCGCTTGAGGTGCGCCATGCTGATGCGCGCTTCCTTGGCGCCGCAGCCCCAGTGGCGGACGTTGTGCCGCGAGCCGAGGCCCGCGAGCGCGCCGAGGTGGTAGCAATCGACCTCGCTGGTGTGCCGCGTCATCGCCTCGGCCATGCGGAAGATGTCGGCGCGGCCCGTGCGCAGAAAACTCATCCAGAGCCACATGTCGGTGCCGAGTTCGGTGTTGTCCCAAGCCATGCCGCCGAGGTCGTAGTTCCACACGTGGCGCTCGCGATCGTAGCTGTGCATCACGTCGCCAAAGTCCCAGAAGCCATACCAGCGCTGCTGCTCGATGTGCTTTTGATAAAACGCGAGGGTGCTCTCGAGCTGCTCCTCGACCGCGCGTTTGAACGGCGTCGATTTGTCCGGCAGGCTCCACAGGCCCAGCGCGCGCACGGAGTGCAGATAGCGCGGCGTCGCCACCAAGAGCGGCAACGCCGCCCCGAGTTGGGCCTGCGCCACCGTCTGCTCCCGCGTCGGCACCGCCCCGCTGGGAAACAGCGTCAGCTCGCTCGTGCGCGCCACGCCCATCGGCGTGCTCAGGCCGGGCTGCACATCCTCATAGACGGCGATGAGGCCGTGCGCGCGCGTGTCGTAGTGCCGCATGTCCATCGCCTCGGCCTCGGGCGACCAGAGCCACACGCGCAGCGTCGCCTCCCCGCTCGCGGCGCCGACGACCTCGAGCGAGGCCGGATGCGACTGCCAGAAATTCTTCACGCTCACCCCGAGCCCGCCGCTCACATCGCCGACAAACACCAGCCCCGAGGCGCGCCGGCCCGCGCCGCAGGGAATCCATGCGCTCTGCGGATTGGTGCGCTTCACGATCGAGAAGCCGTCGGCATTGGGCTGCGTGAGCTTGAATCCATCCCAGATCGCCCAGTCCGCGAGCCAGCCCTGGCTGCGCTCGCTGAGCTCGGCTTTGTTCGGGATGCGTTTTCCCTGGAGCTGGTCGGGGTAAACGTTGCCGCCGCCCTGCGCAGGATAATTCACGATCGCGTTGCCGCGGCCCACGGCGGGCTGGATCGGCTCGGACCAGAGGCCGCCGTCCTCGCCAGAGAAGCGCACGTGGCGGTTGTGGATCTCCTCGCGCAGCGGCACGCCAAACTCGAGGCCGAGCCCGCGGATGAAATCCTGCTGTTCGTCGCCGTCGTAGATGATCGTGTGGACGAGGCGCACGCTTTCCTGCCCCGCTGAAAAATACAGGCGCACGATAAAGGGCAGCCACTCGCGCGAACCGGTCGTGGCCTTGTGCAGGCCCTCGACCTTCACCACCGCGCGCACGGGGCCCGACTGCTCGACGATGACGTGGTTGATCTTGCCGGAGAATTTCTCGCGGCGCGGCGTCTCCTCGGCGGCGCCGCTCGGGCCGTTTTGCAGGATGCACACGAGCCGGCCGTGGCGCGCCACCTCGCGGCCATCGACGACGAGCGAGTCGATCAGGTTGGAACCCCACGACGTGAGGCGGGCGCGGAGCTTGCCGGTGTCCACCTCGATGCCGGTGTCGCTGCGGCGCACGCGCACGGTTGCGCCCACCGGCGCGGCGGCGGAATCGACGGCACTGAGCTGGAGCGAACCCGGGACCGTGGGTCCGGCGACGGTCGCAAACCCGCTCCACTTCAGCGAGCCATCCGGCCAGTAGGCGAGCGGCCACGTCTGAAGCGGCAGCGCCGTGCCGTCGGCCGTGGTGAGCGCAAACGCCTGCGTCTTCGGCACGACCCCGCGCGGCCACGGCACGCCCCAGCTCACGCCCGTCGGCGCAGGCGCCGGTGCGCCGCCGAGCCAGTTGAGTTCCACCGGCGCAGGCGCCGCGCGCAGCGGGACACCGGCGAGACCAAGGGTGAGGGCGGCAAACAGGAGACGGGAATTCATAGCGCAGCTGGGGTTACGAAAGCTCTGACGAAGCGTGAAGGGAATCGTTTTGCGCCCCGCTCCGGTGGCGCGTGCTGGACTGTCCGGCCACCATTCCCGACCGGCGTGCGTAACATGCAGCCCACCCCGTGCGACCTTGTAGCCGTATGCACCCTATGACCCCGCGCCGTTTCCTTGTTTGGCTCGCCTCCGCCCTGCTCACGCTCACCGCGCCGGCGGTGTTCGCCGCCTCGACCGGCACCATCACCGGCACCGTGGCCAACGCCAGCACGCGCCAATTCCTGACCTCGGCCGAGGTGCGCATCGCGGGCACCGCCCAGTCGGTCCTCACGGATCGCGACGGCACGTTCGCCCTGCGCGATCTCGCGCCGGGCACGGTCTCGCTTGAGGTCAGCTACACGGGCCTCGACCCCGAGACGCGCAGCGTCAGCGTCGCCGCCGGCCAGACGGCGCGCGCCGATTTCAACCTCACCTCCGGCATCTACAAACTGGCGGCCTTCACCGTCGCCGCTGAAGTCGAGGGCAACGCCGCCGCCGTCAATCAGCAGAGAAAATCCGATTTCTTCGTGCAGGCCATCTCCGCCGACACGCTCGGCAACGTCGCCGAGGGCAACATCGGCGAATTCCTCCGCTACGTGCCCGGCATCCAGGTCAATTTCTCCAACGCCGACGCCTCGAGCGTTTCCATGCGCGGCCAGGAACCCGAGGCCACGCTGTTCACTTTCGACGGCCAGATCCCCGCCGCCGCCGGCACGCCGCCGCGCTCCAGCACCGGCAGCTCCGACGCCTCCTCACGCGCGTTTGAGTTCTCGCAGGCCACCATCGCCAACATCGAGACCATCGAGGTCTTCAAGGCCCCGCCGCCGTGGATGCCGCCCTCCACGGGTGGCGTCGTGAATGCCGTCACCAAAAATGCCTTCGCCCAGAAAGGCCGGCGCTTCTCCACCTCGCTCAGCCTCTCCGCCAACAGCGAGATGCTGCGCTGGAAAATCGACGGCCCCGGCTCCCGCGCCACGCACCGCATCAAGCCCGGCGGCAGCCTCAACTACTCCGAGGCCTTCCTCAACAACACCCTCGGCCTCACGCTCTCCTACTTCGAGAGCAACGTGATCAACCCCTCGCACAACTACGCGATGGGCTACTCGCCCTTCACCGCCGGCACCGCCGCCAATCCGCTCACCGAAAACTCCCGCTTCAACGTCAACACCTTCACCCTCGTGGACGGTCCTCAGGTGAAGAACCGCCGCTCCCTCAGCCTCGGCGGCGACTACAAGCTCGGCACCCACACCGTCCTCAAGCTCAAGACCACGGCGAACAACTACCTCAGCCAGAACCGCAGCCACACCTTCCGCGTCCGCCCCGGCATCGTCGATGCCGCCTCTACGACGACCGACTCCACGGTGCGCAACGCCCTCGTCGATGTCTTCAACGACTACTCCGACTCCGTCTCCGCCAACTACGGTTACGTCGGCGCCGTCGAGCACCGCTTCGGCCCCTGGCGCATCGACTACTCCGCCAATTACGGCAAGTCAGACTCCAAGGTCACCGACCTGCCCTCGATGATCCAGTCGATGCAGTTCAACCTCATCGCCGCCGACGCCGTGGTCGTCCGGATGACCGCTGATCCCAGCACGCCCGCGCCCCTCTCCCTCGTCCAGCTCTCCGGCCCGGACCTCTACGATCTCAACAGCTACAACTCGCGGAAGAGTTTCTCCCTCCAGACCTCGCCTCGTTTCCAGAACGACCGCACGTGGAATCTGAAGCTCGATGTGCGCCGCAACTTCGCCGAATTCCGCTTCCCGTTCGAGCTGCGCGCGGGCGCCAGCCTCTACCAGCTCCACCGCCGCAAGCAGGCCGGCCAGATCGTGCTCCAATACGTCGGCCCCGACGGCATCGGCGGCAACGCCGACGACCCGCTCCTCCTCGCCTCGCAGTTCGCCAAGACCACCTACGGCGACAAATTCCTCTACGGCATCCGCACCCCGCCGCTCGTCGATCCCTACAAGTTCGCGGAGTTCATGCGCGCCAACCCCGCCGCCGTGCACAACATCCAGCCGCAAAACATCCAGCGCCAGCGCGTCAACACCCAGCAGATGGCGCAGAACGTCACCGCCGCCTACTTCGCCGGCACGGTGAAGCTCACGCCCAGGCTCACCTTCCTCGGCGGCCTGCGCGCTGAGCAGACAGAAAATTTCGTCCGCGGCGCCATCCGCGTGAATTCCCTCGGCGTCGGCCTCCCCGCCAACTCGCTCGCGTTCTTCGACGCCGTCTATTCGCGCACCCAGCGCGCCACGAGCGACTACACGGACTATTTCCCCAACGGCCAGCTCACCTACCGCTTCACGCCCAACCTGCTCCTCCGCGGCGCCCTCACGCGCTCCATGTCGCGCCCCGGCGTGCAGACCATCTTGCCCAACACCACGGTCAACGACACCGCGCTCATTCCGAACGTCACCGTCAACAACACCGGCCTCCTCCCCACCTACGCCCGCAACCTCGATCTCCAGCTCGAGTATTACACCAAGGCCGCCGGCAAGTTCGAGTTCGGCTGGTTCCGGAAAACCGTCACCAACTACATCATCACCTCCCAGGAGGAAATTGCGCCCGGCAACGACAATGGCTTCGAAGGCCAGTATGCCGGCTATGTGCTCAACACGCAGGACAACGGCGGCAAGGGCCAGTTCGAGGGCTTCGAGGCCTCCGTGCGCCAGAGCCTCCAGCCCTACCTCAAGTTTCTCCCCGAACTCGCCCGCGGCTGGGAAGTCTTCGGCGGCTACAACAAGAACACCAAGGGCGAGGCCCCCAACCGCGCCGGCGTGATCACCAAGCCCCTTGCGCCGAATTTCTACGACTGGAACGCCAACTGGGGCATCAGCTACCTCACCCCGCGCCGCACGCTCTACTTCAACGTGCGCACCACGATCTTCCCGCGCGCGATTACGACGGCCCCCTCGGCCACCGACACCCGTCCGGTTTACGAGTCGAGCCACCAGCGCTGGGACGCCACCGCGCGCTGGACCATCAGCCGCGCCTACTCGCTCGAGTTGAACGGCGCCAACCTGACGAACGACTCGTGGCGCAACTTCTACCAAGGCGGCCGCAACACCTCGCGCCGCACCTTCGGCACCAACTACTCCCTGGCCTTCCGCGCCAACCTCGACCAGCTCAAGCTGCCCTTCCTCGATCGGTGAGGACTCGGCGCCGCGCGGATCACGCAGCGCGAGCTTGCCCGGTCGCCGCGGTTTTTTCGCTGTCATCGCGCGAGCCCGCGACGAAGCCAGCCAGCTGGAATCCCAGCCGGATGGCCCGCCCACGGTTTCCGATTCTGGTAGCCGCGAGCGTGCCAACTAGCTGCCACCCTCGGGCCAGATAATACCCACGTCCCTTGAAGTTTGGCCTTCCGAATGATTGGCGGTGGGGCCGCTTCTCCGCAAGCGGCCTGGGTTCCAGCCGGCGCATCGCCCTACAACCCAGGCCGGTTCGGAGAACCGGCCCCACCTCGGAATAGTCTGCTTGTCACGGGACGTCGGTATAGAGGCGTGTTTTCCTCCCAAGGAAACACTGCCGGCCTCTGGTTGATGGAGAAACGATCGCACAACCCACGCCCAGCCTCCGCCAAAAAAGGGCGAGCCGAGTCGGCCTGCCTTCGCTACCCTGCGCCCATGTTTTCGGCTGCCTCTTTCGTGGTCCCGCTTCGTCGCGGCGCCTTGTCGTGCCTGCTTTTCGCCGCCGTCTGCGCGCCGGCCCACGCCCAGGCCGAGCCGCCCGCGACGCGCGTCATCGCCGATCTGAAACTCGAACTGATCCGCGTCGCGCCCGGCACCTTCACGATGGGCAGCCCGGCCGACGAACCGGAGCGCCACCAAGCCGAGGGCCCGCGCATGCAGGTCACGATCAGCCGCGCCTTTTGGCTCGGGAAGACCGAGGTCACGCAAGCCCAATACGAAACGATCATGGGCGTGAACCCGAGCACCTTGAAAAGCGGCGGCCCGGACCTCCCCGTCGAAAACGCCTCCTGGATCGATGCGATGGCCTTTTGCCGGAAGCTGACCGAACGCGAGCACGCCGCCGGCCGCCTCGTCGCCGGCGAGGCCTACACGCTGCCGACCGAGGCCGAGTGGGAATATGCCTGCCGTGCCGGCACGACGGGCGCCTACGCGGGCGATCCGGCGGCGATGGCCTGGCACAGCGCGAACAGCGACGGCACCACCCATCCCGTCGGCCAGAAACGCCCCAATGCCTGGGGCTTTCACGACATGGCCGGCAACGTCCTCGAATGGTGCCTCGACTGGTATGGGCCCTACCTTGGCGGCGCGGTGACCGATCCGGTCGGCCCCGAGCGCGGCCACTACCGCATGGCACGCGGCGGCAGTTGGCGGACGGATGCGCGCACGGGCCGATCAGCCGCACGCTCCGGCGGCTCTTCCGCGCGCCTCGATTACACCATCGGCTTTCGCGTGGCGCTCATCACCCGGCCGCGGCCATAACCCGGTGCGGCCTGCTTGCCGCCCGGTGGCCGAAGCGTTTCGGCTTCGCGCTTGCTCACCCCCGGCTTCTCGCCAATTCACGGAAGCGTTTTTCCCATGCCCACCGCCAAGCCTTTTCCCTCTCCCGCCTCACCCAACGTGCGCCCCATCAAGAAACTGATGGCCGCCAACCGCAGTGAGATCGCCGTGCGCATCTTTCGCGCCGGCACCGAGCTGAATTTGCGCACCGTCGCCGTCTTCGCCCACGAGGACCGCCTTTGCATCCATCGCTACAAGGCCGACGAGGCCTACCAAGTCGGTGCCGGCAAGGGCCCCGTCGCCGCCTACCTCGACATCGACAGCATCGTCGCCGTCGCGAAGGAAAAGGGCGTCGATGCCATCCACCCGGGCTACGGTTTCCTCTCGGAAAACGCCCATTTCGCCCGCGCCTGCGCCAAGGCCGGCGTCATCTTCGTCGGCCCGCGCCCCGAGCTGCTCGACATGATGGGCGACAAGACCGCCGCCCGCGCCCTCGCGCAGAAGATCAACGTCCCCACCCTCCCCGGCACCGAGAATCCCATCACCGATCGCGACGAGGCGTTGAAGACCGCCAAGTCGATCGGGTTTCCGCTCATCATCAAGGCCGCCTTCGGTGGCGGCGGCCGCGGCATGCGCGTCGTCCACAAGCCCGGCGATCTCGCGAACCTGCTCGACGAGGCGCAGGGCGAGGCGGAGCGGGCGTTTGGCAATCCCGCCGTCTTCCTCGAGAAATACATTCCGCGCGCGAAGCACATCGAGGTGCAGATCCTCGGCGACCAGCACGGCAACGTCATCCATCTCCACGAGCGCGACTGCTCCGTGCAGCGCCGCCACCAAAAGGTGATCGAGGTCGCGCCGAGTTTCGGCCTGCCCGAGAAAATCGTGAACGAACTCTGCGACGCCGCCGCCCGCATGGCCCGCGAGATCCGCTACGACAACGCCGGCACCGTGGAATTCCTCTACGATCTCGACCGGCACGAGTGGTTCTTCATCGAGATGAACCCCCGCATCCAGGTCGAGCACACCGTGACCGAGGTCATCACCGGCCTCGATCTCGTGCGCGCGCAGATTCTCATCGCGCAGGGCCACTCGCTGCACTCCGAGGAAGTCGGCATGCCGCGCCAGGGCGACGTCCCGCGCAACGGCTACGCCATCCAATGCCGCATCACCACGGAGGATCCGGAGAACAAGTTCATGCCCGACTACGGGCGCATCATCGCCTACCGCTCGCCCGGCGGCTTCGGCGTGCGGCTCGACGGCGGCATGGGCTACTCCGGCGCCGTCATCACGCCGTTCTACGACTCGATGCTCGTGAAGAGCATCACCAGCGGGCAGACCTACGACATGGCGATGCGCCGCGCGCACCGCACGCTGAGCGAGTTTCGCATCCGCGGGGTGAAGACCAACATCCCCTTCCTCGAAAACGTCATCGCCCACCCGCAGTTCCGCGCCGGCCAGGCGACGACCACGCTGATCGACACCACGCCCGAGCTGTTCACCTTCAAGCCCCGCCGCGATCGCGCGACCAAGCTGCTCACCTTCCTCGGCAACGTCATCGTCAACGGCAACCCGCACGCCAAGGGCTACCGGCCCGACAAGCCGTTCCCGCCGGCACCAGTGCCGTCGTCGGTCATCGGTCATGGGTCAAAGGTCATGGGTAAAAACCCATCACCCATCACCCAAGACCTATCACCCGGCGCGATTCCGCCCGGGACCCGCGATCTCCTCCTGAAACTCGGGGCCAAGAAATTCGCTGATTGGACGCTCAAGCAAAAGCGCCTGCTCATCACGGACACCACGTGGCGCGACGCCCACCAGTCGCTCATGGCCACGCGCGTGCGCAGCTACGACATGCTCGCGACCGCCGACGCCGTCGCGCGCCGCACGCCCAACCTCTTCTCGCTCGAGATGTGGGGCGGTGCGACCTTCGACACCGCGATGCGTTTCCTCAGCGAGGATCCGTGGGAGCGCCTGCGCCAGCTCCGTGCCCGCGTGCCGAACATCTGTTTCCAGATGCTGTTTCGCGGCGCCAACGCCGTCGGCTACACCAACTATCCCGACAACGTCGTCGCCGGTTTCGTGAAGCACGCCGCCGCGAGCGGCATGGATATTTTCCGCGTCTTCGACTCGCTCAACTACCTGCCCAACCTACGCGTCGCGATGGAGGCCGTCAACGAGACGCACGGCGTCTGCGAGGCCGCGCTCTGCTACACCGGCGACATCCTCGACGAGCGCCGCGACAAGTTCTCCCTCCAATACTACGTGAAGATGGCGAAGGAACTGGAGCGCATGGGCGCGCACTTCCTCGCGATCAAGGACATGGCCGGCCTCTGCCGCCCCTACGCGGCCGCGAAGCTCGTGAAGACGCTGAAGGAAGAGGTCGGCCTCCCGATCCATTTTCACACGCACGACACGAGCGGCATCGCCGCCGCCAGCGTGCTCCGCGCCGCCGATGCCGGCGTGGACATCGTGGACCTCGCCCTCGCCTCGATGAGCGGCAGCACCTCGCAGCCCAACCTCAACTCCGTCGTCGCCGCGCTGCAAAACACCCCGCGCGATCCGCAGCTCGATGTCGGCACGCTCAACGAGTTCTCCGACTACTGGGAGACCGTGCGCGAGTATTACCGGCCGTTCGACACCGCGCCCAAGAGCGGCTCCGCCGAGGTCTATCTCCACGAGATGCCCGGCGGGCAATACACCAACCTCAAGGAGCAGGCCGCCGCGATGGGCGTCGCCCAGCGCTGGCCCGAGATCGCGCGCACCTACGCCGAGGTGAACCAGCTCTTCGGCGACATCGTGAAAGTCACGCCGTCGTCGAAAGTCGTCGGCGACATGGCGCTCTTCCTCTTCACCAAGGGCATCAAGCCCGCCGATGTCGTGAACCTCGAGCCCGGCTCCACCGCCTTCCCCGAGAGCGTGATCGACATGATGAGCGGCGGCCTCGGCTGGCCCGAAGGCGGTTGGCCGGAGAAGGTGTCGCTCGTCGTCCTCGGCGAAAAACGCCACAAGGAAGCGCGGGCGAAATATGCGGCGGCGATGGCCGCCGCCAAGGTCATGGGTCATCGGTCAAAGGTCATGGGCAAAAGGAACCCATCACCCCTCACCCCTAACCCATCACCCAGTGCGAGTCTCGATTTGGAAAAAGTCCGCACGGAGTTATCGGACAAGCTCAAGCGCCCCGCCACGGACGACGACGTTTACTCGCACCTCATGTATCCCCAGGTCTTCGCCGACTACGCGAAGCACGCCGCGGCCTACAGCGACGTGAGCGTGCTGCCCACGACGGCGTTCTTCTACGGCCTCAAGCCCGGCGAGGAAATCTCCGTCAACATCGAGGAGGGCAAGGTCCTCATCATCCGCCTCATCTCCGTCGGCGCGCCCGACAAGGAAGCCCGCCGCGCGATCAGCTACGAGCTCAACGGCATCGGCCGCGAGACCTCCATCCTCGACAAGAGCATCTCGCCGAAAACGAAGGCCCGCCCGAAGGCCGACCTCGCCGATCCCACGCAAGTCGCCGCCCCCATCCCCGGCCTCATCGCCACGCTCCAAGTCAGCGTCGGCACCAAGGTCAAGAAGGGCGACAAGCTCCTCATGATGGAAGCGATGAAGATGCAGAACACCGTTTACGCTCCCTGCGACGGCGTCGTGGCAGAACTTCACGTCGCGCTTGCCGACACGGTCGAGGCGAAGGATCTGCTGATCAAGATACGGGCGGCCGGATAATCCGGGTCTTGATTAGGCGGCGGCCCAAGGTAACGTCTCTTCAGGAATCCACCCGATGAGCGCCTCCGAAATTCTCGCCGAACTGCCAAAGCTCGATCACGCGCAACGCCGCGAGATTGCGCGGCGGTTGTTTGAATTGGAGGGCGAAGCGCAGGTGCTGGCCGATGCCGACCGGCGCGCCAACGAGAATTTCCTCCTCCTCGACGCCCTCGAGACCGAAGATGCCCGCGACCAATCCGGGTGAAGTTTGGATGGTTGATCTCGGCCTCGCCGCCAAGGTGCGGCCTTGCCTGATTCTCAGCGCCTATCCGACCGACGACGAGTTGGCGCTCATTGTCGTCGTTCCCCACACGACCTCCCTCCGCGGCAATCGCTGGGAGTTTTCTCCATCGGTCCCGTTCCTGAAGCCGGGTGCCTTCCATATTCAGCAGATCCAACCCGTGTCGCTCGTCCGGTTGGAGAGAAAACTCGGCACGTTGTCCGCGCGGACGTTTGCCGAACTACGCCAAGCGATTGTCCGGCAGCTCGCGCTCGATGAATACACGCCATAGGCGTAACACCATGAATGACACCATCGTCGAAGAAGTGCGCCTCGCTCGTGAAAAACACGCGGCGAAATTCAAGTTCGATCTGAAGGCCATCGTCGCGGAAGCGAAGCGCCGCCAATGGCGGTCAGGGCACAAGGTCGTATCGTTTGCCAAGGCGAGGCCCGCCACGAAATGAATCGCACCGTTCTCATCGCGCCGCTCCACGTGAGTGTCGGCACCAAAGTCGCGAAGGGCGACAAGCTCCTCATGACCGTGTCCTGCGTAGCCTCAGCGAAGCAGGATGGAAGCGATGACCGCGCCCTGCGAAGCCTTGGGCGAAGCAGGGAGATGCAGAACACCGTCTACGCCCCCCCTGCGACGGCGTCGTCGCCGAACTGCACGTCGCCCTCGCCGACACGGTCGAGGCGAAGGATCTGCTGATTAAGATTCGAACCACCGCGTGAGATCCTTCGCACCTCCGGCTATTTTGCGGCCTCCACAAGCAGAACTACATTTGCGGCCGTAAGGTGCAGAGCGTAGGCGGCCAAATGACGCGGGACGACACGAATGTCTCCCCCTTGACCATGACCGCCCAACTTATTTCTAACTGTTGGGACACCATTCTCCAAAGTGGAGCGAAGTGCAGCAAAATGACTCTCTGAAAACGCAGGAATAAGGCCGTTCGCAAAGACAATCTCCAAGAGACGCTTTGCAGGCGCATTCGCATCAAAAGCCCAATTTTTTTCGCTGCAGATCACCTTGAGCGTGCTCTCAAGAGTCTTACCGCAATCGACGAGACACTCGTCAAAACTTCCGTCTCGATAGTGCGCAAATGCCGAGCGGAACTCTTCATTCGGGCCTTCATATTGCTTCGAGGCCAACAACCCTAATGCGGGTTTCACGACTTCGGCATGCACAAGCTGCGAATCAACTCGTATTATTTGGCCACCCTCGAACTGATAGCCGCAACCATGTTCGCGGAAACGCGCGTTCAGCTCATCAATCGCGTCAGCCGCATCAAATGCTCCACCGTGGTAAAGCTCTCCACGGTTATCAACTAGCGGTCCGGCAACAAAACGAAAGGTCAACTCAACTACATCCAAGACTTGATCCGTAGAAGTCGTCGTCAGAAAGAAATTGACCACTTCCAAGTAAGCGGAGCGCTCACGCTCAATCAGGTGGAATTTGCCGTATTCTCGACAGAGCGCCTTTCTGAGGATCTCGAAACAATGTTGGGTAAACGGAAAATCTCTTCCGTGCGCGTCGATTGAAAACGCATCGTCGATTATGTGCGTAATCTGAACCCGAAGCGGCTGAGGTATCACGTCGTATTGAAATACGTCCGGAGCCTCTCCTTTTTCTCTCTGCCTCCGCTTTGAAAATAAATCGTAGATAGCCATCAATCGGAAATGACGCCTCTCCCATCCCGAGGCCACTTCTTAAAGCACGAACGCAGTCCGGAAACGACACCGCGCTTCGAATCGGTCGTCCGATCGCCGTAAGTCGGACTTGGAACAGCCTTCCACTCCGCCGGTCGCACCCCAGCCTCTCCACCTCCTCATGATGAAAACACCCCGCCTCCTCATTCTCGCCGCACTGGCGCTCGCCGTCGCGTGCCCCGCCCTGCTCTCCGCCGCTGACGCGGCCAAAACAATTGCCGGCTATTGGGCGGGCACGCTCTCCACCCCGCGCGGTGACCTCGCGATGAGCGTCGAGTGGGTCGCGGCCGGCGAGGGCAAGTGGAAGGGCACGGTCGATTGCCCGAAGCAGGGCGTGCGCGGCTTCGCGTTCGAGACGACCAAGCTTTCCGGCGTCGCCGTCGATTTTGTGCTGAGCGGCCTCCCCGGCGACCCCGCCTTCAACGGCCAGCTCTCCGCCGACGGCAAGTCGATTGCCGGTGAAGCCGTCGCGAACGGCGGCGGCACGCCGTTTCGCCTTGAGCGCACCGACAAACCCGCCCCACAGATCGATCCGCATGCGGTGCCGGCGAAGGGCGAACCGGGCAAGGGTGTCGCGGGCAAATGGCGCGGCGGCATCAAGCCCGTGCCCGGCATCGAACTCCGCCTCGACCTCGAGGCCACGGCCCATGCCGACGGCAAGCTCAGCGGCGACGTGATCAGCGTCGACCAAGGCTCACCGCGCATCGCGGTCGAGAGCCTCACCGAGAAAGACGGCGCAGTGCAGTTCGAAGTGCCGCAGGTCCGAGGCGGCTTCACCGGCCAGCTCAACGCCGACGGCTCCGAACTCGCCGGCGAATGGACCCAAGGCGGCCGCACCACCCCGCTCACCTTCAAGCGCCTCGCGGTGAAGGGCTGAACGCGGCCGGAGTGGCGCGCGCCCGAACCGCGGCTTGCACTCCCACCGCTTGCGACCGGATGGTAGGCGCGTGACATCCGGTGAAAAACTCTGCCTCGCCTGCGGGCTGTGCTGCGACGGCACGCTGTTCGACAACGTCCGGCTCGGACCGGGCGACGATGCGCAGCACCTCAAGGCCCTCGGTCTGCCAGTCGCCGTCACGCGCACGGCGACGCCGGTCGTCCACTTTCGCCAGCCCTGCGCGGCCCTGTGCGAGGATCGCACGTGCCGGCTCTACACGGAGCGGCCGGCGCAATGCCGCAGCTTCGAGTGCGGGGTCTTCAAAGCCACCCAAGCCGGCCGGATCGCGTTCGCCGCCGCGCTGCGCTTGGTCAAGCAGGCCCGGCGGCGGGCGGACAAAGTGCGCCGGCTCCTGCGCGCGCTGGGCGAGACCGACGAACACCGACCGCTGGGCGAGCGCTTCCGCCGCACCCAGCGCCGCCTCGAATCAGGCGCCGCCGATGCCGCAGCCGGCGAAACATTCGCGGATTTGACCCAGGCGGTGCACCACCTCAATCACCTGGCCCACGAAAAATTCTACACCAAGGCCGACGCACCCTGAGAACGGGTGCGCCACGCTAGTGCGAACAGGTCTTCCTACCGCACTTCCTTCATCTTCACCTCGCGCCCCAGCTCCACCGACATGTCGGCGGCGATCACGGCGCGGTGGGATTTCATGCTCTCGGTGAGGTTGGTGAGCGGCATGTCCTCGCCGCGCTCAAGCGCCGCGAAGAAGGCCTCGAACTGGCTCTGATACGGGTGGTCCGACACGTCGCCGGAATCGAGCATCTTCATCGAGAGGCTGCTCCACGCGTGCTTGTTGAGGCCGTTGAGGCGGGCGGAGTGGAACTTGTTGTCGAGGAGCGAGCCTTCGCTGCCGACGAGGTGCGTGTGGAAATAGTAGGGCTGCAGGCAGTCGATGACCGAGGCGACCTTGCCGATGCGGCCGCCCGAGAATTTCAAAATCGTGACGGTCGTCGTCGCATACTCGTATTGCGCGAAGGTCTTGTTCTCGGAGCGCGTGGCGTAGCTCGTGACGGCCTCGACCTCGCCGCCCATGCAGAGGAGCAGCGCGTCCATCGCGTGGCAGCCAGCGGAGAGGAGGGAGCTGCCGCCGTTGGCCTTGCCGGTGTTCCAGCGGAACTGGCCATACCACGGGCCGATGCCGTGGTAGTAGTCCACCTCGCCGTAGTGGATCGCGCCGAGGAGGCCGGCGTCGATGACGGACTTGGTCGCTTGAAACTGGCTGGAGAAGCGGCACTCGAAGCACACGCAGGTCTTCACGCCGGCCTTCTTCACCGCGGCGGCGGCGGCCTTGGCGTCGGCCAGCGAGAGCGTGATGGGTTTTTCGAGGATGATGTGCTTGCCCGCCTTGGCCGCGGCGATGATGTGCGCGGCGTGCTGGCTCGGGTAGCTGCACACGGAGACGGCGTGGATGTCCTTCCGCTTCAGCATCGCCGCGAGATCGGTGTAGGCCTCGATCGTGCCGCCGTGGCGCGCGCTCAGCGCGGCGTTGTCCTGCGGACGCGAGGAATAGACGGCGACGACCTGCGCGTGCGGCGTGGCGTTGATGGCCTGGATGTGGGCGGTGGCGACCCAACCATAACCGATGATAGCGACGTTGTATTTCTTCATAAGGGGGAAAAGCGTGGGGTGAGGCGTCACGTTCGCCGCAAACCGCGCGTCAGGTCGAGCCATGAATGCGCCTCCCTCAAACGAGCGAGCCCGGATCGTGAAAAAAGCCTTTTGCTACCCGGGCCGAAGCGATTTCCTATTCGTGATGCTTTCGCGGACGCTCCCCGTCTTTCTCGCCCTTGCCAGCGCGCTGCCCGCCGCCTCCGCGGCGGTGGACTACCTGCGCGACGTGAAGCCCCTGCTCGCGCAGCACTGCTACCGCTGCCACGGGGCCTCGCAGCAAAAGGGCGGCCTGCGCGCCGACACGGTGGCCTTCCTCCGCGAAGGCGGCGATGCCGGCACCTCCTTCAAGGCCGGCGATTCCGCCGCTAGCGTCATGGTGCAGGCCATCCTCGGCACGCACGACGACATCTCGCGGATGCCCTACAAAAAGCCGCCGCTCGCCGACGCCGACATCGCGAAAATCCGCACCTGGATTGACGCCGGCGCGCCCGCGCCTGACCACGAGGAGCCGGACAAGGAAACGCACTGGGCGTTTGTCGCCCCGGAGCGCCCCACTCCGCCGACCCTCGCTGGCGCCCGAGCGAAAGTCGAAAACCCGATCGACGCCTTCATCCTCGCCCGCCTCGAAAAAGAAAAAATCACGCCCGCACCCGAAGCCGACCGCGTCACGCTCCTCCGCCGCGTGAGCCTTGATCTCACCGGGCTGCCGCCCACGCCCGCGGAGGTCGCCGCCTTCACCGCCGATCGTTCGCCCGAGGCCTACGCCCGCGTCGTCGATCGCCTGCTCGCCTCGCCGCACTATGGCGAACGCTGGGCACGCCCGTGGCTCGATGTCGCGCGCTACGCCGACTCCAACGGCTACTCCATCGATGCGCCCCGCCAGATCTGGAAATACCGCGATTGGGTCGTCGCCGCGCTTAACCGCGACCAACCCTACGACCAGTTCGTCATCGATCAGCTCGCCGGCGACCTGCTGCCCGGCGCGACCGTCGAGCAAAAAGTCGCCACCGGCTTCAACCGCAACACCCAGATCAACCAGGAGGGCGGCATCGATCCCGAGCAGTTCCGCATCGAGTCCGTGCTCGATCGCGTGGGCACGTTTGGCACCGCCTTCCTCGGCCTCACCGTCGCGTGCGCGCAGTGCCACGACCACAAGTTTGACCCGATCAAACAGCGCGAATTCTACCAGCTCTACGCCTTCTTCAACAACACGGTCGAGGACGGCCACGGCAAGACCACGCCCGGCGGCACGCTGGCGTTTCCAAATGAGGTCGAGTCCCCCGAGGGCCTCCAGCGCGAGCTCGACGAGGCGCGCGCCGATCTCGAGCGCTACCTCAACACCCACGGCGCCGCCGCCCTCGCCTGGGCCGCGACGCTCGACACGCCCGCGCGGGTGAAGCTCGGCGCCACCGCACGCGAGGCGCTGGGCATGA
Source organism: Opitutaceae bacterium (assembly GCA_030693515.1). Taxonomy (GTDB): domain Bacteria; phylum Verrucomicrobiota; class Verrucomicrobiia; order Opitutales; family Opitutaceae; genus ER46. The sequence goes on from JAUYAK010000063.1 coordinate 41,261, forward strand.
CGTGGGAGCAGATGACGCTCACGCACAAGCGCGCGCTCTTCACCGCGTTCCCTGGCGCCGGCGCGGAGTTTCGCACCGCCAATCTCAAGGTCACCCGCCTCGAGCGCCGCGAGCCCAAGCCGATCACCACGCTCGTGATGTCCGAACTGCCCGCGCCGCGGGAGAGCTTCCTCTTCATCAAGGGCGACTTCACGCGCCGGGGCGAAACCGTCACGCCCGGCACGCCCGCGATCCTGCCGCCGCTGCCCGCCGTGGAAAAACCCACGCGTCTCGACCTCGCGCGCTGGCTCTTCGCCCCCGGCCACCCGCTCACCGCGCGCGTGATGGTGAACCGCGTGTGGCAGCAATATTTTGGCCGCGGGCTCGTGGAGACGGAAAACGACTTTGGCACGCAGGGCCTCGCGCCCAGTCACCCCGAGTTGCTCGACTGGCTCGCGACGGAATTCGTCGCGCAGCAGTGGAGCATGAAGGCGCTCCACCGCCTCATCGTCACCTCCGCCACCTATCGCCAGTCGTCCACCGCCCGCGCCGATCTCGAGGTCGTCGATCCCGTCAACTACCTCCTCGCCCGCCAGTCGCGCCTGCGGCTCGACGCCGAGATCGTGCGCGATGTCGCCCTCACCGCCAGCGGCCTGCTCGTGCCCAAGCTCGGCGGCCCGCCGGTCTTCCCCCCGCAGCCCGAGGGCGTGATGAACCTCGGCCAGGTGAAGCGCGACTGGACCGCGAGCACCGGCGAAAGCCGCCACCGCCGCGGGCTCTACACGCATTTCTGGCGCGCGACGCCGCACCCCGCGCTCGCGGTCTTCGACGCCGCCGACGGCTTCAGCGCCTGCACCCGCCGCCTCCGCTCCAACACCCCGCTCCAAGCCCTCACGCTCCTCAACGACAAACAGTTCTTCGAATTCGCCGGCGCCCTCGCCGCCCGCATCGAGCGCGAAGGCGGCGCCGACGATGCCAGCCGGATCAATTTCGCGTTCCGCCTCTGCGTGTCGCGCCCACCCACGACCGACGAAGCGCAGCGCCTCACCGCCCTGCTCCGCCAGATGCGGACGCCCGCCGGCAGCGAGTCCGCCGCCACGCCGCGCGAAGCGTGGACGACCGTCGCCCGCGTGCTGCTCAACCTCGACGAAACTATCACCCGCGAATGAACCCGCTATTTGCAGGAGCCTGCTGGCAGGCGATGGACTTCGGTAGCGGCGGGCGTGCCTGCCCGCCGGTTCAGGGTTTTCGTCACACCTCGGCAGGCAGAGACGCCCGCCGCTACGAAATCGCCTGCCCGCAGGCTCCCACCTCAAACTCTTTCGACGCATGAATTCCCTCCCCCATTTCGATCCCGCGTCGCACCTCGGTGAGCAGACGCGCCGGCACTTCTTCAGCCGTTGCGCGATGGGGCTCGGCGGCCTCGCACTCGCGTCGATGCTCAGCGAGCGCCGCGCGTTCGGCGCACCCGCCCCCGGCGCCCTGCCCAATCCGATGGCCCCGAAGCCCGGCCATTTCGCGCCGCGCGCGAAGAACATCATCTACCTCTTCATGGCCGGCGGCCCGAGCCAGCTCGAACTCTTCGACCACAAGCCCAAACTGATCGAGCTCAACGGCCAGCCTGTCCCGCAGTCGCTCATCGAGGGCAAGCGTTTCGCGTTCATGGACTCGAGCCACGGCACGAAGCTCCTCGGCACGCGTCGCGAATTCAAGCAGCATGGCAAGAGCGGCGCGTGGGTCTCCGATCTCTTTCCGCACACGGCGGGGATCGTCGACGACATCTCGCTCGTCCACTCGTGCGCAGCGGATCTGTTCAACCACGCGCCGGCGAAACTCTTCATGAACACCGGCTCGGGCCAGTTTGGCCGGCCGAGCATGGGCTCATGGATCACCTACGGACTCGGCAGCGAGTCGCAGGATTTGCCGGGCTTCGTCGTCCTCCAGTCGGGCCCGCGCGGCCCGCGCGGCGGCGCGGTCAACTGGGGCAGCGGTTTCCTGCCCACGACCTACCAGGGCGTCCCGCTCCGCGGCAACGGCGACCCCATCCTCAACCTCACCAACCCCGAGGGCATCACCGCCGCGCGCCAGCGCCAGACCATCGACGCCATCCGCGATCTCAACCTCCAGCGCGCGGTCGCCACCGGCGACGCCGAGATCCACACGCGCATCGCCGCCTACGAGATGGCGTCGCGCATGCAGTCGAGCGCCCCCGAGCTGATCGACCTCAAAGGCGAGAGCGCGGCCACGCTGAAACTCTACGGCATCGAGGGCAACACGCCGTCGTTCGGCCGCAACTGCCTGCTCGCGCGCCGGCTCGTCGAGCGCGGTTCGCGCTTCGTGCAGCTCTACCACACCAACTGGGACAGCCACGGCGGCCCCGGCGAAAACCTCCAGAAGGATTTCGAGAAAGTCTGCCACGACGTCGATCAAGGCCAGGCCGCGCTCGTGCAGGATTTGAAACAACGCGGCCTGCTCAAGGACACGCTCGTCGTCTGGGGTGGCGAATTCGGCCGCACGCCGATGGGCGAGAACCGCGACACCACGGGCCGCAACCATCACATCGACGCGTTCACGATGTGGTTCGCCGGCGGCGGCGTGAAGGCCGGCGCGAGCATCGGCGAGACCGACGAACTCGGCTTCAGCCCGACCGCCGACCGCGCCCACGTCCACGACATCCACGCGACGATCATGCACCTCCTCGGGATGGACCACAAAAAGCTCACCTTCCGTTTCCAAGGCCGCGACTTCCGCCTGACCGACGTGCACGGCCACGTGATTAAGAAACTGCTGGCGTGATTCCCGCGCGCAATTCGCGTCATCCTTCGAGGGGCTTCTGAAATTTCACAGTCGGTAGCGTTGACACGCACACCGCCCGTCGGGCACTGCTGCATCTTCCCATGCCGAATCCCAAACTCCCGAAATCTCCCCGTATTCTCACCACCACGGTCGGCTCGTATCCCGTGCCGGACTGGCTCGCGGCGCTGCCGAGCGAGCAGGCCGTGATCGATGCGACGCGCGTCGTATTCGATATCCAACGTCAGGCCGGGATCGATTTGCCGACGGACGGCGAGCTCTACCGCTTCGACGTCAATCACCCGGACACCAACGGCATGATCGAATACTTCATCCGCCCGATGGCCGGCATCTCGTCGGTCGTGGGCCGCTCGATCACGGATGAGTTTTCGCGGCACCATCCGATGGGTTTCCGGCGCAAGCCGGCAGGCGTCGTCACCGGCGCGCTCGGCGAAGGCTCGCTCAACCTCCTCGCCGACTGCCAGCGCGCGGCGTCCGTCTCGGGCGGAGCCTTCAAGTTCACCGTCACGAGCCCCTACATGCTCGCGCGCACGCTGCTCGATCACCACTACCGCGATTTCGACGCGCTCACGATGGCGCTCGGCGAGATGCTCGCCGCGCAGATGCCCGGCCTGCCGACGCAGTGCGTGCAAGTGGACGAGGCCAACATCCCCGGCAATCCCGCCGACGGCCCCCTCGCCGCCGCCTCGATGAACCTCGTGCTCGACGCCATCGACAAGGGCACGGAGCGCGCCGTGCATTTCTGCTTCGGCAACTACGGCGGCCAGACCATCCAAAAGGGCAACTGGGCGAAGCTCCTCTCGTTCCTCAACGCGCTGCACACCGATCACCTCGTGCTCGAACTCGCGCACCGCCCCAAGGCCGACCTCGATGCGCTGAAGCACATCGACAAGAAAATCACCCTCGGCGTCGGCGTAATCGACATCAAGGTGAACCACATCGAGACCGCCGACGAAGTCGCCGCACGCATCGAAGCCGTGGAAAAGAAGGTCGGCGCCGGTCGCGTGCGCTGGGTCCACCCCGATTGCGGTTTCTGGATGCTCAAGCGCTCGATCGCCGACCGTAAGATGGAGGCGCTCGTCCGCGGCCGGGACAAATACCTCGGCCGGTAATCTGCCGCAGGTAGGGCGCGGACTCCGTTCCGCGCCTTTTTCGTATCCGACCTGGCCGAGAACAGAGTCGCCGCCGAGCCCCCTGATTTTTTCAGAAACGTTCACTTTGACTCCGTCGTGAAGCTGCGGAGCGTCGGGACCAATGCCCGCCCCCGCTGCCACTCCGCTCGCCCATCTCGGCATTCGCACGGTCGCCCATGCGGCGTCCGCCACGCCCGGCGAGGTCACTGCGGCCCGGGAATTGGCCCGCCTGGCCGGGGCGACTCTGGTCGTTGATCCAAGAGAAGGCGCCGCCATGTCCGTGCGCATCGATCGCAACGGCTCCGCGGCTGGCATCACGCTGCGCGTCGGCGCGGATGGCAGCGGCGAGATCAGCGCGACGCACGGCGCGTTTCTCTTTTCCGCCGTGCGCCTGCTCGCCAACGGCGTCTCCGATCTCACGCGCGAAAAACTCGCGGCCGGCGTGCGGCTGCCCGCGTCGTTCAGCTGGCACCGCCCGCACTGGGATGCGTGCTACGCGCAATACTGGCGCAGCGCGCGCGGCTTCGAGCCCGAGCGCTACGTGGCCGCGCTCGCCGAGGCGGGTTTCACGCACTGCGAGGTCAACGCCCTCGCTGGCGACATGCCGCACGAGGATCTCGTCGCGCACGAATACTACTCGCAGTTCTATACCTACTGCCCCGGCTTCAACCATTTCGTCGCGACCGCGCTCACGCAGGGCCTCTGGCCCGCACTCTACCTCGACGACAACCTCAACCACCTGCGCAAACTCGCCGAGATCGGCCGCCGCTACGGGCTGAAGCCCGGCGTGTGCATGTTTGAGCCGCGCACGATGCCGGAGCGGTTTTTCCAGAAATTCCCCACGCTGCGCGGCGCCCGCGTCGATCATCCGTTCCGCTCGCGCCTGCCGCGCTACACCATGGCGCAGGATCACCCGATCGCGCAGCGGCACTATCGCGAGGCGCTCCAGGCGCTCCAGCGCGCGGTGCCCGATCTGGACTACATGTCGCTCTGGACGAACGACAGCGGCGCGGGTTTCGAGCACACGGCTTCGCTCTACGTCGGCCGCAACGGCGGGCCCTACCTCATCCGCGAGTGGCGCAACCACGACAAGGTCGCCGAGGCCGCCGGCGGCAGCATCGTGCGTTTCCTGCAAAACCTCCGCGCCGCCGCGGCCGTGGTGAATCCCGACTTCCTCGTCAGCCTCCGCATCGAGCCGTTCAAGGTGGAGCACGACCACATCAAGGCCGGCCTGGGCGGCCAGGTGACCTACGAGGCGCCGTCGCTGCTCGTGCGCGGCTACTCGCTGCCTTACGCGCACCCGAAGTATCCGGAAAACATGGGCGCGGCCGGCAGCATCTTCCACACGACGATGGACCCCGCCGAGAAAACCGCGCTGGCCGAGTCGCGCGCCCACGGCATCGAGCCCGTGCTGCACTACTCCGTCTCGGGCGTGATGAACCACGAGCCGCTGCTCGGCCTGCCCTTCCCCCGCCTGCTGCACGCCAAGCTCCTCGCCATGCGGGAGACGGGCCTGAACCGCATCAGCGCGCTCGGCGGCCTCGCGCATCCGGCCAAGTCGCCCTACTGGCCCAACCTCCCCGCGCTCCAGGCCGCGCAGTTTTTCCCCGCCCGCCCGATCGACGAGGTGCTCCGCGACTACGCCTCCACCCTCGTCGGCGCGGCGCACGCGTCGACGCTAGCGGATGCGTGGGGCGAGTTTGAGGACGCGCTGGTGTGGCAGCCGCTCGTGCCGCTGTTCTGCGTATTCGGCTTCTGCTGGCAGCGCACCTGGGACCGCCCGTTCGTGCCCGACCTCGAGGCCGTGCCCGCCGCGGACCGCGACTACTACGAGCGGCACGGCTGCTTCCAGTTCAACAACCCCGGCCTGAACGATCTCGGCAAAGACGTGCTCTTCGATCTCATCACGCGCGAATCCGGCGCGAAGATGGCCGCCGACATGGACCGCGAGCTCCTGCCGCGCCTGCGCGCGCTCATCGACCGGCTCGCCGCCATCATCGCCGCGGCTCCGGCCGGAAGCGAAGCCCGCGCCGTCTTTTCCGATCTCCGCGACCGCACGCGCGCCTACCTCCACTGGGTCACGACACTCCGCAATGTCTGCGCGTGGTGCGAGTGCGTCCACGGCTACCTCGATCCGAAGGCGGATGCGGCCACGAAAGACGCCTGCGAAAAGAAACTACAGGCCACCATCGACCTTGAGCTGGCCAACACCCGCGGCCTGATCGACCTGCTCACGACCACGCCGAGCGAGGTCCTCGTCGTCTCCGGCACGAGCGAGACGACCTTTTTCTACGGCGAGAACCTGGTCGATCACCTGCGCACCAAGCTCCGCCTCACCGCGCGCCACCGCCACCACCCGCCGCGCATCGACCGCGACATCTACTGGCGCCCCGCCCCGGGCACCGTCTGGCCCGAGGGCTGGTCAGCCACGGGTTGATCCCCCCCCCTCTGTTCGCTTTTTCACGTTTCCGATTATCGTTTTTCACCATGAGCACTCTCACCGCCCTCCCTCAATTCTACTCCTACGGCCACGCGCTCGACATGGCGGACGACAAGGCCGGCCTCCTGCGCGATTCCTCCGATGCCGCCGAAGACTTCGCCGAACTCCGCCGCCGCTTCGACACGGACGGCTACCTCTACATGCGCGGCTACCTCGATCGCGACGAGGTGCTGCGCGCCAGGGCGACGATCACCGAGCGCCTCGCCGCCGAGGGCGTCACTGATCAGAGCCGCCCGCACATCGAGGGCTACGCCGCGCCCGGCGGCGGCTACGCGTTCAAGCCCGAGGTCACGAACAACAACACCGCCGTCCAAAACCTCCTCTACACCGGCCGGCTCGTGGATTTCTACACGCGCTTCTTCGACGAGCCCATCCGCCACTACGATTTCACCTGGCTGCGCGCCATCGGCCCCGGCAAGGGCACCAACCCCCACTGCGATCTCCCCTACATGGGCCGCGGCACCCACCGCCACATGACCTGCTGGCTGCCCTACGGTGACATCTCGTTCGACCTCGGCGGCCTCGTCGTCCTAGAAGGTTCGCACCACCGCATGGATCTGCTGAAAAACTACGTCTATCGCGACGTGGATGCCTTCTGCGAAAACAAGCCCGAGCAAGTCGCCAACGCGCACAACGGCAAACAAGGCTTCGGCTGGACCTTCAGCGGCACGCTCTCCCACAACCCGCCGATCCTCCGCAACAAGTTCGGCGGCCGCTGGCTCACGACCGAGTATCGCGCCGGGGATTTCATCACCTTCGGCATGTTCACGGTGCATGCCTCCCTCGACAACCGCACGGCCGACCGCCTCCGCATCTCAAGCGACAGCCGCTACCAGCGTGCCAGCGATCCGATCGACGAGCGCTGGATCGGCGTCAATCCCCCCGGCCATTCCACCGCCGGCAAGCGCGGGCGGATTTGCTGAACGTTGGGTTGAAGCCGGGCCGCAAGCCCGCCCCAATCCACTCCGCCACCCCACCCCTGCATGTTGCCCCGCCTGCCGCTCCTCGCCGCGCTCTTCATTCTGCTCCTGCTGCCACTGCGGCTCACCGCCGCCGTGGATAATGTTATCCTCCGATCGAGCACGCTCTCGGCAGAGCAAGCCGCAAAGCTCACGCCCCTCGCGGTGATCGCCGACCAGGATCGCCCTGCCCTCGCGCCGCCCGCGCCGCTGTTTGGCAACGTGCTGGTGCGCGGCGGGCAGGCCCACGTCCTCGCTGCGGCCCTCACCGGGCCGCGCGAACTGACCGTCTTTGCCCACCACGCCATCACCAACACCTGGGCCAACCACGGCCGTGTGGCGCTGCCTGCCGAGCCGACCGCGCTGCGCCCCGCGCCGGGCGGCTTCCTGGTCGAACTGCAAGGCTCTCCTGAGTTCGTGCACCTCGAGCTCGTCGGCTCGAAGCGCCTGCTCGCGCCGATCGACTGGGTGATCATCGTGGCCTACCTCGGCTTTTCGGCGGGCATCGGACTCTGGATCTACCTGCGCGAGAAAAAGACCAGCAACGACGACTTCTTCCTCGGCGGGCGCAACATCCCGTGGTGGGCCGCGGGCCTGAGCCTCTACGCCACCGGCACAAGCGCGATTTCGTTCATCGCCATCCCGGCGAAGTCCTTCGCGACGAACTGGCAAATCCTCTCGCGCGAGACGATCACGCTCTTCAGCACCGCGCTCGTGGCGATCTACATCGTGCCGCTCATCCGGCGCCTGAACGTCACCTCCGTTTACCACTACCTTGAGATGCGGTTCCACCCCTCGATTCGGGTGCTCGCTAGCGCGCTCAACATCCTGATCCAGCTCGGCGGACGCATGAGCACCGTGCTCTACCTGCCGGCGCTTGCGCTCTCGGCCGTGACCGGCGTGGGCGTGATGTCGAGCATCATGGTGATGGGCATCGTCACCATCATCTACACGCTCCTCGGCGGGATGAAGGCCGTCATCTGGACCGATGTGCTGCAGGTCTTCGTGATGCTCGGCGGCGCCCTCTTTGCCATCGGCTATGTGATTTTCAGCATCGATGGCGGCTTCGGCGAGTTCGTGCGAGTCGCGGCGGCGGACGGCAAGCTCCACACCTTCGACTGGTCCTTCGATCTGCTGCAGCCGACGATGTGGGCCTTCATGATGTTCGCCATCCTCGATCTCATCACCTACCCGAAGGATCAGGTCATGATGCAGCGCGCGCTCTCCACCCGCTCGGCCAAGGAGGCCGGCTGGTCGATGTGGACGCTCGCCGCGATCGTCGTGCCGGGGAGCTTCACCTTCTTCGCCATCGGCACCGCGCTCTACGTCTTCTACAAGCAGCACCCGGAGAAACTGAATCCCCTGCTGAGCACCGACTCGACCTTCCCCCAGTTCATCGCCGCCGAGCTCCCGGTCGGCGTGACGGGCCTGATCATCGCGGGCATCTTCGCCGCCTCGATGTCCACGCTCTCCAGCTGCATGAACAGCGTCGCGACCCTCGTCTCCGTCGATTTCTACGAGCGCTTCAACAAAAAGGCCACGCCTGCCAAAAGTGTGCGCCTCGCCGAGTGGATAACCGTGATTGCCGGCCTGATCGGCGTGGGCACGGCGGTGCTGCTCGCGCTCTTCGACATCAAGTCCGCCTTCGACGCGTGGTTCGCTTTGCAGGCCGTGCTCGGCGGCGGCTTCGCCGGCTGCTACGGGCTCGGGATGTTCACCAAGCGCGCCAACTGGCAGGGCACCATCATCGGCGTCGCCGCGAGCCTCATCATCACGCTGCTGATCTGGCAGAGCGGCCGGGTCGCGCCCATCCTCTACCCCACCTTCGCCATCGCGGGCTGCCTCGTGTTCGGCTATGTGGGCAGTCTGTTCTTCCCCGCCCCGTCAGGGTCCCTCGCCGGCCTCACGGTTTACACTCGGAAAAAGAATCCCGCATGAGCGCGACCGGGAAAACCTATCGCGCGCTCCTCGTCGGCACGGGCGGCATCGGCGACGCGCATGTGCGCGCCGTCGAGGCCACCCACGGGCGGGTCCAGCTCGTCGCCGCCGTTGATGTCGATGCCACGCGCGCCACGGCGTTCTGCCAGCGCCACCGCGTGCCCGCCGCGCATACCGACTACGCGACCGCGCTTCGCGAGGTGCGCCCGGATCTCGTGCTCATCGCCACGCCGCCTGACCTGCACGGCGCCATGTGCATCGCCGCGATGGAGGCCGGCGCCTGGGTGCTCTGCGAGAAACCCCTCTGCGGTTCGCTGGCGGAGTTTGACGCGATCGAGGCCGCGGAGCGCCGCACCGGCCGGCGCACGGCGTGCATTTTTCAGATGCGCTTCGCCTCCTCGACCGCGCACCTGCGCGATCTGGCGGACCGGGGCCAGCTCGGCCGGCCGCTCGTGGCGGTCTGCCACACGCTGTGGTATCGCGACGCCGCCTACTACGCCCCGCCGTGGCGGAGCACGTGGGCCGGGCTCGGCGGGCCCACGCTCGGCCTGGGCATCCACGCCATGGACCACCTGCTCCACCTGCTCGGCGAGTGGACGGAAGTCCGCGCCCAGGCCGCCACGCTCGACCGCGCGATCGAGGTCGAGGATGTGTCGCTCGCGATGGTCACCTTCGCCAACCGCGCCGTCGCCTCGATCGTCAACAGCGCGCTCAGCCCGCGGCAGGAAACCTACCTGCGCCTCGACTACCAGAAGGCCACCGTCGAACTCACGCACCTCTACAGCTACGCGCGCGAGAACTGGCGGCTCACGCTCGCCCCCGCGGCGCAGGACGATGGATTGCTGGCTTCGTGGCAGAGCTTTCCGCCCGACGTGGGTTCGACGCACGCCGCGCAGCTCGCCGCGTTTGTCGCCGACATGGACGCCAACACGCCGCCCCTGACCTCCGGCGCCGAGGCTCGCCGCACCCTCGATCTCCTCACCGCGATCTACAAGTCCGCCTTCACCGGCCTGCCCGTCACGGCCGGTTCGATCAGGCCCGGCGATCCGTTTTACACGGCGGTGCACGGGGGCGGACGCAGGCTGGCGCCCGGCCCGTGAACGCGGTTTTATTTTTGCCATGAAGCTGCTCTCCATCGCCCCGCTCCTCGCTGCCTGCGCCCTCGCGGGCTTCGCCGCCGAGCCGACCTTTCCCGGCCTCGACAAAGTCCTCACCCCGGCCGAGTGGAAACGCGCCGGCCTTGACCGCCTCACGCCCGATGAACTCGGCGTGATCGATGCCGCGCTCATCCGCCACGTCGCGCAGGTGATCGTGAAAATTACCACGCCTCCGCCCGTCACGCCCGAGCCCGGCACCACCGCGCAGGAGAACGCCGTCGCGCGCTCGCGCTTCTGGGACCGTTTCGGTTTCGGCAAGGCCGAAGGCACCGGCTGGCGCGACCTGCCGCCGATGAAGGCCAAGGTCACCGGCTGGCAGGGTGCCAATCGCTTCTCCCTCGACACCGGCCAGGTCTGGGAAGGCGTCGAGCCCATCCCCTACGAAATCCTCGGCGCCACGGTGACCATCGAGGCGCGCCCGCTCGGTGCCTTCGCGCTCAAGCTCAACGAGGATTCCCTCGCCGTGCGCGTGCGGCGGGTAAAGTAATTTTTCCAGCCCATGCTCCGCCTCACCCAGCGCGAACTCGCCCTCGACCTGCTCGACCCCACCGATCCGGCCGACGCCGCGCGCCAGGGCTGGCGCTACTGCTGGGGCGGCTACGTGTGGCAGGTCACCGATGCGAAGCTCGGCCCGCTGCTTTCCGGTCCCGAGTTTCCGAAGCCCGATCCCACGGCGTTCAACGGCCAGGGCCTGCCCGAATCGTTCCGCCACCGCCGCCGCGCGGATAACACACCCTACACCTGGGCCGGCGACACCGGCCTCGCCATCGGGGCAGGCACCTTGGCGCCGAATCCGGCCGCTGGCGGCCAGGGCCCCGACTCCACCCGCCTCGTCGAACCCGGCAAGTGGACCGTCATGCCCGCCGCCGATCACTTCATCTTCCAGACGCGCCAGACCGCCGCGGGCTTCTCCTACGAACTCACGCGCAAGATCGAGCTGCGCGACCGCACCCTCATCTCTTCCACCCAGCTCACGAACGTCAGCGATACGCCGCTCGCGCTCGAATGGTTTCCACATCCGTTCTGGACGCTCACACAGCATCGCGCCCGGGTGCGCCTGCCGGCGGGCACCACGGTGGCGGAGAATCCCGGGTTCGCCGTCGCGGCGGACGGCACGCTGACCTTCAAGCGCCCCTTCCTCACACCGACCGACAACCAGTTCTCCCTGCTCACGCTCCCGCCCGGCCGCCCGCTCGCGCTTGAACTCGATCACCCGCGGCTCGCGCGCGTGACGTTCGAGACAAGCTACATTCCCTCCGAGTGCCCGGTCTGGGCCAACGCCAACACGATCTCCGTCGAACCCTACCTCGCACTCCGCCTCGCGCCCGGCGAGACGCGCCATTGGCACGTGCAGCACGGTTTCTGGAGATAGCCCCCCCCGCTGACGCACCCGGTCGCTGGCGCCGATGCGCAGCGCCCGCCACGGCCTCAGACGACTTGAGTCGGACAAACCCACCGGCTTGCGTGGACGCCACCCTCACTTCCCCACCCCACCCGTCATGCCCCCTGCATTTCCCGCCCCCGGTTGGAAGGCGTTTGTCCTTGCGGCGATCCTGCCCGCCGCACTGCCCGCCGCCACGTTCACCCACAACTTCAACTCGCTCGCCGGGTTCACGCCCAACGGTTCGATCAACACGTCAATTGTTCTCAGCGGTGGCCTGCTCAATGGTGCAGCGGCCAACGCCACGTTGATTTCCAATCGAAAAGACCTGAACGGAACCGGCGCGACCAACGTGGGCATCGTGATGGCGGGCGTCGGCTCCACCGGCGCCACCGCCCTGCGCCTCGCCGACAAGGCCACTGGCAGCGCGACCGCGGCACTCGTGCTACCCGTGCTCGATCCCAATGCCACGGTGACCGAGTTCACCGTCACGCTACGGTTGTTAATGGACCGGACCGCGAATGCCGTCCCGGCGGACGGTTTCAACCTCAGCTTCGGCCCGGCGCTCAGTGGTGTGGGCGGGGCGGGCGGACACCTGGCCGCCTACGGGTTGGTGGTCAATTTCGACACCTACCAGAACTCCACCGCCGATCCCCGCAGCATCGAGGTCTTGGCCGATGCCAACAGCGTGGGCAACTTCCTCGCCGCGAATCTGCCCGGCGGCAATTTCACCTACGATCAGACTTTCCGCACCGTCACGCTGCACTGGGACTCGGTGAACGGTCTGGACCTCACCTACGACGGTATCGCGATATTCACCCGGTTGCCGACGCCAGGATTCATCCCGACGGTCGGCTGCAATTTCGCCCTGAACGCCGCCACCGGCGGTCTGATGCAGGATGTGTTCATCGATGATCTCTCCATCACCACGGTCACGACCCCCGTCGCGCCCGTGGCCACGAATGGCGTCGTGATCGAGGAGATCATGGCGGACAACGCCTCGGGCCTCGAAGACGAGGATCTCGCTCGGCCGGACTGGATCGACCTCTACAACGGCTCCGCCGCGCCAGTCAGCCTCGCCGGGTGGTGGCTCGACTACACCGCCGCGGCCGGCACCGCTGCACCGCCGGCCCGCTACACGCTGCCCAACCTGACTATTCCCGCCTTCGGCCATCAAATTGTCTTCGCGTCGGGGAAAAATCGCTTCACCAACGTCCGGCCGCACACGAATTTCACTCTGCAAAAGGAGGGTGGCACGCTGACGCTGTCGCGCGCCGACGGCACCGCGGTCCACGCGCTCACCTACGGTCCGCAGCAGGAAGACGTTTCCTTCGGCGGCCTGGGCTCCGCGCAAACGGGGGGGTATTTCGAAATCCCATCGCCGGGCGCCACCAACACCGGCCGCCAAGCCGCGGGCCGCCGTCTCGCCGCGCCAGTCTTCTTCAAGCCAGGCGTCGTGCCACTCGCCGATCAGCCGAGCGCGGTGATCACGTCGGCGCTCGCGATGGGAATTCAATTACCCGCGGGCGCCCCGGCGGGCGCGGAAATCCGCTACACCTTGAACACCACCGAGCCGACCGAGACTTCGACACTCTACAGCGGTCCGCTGGAAATCACCGCCGGCACCAGCGTGAAGGCCCGCGTCTTCGCGCCAGGATTCCTGCCGTCGAAAACCGGCAACCGCGCCTTCATCTGGCTCTCCGCCGCCGCCGACACCAACGCCACCACGCTCATCAACGTCGCGAGCAACTACAACGCCTCGGGCCAACCGTTCAGCAGCAACCTGCCCGTCATCGTGCTCGACAGTTATCTGCGCAACGTGGACGCGCTCACGAATCCCGCTGGACTGCGTCCGTTTCGGTTCACGCAGATCGCGGTCTATGACGTGAAGCCCGGCACCAACCGCGCCAGCTTCGCGCACGCGCCCGACCAGGTGCTCCGCGGCGGCACGCATGTGCGCGGTGAGAGTTCCTCCGGCCAGCCCGAGCGGCCGTATGCGCTGGAATTTTGGAAGGAAGACGAGGACGACGATCGCAACGAGCCGCTCCTCGGGATGCCGAGCGACAGCGACTGGGTGCTGCAAAGCCTGTATTTGGACAAGTCGCTCATGCGAAATTATCTCATGCAGCAGGCCATGCTCGCCGCCAACGGACCCGGCGCGGGCGTGCGCTGCCGCTTCGTCGAGGTTTTCTTCAACCAAGGCAACACGACGCTCGACTACGCCGACTACCGCGGCGTCTACCTGCTCATGGAAAAGCCCAACCGCGGGCGGGAGCGTGTCGATATCGCCAAGCTCAACGACAGCATGAGCGACCCCGCCCTGCTCGACGGCGGGTTTATCTTTAAAAACGACAAGCTGCCCTACCACTACCGGATCAACGCCGCGTCCAATCCTGCGGTCCCCGGATCGAGCCGCGACTACGACATCGCCGATCCCGAGCCGCCCACCGCCGCGCAGGCCGCCGCGCTCGTGGGCTGGCTCAACCGCATGACCACCGCGCTCGCCGCGCCTGATTATAACCAGCCCGCGAGCCCCAACTACTACGGCAAATGGATCCACGAGCGCAGCTTCATCGACCGCACCCTCTGGCTCGAGCTGTGCAAGGAGGTCGATGCCTACACATTCTCCTACTATTTTTCCAAGGACCGCAACGGACCGTTAAAGGCATTCCCGTTCTGGGACGTCGACCGCAGTCTCGGCAACGCGAACTACGCCAACTCCAACGCGCCCTTCGGCATGAAGTGGTGGAACGTCGGCTCCAACTACACCTATTACTCACGGCTCGACGACGACCCTGAGTTCAACGACCGCTACTGGAACCGCTGGACTGCTCTGCGCCGCTCGATCTTCGCGCAGGACACGCTGTTCGATCGCATCGAGGCGACCTACGCGCTGCTGACCGACGGCAGCCGCGCGGACATCGTCAACACCGCCAACGCCACCACGATGGCCGTGCAGGTGCCCGCCGCCCGCCACTACCGCCGCTATCCCATCCTCGGCATCAACTCCAACCCCAGCGGCCAGGCCGGCCAAGTGCACCGCACCACGTGGCGGCAGGAAGTGGAGGCCCTCAAATCGTGGCTCGCCCAACGCCTCGAGTGGATGGACGGCGCACCGCAGCAGATCAACCCCACCACAGTCGCCGAACGCCTCAAGCCGACCGAGGTGCTCGACGCCGTCACAGGCCGGCCGCAATACGGCGGCAACGTCCCCGTCGGTTTCCAATTCCGCCTCCACAACCCCAACCCCGCCGGGGGCACCACCTACTACACGATCGACGGCGCCGATCCGCGACAAGTGGGCGGCGCGCTTGATGCATCCGCGCTCCCGGCCACCACCGGCACCGTGGCCGCCTCACCAGTCCTCACCGCCGGGCAATCGTGGAAATGGCTGCTGCCCTCCGCCGCACCGGCCAACGACCCCGCCGGGCTCACGTGGACTGCCCCGGCCTATGCCGACAGCTCATGGAGCAGCGGCGCCGCCCCGCTCGGCTACGGCGAGACCAGCGGCCTCGCGACCAACATCTCGCCGGTCGCACCCAACTACACGGCGTTCGACGCCGAGCCCGGCCCGGCCTACTTCCGCACGACCTTCACCGCCACCGGCACCACGGGCCTGACGAGCGTATTTTTCGAGATCATGGCCGACGACGGCGCCGTGGTTTATCTCAATGGCGTCGAGGCCGCGCGCATCAACTATCCCCTGGCACCGACTCCCGCCACCTACACGCAGGAAGCGCTCGGCCCCATCGATCCCGGCAGCAATTACACGGGCACCGAGACAATGTTTGTCGCCGTGCCCTTCGATCGCTCGCTGCTCCGCGAGGGCGTCAACACGATCGCCGTCGAGGTCCACCAGGCGATCTACGCCTTCCCGCCCAATCCAACGAACCCTTATCCGCGCAACGATTTTTCCGACCTGCGCTTCGACTTGCGCATCGGCGGCCACACGGCGTCGGCGCCCGGCACCGTCATCGCGCTGCCGTCTTCCGGCGTCCATACCGTGCGCACGCGCATCCGCAGCGGCACCACGTGGTCGCCGCTGACCGAGGCGACGTTTGTCCTCGATGCGACGCCCGCGACGGCGGCCAACCTCGTCGTCAGCGAGCTGCATTATCATCCGACCGACCCCACCCCAGCAGAGCTGGCGGCGGGCTTTAACAGCGGCAACGACTTCGAGTTTATCGAGCTGATGAACATCTCCCGCACGCAGTCCGTCGATCTTAGCGGCGTGAAACTCGATGATGCGGTCCAGTTCGACTTCGCGACCGTCGCCCCGGCGCTGCGCATTGTGCCGCCGGGCGGGCGCGTGGTCATCGTGGAGAACACGGCCGCTTTCGCCTCGCGGTTGGAAGCCGGCGCCGCGCCCGTCGTGGTGGGCGCCTATGTTGGAAATCTCTCCAACAGCAGCGAGCAACTGATCGTCCGCGCCGCGAACGGCGCCCTCATCAAGCAATTTACCTATCGCGATTCCTTCCCCTGGCCGGAGGAGGCGGACGGCCAGGGCTCAAGCTTGGTGCTGAACAATCCCTACTCAAATCCCGACCACACGCTCGCGAGCAGTTGGCATGCGAGCCCGCCCGTCGCGCCGGCGAGACCCGCCCCCACGCCGCCAGCGCCGCTCATCGCTACTCAGCCCGCGGCGCAAAGCGTGCTGTTCGGCAGCAGCGCCACCTTCTCCTCCTCAGCCAGCGAAACGGGATTCGTCTGGTATCAGTGGCTGAAGGATGGCGTGCCGGTCGAGGGAGCCACCAAGACCACCCTGACGCTGAGCGCCCCGTCGCCCGCCATCGCCGGCGCCTACTCGTTGACGGCCTCGAACGCCGGTGGCTCCGTCATGAGCACCGCGGCCGCCCTGGAAGTCGTCACCGGCAGTGCGCTGTCCAATCTCTCGGTGCGCACCACGATGGCTGTCGGGCAGACGTTCACGCTCGGGGCCGTCGTGCGCGGCGGCGCCAAGAATATCCTCATCCGGGCCGCCGGCCCTGCGCTGGCGGCCTTTGGTCTCAACGGCATGGCCGATCCCAAGCTGGAACTCTTCGCCGCCGGCGGCACCACGCCGATCGCGACCAACGACGACTGGCCCGGCTCGCTCGCGAGCGTGTTTGCGTCGGTCGGAGCCTTCGGGTTTCCCGTCGGCTCCAGGGATGCCGCCCTGAGCCAAGTCCTGACGGGCGCCTTTAGTGTGCGCGCCACCGGCACCGGGCCCGGGGTAATTTTGGTCGAAGCCTACGACACCACGGGCGGGACGTCGCCTCGCCTCGTCAACGTCTCGGCGCGCAATCGCGTGGGCACAGGTGACGATATTCTCATCGCGGGATTCTCGGTCGTCGGCACCGGCAGCAAACAGCTGCTCATCCGCGCCGTCGGCCCGACGCTCGCGACCTTTGGCGTCCCCGGCCCCCTCGCCGATCCCATCCTCCGCGTCGTCGATGCGCGAGGCACGACCATCGGCGCCAACGACAACTGGACGGCCGCGCTCTCCTCCGTGTTTGTCCAAGTCGGCGCCTTCCCCTTGGCCGCCGCGAGCCGCGATGCCGCGCTCCTGCTGACGATCCCGGCCAGCGGCACCTACACCATCCAAGTCTCCGGCGTGAACAACGGCACCGGCGAAGCGCTGGTCGAAGTCTACGAGGTTTACTGAGCGCCCGCGCCGAAGCGCAGGCTACTGCTTCTCGGCGCGCTTCTTCTTCCCACCCTTTTTCTTCGCTTCCGACTTGGCCGCGTCATTCTTCGTCGGCATCGGCGCGTTGATGCCGCTGCGCCAGGCGACGAGCTGCGCGTGCAGTTCCTTCGCCTTCGCTGCATTCGTCGTCGCGAGATTATTCTTTTCCCCGATGTCTTCGCGGAGGTTGTAGAGTTCGAGCCGGCCGTCCTCAAGGAACTCCATCAGCTTCCAATCTCCCGCCATGATCGTCGTCACCGGCGTTGTGCGCCACTGATCGGTGCCGGCGCCGAGGTAGCCGGGAAAATGCTGGTAGATCGCCGGGCGCGCGAGCTTCGCCGCGCTGCCGAGCATCAGGGGCGCGAGGTTCTCGCCGTCGAAAACCTGCTGGGCCGGCAGCTTGGCGCCTGCGAGTGCCGCGCATGTGGGATAGACATCGACGTGGATCGTCGGCGTGTCGTTGGTGCTGCCGGGGGCGATGCGGCCGGGCCAGCGCACAATCAACGGCACGCGCGTGCCGCCTTCGTAGAGGCTGCCCTTGCCGGAGCGCAGCGGGGCGTTGTCGGTGACGTCGCTGCCGTCCTTTTTTACCCCCTCGCGCACGTAGCCGCCCACGCCGCCGTTGTCGCTGGAGAAGATGAGCACGGTGTTGTCCGCGAGCTTCAGCTCGTCGAGCAGCGCCATGATCCGGCCCACGCTCTCATCGACGCTCGCGATCATCGCGGCGTAAACGGGGTTGCTATGGCCGCCGACCCCGGGCTTGGCCTTGAACTTCGCGATCAAATCCGCCTTGGCCTGATAGGGCGAGTGGACGCCAAAATGCGGCAGGTAGAGGAAGAACGGGCCGTCCTGCTTGCGCTTGATGAAATCGACCGCGCGGTCGGTGAGAAAATCGGCGAGATATTGGCCCTGAGGGTAGGCGGTTTTAGGCGCGGTCTCGAAATCAAAATGCCGCCCGTTGCTGACGATCGCTTCGTCGAAGCCCCGGCGACCGGGCATGTAGTCGCCTTGCTGCCCGATGTGCCATTTGCCAAACATCGCGGTCGCGTAGCCCGCCGCCTTGATCGTCTGCGGGAGAATCACGCGGTCCAAGGGGAGCTGAGTGACATTGTCCACCGGACGCAGCGGCCGCGTGCTCCAGTCGAAGCGATCGATGCCGCCGACGGTGTAGGTGCCGGTGCGCGCGCCATACTGGCCGCTCATCAGGGCGGCGCGCGTCGGCGCGCAGTTCTGGCAGTTGTGGTAGTTGGTGAAACGCATCCCTTGCGCGGCGAGCCGGTCGATGTTCGGTGTCTCGTAGTATTTGGACCCGTTGACCGCGATGTCCGTGTAGCCGAGGTCGTCGGCGAGGATGTAGACGATGTTGGGCCGGGTCGCGGGCGCGGCGGTGGCGGCGCCGAAGGTAAGCACGGGGAAAAGACAGCGAATGAGTTTCATGGCGGGGATTCTCGCCGCGACGCTCGCGCGCACCGCCGCCTCCAGCAAGGGCAATTCCCCGCCAGCCCGGGCGCTTGAAAGTTCTCGGTTCGGCGCCAATCGTGCGGGCCACTTTCCTCCGCGTGCCTCCCCGTGTCGCCATCCTCCTCGCCGCCTGTGCGCTCGTCACGCCCGGCTTGGCTGCGCCCGCGGCCCTCGCCCCAGCCGACGCGGAGTTTTTCGAAAGCCGCATCCGTCCCGTGCTGGCGCAGGATTGCTACGAGTGCCACCGCACCGGCGGAAAGATGAAAGCCGGCCTCGCCCTCGATCATCGCGCCGCGCTGCTCAAGGGCGGCGACACCGGCCCGGCCATCATTCCCGGCGACCCGAAGCAGAGTCTGCTCCTCCAAGCCATCCGCCACGAGCACGACGACCTCGCGATGCCCAAGGCCGGCGCGAAGCTCGACGCTGCGGTCATCGCCGACTTCGAACGCTGGGTCGCCCGCGGCGCGCCGGACCCGCGCGACGCACCGCCGACCGAGGCGCAGGTCGCCGCCGACACCGACTGGCCGGCCGTCATGGCGCGCCGCAAGGCTTGGTGGAGTTTTCAACCCATCCGCCAAGTCGCCCCGCCCCCTGGCCCGGCCACCCATCCGGTGGATCGATTCCTCGACGCGAAGATCACCACTGCAGGCCTCGCGGCCGCGCCGCGCGCCGATGCGGCGGCCCTGCACCGCCGGCTCAGTTTCGCCCTCACCGGGCTCCCGCCCGACGTCGCCGATCTTACCACCGAACTGTCTCCGGCCCCATTCACCGCGCGCGTGGATGCCCTGCTCGCCTCGCCCCGCTTCGGCGAACGCTGGGCCCGCCACTGGATGGATTGGGTCCGCTACGCCGACTCCCACGGCAGCGAGGGCGATCCTCTGATTCCCAACGCCTGGCGCTACCGCGACTATCTCATCCGCGCCCTCAACGCCGATGTGCCTTACGACCAGCTCATCCTTGAGCACCTCGCCGGCGATCGCCTCCCGCAGCCGCGCCTCAATGCCGCGCTCGGTCTCAACGAATCCGCTCTCGGTGTCGCGCAGCTGCGCATGGTGCTGCACGGCTTCGCGCCCACGGATGCCCTTGAGGAACTCGTCCGCTTCACCGACGATCAGATCAACACGGTCTCGAAGGCTTTCCTCGCCCTCACGCTCTCGTGCGCGCGCTGTCACGATCACAAGTTCGACCCGCTCAGCCAGCGCGACTTCACGGCGTGGCACGGCATCTTCAGCTCGACCGCGCCCGCCCAGCTCGCCGTCGATGCCCCCGATCCCGCCGAGCCCGCGCTGCGCGCCAGCCTCCGCCAAACGAAATCCCAGCTCCGCGCCGCGCTCGCCGAGGCGTGGCTGGCCGACGCCGATGCCCTCCCCGCCCGCCTCACCACCCCCGATGCCGCGCTGAACAAGTCCATCGCCGCCGCGAAATCAGCCGAGTCCGCGCTCCATCCCTTTTATCTCCTCGCACAAGGCGCCACCCCGGCCGCGGCGCTCGAACCCTGGCGCAATCAGCTCGACGGCATTGCGCGCCACCACGGGCGCACGTTTCCCTACCGCTGGGATCTCTCGCGCGTCGACGATACTTCATCCTGGCGGCGCGATGGCCCGCGCATGGGCACCGCGAGTGCGGCGGGCGATTTCGCGGTCGCCGCGGAGGGTGATCGCGTGGTCGTCGGCGTCTACCCGGCCGGCCTCTACTCGCACCTCGACTCGACCAAGGACCGCGGCCTCCTGCTTTCGCCGCGCGTGCATCTCGCCGAGAAATACGATCTTTGGCTGCGGCTCGCCGGCGAGGGCGGGGCGTTCGCCCGCTACGTGGTCCAGAACTATCCGCGCGACGGCACGGTCTATCCCGTGCAGAAAATCGCCGGCATCGGCCCGCGCTGGATCAAGCAGCCGCTCGGCTATTGGCAGGGCGATCAGATCCACATCGAGTTCTCCACCGCCTCCGATCAACCCGTGCTGGCGAATCCCGCGGCCACGCGCTCGTGGATTGGCGTTTCCGAGGTGCTCCTCGTGCGCGCGGGCGAACTCGGGCCGTTCGAAGCGTGGCCGTTTGCCGCGCCGCTGCTCGCCGCGTGTGGTGAACCCACGACGACCGATGATCTCGCCGCGGGCTTTGCCGCCGCGCTGCGACTCAGCGTGCGCGTTTGGCGCGAGGAGCGCGCCACCGATGGCGACGCCGAGCTGCTCGACCAGTTCCTCCGCGCCGGCCTCCTCCGCAACCAACCGGCGCAACTGCCCGCCGTCGCGCCCGTGCTCGCCGCCTGGCGGGCCCAAGAGACCGCACTCCGCATCCCCACCCGCGCCCCGGGCGTGATCGAAACGTTCGCCGCCGACGCCCCGCTCTTCGCGCGCGGCGACCATCGGCAGCCTGGCGAACTCGTCCCGCGCCGTTTTCTCGAGGCGATTGATGCGACGCCTTATCAGGTCACCGACAGCGGCCGTCTCGCCCTCGCCCGCGATCTGGTGCGGCCCGACAATCCGCTCACCGCGCGCGTCATCGTCAATCGCGTGTGGCACCACCTCTTCGGCCGCGGGCTCGTGGCGACGCCCGATAACTTTGGCCGCATGGGGGAGACACCATCGCACCCCGAACTGCTCGACTGGCTCGCCACGTGGTTCGTCGAGCACCGCTGGTCCATCAAGGCGCTCGTGCGCCTGCTTGTGACGAGCGACGCGTGGCAGCACGCCAGTTCGCCCCCGCCCGGCGCCCTCGAACGCGATCCGGACAACCGGCTTCTCTCGCACGCCTCCGTGCGACGGCTCGAGGCCGAGGCCATCCGCGACGCGCTGCTCGCCGTGTCGGGCGCCCTGCAAATCAACGAGATGTTCGGCCCACCTGTGCTCGGCGCCACCCCGCGCCGCAGCGTCTATCTGCGCGTGAAACGCAACGACCTCGACCCGTTCCTCACGGCCTTCGATGCGCCCGTGCCCGCCGCACCCACCGGCCGGCGCGATGTGACCAACGTCCCCGCGCAGTCGCTCGCGCTCCTGAACGATCCGTTTGTGCGCCAGCTCGCCGAACAATGGGCCGCGCGGCTCGCGGCCGATCCCACCCTCGCCGCTCCGACCGATCGCATTCGCGTCCTCTATACCGGAGCCTTCGCGCGCCCGCCCACGGCGGAAGAACTCGCGCGGGCGCTCGCGTTCCTCCGTGACGCGGAGCACAGCCGCGCATCGGCCGCGCCGTGGGCCGATCTCGCGCACGCGCTTTTCAACGCGAAGGAGTTTATTTTTCTCCCATGAATCCGTGGATCACCCGCCGCGAGATGCTCCGCCGCTGTTCGACCGGCTTCGGTTATCTGGCGTTGTCCGGCCTGCTCGCGACTCCCGGCCGCAGCGCCGGGCGGCCGTCCGCGCCGCACTTCCGGCCCCGCGCGAAGAACGTGATCTTCCTCTACATGTCGGGCGGTGTCTCGCATCTCGACTCCTTCGATCCCAAGCCGCTCCTCGCCCGGCTCGCCGGCCAGCCCATGCCCGCGAAGCTGGAGCGCACGCAGTTCAACAAGAACGGCACCGTCTTCCCCAGCCCCTTTGAGTTCGCCCGCCACGGCGGGAGCGGACTCGAGATCAGCTCCATGTTCCCGCAGATCGCCCGCCATTGCGCCGACGACCTCTGTGTTGTCCGATCGATGACGTCCAAGGTCAGCGAGCACGCGCAGGGGAATTATTTTTTCCACACGGGCTTCCCGACGATGGGCTTCCCCAGCGCCGGCGCCTGGATCAACTACGGGCTCGGCACCGCCAACCGCGACCTGCCCGGCTTCGTCGTCCTGCAAAGCGGCGACGCGACGGCTCCGCACGGCGGCCCGGGTCTCTTTGGCAACGGCTTCCTCCCCGCGCAGCATCAGGCCTCCATCATCTCCGCCGACCGGCGCGAGCCGGTGCCCAACATCACGCCCCGCGGACCCGATGCCCTCCAACGAGCGAGCCTTGATTTCATCCGCGCCGCCGACACCGACTTTGCCCTGCGCGCCGGCCACGATCCGCAGGTGGAGGCCGCGGTGAAAAATTACGAGACCGCCTACCGCATGCAGGCCGCCGTGCCGGAACTCGTCGGTCTCGCCGGCGAGACCGCGGCCACCCGTGAACTCTACGGTCTCGACGACCCGCATCCGCAGAAGGCCGCCTATGCCCGCCAGTGCCTGCTCGCGCGCCGCCTCGTCGAGCGCGGAGTGCGTTTCGTTGAGCTCAGCTGCCTCACCGAAAAAATCGGCTCCGGTAACGCCCCCAATCCTTGGGATCAGCACGGAGACCTGGAGCGCGGCCATCGCGCCATGGCGCATCAGGTCGATCAGCCCATCGCCGCGCTGCTGACCGATCTCAAGGCGCGCGGCTTGCTCGACGAGACGCTCGTGATCTGGGCCGGCGAGTTCGGTCGCACGCCGTTCTCGCAGGGCTCCAACGGCCGCGATCACAACCCTTACGGTTTTTCAATCTGGCTCGCCGGCGGCGGCGTGAAGGCCGGGACCGTTTACGGCGCGACCGACGACCTCGGCTACCGCGTCGCCGACAAGACCGTGAGCGTCTACGATCTCTGGGCGACGGTGCTGCACCTGCTCGGCCTCGATCACCAAAACCTCACCTACCTGAGCGGTGGCCGAAACTATCGGCTCACCGACGTGCATGGCGAAGTCATCCGCGACTTAATCGCCTGATCCGCGCCTAAGGCACAATTTCGTCCGTGATGCGCAGCGCGTTGAAATCGAGCACGCGCTTCAACCGCCCGTGCGTGAGCGTGAGCCTGCGACCGCCAACCTCGGCGTTGAGATAGGGACCGGCGAAGAGTTTCCATTCCTTGGCGTAGTCGATCACGCGGCCGTCCACGCGCGGTGCGGTCCCGTAGGCGACCTCGATCTTTTTTCCGCGCAGGGTCGTGAACGCCACGCGCGGCGTGGGCGCGAGCGTGATCGTCAACGGCAGGGCGCGCACCTTGGCCTTGAATTCCTCCCAGCTCGCGAAGTCGCGCGCGGCGGCGGCCTGGAGGATCGTGCCGTTCTTCGCGTGCGGCGAGAGGAGGCGCTTGCCGCCCTTCTCCAGCGGTCGCCACTCGTAGGGCGCGAGCGGCCGGTAGGCGATGTAAGCCCGGCCGCCCTGGGCAAAGATCCAGCCCGAAGCGTCTTCTTCGAGCGCCGTGAGATCCTTCGAGAAGAACCCGTTGATCTGTTTCCACGGTGCGCTATCGGGGATGTCACTGAGCGTGATGAGCGTGTCGTCCTGCTGGAAGATCTGCTCGTAGGGCGAGCCGCCGAGCAGCTTGCTCTCGCTGATGTAGGTGGGCTTGCCCTGAAAGGTGACCGACGCCGGCATGTAGTCGGGCATCTCGGTGAAATACATCGTCAGCTCATCCGGTCCGAAAAACGGCTGCACGGAAAAGATCGTATTGTGCACGCCGCGCGGATCGGGGACCGCCCAGGTAAGATCCCACGAGTGCTGCTGGATGGGCTGGAGCAGCCCGCCCTGGTCGGAACCGAGCGCGTAGTCGGGCGTGATGTAGCTTGTCTTGTAAACGGGGGCGTTGCGCTCGTCGCTGTTGCGCCAGCGGTGGCGCGTGCGCTTGCGCTCGGTGTGCGTATAGGCGCCGGCGCGATCCGTGCCGATGCGGTAGATGACCTCTGGGAGATCGTAGTGGTCGGCGACCGCCGCGAAGTAGACGCCCCAGCCGCCGTAGGCCGCGGGTGCCGGGCAGTTGCCGAGGAGCTGCCACGCGAAGTAGGACGAGAGGGCATTCCACTTTTCGAGCACGGTCGTGTCGTCGGTGCGCGCGTGCGATCCGATGTAGGTGCCGTGCAGCGTCTCGACCGCGAAGTCGGCAAACACCCAGTCGAGCATCATGCGCCCGCGCTGCCGCATCTCCGGGTCGCGCGCCCAGGTCGACAGATAGAGCATCGGGATCGCATATTCGCCGAGGTAGTGGGTGCAGTCGTATTCGCCCTGCCCGATGGTGGTCGTGAGGTCCATCCAGTGCAGCAGCCACGCGCGCGATTCGGCAGAGATCTCCGCGGACGACTTGCCGTTGAACCAGCGGTCCCCGCCTTCGTCCGGCCAGAGGTCGGCCATCAGGTGCAGAGTGGTGTAATACATCACCCAGTGATTCTCGGTGTCGCCGCGCAGTGGATAATAGGTGCGCCACGCCTCGCGGATCGCTGCCTTCGCCTCGGCCGTGAGCTGGTCGCGGCCGAGATACGAAATGCAGGTGACGGGAAACATCCAAAACATGTCTGCCGAGGGCGTCTTCATCAGCTCGACGATCCGGGACGAGCAGACGGCGGCGTCCTCGCGCAGGGCGAGTTTGGCCGCGATGTCAGCCAGGCCGAGCTTCGCAGGCTCGGCGGGATTCGCCTGTGCGGCGCGCCAGCGCAGCGCCTCCATCCGGCGGGCGAGATACTGGTCGCGACGCATGGCCGCGTCCTCCACGGGCGCCGTCGGGGGCGGCGGCGCAGTGAACGAGGGCTGGGCGACCGCGGCTGCGATCAACCAAGGGAAAACAAGGGCGATGAAAGTTTTCATGGTCACTTCCGCGGGATGAACACCAGATCGAAAAACGTGCCGCGGCCCATCGTCAGGGCGCGCCACGTGCGGCCAAAATCGTCCGACGCATACAGCGCCTCCTGGTAAGGCCCCGCGTAAAGCCGGTCTGGCAAATCGGGATCGATGGCGATGCGCCAGATCTCGCGCTTCGGCAGACCGGCCGTGCGATCCTGCCATGTCGCGCCGTCGTCCTGCGAGATCTGCACGCCCACACCCCAACCGCAATAGGCGAGGCGGCGCGGCTGGCGCGGGTCGAACTCGATGTTGTGCAGCGTGCGGTCGCCCGGCACGGAAGGCAGACGCTGCCAGGTGAGGCCGCGGTCAGTGGAGCGAAACGCGCCGTTGCTCGCCGTGGTCGCGAGGAAGACCCGTGGATCGTGCGGCGACTGGCGCAGCGCGTAGGTGACCTTGTCGGTCGCCTGCACCAGGCGCCAAGTGCGCGCGCCGTCTTCGCTGAGATAGATCCCGAGTTCCGTGCCGGCGAGCACCCGGCCCGCCTTCGTGCGATCGACGAGAATCGATTCCGTGTAGGCGCGGCGGATGCCGGCATTCATGCGGGTCCACGTTTGCCCGCGATCATGCGAGACCGCGATGCCATCGGGGATGCCGGCATAGACGTGCTCCGGGCGATGCGGATCGACCGAGATGGATTTCGCCTCGGTCATGTCCCAGCTCGTGACGATGCGAAAGGTCTGCCCGCGATCCGGCGTGCGCAGGATGCCGTCGAGGAGGGCGATATAGAGCCGCGCCGGATCGGAAGGATCGTGCGTGACCGAGAACGTGCGGATGTGGTGCGGCCCGAGGTGCGTGAACGTCTCGCGGTCCTCCGAGCGGAAAAGTCCGCTGCGCACCGGTCCGCCACGGCCCATCACGCCGCCGCCCTGCGGGCTGAGGTTGGCGCACACGTAGAGATCGTGCTTCAGCTCGGCGGCGCAGCCGATCGTGGCGAGCAGCCAAGTGGCCGCAAATAATAGTCGTCGTGAGCAGATCATGAATGCAACGTCGCGCCACCATGCGCCTCCCCGCCCTCGCCCCCGCCCTGTTGTTCCTCGCGCTCGCGGCCGCACCGCTGCACGCCGCCGATACGCCCGAGGCGAAGCTCGCGGCCCTCGGCCACAAGCTCCCGCCGACGAGCAAGCCGGTCGCCAACTACGTGCCGGCGGTGCGCACGGGCAACCTGGTTTTCCTCGCCGGCCACATCTCGCGCGGCGCCGACGGCAAGGTGATCACTGGAAAACTGGGCCGCGACGTGACCGTCGATCAGGGCGCCGCCGCCGCGCGTCACACGGCCCTCGCGCTGCTGGCCACGCTGAAACAGGAGATCGGCGATCTCTCGAAGGTGAAACGCATCGTGCGCGTGGGCGGATTTGTGAACTCGGTCGAAAACTTCACCCAGCAGTCGCAGGTGATGAACGGCTGTTCCGATTTGCTCGTGGCGGTCTTCGGCGAGCGCGGGAAACACGCGCGCGCCGCGCTCGGCATGGCCGCCCTGCCGCTCGACTGCGCCGTCGAGATCGAGATGGTCGTCGAGGTGGACTGACCGGGAAGACGGAAAAGACTGGGGAGACATGTAAGACGTGAGAGACCTAGCGGCCCTTGGCCCGACGGTTGATGGTTGTGAAAATTGCGAGCAGTTCCCTGGCTTCACGACAGAGCGCCTCGCGCTGGACGACGTCACCGAAGTCGGTCCGGACACAAAGTTCGAGCCAGTAGTCGGACTCCGCCGCCTCCTTTAGCACAATCGCGGTTTTGTGAATGAAATCATCGCGCGATTCAGCGCGATTGGCCTCACGGTAGTTCGCCCCGATGGAAGTCCCGGACTTCAGCAATTGACGACCAACCACTCCACTAGCGTCCGAACGCGCAAATCCGGCCACGAAATGCACAATGGACACGGCGAACGCCAGCGTGCGCTCTTCCAATAGTCGATTCGCTTCCGTGCTGCTCATGCCGGGTTCGCGTCTTCCACGTCTCGCGTTCTCATCGGTCTTGCTAACTTCTCACGATTTCCGCGACGCCCGCGATCAGGGCGTCGCACTCGGCCGGCGAGTTGAAGATGTGAGTGGAGACCCGGAGGGCATTGAGCTTCTCCTCCGTCACGGGCCGGCACCGGATCGCGCGCGTGGACATGAGCCGCGAGAAGAGTTTGTCGTGCGGCACCGTCGCCGTGCGAAAGGTAATCATCGCGGCGCATAGCGCAGGTGCGGCGGGCG
Source organism: Opitutaceae bacterium (assembly GCA_030693515.1). Classification (GTDB taxonomy): domain Bacteria; phylum Verrucomicrobiota; class Verrucomicrobiia; order Opitutales; family Opitutaceae; genus ER46. The sequence goes on from JAUYAK010000063.1 coordinate 68,991, forward strand.
TGAGAATCTCGACCCCCTTGAGCACCGCGAGGCCGCTCCGCACGCGCTCCGCCAGTTCTCGGCCGCGGGCGGCGATGCGGTCGCGGCCGATGCGTTCCTGAAAACGCATGGCCTCGGCGAGGCCGTGCATGGCGGCGGCGTTGCGCGTGCCATATTCGTAGCGCATCGCGTTTTCCGTGAGCTTGAATTCGCCCGTCGCCGCATCGACGTCACCCGAGTAAGCGCCGGCGAGCACCGGCTCAACCTCGTCCATGCGATCGCGCCGCACGTAGAGCACACCCGTCTCGTGCGGGCCGCCGATCCATTTGTGGCCGCTCGTCGCAAACGAATCGCACCCGATCGCGCGCAGCGAAAACGGGATCATGCCCGCCGACTGCGCACCATCGATATGGAACCACACGCCGCGCGCGCGGCAGAGTTGAGCCAGCGCATCAACCGGCAGCACGATGCCGGTCGGCGCGGTGACGTGCGAGACCTGCACCACGCGGGTCCGCGGTGTGAGCAGTTTCGCCACGCGCGCGACATTCTCCTCGGGCGAGGTCGTCGCGGGCTCGAAGGTCTTCACCACGATACCGCGCAGCCGCGCTTGCTGCACCCACGGCACGGAGCCGCCGGGATGCGCGTGCGTCTCGTAGATCACTTCGTCGCCGGCGCCGAGCTTCAGCCCGGCCGCGACGGTCGCGTTGCCCTCGGTGGCATTGCGGACAAACGCGATCTCGGCGGGATCGGCGCCGAGAAATCCCGCGGCGATCGCCCGGGCTCCGGCGATGAGGCCGTGGCCATGCTCGGATTTTTCCTGGAGCTGACGCGTCAGTTCGGCGGCTTTGGCGAGGGCCGGCGTGGAGGCAGGACCGAGGCCGCCGGTGTTGAAATAGGTGAGCTTCGACGTGAGCGGAAACTGCGCGCGCACCGCGGCCCAAAACGCCTCGGGCGCACGCGCGTCGAAAGCCGGCAGCGCGGTCTCGGGCGCGCCTTCGGCCGCCGGGAGCTGCGCGCCCGCCGTGAGGCCGACCGCCCCGAGTGACGCGTGCCGGAGAAAGGTGCGACGATCGAGGCTCATGGGGTGGTGAACGAAAGCAAGTGGTCGAGGCGCAGGGTGCCGCCGGCCGGGAGCGGATGCGATTTTTCGCGGTGGAACGCGAAGGCTGCGAGCGGATTCTTCGCGCGCACGAACCATGGCAAAGGACCCGTGAGATTCTCAAAACGAATTCTTGTCCGCCGCAACGAGCCGTCATGCTGGCACGACCATTCCATCCAGTGGGCGAGCGCACCGTGCACGGCGGCTTCGCCGGCGAGGCCGCCTTCCGCCACCATGCTGATCGTCGCGTCGCCATGCTGGTCGAGCAGATCGCGCGCGCCGCGGAATTGCAGCCCCGTGTAATGCGAGCCGGCGAGGCCGCCGAGCGAGTGGTAGTTGTCCAGCGCGAGGTCGCCGCCGGTGGCGTTGCGCAGCTCGCTCGTCCAGCGCAGAGCCCAACCGCCGGGGATGAGTGAGATTGAAAGTTCGCGGTGCTCGTGCAGCAGGATCCGGGCAGAGCGAGGGTCGCACCAGTCGAGGCGTTCCTCCATTTTTTCCGGCGTGAGCGTGAGCCACCCCCGGTGCAACTGGGCCCCGTGGTCCCCGCGCGGCTGGTAGCCGTCGGCGCTCCGGTGCGACGGCCCTCCCCAAAAATTGATCCCCGCCACGCTGGTGAGCGCCATGCTCAGCCCGTGGTGCCAGGGATGATCGTTAGGACGGAAATTGGTCAGCGTGTCACCGGCCAGCGAACGCACGGGATGCGCGTAGGGCCGCGGCGATTCATCCACGCGCGTATCAGGCGCGTAAACGTAGCGCATCAGCACCGCGTCGCCGGCCGCAACCTCGACGTGCCGATTGGCTTCGTGCCGCAGGGTCAGCGCGGGGCTCATGCGAGGGTGATCTCCTCGGCGAATCGGCCGCCGTTGAAGGTGCGCGTCGCGCCGCCCGGCAACCGCACGGACACCGGGGTCGCCGCCGGCGCCTCGATTTCGATGGTGAATTTTTGGGCCGCGACGCGCCAGGCGACCGAAACGGGTCCGCGCGGCGTGCAGACCGAGCCGCGCGCGTGCGCGAGGCCGCAGCGTTGCGGCGCGACCTCGATGGCGGCGAAACCGGGCGCGGCCGGCGTGACCCCGAGGATGCGCGTCATGAGTTCCAGCGCCGGATGCGCGCTCCACGCGTGGCAGAGCGAACGCCAGTAGCTGTTTTCCTCCACGAAAGTGTCGAGACCCGCCTCGATCATTTCGTGCCACGGCCCGAGAAACTCCGGCATGCGCTCATAGGCGCCGCACAGGGCGAGGGCGCGGAAGCCCGTGTGCCACCAAAAGAACGATCCCGGAGCGAGCTTCGGATCATGCGGGAAGCGCGCGAGCAGCCGGGTGCGCGTGGCCGCATCGGCCGCGCCGCAGACGACCGCCCAAGCGTTGCCATACTGGCTGATCTCGGGGCCGCCCGGGCGATCGAGATAGAGGCCTTCGCTTTCAGACCAGAAGCGAGCGTGGAGTTTTTCGCGCAGCGCACCGGCCTCGGCGCTGAGCGCGTCGGCCTCGCGGGGCAGGCCGAGCAGTCGCAGGAGATCGGCGAGTTCATCGAGCGCGACGATGTATTGCGCGGCGATGATGCAGGTCGGGCCGCTATCGGAGCCGGGCACGACGCCACGCGGCCACCACGGGCACCAGTCGGTGATGTTCCAAAAAGGGAGCTGGGCCGGGAGCCCGTCGGCGTCGCCATGGCGCCGGAACCAATCGAGCGCCGTGCGCATGCCCGGCAGCACGGCGCGCACCGTCGCCAGATCGCCAGAGTAACGGGCATAGTCGCGCACCATGGTGATCCAGTGCAGCGACCACGACGGGATGATCTGCACGAGGCGCGAGGGAAAGCGGCTCTGCGTGAGCCCGTCGGAGAGCCGCGACCAGTCAAACTGATGGATCGCCTGACGCGTAAGCGCATAATCGCCGGCCGCGAGCATGGCGATCTGCGCGGTGATCATCGTGTCGCCGACATACTGCATCTGTTCGTAATACGGGCAGTCCTCGAACGTCTCGTGCGAGCAGAGCCGCATGGTGCGCAGCGCGGCGTGCCAGATTTTTTCCAGCCTCGGATCGGAGCAGGCAAACTCCGCCGCGACCCGGTGCGGATAGGCGGTGAACCGATGCGCGACCGACCGCAGCTCCAGCGGCTCCGCGGCTGTCGTAATCGTAAGGCCGAGGTAGCGAAACGTCCGCCAGTGCAGCGGCTCGAACACTTCGCCTTGTTCCGTCGCGCCTCCGGCCGGCTCCCAGCGATCGCGCCAGCCGGTGATTTTGCCGCGGCGATCGAAGGTCCAGCCCGTGCTCTCGTCGGCAAAATGCGATGCCAAGTTGCCCAGCGGCTGCTGGCGACCGAGGAGCTTGGCCCCAGGCGTGCCCCAAGGCAGGCGCAGCGCCTCCGCGTAGGTGAGCAGGACGACACTCCCAGCGCCGCCGGCAGTCACGAGGCGCGGATAGGCCGTCGTGAGTTCGCCAGCATCAAGGATCACCTCGACGGTGGTGAGAGGGGGCACCGTCACACGGTTCTCGTGGTTGACGAGTTCGTGCCACGCCACGGACACGTCGGCTCCGCCGGGGAGAAACGCGTCGCGAAACGCCACGCCGGTCGCGTGCTCCTCCAGCATCGGAATCATGCGCGGCACCAGACCGTAGGGACTCGTCGGGTCGCGGCGGTTCTCCAGCCGCTCGGCTTGGTAGAGCACCGTCGCGGAGGGCCAGCCGGAGTCGTCGAAATCGATCTCAGTCCAGCGCGCCGGGATCAATTTCGAGACACGGTGCTCGAAGTAGCCATGGTAACCCTCGAAGGTGGTGTTTTCGTTTTGAAAGCGATGCGCGGTGTCCACAGCGACCTTCCACTTGGCGTCGGTGCTGAGTTCGCCGCCCTCCAGCACGAAGCCGCCAGCGTAGGTCATGACCGAGCATGGCGCGCCGAGCTGCGTGGGCCGGTGCGCGACCCGCGACATGTCGAGCACCAAGGCGGCGAGGACATTGCGCCCCGGGCGCAAGTGCGGACCGAGATCGTAGGTCTCGTAGAAGTGATGGTTTACGTCGCCCTTGGCCGGGCCGCGGCCGACCAGCGCGCCATTGCAGTAGAAAAGGTAGCGGCTGTCGCCCGACACGTGCACCGCCTGCGTCGCGGCGGCCACATCCGCGACCTCAAAAACCCGGCGAAACATCCTCACTTGGTAGTGGGAAGGCGTGGCACGCTCCGGCGGCGGACACGCATGCGTGCCCTCAGCGGACCAAATCCAAGAAACACGTTGGGCAAACGGCAGGAGCATGCGGGGTGGCAGTAGGTGGCCGGAATAAGCTGGCGCGGGTCTGAAACTCAACAACGGTTTTCAGGATTTTTCAGGCCACGCATGAAAACCAAATCCCCTGCCCCCCGCCTCATCGTCTGCGCCACGCCTTGGTCGATGATCAGCTACCCCACGGCTAAGCGTGAATGGAGCACCCCGCGCAAAATCGCGGCGATCGCCGAGGCGGGCTTTGATGGCGTCTGCGCCTTTATTACACCCGAGATTCGGACGGAGGCCACCCGCCGCGGCCTCGCGCTGCTGAGCGGTTTCGATGCACAGGGTGTGGCCGAGGCCCTCCCACGCCTGCGCGCGCAAAGCGACCTCGGCGTGCGCCTCATCAACCTTCAGCTGCTGAACCACGACACTCCGCCCGCGGTCGCCACGCGGGCGGCCGTGCAGCTCGTGCGCGCCGGCCGGGAACTCGGCCTCGCCGTGCACATCGAGACCCACCGCGACACCGCCACGGAGACGCCGGAAAAATTCACCGAGATCGCGCGGCGCTACCGGCGCGCGACAGGCGAGACGATGCCCGTGACATGGGACCATTCGCACTTCGCCGTCTCCAAGCACATGATGCCGGCCGACTACTCCGCGCGCCTGCTTGCCTGGCCCGCGTTGATCCGGGCATCGCGCCTCTTTCACCTGCGCCCATTCAACAGCCAGCACTGCCAGGTGCCGGTGACTGACGGACGCGGCTCACTCACTCCGGAAGTCCGCGACTACCTCGCCTTCGTGGAGGATCTTTTCGCGTGCTGGCTCGCCGGCCCGCGACCCGGCGGCGAGCTTTGGATCTGCCCCGAACTCGGCATGAGCCACGGCTACCACGTGAGCACCGACCCGCACACGTGGCCCGACGCGATCCGGCTGCGCACGGAACTGCTCGGCGCGTGGCGACGGGCGCTGAAACGTCGCGGCTGACAAGACGCGCTTGGCTGGTGCATCACCGGGGACAGGAAAGCGCTTGACGATGCCGCATCAATTTCATGCTGTTTGCTGAAATTTTCAGCCTAACCCCACCCATGCTGATCACCGAAATCGCGAAGATCGCCAAGGTCTCGCCCGCCACCGTCTCGCGGGCGATCAACCAGCCGCAGATCGTCGCGCCCGAGAGCCTCGCGCGGATCCGCTCCGTCATGGAGAAGCACAACTATGTGCCCGCGCCGCTTGAGCGACGCCGCGGGCCCAAGACTCGTCTCTCCGAGCAACGCCGCATCGGCGTGTGGTTTGTCGGTGCCCGGGCGAATAACCCGAGCCACAACTGGTTTCAGGATCAATTGCTGCAGGTGCAATCGACCGACACGCGTTACCGCGTCGACTTGCGCGTGCTCTTTTCCGCCTCGGCCGACGAACTGCCGCCCACGCTCGCGAGTGAAAAGCTCGATGGCCTCATCATCCAAGGCCGGGAGCCCTCGGCCGCTTGCCTCGCCAAACTCCGCGATCTCCCGCATGTGTGGTTCATGACGCGCCGCTCGGCTTCCTACCCCGGCGATTACGTCGAGCCGAATAACGAGGAAAACGGCCGCCTCGCGGCCGATCATCTCGCGCAACGCGGCCACAAGGCCGTCGCCGTCATCAGCACCGATCCCGACTACAGCGCGGTGTCGCGGCGCGTGAAGGCATTCTTGGAACGCGCAGCCGAGCTGCGATTGCCGGCGCACTCGATCCTCGGCAAATCCAACCCCGGCGTCGGCTACCTCGAGGTCAAGCCGGTGCACGAGGACACCGACACGCTCGTGCGCACGCTGCTGGGCAGCACCCCGCGCGCGACCGGGCTTTACATGCCCGTGGATCACTTCTGCGGCTCATTTTTCCGCGCGCTGCGCGAGGCGGGCAAGCAGCCGGGCCGCGACTTCGAAACCATTGTGGGCAACTACAACCCGATTATTTACCACAATCTCGAGCACTTCCCGCCCGCCATCGACATCAACCTCACCACGCTCGTGCGCAAGGTCGTCGACCACCTCATCTGGCGCATCGAAAACCGCGGAGCCCCCGCGCCCGGCCGCATCGGCGTCAGCGTCTCGCCCACCCTGCGGCTCTTCGAGGCCAACGGCCAGAGCGCGCACTGAGGCCCACCCCTTTCTGTCAGAGTCCAACCACACCGAACGTTCCCAACCATGAAACCCAAAACCCACCACCAAGCACCGGTCGCGCGGACTATCCTCGCGATCACGCTGGCGGCGTTGACGGCCGGGCCGTTTGCCTACGGGCAAACAGCCGACGCCGCCGCGCTCCGCAAGCTGCAGGAAGAAAACGCCGCGCTGCGCAAGCAGCTCGAAGAGTTCAGAGCCAAGGGCGTCACCGCCCCGGCCGTGACTCCGGCCGCCACACCCGCCACCCGCCCGCCCGCAACTGCGGTCACCCCGACCTCGGCTCCGTCGCGCGCCACCTCGGTCGAGGAGGGCGTGACGATCCTGACACCCTTCGAGGTCAAATCCAACAAGGACTACGGCTACCTCAAGATCAACTCCGCCACCGCGACGCGCATCGGCACCGAGATCCAATCGGTCCCGCTGAACATCTCGGTGCTTTCGGAAGACTTCCTGAAGGACACCAACATGAAGGACATCCAAGACGTGCTCCGCTACGAGAGTTCGTCCGCGGGTGACGGCCGCATGGGCCTCATCCAGCCGGCCACCGGTTTCACCCCGGCCGGCAACATGTCCCTGCGTGGCTTCCCGATCAATTCACGACTGCGCAACGGCCTGCTCCGTTACAGCGCCTACAACCTCGACAACGTCGATCGCGTGGAGCTCATCAAGGGCCCAGCGGCCGTCTTCTTCGGCAACGCGTTTCCCGGCGGCGTGATCAACTACGTCACCAAGCAACCGTCGTTCAGCAAGATTCCGACCTCGCTGGAATATTCCTATAGCGCGTATGACAACCGCATGGGCGGCGAGCGCGTGACGCTCGACCACAACACCGTGCTCTCCGACCAAGCAGCGCTGCGCCTCGTCGGCGGCTGGGACCACGGCATCGGCAACGCCCGGTTTGAGTTCCAAGACGGGTATTCCTTCAATGCCGGCCTGACGCTTAATCCGCTCAAGAGCGGCCGCCTCCGCATCGCCCTCGAAGGCGAAGTGCAGAAGCGCCTCCGTAACCAGGACGACGATTCTTGGCGCTGGCCCGCCCAGTGGTTTGCCGACTACAAGGCCCCGCCCGCACGGCTGATCGCCGCGGCCGGCCTGTCGGGCAACGCCAATCCCACCGCAGCCTATCAGGCGCGCATCCTCACCAACATCGGCGCGTGGATCGCCGACGTGCGCACCGCAGCCAACGACCCCTACATCGCCCTCTGGACCGAGCCCCTCAAGCATGGTGCCTACATCACGGATCGCGCAGGCAACCGGGTGCATGACGAAAAGTTCAACTACTACGGCGTCGGCACCTATTCGAAGGACGAAAACTCCACGTTCTCCGTCGTGACCGACTTTGCCGCGACCGACTGGCTCGACCTGCGCCACTCGTTCACCGGCGTGCAATCACGCTTCGACCGCGTGTTCTCCGCCGCGGGGCCCTACGCCGACGGCATCCGCTTCAACACGAGCGGCGTCACGATGCAGGGCTACGACATCGATGCCAAATACCACCAGCTCGATGCCGTGATGAAGGCGAAGTTCGCCGGGGTCGACAACAAGCTCCTCGCGGGCGGTTTCCACGGCGTCACCTACAACTCGTTCTACGGCTCGCTCAATCACGCCAACCTCTTCCCGATGTATGGCTACCTGCCGGGTGCCTACGACAAGCCCGACGAGGGATATGTCTCGCCGATTCCGGCCGCCTTCCGCCATCCGGTCGCCGGCTGGGGCGTCCAGCAGCAATACATCCGCGACCGCAACGGCAAGATCATCACCCCGCAGCAGATTTTCTCGGAGTATGATCCGGGCGTGCACATCTCGCCCGACATCCGCCGCATCACGGAAGTCTCCCGTGGCCTCGTCGATCACAGCCGCCCCACCCGCAAGGAATGGTATCTTAACTGGCAGGGCCGCATGCTCCAGAACCGCCTCACGACCTTCGCCGGCTATCGCCAGGAGAAGACCACCACCGTCGGCCAGCTGGTCTCCGCCAATCCCCCGTGGTTCAACGCGCCTGACTACGCGCTGCAGAACATTCCCCAGAGCGACTGGGTCACCTACGGCCTCAGCGCCATCTTCTCGCGCCCCCGCACCACGAAGGGCAGCTCAAAGATGTTCGGCGCCTCATTTGAGGTCCTGAAAAACATCAACGTCTACGCCAGCTATTCGCAGACCTTCCTCCCCAGCGGCGTGACGTATCTGGGTGGAGACTATGACCCGAACGCCGTCACCACGCGCGCGACGCTTCTGGGCCTGAATCCCACGACCGAACTGGCCCGGCTCGTCTCCCAAGGCGGACTGACCGAGGTGAAGAACGAAACGGGCAAGAACGCCGAAGTCGGCGTGAAGGTCTCGCTCAACGACAATAAGATTGTCGGCACGGCATCGTTCTATCGCGTGACCCGCGAGAATCGCGTGGTGGACGACCGGCAGCGGCAAGTCGACGAGCCGCTCAACTACCTGCAGCCGAACCGGAATGGTCCGGAAAACCGCATCGTGCGCTGGTATACGGCTTCCGCCACGCAGGAAAACGAGGGCTTCGAGGCTGAAGTCACCTGGTCGCCTATTCGCAACTATCAGGCGCGGTTCTCGGGCGGCTGGATGTGGAGCTCGAAAACGTTGTCGGACCCCAGTCTCGATCTCGTGCCAAATGCCCCCATTGGCACCGTCATTTCCCGCAACATCATCTTCGGAAACCGCCTGGCCTACGCCCCGGAGTTCCGGTTCAACGTGTTCAACAAATACACGTTCACGAACGATGTCATCGGCAACTACGGCCGCGGCCTGAGTCTCGGCCTGGGTGCCCGCTACGCCAGCGAGATCATCATCAGCAACGACCAGAACTTTAACGCGAAACGCGGCGGCATCACCGCCGGCAACTACACCGTGTTCCAAGGTCTGATCAGCTACCCGATCGAGGTGTTCGGCTACCGGATGCACAGCAGCCTCCATATCGACAACCTGCTCGACCGGGAATACTCCGAGGGCAACTTCGCCCTGGCTGCGCCCCGCTCCTACACGTTCACCCTGGGCATGAAATTCTAAGCCCGGTTCACCGGGAGGAAACGTTTGATTCAGCGGAGGCCGAAAGGCCTCCGCTTTTTTTTGGCTTGGCTGGCAACACCGCCCGAGCGGGCGATGATTACCGAAAAACCAATCCCCGGTCACAACCGCAAGGTCGTGGTGATGAGGCCGCTGATCGGCTCCTGGTAGATGGCGTTCTTCGCCGGCACGCTGACTCGGTAGGGCACGCTGAAGTCGCCACTGAGTTCAACGGTTGCCGGCATCTAGCTGGGATACTGCCAGCCGTCCGCGTATTTGGCGACGACCTGGCCGGCTCAGGGCAGGCGCGGACTGGGCCAGCACGAGGCCCGCAAGTGCGAGCCGACGAAAAGCCCACGTGCAGCCGAGGCTCAATCGCGATGAGGAAGGCAAGGAGGAGTATCTGGAGAACGAATTGCTGCGGGGAACCAATCCGAGCCAGCATCTCGATCCGGCGCGGCGGCCGGCCGGCCGCTGCAACACCCGCTAGCGGCTCTGCAGGCTGTGCTTGTTGAGGCCGGCCTTCCGGCAGGCGTCCCAGACAAACGTCAGCCGCTCAAGGGTCGCCTTCTCGTCGGAACGGATCAGGACGGGGATGTCCTTGTCGATATCTTTGACCTGCTTGAGCAGGCCCGGGAGTTCCGCGTCGGAGACCGGCTTGCCGTTGAAGGTGAGCGCGCCGTCCTTCGCGATGGAGATGGTGAGGTTGCCGCGGAATTCGTTTTTCCCCGCGGTCTCGACCTTGGGCAGCGTGATGTTGAGCGTTGCGGCCGAGCGCGCCTGCATCGTCACGTAGGCAAAGAGAACGAGCATCACGAGCACGTCGACGAGCGGCACCATCGGGAGTTCCGGCCGCTGGCGTTGGCGGCGCACGAGCAGGCTCATGTCACTTCCTCCCCGCCCCGGACGCATGCCGCGCCAGCACACGCTCAAGCAACACATCGAGCTGCGCCGCATGCTTGTCCACGACCCGGTGGAGGTAGCCGCTGCCAATCAGCGCCGGCAGCGCGATGCACAGGCCAAAAATTGTCGCCGAAAGCGCATAGCCCACGCTCTCGGTGAACTGCACCGGATCCGGCATCCGTGTGTTGGGATCGACGACCGAGAAGGCGCCGAGCAGGCCCGTGACCGTGCCGATGAGGCCGATGAGCGGCGCGGCGGCGTAGATCGTGTCGAGGTAGCTGATGCCCCGCTCGAGCTTGAGCACCTCGAGGCGCGCGTAAGCTTTGATCGCCTCGGAATCGCCGGGGTGGCGCTCCGCAAAGTCCAGGATACGCCCGAGCGCCGAGCGCTTGTCGCCGACGGGCGGCCGCCCCTCGACGACCGATTCGGCCAGATGCTCCGGAATCACGGCCGCGCGGCGCAGCGCGAAAAGCCGCTCCGCGATGATGAACACGGCGATGAACGAACAGAGGCCGAGTGGATAGATGAGATTTCCGGCCTCGCGAAACGCGCGGGCCAGATCGAGGGCGGCAAGTAGCATGGCGGAAGGTGGAACGTGCCGCGGTCAGACGCCGCGGCGAGGGAAAAGTTCAATCGTTTCCGCTGCGCCGCGCAAACCACGGCTCCACGCCGCGGCCACTCAGACCGCGAGGTAGGGCAGCTTGGCGGCGGTCGTCTTCATCGCCTCCATGCCGTCGAGCAGCTCGCCGATCGCGTCCCAGCGGCCGTTGATCAGCGCGTCGCGGGCGGCGGCGCGGACCTCGGCCGGCACCGTCTGGCCGCCGAAACGAATTTCCTGCCGGTCCACGTCGAGCACGATCTCGGTCGCGGGATCGCGCTCGATGGCGGCGGCGATCTTGGCGATGTCGGCCCGGCTCGCGGTCGCGCAGGGCATGCCGAGCGTGACGCAATTGCCAAAGAAGATCTCGGCGAAGTTTTCCGCGATCACGGCCTTGAAGCCGTATTTCTGGATCGCCTGCGGCGCGTGCTCGCGCGAGGAGCCGCAGCCGAAGTTGGCGCCCGAGAGCAACACGGTCGCGCCCTTGAAGCGCGGGTCGTCGAGCGGGTGTCCCGTGGGCTTGCCCGTGGCGGGATCGTTGCGGACGTCATGAAAAAGATACTGCCCGAGGCCGTCGAACGTGACGCACTTCATGAAGCGCGCCGGGATGATGCGGTCGGTGTCGATGTCGTTGCCAGGGACGCAGACGCCGCGGCCGGTGACGGAGGTGATTTTTGCGAGAGCCATTTGGAAAAGAGTTTTTTGAAACCACTAATGCACACTAATGAACTAGAATGATTCGGAATTCATCGGATTGGATTCCCAACATTTCCCGTGATGAGTGAAAATTAGTGGTTAGTTGGATTGCGAAACCGCGAAGACTTCGCGGGCATCCGCCACGCTGCCGGTGACGGCGGCGGCGGCGACCATGAGCGGGCTCATGAGGAGGGTGCGCCCGGTGGGCGAGCCTTGGCGGCCCTTGAAGTTGCGGTTCGACGAACTCGCGCAGAGCTGATCGCCGATGAGCTTGTCGGGATTCATCGCGAGGCACATCGAACAGCCGGCGGCGCGCCACTCGAAGCCGGCTTCGGCGAGAATTTTGTCGAGGCCGAGCTTCTCGCACTGCAACGCGACAATCTGCGAGCCGGGGACGGCGATGGCTTTCACGCCGGCGGCGACCTTGCGGCCCTTCACGTAGCGGGCGACTTCCTGGAAATCGCTGAGCCGGCCGTTGGTGCACGAGCCGATGAAGGCCACGTCGATCTTGGTGCCCTTGATTGGGGCGCCGGGCTTCAATTTCATGTAGGCGAGCGCCTCCTCGATGGAAGCCTTCTCGTCGACCTCCGTCGCCTTCGCCGGGTCGGGGATCGATTCGGTGATGGAGATACCCTGGCCGGGATTGATGCCCCAGGTGACGGTCGGCGCGATGTCGGCAGCGGCGATGTTGACCACATCGTCGAAACGGCAGCCCGGATCGCTCGCGAAGCTCTTCCAACGCGCCACCGCGGCATCCCACGCCGCGCCCGTCGGCGAGTAGGGCCGGCCCTTGAGGTAGGCGCACGTCGTGTCGTCGGGGTTCACATAACCGGCGCGCGCGCCGCCCTCGATGGACATGTTGCAGACCGTCATGCGCTCTTCCATCGTCATGCGATCGAAGACCTCGCCGCCGTATTCATAGGCGAAGCCGGTGCCGCCGTTGACGCCGAGCACGCGGATGATGTGCAGGATCACGTCCTTGGCATAGACGCCGGGGCGGAGCCGGCCAGTGACGTTGATGCGGCGCACCTTCAGCTTGCCGAGCGCCATGGTCTGCGTGGCGAGCACGTCGCGGATCTGCGTCGTCCCGATGCCAAACGCGATCGCGCCGAACGCGCCGTGCGTGCTCGTGTGCGAATCGCCGCACGCGATGGTGGTGCCGGGCTGCGTGATGCCCTGCTCGGGGCCGACGATGTGCACGATGCCCTGCTTGCCCGTCGCGCGGTCGAAAAAGGTGATGCCAAACTCGCGGCAGCTCTTCCGCAGCTCGTCCATCATGGCCTGCGCGAGCGGATCGCGGTAGGGCTCCACGAGCTGGTCGGTCGGGATGATGTGATCGACGGTCGCAAAGGTGCGGTGCGGCATGGCGACCTTAAGCTTCAGGTCGCGGAGCATGCCGAACGCCTGCGGGCTCGTGACCTCGTGGATCAGGTGCGTGCCGATGAGGAGCTGCGTCTGGCCGTTAGCCAGCGTGCGGACGGTGTGGGCGTCCCAGACTTTTTCGAAAAGGGATTTGGGCATGGGTGAAAGGCCGTCATCCTACCCGATTATTGCAATGCCGGGAAATACTCTTTTCGCTGCCTGTGATGCCGGCCGAGTATCAGTTCCCCTTTGAACTCCGTCACCTCGTCTATTTCCGCGAGGTCGCGCGGCGGCGGCATTTCCGCCAGGCCGCCGAGGCGCTCGGGGTCGCCCAGCCCGCACTCAGCCGGGCCATCGCGCAGCTCGAGACGGCGCTCGACGCCGATCTGCTCAACCGCACCCGTCGCGGCGTCGAGATCACGCCGGCGGGCCAGCTGCTCCTTGAGCGCCTCGAGCCGCTCTTCCGCCACCTGACGGCGGTGCAGCGGGACCTGCGGGCGCTCGCCGACGGCCAGACCGGGCACGTGCGCGTGGCCTTCACCGGCCTCGCCATGGCAACGGTGCTGCCGCCGATCATCCGCGAATTTCACCAGCGGCACCCGGGCATCCGGCTTGAGCTGACCGAGTCGCCCACCTCGGCGCAGCTCACGGCGCTCCAGGCCGGCGACATCGCGTGCGGCTTCTTCCATCCCGATGCGCCCACCCCGGGCCTCCGCACCCAACTCCTGCTCAAGGAGCGCAACGGCGTCCTTCTCCCGGCCGCCCATGCGCTCGCGAAAAGGCCCAGCCTGAGCCTGCGGAAGCTCGCAGAAACACCCTTCGTGCTGTTCCCCCGGACCCACAATCCCGGTTTCTACGATCGCATCCTCGCCGCCTTTGCGAGCTCCGGCATCACCCCGCGCATCGCGGAGGAGGTCTGGCCCCGCACCAATGCCGTCGGCCTGGTGCGCGGCGGGCTCGGCGCGACTTTCATGACGCCCTCCGAGGCGCAGCACCTCCCGCCTGAGATCGTGTTTCGTCCGTTGACGGGCCCCGCCCCGGAAAGCCGGCTGGTCCTCGGTTGGCGGGCCGACACCGAGCCGCCCGCGGCCTTGGCGGCGTTTCTCGCCGTCGCGACGAACACCCGTCCGCCGCGGAAGCACTGAGCCCCGCGCCCTATGGATGTTTGCGGAACGAACGCGCGGACGCGGCGGGTTGACCAGCGCGAAGGCACCCGCCTGAATTTGGGCGTGGTCTGCCCGCGCTTTCGCCCCTTGTTTCACGCTCTCCTGCTCGCGGCCGTCTTCGTTTTGGCAAGCGCCACCAAAGCCGCCGAAGCTCGCCCAGCCTCGCCCGCGCGGGCGCCGGCCGGATCATCCGCCGCTGAACTCGGCCTGCCGCTGCAACGGTATTTTTCTTCCGACGACTACGACGGTTTCAGTCGGGTCACGGCGGTGGCCCACACGGCCGAGGGCTTCACGCTGTTCGGCACCTACCAGGCCGCGATCCTCTACGACGGCGCGATCCACGAAAAAATCCCCGTCCCCGCCACCTACGTGACGGCGCTTTGCCGGGACCACGATGGCCTCATGTGGGTGGGGGGTGACAACGAGATTGGCGTGATTGAAGCCGATGCCGTCGACGGTCAGCTCCATTATGTTTCGCGCACGGGTTTGTTGCCGGCGACGGCGAGATCGTTTGGCCGGATCCGTGCGATGGTCGCCAGCCGCGCCGGCGTGTTTGTCGCCACGAGCAATGGCCTGCTGCACTTTGCCCCCGGTTTTCCGCTCCCCAAGGTGCCTTCGGGTATCCCAAATTCTGTTCCACCACCTCGGGATGTGACGACCGGCCGGGCCGAATTCCTACCCCTGCCGCCGGAAAGCCGCCTGCAGCTTTTCGCGATTGGCGGCCGGGTCTACCTGCAGGACTCGCGCCGCGGGCTGCTGGTTTTCGAGGGTGGCGGTTTCCGCCCAGTCAACGTCGGCCGCGATCTGGCCGGCCGCGAGATTCAGCTGGTGGAGCGCGACGAGGCGCACGCGCTCTGCGTGGTCGAGGGCGAGGGCCTTTTCCACTTCGACCTGGCCACCGGTCGGTTGGAAAAAATCGCCACGCCACTCGATGCGCTGCTGGCCGAGCCGATGGTGCGCGTGCTGCGCCTGCAGGACGGGCGGGTGGTTTTCATCCGTGGCAACAGCCGCGGTGTGGTCATCGCCGATTCCACGTTGCAAGGCGCCCAGGTGCTCGACGCCAAGACCGGGCTCGCCAACACCGTGATTCTCGGCGCCGCGCTGGACGCCGAAGACGGCCTCTGGCTAGGCACGGCCAACGGCCTGCTGCGGCTCGATCTCGCGCCGGGCCTCACCGTGTTCGACGAGCGCAACGCCTTTCCCATCGGCTCCTCCGGATCGCTGGTGCGGCACGGCGGCGTGCTCTATGCCGGTTCGACCCAAGGGCTCATGCGGCTCGTGCCGGGCGAGCCCTCGACCGGCACCCCGGCGCGCTTTGTGCCGGACCCGCGCGTGCCGGAGATCTGCGACAATCTGCGCGACACGCCCGAAGGGCTCCTCTTCAGCACCAACGACACCGTCGAATTGCTGACGGCCGCGGGCCGTCGCCAGCTGTTCGACCCGCAGGCGAAGATCACCATGATCAAGCCGAACCGGCGCACGCCCGGGGTGTATTTTATCGCAACCGACGACGGCGGTTTTCACGTGATGAACCTGGCTGCGGGCACCACGCGGCGCGTGCTTTCACTCCCGCCGGGCGTGACCTTGTGGAATGGGGCCGAGGAATCCGACCGGGCGTCGTGGTTCGGCACGGCCGCCAGCGGATTTTGGCGGATTACGGCGCCCGACAGCGATTGGACCGAGGCCACGGCGGAGTCGCACCCGCTGGGCCAAGCCAGTTTGACTGCGGGGAAAAGCTGGACCGGGGTCTTCGCCCTTTTCGACGACCTGCATTTTCTCACCGAGACCGGCATGTATCGCTGGCATCCCGCGACGCGGACATTCACCCCCGACGACCGTTTTCGGATCGAGGGCGTGAACCCGTTGCGATTCATGCCAGTGGTGGCCGACACCACCGGCCGCGCGTGGACGTCGCCCTGGCTCGGGACCCTCGTGTGCGCCCGGCCGCTCGGCTATTTTCAGGCGGCCGCTCCGGTCGTCGCAAGCAGAGGTAGCCAAACAAAGCTGGAGATAAACGCCGGCACATCGGGGAGCGGAAAACCGGACTCCTTTGTCTGGCACGATGCGCCGGCACGCTGGCAGGCCGGTGTCGGCCGCTTTGGCGCGGGACTGGTGATGGTGGAATCCGAGGCCGGCCGGCCTGTCCTATGGACGAAAAGCCCCACCGCCATAGCGCGCATCGAGTTGGACACGCTGCCGGCCGCCCGTGCCGGAGCGGCCTGGCGGCCGGTCCTCCGGCGTTTCATGACGGGCGAGCGCTCCTGGCCAATGGCGGGCGGCTCCGTGCTGCGCCTGCCATTTTCCAACCAGCCCATCACGCTGCGCTATGCCGCGCCGCGCTACCAGCCGGGCGCCCCGGTGCGCTACCAGACGCGCCTGCGCGGATTCCGCGAGGAATGGTCCGCGCCCACGACGAGCAACGAGACCGTGTTTACCAACCTCACCGGCGGCCCCTTCGGCTTTGAAGTGCGCGCCATCGACGCGGATGGCGTCGTGAGCGAGACCGCGCGCCTGACCTTCAGCGTCGCGCTGCCTTGGCACCGCTCGACCGGCGCGTTCGTGCTCTATGCGATCATGGGCGCCGGGCTGGTCGTGCTGTTCGTCCGCTGGCGGCTCCGCTACGCCGAACTTGAGCGCTCCCGACTCGAGCGCCTGGTGGCCGACCGCACGCTCGAACTCGCCGCCGCCAAACAGCAGGCCGAGTCCGCCAGCCAGGCGAAGAGCGTCTTTCTCGCGAGCATGAGCCACGAACTGCGCACGCCGCTCAACGGCGTGATCGGCTACGCGCAGATCATGATGAAAGATCGCGAGCTCACCGCCAAAAACCGTGAGCGACTCCGCATCGTGCAGTCGAGTGGCGAGCACCTGCTCCGCATGATCAACGAAGTGCTCGATCTCTCGAAAATCGAGGCGGGACGCATGGAGCTGCACCCCGCGCCGTTTCATTTGCCGCAATTCCTGCGCGACATCGCCGCCGCGATCAGCACGCGGGCGGAGCAGAAGCAGCTCGAATTTGTCTTCGAGCCCGACCCTGACCTGCCCGAGATGGTCGTCGGCGATGTGCAAAAGCTCCGCCAGGTGATCGACAACCTGCTGAGCAACGCGATCAAGTTCACCAGCCAGGGTGAAGTGTGCCTGCGCGCGCGCCTGCTCGTCCCGGATCGCGTCGAGTTCAGCGTCGCCGATACGGGCCCGGGCATCCGCGAGGCCGATCGCGCGCGGATTTTTCAGCCGTTCCGCCAGATCGCCGCCCCCCAGACCAACGAGCCTGGCACCGGCCTCGGGCTGACAATCAGCCAGCGCCTCGTCGCGCTGATGGACAGCCGCCTCGTCGTCGAGTCGAAGCCCGGCACCGGCAGTTGCTTCACCTTTGAAGTGCGTCTGCCCGCGCTCGCCGTTGACGCCACCGATGCGACGCGCCCCGCCCGCGTTGTCAGCGGCTACGTCGGACCGCGCCGCAAAGTGCTCGTGGTGGATGACGTCGCGGTCAACCGCCATGTCCTGCGCGACCTGCTGCAACCGCTCGGTTTCGAGATTATCGAGGCCGCCAGTGGCGAATCCGCGCTGGCCTCCACCACGGCCGAGCTGGCTTTGGTTGATCTTCGCATGCCGGACATGGACGGCCTGGAGCTCGCCCGCCGCCTCCGCGCTCGCCCCGGCGGGGATCGCCTGAAACTCGTCGCCATGTCCGCCTCGGTCCTGTCGTTCAATCGCGACGATGTGTTTGCCGCCGGCTGCGACGGCTTCCTCCCGAAACCGTTTCGCGAAGCCGATCTGCTGGAGATCATCGGCCGTTTGCTTGGCATGGAGTGGACCTACTCGGAAGAAGCTCCCCCCGCGCGCCGCAACTCGGGAGCGCCGTTCACGGAAATCCGTTCACAGCTGGATGCCGCCACCCTCGGCGCGCTGCTCGCGTGCGCCCAGCGCGGCGAAATCCTCGCTCTGCGCGATCAGATCGCCACCTTGCGCGCCAGCGGCTCCGACCCGCTGCTCGACTCGCTCGAACTGATGGCGCGCAGCTATCGCATGGAGCAGATTCGACAGCTCCTGGAGCGACAAATCACCGCGCTCGCGGCCAAAAAATGAAGTCTCCCAAAGTCCGCATCCTCGTCGTCGACGATACGCCGGCCAATCTCTCGCTGCTCCTCGACGCGCTCACCGAAGCGGGCTACGAAATCCTCGTCGCCGAGAGCGGCCGCAGCGCGCTGGCCCTCCTCGACCACACTACGCCTGACCTCGTGCTGCTGGACCTCGTGATGCCGGGCATGGACGGCATCGCGACCTGCGTGCGCTTGAAGGCGCGGGACGAGTGCCGCGACGTGCCGGTGCTTTTCATGACCGCGGTCGATGAATCGGAGCAAAAGGTCCGCGCGTTCGAGGCGGGCGCGTTCGACTACATCACCAAGCCCGCCTATCCGCCCGAGGTGCTGGCCCGCGTCGCCGCGCATCTGCAAATCCGCGCGCTGCAAAAATCCCTCGCCGACGAACTCGCGCTGCGCATCGAGGCGGAGAACCAGCTCAGCCAGTCGCTGGATCGGGCGATTGTGCTCGCCGATGCCGGCGGCCGGATCGTGTTCAGCTCGCGGCTCGCGGAAAACCTGCTGCACAAATACTTCCCGGCGCGAGCTGCGGGCGTCCTCCCGGCCAATCTCGCAGCGACCGAGGGCCTCGTCGTCCGGCGTTTCGCCGAGCCGGGTCGCAACGATCTGCTCATGCTGGTGCTGGAAGAACAGAACACCCCACCCGGCCCTGCGGCGCTCCTCCAACTCGGCCTCACCCCGCGCGAAGCCGAGGTCCTCTACTGGATCGCCCAGGGCAAGAGCAACCCGGACATCGCGACGATCCTCGGCGCCAATGTGCGCACCGTGCACAAGCACGTGGAGCATATCTTCCAGAAGCTCGGCCTCGAGACACGCAACGCCGCGGCGATCACGGCGCTGGAGATACTGCGGCCGGCGAAGTGATGTAGGGCCTCAGCTTGCTGAGGCCTGAGCAAGCTCAGGCCCTACAAATCGCAAAACTCAATCCTCGCTCTGCAACGCCGCGACGACGGAGAAATCCTCCAGCGTCGTGGTGTCGCCCTTCACCTCGCCCCCGGCGGCTATTTCCTTGAGGATGCGGCGCATGATTTTTCCGCTGCGCGTCTTCGGCAGGCCCGCGGCGAAGCGGATGCTGTCGGGCTTCGCGAGCGAACCGATCTCCTTGCCGACATGCGCGCGGAGCTGCTCCTTGAGTTCCTCGCTCGCGTTCACGCCAGCCTTGACGGTGACGAAGACGACGAGCGCCTGGCCCTTGAGTTCGTCGGGCCGGCCCACGGCGGCAGCCTCGGCGACCGCCGGATGCGAAACGAGCGCGCTCTCAATCTCGGCGGTGCCGATGCGGTGGCCGGAGACGTTGAGCACATCGTCGATGCGGCCGACGATCCAGAAGTAGCCGTCCTTGTCCTGCCGCGCGCCGTCGCCGGTGAAATAGATTTCCGGACGGCCGGGAAACTCGGAGAAATACTGGCGCACGTAGCGGTCGTCGTCGCCCCAGAGCGTGCGCAGCATCGAGGGCCACGGCTTGGTGATGATGAGCTTGCCGCCGCTGTTGCGCGGGACCTCGTTGCACTTGTCGTCCACGACCTTGGGCACGACACCGAAGAACGGCCGCGTGGCCGAACCGGGCGTAGTCGGGGTCACGCCCGGCAGAGGCGCGATCATGATGCAACCGGTCTCGGTCTGCCACCACGTGTCGACGATCGGGCATTTCTTTTTCCCGATCAGCGTGTGATACCACATCCACGCCTCGGGATTGATCGGCTCGCCGACGGAGCCGAGCAAGCGGAGCGAATCGAGGCGGTGACGGAGCACGTAGTTGTCGCCCCAGCGCATGAAGGCGCGAATGGCGGTGGGCGCCGTGTAGAGGATCGTGAGCCCGTGGCGATCGATCATCTGCCAGAAGCGGTCGGGCTCGGGCTGGTTGGGCGCACCCTCGTAGATGAAGACGGTCGCGCCGTTGGAGAGCAGGCCGTAAACGACGTAGCTGTGGCCGGTGATCCAGCCGATATCGGCGGAGCAGAAGTAGCGGTCGGTTTCCTTCAGATCGAAAACGTAGTGCGAACTCAATTTCGCGCCGAGCAGGTAGCCGGCGCTGGTATGGAGCACGCCCTTGGGTTTCCCGGTCGATCCACTGGTGTAGAGAATGAAGAGCGGGTGCTCGGAATCGAAGGCCTTCGCCTTGTGCGAATTTGGCGCACCTTCCCAGGCCTCGGTCCACCACACGTCGCGGCCGTCCTTCATCGTGACGGCGTTGCCGCAGCGCTTCACGACCAGCACGGTCTGCACAGTGGGCGTGTGATCGACAGCCTTGTCCACGTTGGCCTTGAGCTCGATGACCTTGCCCCGGCGCCAGCCGCCGTCGGCCGTGATGACGAGCTTGGCCTTGCAGTCGTTGATGCGATCCTTGATCGCCTCGGCGGAGAAGCCGCCGAAAATCACGGTGTGGATGGCACCGACCCGCGCGCACGCGAGCATCGCCATCACCGCCTCGGGAATCATCGGCAGGTAGATCGCCACGCGGTCGCCCTCGCCGACGCCGATGCTCTGAAAATAATTCGCCCAGCGGCAGACGTGGAAATGCAGCTGCTTGTAGGTGATGGTGCGGACATCGCCCGGCTCGCCCTCGAAGATGAGCGCGGCCTTGTTCTCACGATGCGTGCCGAGGTGGCGGTCGAGGCAGTTTTCCGCGACGTTGAGCTTGCCGCCGACAAACCACTGGGCGTGGGGCGGCTGCCATTTCAGCACCTTCTTATAAGGCTTGCGCCAGACGAGTTGCGCCTTGGCCTGCTTGTCCCAGAACTTTTCTGGGGAGTTGACAGACTCCGCGTAGAGCCTTTTGTAGGCAGCCTCGCTCCCAAGATTGGCTTGGGCTTTGAACTCGGCCGAAGGCCTGAATTTCCGGGACTCCCGGGATACTGAGGTAATCGTCTGATCTGGCACGTTGCGTGTCGGTTTAGGGTTTAAGGACGCACTATCGCGGCTCTTATCCCGTCCTGAGTTTCAAGCGTCAAGCACCGGGACGCGTTTGTCTAAACTCACTGTATGGAAAAGAAACCTGCGTCCGCCATGCCGGACACATCCGCCGCTGCCGCACCTGCCGCCGCGACCCCCAACCCCGCCCCGACGGACACCCAAGCGCCTGCGCAAACCGCTGGCCCGGGTCCCGCCCCCATCGAGACTATCAACGTCGAAGGCCTCCTCGACGTCGATCAGCAGCGAGGTGGCAACGGCCAGCTGCTCGATGTGAGCCGCGGCTGCAAACGCCGGCCCACGGACCCCTTTGTCCCCAAGGAGCTCATCCGCCGCTTCAAGCTGCGCGCCGGCTCCATGATCGGCGGCACGGCCTTCCCGCCCGACGGCCGCTTCCCCAATCCGAAGATGCGGTTCATCGAGACCGTGGACGGCGTGAAGCTGGAGGAGCGCCGCGCGCTCTTCGAATTCACTACGCTCACGACCATCTCGCCCAACCAGCACCTGAAGATGGAAATGAAGGACGGCCGCCTCACGACGCGCTCCGTCGATCTCTTTTGCCCGATCGGCAAGGGCACCCGCGGCCTCATCGTCGCCCCGCCGCGCACCGGCAAGACCACCCTCCTCCGCGACATGGCGCTCGGCGTCCTCGAGAACAACCCCGAGTGCAAGGTCATGATTCTGCTCGTGGACGAGCGCCCAGAGGAAGTCACCGACTTCAAGCGCAGCGTCCCCGCCGCCGAGGTCTGGGCCTCCTCCAACGACGAGCAGATCGAGAACCACATCCGCATCGCCGATCTTTGCATCGAACGCGCCAAGCGCCTCGTCGAGGCCGGCCGCGATGTCGTGCTCTTCGTCGATTCCATCACGCGCCTCGCCCGCGCGCACAACACCGCCAAGAATTCCGGCCGCACCGGCTCCGGCGGTCTCGACGTGCGCGCGCTGGAGAAGCCCCGCCAGCTCTTCGCCTCCGCCCGCAAGACCGAGGAGGCCGGCTCGCTCACCATCATCGCCAGCGTGCTCGTCGAGACCGGCAGCCGCATGGACGACGTGATCTTCCAGGAGTTCAAGGGCACCGGCAACATGGAGCTCGTCCTCGACCGCAAGTGCGCCGAGATGCGCCTCTGGCCCGCCATCAACGTCGCCGCCAGCGGCACGCGCAAAGAGGAGCTGCTCATCGACGCCAAGACGCTCGAAGGCATCCACTTCTTCCGCCGCGCCCTCGTGCAGCAGAAGATCGAGGAAGCCACCGACACCATGATCGCCCGTCTCTCGAAGACGAAGACGAACGCGGAGTTCATCAAGCTGATCGCGCGGTGAAACTGTATGGGGGTTAATCTGCGACTACAGACCGAGAAGGGCGAGGTGCTTGCTGAACTCATCGATTCAACCGGTCTCGTTGCGCAAGGTTTACCAAGCGACATTGATAATACCTATGCGTGTCTACAATTCGTCGACCTTTATGGTGATACAGTTTTCAATCGTCTCCAAATTCCTCATCTGATCAAAGACCTTGAACGCGTTGTTAGTGAGTCTCGCAACGAACAGGTGCAGGCCCATTACACCCAAATGAAAATTCTGTCCGAACGGGGAAATCTAAAGCCCCATCTCTACATTAAGTTCATTGGAGACTGACCGCACTTCCCTCTTGCCCCCCTCCCGAATCTCCTGAGATTCATTCGTTTCCTTCCCGGACGCCACGCGTCCAGTCCCGCCACCAGCCCAACCACGCATGCATAGTTTTTCCGAGCAGTGCCTCGACATGGCCCGATCGATGTTGGCCCACAACCTCGAGTCGATTCAACCTGATGGCACGATTCTCCCCGCCAACGGCGAGCAATCGCGCCCCGACGAACCCGGCCACGTCGCCTTCGCCCTCGGAGAATTCTACCGCGCGACCGGCGAGACCACTCTCAAGGGCCACGACCTCGTGGACCTCGCCGCCCGCTGCATCACGGCGCAGATATTCACCGAACCCGCGGCGGAGAACGGCCTCGCCTACGCCGCGCTCGGCCTGCTCGCCTTCGGCCCTTCCAAGGAGCGCAACCCTGTCTGGGAGCGCCTCGTCGAAGAGACGCAGCAGCGCATCGACAAGTCCCTCCTCCACCGCAGCGACTACGACAACCACTGGCAGGCGTTCAACATCGCCAAGGCCGTCGCGCGCTTCTCCCTCGGTCTCTCCAAAAAGGACGAGACCTCCCGCCTCATCGAGCGCATGTGCGATCGCGTGGGGCAGACCAGCTCGGCGGGCTTTTTCGACGACTCGACGTCGGGCCTCGGCGGCAACTTCAATCTCTACGGAGTGATGACGTTTGTCTTCGTCCGCTCCGCCCTGCAGCTCCACGCCAACAGCGGCGTGCGCGAGCGCAAACTCCCGACACTCCGCACCTACGCCGAGAAATACATCAAGATGATGCCCGACCTCGTCCGCCACGACGGGCTCGGCTGGGCCTTTGGCCGCGCCGCCGGCGCCTACGGCCAGATGCACTGCATCAGCCTCATTTTGCAGGGCCTGCGCGACGGCTGGGTGCCCGAAGACCAGAAGGTCAAATACTACGACATCCTGCGCCGGCTGTTCATGTTTTTCTACGCGACCTACCTCGATCAGGAGCACGGCTTCCTCGATCTCCGCGACGACGAACGCACCGCCTACACGCCGCACACCACGCGCATGGCCAATTTCGACGCCGCGCGCTACCTCTGCCAGTGGTCCCGCCTCGCGAAGACCGTGCAGATGCCCGCCGGCACACCGCGCGTCGAGCCGCCTCGGACCACCGGTCGCTTCGTCATCTTCGACAAGTCCAACCGCAAGGAGCAGGGCCTCTTCCTCTACCGCGATCCCGCGTCCGGCCTCCACCTCCAGATCCCGCTGATCAGTGCCGGAAGCAAGCTCACCGCCGACTCGCTCGCGTTTCCGCATTGCCCGGGCATCTTCGACTGGCCGAACAACATCTACCTGCCCGTGATGCTGCCCGAGCTCACCTTCGGCGATCAGGTCACGCTCCCGTCGTTCTACGGCAAGAACTGCGTCACCGGGCTCGGCCTGCGCAACAGCTTCTATTTCCGCTACGAGCAGCCCGAACTCATCAACACCAAGGAGGAGTTCGTGAAGGGCCTCGGCAGCGCCAAGGTGCAGTGGACGTTCGCCGGCAACAAAATCGGTGCCGAATTCTCCTACACCGTGAAGCAGCAGGTCACGCTCGACAAATTCCGCTATTGCCTGGCCATCGCCGCCCCGCACTCGAAGTATCACGTGACCGGCGCCCTCTCGCTCGGGCCGCAGGGCCACCGCTGCAGCGTCGCCAAGGATGACTTCCAAGGCGCGTGGCTGGACACCGAAGTCGTCAGCGCCGACCCGACCTACCGCACCAATTACGGCAAGGTCCACTACCTCCAATATCTCGTGCGCGATCACCCGCTGATCATGCGGCCCGGCCATATTTACCGCTTCGCGGTGAATTTCGAGCCCGACGTCGCGCACATGGACAGCTAACCGGATTTACGATCTCCCGATTTACGAATTACGATTGGGCGACTCGGAGTGTGCTGCTCGCCGATTCGGGAAATCCGTAGGTCGCAAATCGCAAATCGTAAATTCGCCCGTGCTCTCCCGCCGCATCATCCCCTGCCTCGACGTCAACGCCGGCCGCGTGGTCAAGGGCGTGAAGTTCCAGCAGCTCCGCGACGCCGGCGATCCCGTGCAGTGCGCCAAGGCCTACGACGCGCAGGGGGCCGACGAACTCGTCTTCCTCGACATCACCGCCTCGAGCGACAACCGCGGGATCATGCACGACGTCGTCGCCGCCACGGCCGAACAGTGCTTCATGCCGCTGACAGTCGGCGGCGGTCTCCGCACCGTGGCCGACATCGAAGCGATGCTGAAGAGCGGCGCCGACAAGGTCTCGCTCAACACCGCGGCCATCAAGGACCCCGAACTCATCCGCGCCGCCTCCGATCGTTTCGGCGCGCAGTGCATCGTCGTCGCCATCGACGCCAAGCGCGAGCCCGACGGCCGCTCGTGGCGCGTTTACACCCACGGCGGGCGCAATCGCACCGAGCTCGACGCCGTCGCGTGGGCCGCACGCGCCGTGGCGCTCGGCGCCGGTGAGATTCTCCTGACCAGCATGGATGCCGACGGCACACAGGCCGGCTACGACTGCCCGCTCACGCGCGCCGTCAGCGACGCTGTCACCGTGCCAGTCATCGCAAGTGGTGGCGCCGGCACGCT
The DNA here is from genome assembly GCA_030693515.1 of Opitutaceae bacterium. Classification (GTDB taxonomy): domain Bacteria; phylum Verrucomicrobiota; class Verrucomicrobiia; order Opitutales; family Opitutaceae; genus ER46. The sequence goes on from JAUYAK010000063.1 coordinate 94,420, forward strand.
CGATCATTTCGCCGATGTCCTCGACCAGGGCCGCGCGAGCGCCGTGCTCGCCGCGAGCCTTTTCCACTTCGGCACCTTCACCATCGGGCAGGTGAAAAACCACCTCGCGACCCGCGGCGTGCCCGTGCGGCGCTAAACGTCAATTCGCCGCGGCCGCTTCCGCGTTCGGCGCGGCCGGCGCATCGGCCTTGGGCTTCGGCTCGCCCACGAGCACGCTGAGCTGCTCCTGCACGGCGACGAAGAATTCCGGCGTCAGCTCGCCCACCGGCACCTCGAAGATCGCCTTCGACTTCGCGTGCTCGTAGCGGTTGCGCGCGCCGTCGGCACTGAGGCCGCGCGGCCGCAGGACGCGTTTCCGTTCGAGCATCAGCGCGAGGAATTGCACGAGCCGCGTGTTCTCCGGCGTCGGCTCCGTCGTCGGATCGGCGAGAGCCACGAAGAGATTCTCGGCTGTGAGCTTGAGCGCACGGTCGGCATTCTCGCCGGCCCGGCGCGGCTTGTAGGCCTGCACCCACGAGCACGCCACGAAGCCCTCCGGCGCAAAGCCCGCCGTGTGCGCCTCCAGCACATCGTGGCGCACAATCTCGAGCGTCGCACCCACGCGCACCAGATAGCTCGCGACGCGCGCGCCTTCGGTGAAGGGCTCGCCCGAGACGAAGCACGTGGTCGCGAGCGGCTGGAGATGCATTTCCATGGGCTTTCCTGTTTACTCCCGCTCGCGGCGGACGCTAGCACTTTCCCGCCCTCGCCCACCGCATGTCCGCCCCGCCCTCCCCCGACTTTGCCGACACGCTCCTCCTGTGCGTCGATCTGCAGCCGAAGTTCATCGCGGCGATGGACCAAGGCCCGCGGCTCCAGCGCCGGTGCGCGTTTGCCATCGCCGCGGCGACCGGGCTCGGCCTGCCGGTGGCATTTACCGAGCAAGTCCCGGAAAAACTCGGCCCCACCGCGCCCGAGCTCCTCGCGCTCGCCCCGCTGGCCCCGGTGTGGGGCAAGACCGCCTTTTCCGCCTTCGGCGACAATGCCATCCGCGCCGCGTTGCTCGACGAGCGCGCCCTCGGCCACCTGCTGCTCTGCGGCCTGGAGACTCCCGTGTGCGTCTATCAGACCGCGCTCGCCGCCATAGCCGCGGGCCTGCACGTCACCCTCCTGAGCGACGCCGTGGGCGCGCGCCGCGGCGATGATGCCCGCGTTTGCCTTGATGCCCTCGCCCGCGCCGGGGTGCATGTCCTCCCCGCCGAGACGGTCTTCTATGCGCTGCTCGGCGACACCGGACATCCGTTCTTCAAAACCTACACCGCACTCGTGAAATCCCATGCCTGACTCACCCATGCTCTCCACGGTCCGCGACCTCAAGGCGCTCGGCACCGAGGCCAACGGCCGCCCCTTCGCCGCCTTGCTCGTGGTCAAGAAACTCGCCGCCAAGACCGCCGCCAACGGCAACACTTTCCTCAGCGCCGACCTCGGCGACCGGCACGGCTCCTTCGGCTGCACGATTTTTGGCGACAGTCCGGTTTTCGACGCCTTCAAGTCCGCTGGCGAAGGCGCCGTCGTGCGCATCGAGGGGAAAATCGATTTCTACAACGGCCGCTTCTCGCCGCGCATCAACAAGGCCCTCGCACTCAAGGACGACGAACTCGGCGCCCCCGGCCTGATCGACAATCTCGTCGAGCTCGCGCCGGAAAACGCCGACGAACTCTGGACCGAGTTCTCCGCCTTCATCGATTCGCTCACCCTCGCCGAGCTGCGCGCCACCGTCCGCGGCGTCTTCGACGAGATCGGCGAGACTTTCCGCTGGTCGCCCGCCGCCGTCGCCATGCACCACGCCTACCGCCACGGCCTGCTGGAGCACACCGTCCACATGGCCCGCGCCTGCCGCGCGCTGCTGCCCGTCTATCCCGAGGTCGATGCCGATCTCGCGCTGGCGGGCATCCTGCTTCATGATACCGGCAAGGCCATCGAATACGAGGGCACGCTCGCCACCAAGCGCAGCCGCCGCGGCATCCTCCAGGGCCACGTCGTCCTCGGCTACCAGCTCGCCCGCAAACACGGCATCAAGGCGAAGCTCGACGCCGACCGCCTTGAGCGCCTCGAGCACATCATCCTCTCGCACCAAGGCGAACCCGAGTGGGGCGCCGCCGTGTATGCCGCCACCCCCGAAGCCGTCTTTGTCTCGATGATCGACAATCTCGACGCCCGCATGGGCATGGTCCAGCGCGCACTCCGGCAGGCCGACGACCACGCTGAATTCTCCGAGCGACTGCCCGGCCTCAACTCCGCGCTGCTCACGCGCAAGCTTCCCGCACCCCCGGCCTGACGCACTCCGCGGTTGAGCCGCCGCGCCGCGCCGCCCAACCTCGCCGTCTCCTCCGCATGTCCACGCCACTCCCGCCCATCCTCGCCCCGTCATTGCTCGCCGGGGATCACGCCCACCTCGCCGCGAGCGCGCGCACCGTCGAGGACCTCGGCGTGCCGTGGCTGCACCTCGACCTGATGGACGGGCACTTCGTGCCCAACCTCACCTTCGGCCCCGAGACGCTGGCCGCCCTGCGCCGCGCCGGCTCGAAGCTCTTCTTCGACACGCACCTCATGCTCGCCGAGCCGCACCGCTACCTCGAAGCCTTCGCCAAGGCCGGCGCCAACCTCATCAGCATCCACATCGAGCCGGCCTATGATCACGCCGCCGCCCTCGCCCGCATCCGCGCCCTCGGCTGCCAGTGCGGCATCGTGCTCAACCCGGGCACGCCCGCCGCCGCCATCGAGCCCGTGCTCGCACTCGTCGATCTCGTGCTGGTGATGACGGTGCAGCCCGGCTTTGGCGGACAGCCGTTCCGCGCCGACATGCTGCCCAAGCTCCGCCAAATCGACGCTTGGCGCCGCGATCGCGCCTTGAAATTCCGCCTCGAAGTCGACGGTGGCATCGACCTCGCGACCGCCGCTGATTGCCGCGCCGCGGGTGCCGACACGTTTGTCGCCGGCACCTCATTTTTCCGCGCCCCCGACAAGGCCGCATACGCCGCGAGCGTCGCCCAACTATAGGCCGCGGCCGCTCAGAAGGCGTCGAAAAAGGTCTGTCATTCTGAGCGCAGCGAAGAATCCACTTTGATCGGCGCAGCGTTTTCAAGGGTGCGAATGCTCTGCTGGATTCTTCGCTGCGCTCAGAATGACAAACAGGAGAGCCTTTTAGACGCCCTCTCAGCGCTCGCCGCGCGCGATGGCCTCCGCCTCCACGTAGCGCGCCCGAAACAATGCGCCCAACTCGCCGGCAAACCGCACTTCATCGACTTTGTCCTTGGAGGTGAGGGCGCGCTTCACGTCGCCACCCGCGCGTTCGTAGCTGGCAAAGGGCATCTCCTGCAGCACCGCCATCGCGCGTTGCCTCCGCTCCGGCGGCGCGGCTTGGATCGCGCGCCACGCTTGGGTGAGTTCGCGATGCGTGTCCTGGCACATCACGCGAATCACGAGAGACATTTCGCGGAAGAGCCGACCCGTCCAGGCCTCGCGGTAAACCAGCGGATCGGCTTGCTCAAAGGGCGAATCCTCCGGGTCGCTGCGCAGCGCCTTCCACTCCGCATGCGCGTAAAAATCCCGCCGCACCGGCATGCGGCGCAGGGCAAATCGCTCCGGTCCACCCGGCGTGCCGGGCCGGAAATTCCACAGCTTCTGCCCTTCCATCGAGAGCGTAAACTCGATGAATGCTTCCGCCACCGCCCGGTTGCGCGCCCCGCGCAGCAGCGCCACCGGATCGACCGACGCCACCGATCCACCGAGGGGCGTCACGTAGCCGACCCGCTCCATCGTGTTGCGCCGGCGCACCGCCTCCTCCTGCTGGCGCCCGTAGAAATCGATGCACAAACCGACCGCGCAGTTGCCCGCCGCGACATCGATCGGGGGCTTCTGCGACGTGTCGGTGAAGTAACGCGCATTGGCCCCGATGCGCTGGATGAGCCGCAGGCCGTCGAGCCAGCCTTCGCGCACCGCCTCGGCTTCGGGCCGGCCCGCCTGCAGCCGCCGCTGCATTTGCTGCTGGATGATGTTTTCAAATGCCTTCGCCACCGACCCGCTTTTCGTCGGATCGGCGAGCCCCACCTCGCCCACGAACCTCGGATCGGCGAGGTCCTCCCACTGCGCGGGCTCGCGCGTGAAACCCAGCCGCGCCAACGCATCCCGGTTGAAGATGATCCCGTAGGAACTGAGCACGGTGCCAATCCACAGCCCCTGCGGGTGCCAGAAGTCCTCGCCGCCCGCCTGCCGCGGGATCGTCGCGGCCGTGAACCACTCCGGCCGCCGCGCCATCACGCCGGAATCCACCAGCCTACCCGCCAGCGCCTGCCGCTCGAAATCATAGGTGCCGCCGCCAAAAAAAACATCGATGCCGCACCCGAGGTCCGACGCCAGAAACGCCGCCCGTGCTTCGCGGACCACTGCCGGCGCCTCGGCCGACAGCCGCCCGTTTTGAAAACCCGCCTGGATCTCCGCGCTCCACGCGCGGCCCAGCCGGCGCGTCCAGTGGTTTTCAAACGCCGTCACATACTCGCCCTCGAGGAAGCGCGCGATGTCACTCGTGCCCCCCACCATCCGCCAGTCGATCGCCACCGTGCGCCCCGTGCGCACGCGATACCAGTCGGCAAAGCCGCGCGCATACTCGGCGCGAATCGCCTCGTTGTGCGGCGTGATGATGACGACGACATCGTCGGCCTGAGCCGTCGAAGGCCGCTCCGGCCGCAGCGCAAACGGCACCGCCACGATGGCAACCAGCGCGAAGATGATGAGCAGCCGCTTGAGCATGACGCGCCGGATCGCACTCGCTCCGCCCTACTCCGTCAGCACCACGACATCCTCCGGCTCCGCGCGCGCATACACTTCGCCGCGCGACGCCTGCTCGAGGAAACGCGGGTTGAGTTCGATGATCTTCAGATCGAGCCCGCCCGCGCGGAGCTCGTATTGGGCAAACTCCCCGAGGTAAACCGCCTCGCCGATCCGGCCGCGGACGAAGTTGTCCCCCGGCGCCTCGCGACTGAGCACCCAGCACTCGGGCCGCACCGAAAGCGTCACTACCGTCCCGGCCGTGGGCGTCGCGGCCCCGGCGCCCAGCACACCCTCAAATCGGCCGACCGCCGTCTCCACCACCGCACGGCCCGTCGCGGCGCTCACGATCTTGCCGGGGATGAAATCCGTCTCGCCGATGAAATCAGCCACTACTTTGCACGACGGCCGCCGGTAAACCTCGCGCGGTGACCCCACCTGCAGGATTTTGCCACGGTCGAGGATCGCCATGCGATCGGACACGGACAGCGCCTCCTTCTGGTCGTGCGTCACATAAATCGTCGTCAGGTTGAACTCCTTGCAGACGCGCCGGATCTCCGCGCGCATCTCGAGCCGCAGCCGGGCATCGAGGTTGGACAGCGGTTCGTCAAGCAGCAGGCACCGCGGCCGGATCACGAGCGCCCGCGCGAGCGCCACGCGCTGCTGTTGCCCGCCGGAGAGCTGGTTGGGCCGGCGCTCGGCATACGACCCCATGCGCACGGATTCGAGCGCCTCGGCCACGCGCCGCTTGATTTCGTCCTTCGCCACCTTGCGCTCCTCGAGGCCGAAGGCGACGTTCTGCGCCACCGTCATGTGCGGCCACAGCGCGTAGCTCTGAAACATCATCCCCGTGTTCCGCTTGTGCGGGGCGAGGCGCGTCACGTCCTCATCGCCAAAATAAATCGTGCCCTCCTCGGGGATGTAGAAGCCCGCGAGGCTGCGCAGCAGCGTGGTCTTTCCGCAGCCGCTCGGGCCGAGGAGGAAGAACAGCTCGCCGGGCCGAATCTCGAGATCGAGGCCATGCAACGCCGTCACCGCGCCGAAGCGCTTCGTGAGTTGCTGGATGCGGATGGAAATCATGCCGGGCGAAGCGGAGGGCGAGGCAAGTTTTCGCCCGTCGGCGAGTCAAAGGAATTACCTGCGACCCCGCACCGAGGATCAGTTTGCTTCTGCCAGTGGGCTTTGTCTGGCTCGCGCTCCCGTCATGCCCGCCAAGAAGAAACCCGCCAAGCTGCACCCCGATCTGGCCGAAGTCCTCCTCACGGACACGCAAATCAAGCGCCGCGTGAAGTCCCTCGCCCGCGAGATCAAGGCGGTCTACGGCGACGGCGAGTTCACCATCATCTCCCTCATCAACGGCGCCGTGATGTTCACCTCCGATCTCATGCGCGAGATCGACAACCCCGTGCGCCTCGACTGCATCCGCGTCTCAAGCTACGGCACCAAGACCAAGTCGATCGGCACCCCGCAGATCATCCACAGCCTCACCCTCGACATCGCCCGGCGCCACGTGCTGCTGATCGACGACATCCTCGACACCGGCAAGACGCTCAAGCTCGTCAAGGAACTCGTCCTCAAGCTGAAGCCCGCCAGCCTGCGCACCTGCGTGCTCCTCGACAAAAAGGCGCGGCGCGAGGTGGACCTCGAGGCGGATTTCGTGGGCTTCGAGATCCCTGACAAATTCGTCGTCGGCTACGGCCTCGATTTCGCCGAGCGCTACCGCAACCTCCGCGGCATCGGCGTGCTGAAGCCGGAGAAGCAGGTGGCCGGCGCGTGGGCGACGGGGTGAAAGTAGGGCGGGTCTGTGACCCGCCCCCTCGAACACTCAAAACGCGAAAGGGCGGGTCACAGACCCGCCCTACCTTTAGCCTCGCCGTGATTTCCCCCGCACCGCCGCGGCGGTGCGTTTGGCTTTCGCATATTCCTGCGGCGCCTTGCTCGCGACCTTGCGAAAATCGCCTGACTTCAGCGCATCGATCTGATCGCGCAACACGGCGGCGCGTTCGAACTCGAGGCGGCCGGCAGCCTCCTGCATCTCATCCTCCAACTCCGCGACCACGGCCGCCACATCGTCGATCCCCTCCGCCACCGCGGCCTCCGCTCCGCCCCGGTCGCCCGATCCGTCATAGACATGCAGGCTCGCCTGCGCCGAGCGTTTCACGCTGCGCGGCGTGATGCCGTGCTCCAGGTTGTAGGCGATCTGCTTTTCCCGCCGGTAGCTCACCGCGGCCTGCGTGCGCTTGATCGAATCGGTGAGCTTGTCGGCGTAGAAGATTACGCGGCCCTTCTCGTGGCGCGCGGCGCGCCCCGCGGTCTGGATGAACGAAGTCTCGCTGCGCAGAAAACCTTCCTTGTCCGCATCGAGGATCGCCACCAGCGCGACCTCGGGCAGGTCGAGGCCCTCGCGCAGGAGGTTGATGCCGATCAGCACGTCGAAGTTGCCGAGCCGCAGGTTGCGCAGGATCTCGACGCGTTCGATCGCATCGATGTCGGAGTGGAGATACTCGACGCGGATTTTCGCCTCGCGCAGGAAACTCGTGAGGTCCTCGGACAGGCGCTTCGTGAGCGTCGTCACCAGCACGCGCTCGCCGGCGGCGGCGGCGGCGCGAATCTCCGCGATGAGGTTTTCCACCTGCCCCTTGGTCGACCGGATCGTGATCTCCGGATCGAGCAGGCCAGTGGGGCGGACGAGCTGCTCGGCGATGACGGCGGACCGTTTCAACTCAAACTCCGCGGGCGTCGCCGAGACATAAAGAGTCTGGCCGGTGACCGTCTCGAACTCCGCAAACGACTGCGGGCGGTTGTCGAGGGCCGAGGGCAAGCGGAAGCCGAAGTTGACGAGCGTCTCCTTGCGCGCGCGGTCGCCGTTGAACATCCCGCCGACCTGCGGCACTGTCGCGTGGCTCTCGTCGATCATGAGGAGAAAATCCTTCGGGAAGAAATCGATGAGGCAGAACGGCCGCTCGCCGGCCTTCCGGGCCGTGAGATGGCGCGAGTAGTTCTCGATGCCGTTGCAGAAGCCCATCTCCTGGAGCATCTCGAGATCATAGTTCGTGCGCATGCGGATGCGCTGCGCCTCGAGCAGCTGCCCGCGGCCCTCGAAATACGCCACGCGTTCGTCGAGCTCCGCCTTGATCGCGGCGATGGCGGGCTCGAGCTTGCCGCGGCTCGTCACGTATTGGTTGGCCGGGTAGAGATCGAACTGCTCGATCGGGCGGAGGATGCTGCCTGTCAGCGGATCGAACTCGCTGAGCGCATCAATCTCGTCGCCGAAAAACTCCACGCGCAGCCCGTGCTCGAGGTAGGCCGGCATGATGTCCACCACATCGCCGCGCACGCGGAAGCGGCCGGGCTTCAGCTCGTAGTCGTTTCGCTCGTAGATGTTGTCCACGAGGCGCTCCAGCAGGACCTGCCGCCCGAGCGGCGCACCGCGGCGCAGGGGGATGCGCAGCTCGGTGAACTCCTGCGGCGAGCCGAGGCCGTAGATGCACGATACGCTCGCGACCACAATCACGTCGCGCCGCGACACGAGCGAGCTCGTGCTCGCGATGCGCAGCCGCTCGATCTCCTCGTTGATGGAGGAGTCCTTCTCGATGAAGGTGTCGCTCGACGGGACGTAGGCCTCGGGCTGGTAGTAGTCGTAGTAGCTGACGAAGTATTCGACCGCGTTCTCCGGGAAGAAATTCTTGAACTCCGAGTAGAGCTGGGCCGCGAGGGTCTTGTTGTGTGAGAGGACGAGCGTGGGCCGCTGCGTGCGCGCAATGACGTTGGCCATCGTGAACGTCTTCCCCGAGCCGGTGACGCCAAGGAGCGTCTGGTGCCGGTGGCCCGCCTCGATCGAGGCTACCAGCTTCTCAATCGCCTGCGGCTGATCGCCGGTGGGCTGGTAGTCGGAGGCGAGTTTGAAAAGCATGGGCGAGGCGAAGAGAGAAACCGAAAATCCGCGCTTCACAACCCGAAGACTTTGAGCACGCCGCTCCAGACCGTGGACCAGAAGCGGCCGGATCGCGCCGCGGAGCCTTCGGCTGCGGTCTCCTGCAACACGAAGAGCCCGCGGCCCGCGAAGAGATCGTCGAAAAGCGGGTTCATGCCGCGGTAGTAGCTCCAGAAGGTCTCCGCCCGCACGGGACGGTAGTCGAGGTTGGGCGTAAAGCCGATGGTGGCGTCCTGATTCGTGCGTCGCGCCGGCGTCGCCGCGCCCTCGCGATCGGCGAGGCACTCGGCGCGCACGCCGCGGCTGCCGGCGACGAAAAGGCGGCACGGCCCCACAAACTCGAAGAACCGGAACTGCCCGCCGATCCACGCCTGCCAGCGGAAAATCCGCCAGTGCCTCCGAATCACGAGCGACTCGTCCTCCCGTTGCACGACGCCGGCGAGGAAGCTCGGCCGCAACACGAGCGAGGCGCCGGCGGGCACGGTCACCTGCGCCATCTCGATGTGCGGGTCGGTGCCGTTGGATAGCGTGACGCGGCGCTCGCCTTCGGCGGCGGCATGGCGCAGCTCGACCAGCTCGACCAGGCCGCACGCGAGGCTCGTGAACGGGATGCGCCAATCGAGCACGAAGCGCGTGCGCCTGCCCACGCCTTCGTCGGAGGCCTGGAGGTATTTTTCCTTGATGCGCAGGATTTCGCCCGGCTGGAGGCGCGCCTCGATCGAGACGTGGCTTTCGCCCACGACCGGCAGCGCCGCCGGCTCGGGTCCGAGCCGGATCGGGCGGCCGCGGGCCATCACCGGCGCGAGCCCGTAGAACAGGGTGATCGACCAGAGCGTGGGGCCGAAAAAATAGCCCGCGAGCGCCACGATGATATACCACTTCAGCCGCTCCCAGGCGGTGGCGAGGTAGTGGCGCACGCCGGAGCGTGTCTGCTCAAGGTAGTCGACTTCGCCGTTCACCCGGACGAGCGCCGACTCGATGCCATCCTTTTCAAATACGACCTTCGTCAGGCCACGCTGGAGGTCGTCCACGAAACCGAGCGATTCCTTGCGCAGTTTCTCCATGCTGGCGATCTGCTCGGCATTGGCGGATTGCTGCGCCCGGTTGCCAAACCAGCGCTCCCACCAGCTCTCGAGCTCGCGCAGCGTCGCGATGACCTTGGAGGCTTGCTGGGCGCGCGCGCGCTGTTTCTCGAGGTCGGCGCGCAGCGTCGTGAGTCGCTGGTCCACCTCGGCCTTGGCCGCGAGCAGCTGGTCGCGGTCGACGATGGCGCGGGCGAGTTTCTCCACGCGCTCGACCTCCAGCGAATGCTCCTCCTTCACGAAGAGCCACAACCCGTAGCCCGCGAGCGCAGCCACCACGATCAAGATCGCCACGCCAAACTTTTGCGCGACCCACGTGAGGAACTTGATGATGATGCCCGGCATGCGGCGCGCAGTGTGCGCCGCGCCAGCCGCCGATTTCAACCGCGCGCTGGATGCCATTTGCAAAGACTGCCCCTCTCCCCCAGCCTGCCGCGCAACCGACCTGCCCACCCCAACCTCGCCTAATGTCCAAGGTCATCGTCTCCTCCCTCTACGACTCTGATGTCTTTCGCATGGCTTGCCGGCAGTTCGATCTGGCGGCCGATGCCATCAGCCTGCCCGAGGCCATCCGCGACCGCACCAAATACCCGCGGCGCTGCCTCGCGGTGTCGCTGCCCGTGAAGCGTCTCGATGGCTCGGTGACGGTCTTCGAAGGCTACCGGGTGCAGCACAATCTCAGCACCGGCCCATCCAAAGGTGGCATCCGTTTCCACCAGCATGTGACCCTCGGCGAGGTCGCCGCGCTCGCCATGTGGATGAGTTGGAAAACTTCCTTGGTCGGCCTGCCCTACGGCGGCGCCAAGGGCGGCGTCATCGTCAACCCGAACGATCTGACCGAGTCCGAACTCGAACACCTCTCGCGGCGCTACATGCAGGAGATGGTGAACTTCGTCGGCCCGCACATCGACGTGCCGGCCCCCGATGTCGGCACCAATGAGAAGATCATGGGCTGGATGATGGACACCTATTCCAACCACGTCGGGCACGTCGCGAGTGCCGTCGTCACGGGCAAGCCGATCGCGCTGGGCGGGTCGCAGGGTCGGCGCGAGGCGACCGGCGCGGGCGTCGCCTATCTCACCAAACGCTACCTTGAGGACCTGCGCATCCCCGTGAGCCAGGCCACGGTGGCCGTCCAAGGGTTCGGCAATGTCGGCAGCGAGACCGCCCTCGCGCTGGCCAACTACGGCGCGAAAATCATCGCGATCTCCGATTACACCGGCGGCATCCACAATCCCCGCGGCATCGACCTGGGCAAGGCGCTGAACTATGTCCGCTACCAGAAAACCCTCCGCGACTTCGACGGCGGTGATCCCATCTCCAACGAGGACCTGCTTGAGCTCGACTGCACCGTGCTCGCGCCCTGCGCCCTGGAGCGCGTGATCGGCGACCACAACGCCCCGAAGCTGAAGTGCCGCATCCTCGCCGAAGGCGCCAACGGCCCGACCACCAACGCCGCCGACAAGATCATCGAGGCGCGCGGCGACATCGAAATCATCCCCGATGTGCTCTGCAATTCCGGCGGCGTCATCGTCTCCTACTTCGAATGGCTGCAAAACCTCTCCAACTTCTACTGGAGCCGGGACGAGGTGCTGCAAAAACTCTTCGCCATGCTCGACAAGGCGAAGGAGTCGGTCGACGCCCAGAAATCCAAGTTCAAGTTCAGCCGCCGCCTTGCCGCCCTCACCCTCGGCATCCAGCGGGTGGCTGACGCAAAACAGAGCCGCGGGCTGTTCCCCTGAGTCCAAGAACGCGGCGCGGCGCGTTTCAGCCTGACGGAGCCCCGTCGCCGCCAGCGTCCGCCGATGACACAACCGGCGCGAAAAGCCCCTTGCATCCGCCGCGGCGGTTCTGTTGCGTGGTGAGTCCGCGCGTGCGCGGAACACTCTCTCAACCGCAATCCATCAACCACACCACACGGAGTCCTACAATGGCTGTCAAAGTTGCTATCAATGGTTTTGGCCGCATCGGCCGCCTCGTTTTCCGCGCGCTCGTCGAGCAGGGCCTGCTCGGCACCACGCTCGATGTCGTGGCGGTCGGTGACATCGTGCCGGCCGACAACCTCGCCTACCTGCTCAAGTATGACTCCACGCAGGGCAAATTCGCCGGCACCGTTTCCTCGAAAAAGTCCTCCCCGGACAAGGCCGAGGACGACGTCCTGATCGTCAACGGCAAGGAGATCCTCGTCGTTTCCGCCAAGACTCCGGCTGAACTCCCCTGGGGCAAGCTGGGCGTGCAGCTCGTGATCGAGTCCACGGGGCTCTTCACCGAAGCCGAGAAGGCCAAGGGCCACATCGCCGCCGGCGCCAAGAAGGTCATCATCTCCGCCCCGGCCAAGGGCGAGGACATCACCGTCGTCGTGGGCGTGAACGACGACAAACTCGACCTCGCGAAGCACACGATCATTTCCAACGCCTCCTGCACCACGAACTGCCTCGCGCCGCTCGTCCATGTGCTCCTGAAGGAAGGCTTCGGTCTCGAGGAAGGCCTCATGACCACGATCCACTCCTACACCGCCACCCAGAAGACCGTGGACGGCCCTTCGAAGAAGGATTGGAAGGGTGGCCGTTCCGCCGCCATCAACATCATCCCGTCGAGCACCGGCGCCGCCAAGGCGACCGCCCTCGTGCTCCCCGAGACCAAGGGCAAGCTCACCGGCATGTCCTTCCGCGTGCCGACCCCGACGGTTTCCGTCGTGGACCTGACTTTCCGGAGCACCAAGGAAACCTCCCTCGCCGAGATCAACGCCGCCATCAAGAAGGCGTCCGAGACTTACCTGAAGGGCATCCTCGGTTACACCTCCGACGAAGTCGTCTCCTCGGACTTCATCCACGACAAGCAGTCCTCGATCTACGACGCCGGCTCCTCGATCGAGCTGAACTCGAAGTTCTTCAAACTCGTCTCGTGGTATGACAACGAGTGGGGCTACTCGAACCGCGTCGTCGATCTGACCAAGAAGATCGCGGACAAGCTGTAAGGTTTTTCTTTCGCCCGCGAATCGCACGAATCCTCGCGAATACTTCAAACTATTCGCGGGGATTCGCGTGATTCGCGGGCAATTTTTTCAGGAGCTTATCCATGGCCAAATTCAAAACCATCCGTGACCTGAACCTCGGCGGGAAACGCGTGCTCATGCGCGTGGACTTCAACGTCCCGCAGGACAAGCAGACCGGCGCCATCACCAACACCGCGCGCATCGCCGCCGCGCTGCCCACGATCCAGCACGCGCTCGCCGCGGGCGCGTCCGTGGTCCTGATGTCGCACCTCGGCCGTCCCGATGGCCAGAAGAACGCCAAGTTCTCGCTCAAGCCCGTTGCCACGGAGCTGGAAAAACTCCTCGGCAAGCCGGTCACGTTTCTCGACGATTGCGTCGGCCCCGCGGTCGAGGCGGCGTGCGCGAAGCTCGCGCCCGGCCAGGTCGTGCTGCTCGAGAATCTCCGCTTCCACCTCGAAGAAGAGGGCAAGGTGAAGATCAAGAACGCCGACGGCACCGAGACCAAACTGAAAGCTGATCCGGCGAAAGAGGCCGCGTTCCGTGCGAGCCTGAGCAAGCTCGGCGACGTGTTCGTCAACGACGCCTTCGGCACCGCGCACCGCGCGCACTCGTCGATCGTCGGCGTCGCTCTGCAGGAAAAAGCCGCCGGTTTCCTCATGGAAGCCGAGCTGAAGGCCTTCGACCAGGTGCTTAACCGCCCCGAGCGCCCGCTGCTTGCCATCCTCGGCGGCGCCAAGATCGCGGACAAGATTCCGCTCATCAACAATCTCCTCGAGAAGGCCAACAAGATCATCATCGGCGGCGGCATGGCCTACACCTTCCACAAGGTGAACCGCGGCATGAAAATCGGCTCCTCGCTCTTCGACAAAGCCGGCGCCGAGATCGTCGCCGACCTCGAGGCCAAAGCCAAGGCCCGCGGCGTCGAGCTGATCTTCCCCGTTGATTTCGTATGCGGTGATAAGTTCGGTCCCGACGCCAACACGCAGCCCGCCACCCTTGAAAGCGGCATCCCCGACGGCTGGGAGGGCATGGACGCCGGCCCCAAGAGCATCGCGCTCTATCGCGCCGCCATCCTCGCCTCGAAGACCATCGTGTGGAACGGACCCGCGGGCGTGTTCGAGTTCGAGAAGTTCGCCGGCGCCACCAAGGCCATGGCCGACGCCATCGCCGAAGCGACCGCCCAAGGCGCGACGACCGTCGTCGGCGGCGGCGACACCGCCACGGCCGCGAAGAAGTTCGGCGTGCATAAAAAAGTCACCCACTGCTCCACCGGCGGCGGCGCCAGCCTCGAATACCTCGAAGGCAAGGTCCTGCCGGGCGTAGCCTTCCTCGAAAGCTGATTCTCTCTGGTCATCGGTCATGGGTGATAGGTCATAGGTCCAGGCCCATCACCCCAAACCTATCACCTCTTACCTTTTTTCTTATGATCCCCCGCAAGAAACTGATCGCCGGCAATTGGAAGATGAACAAGACGCCCGCCGACGGCGTCGCGCTCGTGCGCGAACTCGTCGCCACCGTCGGCAAACAATCCGAGGTCGAGGTCGTCGTGTGCCCGCCATTCACGGGCATCGAGAGCGCCGGCCGTGCACTCGAGGGCTCCACCCTCAAGCTCGGCGCGCAGAACATGCACTTCGAGGCCAGCGGGGCCTTCACCGGCGAAGTCTCCGCGCCCATGCTCCGCGCGATTTTCGCGACGCACGTGATCCTCGGCCACAGCGAGCGGCGCACCCTCTTCGGCGAGACCGACGAGCTGGTGAACAAGAAAGTGCTGGCCGCGCTGAAGAACCAGCTCAGGCCGATTTTCTGCGTGGGCGAGACCCTCGCCGAGCGCGAGGCGGGCGCGACCCTCAAGGTCGTCCAGACCCAGGTTGAGCGCGGTCTCGAAGGCGTCACCAAGGATCAGGCAGCCTCGGTGGCCGTCGCCTATGAGCCCGTCTGGGCCATCGGCACCGGCAAGGTCGCGACGACCGAGCAGGCCCAGGAAGTTCACGCCTTCATCCGCGAACTCCTCACCAAGCTCTTTACCGAGCCCGTGGCGCAAAAGGTGCGCATCCTCTACGGCGGCTCGATGAAGCCCGCCAACGCCCCCGAATTGCTCGCGCAAAAGGACATCGATGGCGGCCTGATTGGCGGCGCAAGCCTCGAAGCGCGGAGCTTCGTGGAGCTGGTCACCGCCGCCGCCGCGGTGCAGTAATTTTTCAAGGCGAGGCGCGTTTCGGTCAACGCACCCCACCTTGGATCTGCTGCAAAAAATCCTTGCCGTCGTCCGGCGGACTCGCGACGTTCCGCCTCCCTTTTTCGGTAGGTTACTCAAGTGGCCAACGAGGGCAGACTGTAAATCTGCTGGCTTACGCCTTCGATGGTTCGAATCCATCACCTACCACCAATTTAGCCGCGAGCCGCGGCGCCGCCCGGCGCATCTCGAACGCGCGTGAAGGGCTGGGATTTCAGCACGATAGCGGTGGGCGGGCGCGTCCCGGCGCCCGCATTCGGTCACGTCGCGACTCGACGCCATGCGGGCGCAGGGACGCGCCCGCCCACCCTTCCAAGCCGCCCGGTCCAGGCTTCAGATTCCCCCGCCCTCGCGGAAGCTGTAGTAGCCCCGTCCGATCGGATCCGCGGCCCTGCGGCCGATGATGATGTGGTCCTCCAGCGGGATCTCCATCGTGCGGGCGGCCTCGCGCAGGGTGCGCGTGACGCGAAAATCATCCGGGCTCGGCGATGGATCCCCGCTCGGGTGGTTGTGTTATGTTGCGCGCAGACCTATGTGGAGTGGACAGCCACTTGTCGGAGTCACTTCGCTCTGCGCGGCAGCGAAATCGCTGCACATAACTTGGCAGACAATCAGGCGAGGCTGGCGCGTTCTGCGGTGGCGATTTTGACGGCAGCCTTAACGTTGCCGAGGCAGCACGAGCCTTGGGGGTTGCGAATCTCGCAGGCGCAAAAATCAGCCTTCATCTCCGCGGCGATGCGCTCGATCACGGTGGATTTTCCGGTGACGGCAAGTTCCTCGCGAATCATCGCGGGCGTGAAGCCGAAGCAATAGCACACCGGCGCATGCGCGGGATCTTTTTGAGTGACCGGGCGGCGAACGTCGCCGGTAGTCAGAACCGTTCCAACGGCGCTGAAATAAACGACCGGGCAGTCGGGCGTGGGACAGAAATGAAATCCCCCCGCATTTACGGTCGGTAAAAACTGAGACTTAACTTGGTGCTTGAGCGTGAGGGTCGAGACCGGGCGACCGGAGCGCCCGCAGCGTGGGCAGGACGGCTTGACGGCGGACTCCTTCACAGACGAGCACTCCTCACCTTTGGCTGAGCAACAATTGGACATGGCGATCAGTTTACCGGCTCTGCCTTGAAACCCGTGGCGTCGATCTTGGCGATCACCGCCGTCGCCGAAATCACGGCAGGATCGTAAACGACCTCGGCTTCTTTCGTCGCGTAGCGGACGACCGCCGTGCGGATACCCGGAACCCGCTGTAGCGTGCCGGCGATGCCGACCGCGCAGGCGGCGCAGTCCATGGAGGGGATGCGCACGCGCAGCACGCGGCCATCCGCCGGCGCGGAGCTTGCGACCGAGGAGGGGCCGACGACGGTTTGCGCGAGCTGCGGAAACAGAGCGACCGCACCAACAACCACCGTGCTAAAAATCAAAACGCCGAGGGTCCACCGACTCGCTTGCGGCGTTGCACAGGTGCCGTCCGCGCAGGCAATGCGGCGGGCTCGCAAGGTCAGCACCCACGCGAGGGCAAGGAGCGCAACGGTGATGCCGAGAAAAACCGGCCGCCAGCGTTCGAACCAGCCGGCGGCGACAAAACTGCCCGCGCCCGCGACGACCGCCACCAGCGGCCCAATGCAGCAAAGCGAGGCCGCCACGGCGGACAAAAATCCGCCTGTTAGAATCCACGATTGCTTCACCGGCTTCATGGACTCAGCTTACACCCTGTAGTATGGTATAAGGTCAACCGCCATGTCATGACTATCGGAGAACTCGCCAAAGCTGCCGGAGTAAACGTCCAGACCGTCCGCTACTATGAGCGAATGGAACTCTTGCCGGCGACCCACCGCTGGCCGGGATCGGGTTACCGGGACTTTGACGATGAAGCCCTGAGCCGCCTGCGGTTCATCCGTTCGGCGAAAGACCTCGGGTTCACCCTGCGCGAGATCAAGGAGTTAATGGAAATGCAATTTTTACCGGGCGAGTCGTGCGCCGAAGTGAAATGTCTTTTGGAGGGCAAGCAGCAGGAGCTTGATCGGCGCATGCTGGAGATGCGCCGGTTGCACCGCGCCTTGGGAAAACTCATCACGGCTTGCCGGCGGCGATCCGCGAAGACGACGTGCCCGGCCCTCTGGGCGATCGCGTTTAGGGCGGGAAATTAGAGCGTGGAAAGCCAGGAGAGGATGTCCTTGTTCGCGCGCCATGATGTCGCCGATGACTTCATTTTGGGCAGCAGTTTTTCGGCCGAGGCGAGGGTCTTTTGCTTCATCTCCAGGTCGATCTCGACGTAGGTGTTGGTGGTCTCGATGGAGGCGTGGCCCAGCCAGGAGCGGATCATGGCGAGGTCGACGTTGGATTGAAGGAGGTGCATGGCGGTTGTGTGGCGCCATGTGTGCGGGGTGATCGGTCGCGTGAGCAACGGAGGACACCGTTGCGCCGCTGCACGCACGCGATGAGTGACGATGTAGCGCACCCCGTAGCGCGTGAGCCGGTCGCCGTCGGTGTTGAGGAAGAGCGGCACCGCATCGGTGTGCCGAATGGCTCGCGTCTGAAGGTAACGCTTGAGCGAGCTGACGGTCTCCGCCCAGAGCGGGCAGACCCGCTCCTTGCGGCCCTTGCCATGAATCAGAACCGTGAAGGGTCGCGTGATGCGAACATGCCGGACATCGAGATCGACCACTTCCTGCGCGCGCATGCCGGTGTTGTAGAGCATCCGCAGGAGGGCGTCGTCACGCTGGCCGAGCAAAGTCCGGCAATCGATCTGGCGGAAAATCGCCTGCACTTCGTCTCGCTCCAGATACTGCGCGACACGATGCGGCCGGCGCTTGAACGGCACATCGAAAATCGCCTGGCAGTGAACCAGGTGCCGAGGATCGACGGTTGTGAGGTAGCGGAAAAAAGAATGGATCGCTGCCAGCCGGAGGTTGCGGGTCACAACCCGGTTGTGGCGGTCGTCCTCAAGATGAGTGAGAAACCGACGGACCAGCTCCGGCGTTAGGTCGTCGAGCACGAAGTCGTTCACCTGCTTGCGCGGTTGCCGGCAGGCAAACTCCAGCAGCAGTTTGAACGTGTCGCGATACGATAGGACGGTGTGACCGCTGAGACCTCGTTGCGACACGAGGTGCTGATCGAAAAAGCCCCGGATCAACGATGCGAAGTCGGAGGGTGGCATAGCCTGCTGGCCGCCGGGACGGCGAAATGATCGTGGAAGCGTTGGCCGGTGCTCTCCATCAACTCCGCCGTGGCGTGGAGATAAACCTCGGTGCCGGTCACGGTGCTGTGGCCAAGGTAGGTCGATAAGGTCGGCAGTTTGGCGAAAAGATTATCGCCCGCCCGGTGCCACGCCAGCAGCCGGGAAACGGCGAAGGAGTGGCGCAGATCGTGAATCCGTGGGCCACGTTGGCCGGAGGGACCGCGAAGCCCGATGCGGCGGAGGATCTGCAGGAAGGTGGTCGTGAACGTCGGCACGTGATAACGCCCGCCCGACGCCGACGGGAAAAAGGGCGCGGTTGGCTCCTGCGAGAAGCCTGCGTTGCGCCTCTGCCGGAGATAGAATGCGAGGTGTTCCACGGTCGAAGGCGCGAGCGGCACATACCGCGTCTTCTGAAACTTAGTCTCCCGAATCAGGATGAGGGCACGCTTCAGTTCCACGTCCGCCAGGTTGAGCTTCACCGCTTCACCGACGCGCAGGCCGGTGGCGTAGAGGAATCCCACGATGGTCGCGAACACGGCGGGGCGAAGGGCATCGCGCGAGCGCACCGCCTTGCCGGCGGTCATGATGCGGCACACCTCCTGTCGAGTATAGATATGCGGCATCGGCCGGTTGCGCCTCGGCAGAAACATCCGATGCACGATGCACGTGCGCGGATCGAAATGGCTCAGGTAGCGACAAAACTGCCGCAGCACGGATATCCGGTTGATCCGCGTCCCGGGCGCAAGGTGCTCCATGCTCTTGAACCAACCCTCAGCGGCCTGGCGGGTGATCGTGTCGCCGGGCTTCACCGCACCCATCAGGAAGCGATCTAGGCAGCAGAGAATCTTAAAAGTCGGTGGACGCTTCGCGGCCGGGCGGGCCTCCAGAAAAGACTGGAGGCGGAAAGCGAGGGGACTGCGGAAAGAACACGTGGCCATCGCTCACCTCCGCGGCCACGGCATTGCGACTTGACGGAGTGTCTTCAAGTCCGCCTTGGCGTAGATGTAAGTTGTATCGATGTAGCGATGACCGAGAACATCGGCGATGGCCTTGATCGGCTGGTCGTGCTCCAGCGCCCGGATCGCCCAGGAATGACGCAAGCTGTGCGCCCCGCGTCCGGGTTGGTGAACACCGGCTTTGAGCATGTAGTGCTTTACGACGTTGGAAACGGCCATGCTGCTGAGGGAGCCGTGGGGCGCCTTGGTGCTGAGAAAAACCTCGCGATACGGTGTCCGAGGATCGCGGTGCCGGAGCCATTGAATGATCGCTTCGCCGACGGCATCGAGGAGTGGAACAAGCACCTCTTTGCCACCCTTTTGGGCGCGAAAACGAATCTTGGCCTGTGGCCAGTCCAGGTCTTCGAGCGACAAGTGTGCGGCGGAAACGGCCCGGACACCGTAAGCCATCAAAACGAGAATGATCGCGTAGTCGCGCGCTCCGTTGGGCGTCTGCTTGTCGATCATGGCGAGCACCCGTTCGAGCGACGAATCATCCACACCTCTGGGCAGCGAGGCGTGCCGATAGAGCCGCTGGCGTGGCACGAGACCAGTGAAGTCGCGCTGCGTGTGGCCGTGGCGGGCGCAATACGCGAGAAACACTCGGAGACTTGAAGAAAGCGAGGCCGTGTTGTCGCTGCTGCCTTGGATGAAGCGCCGGAGGTGAGACTCCATCTGTTCGGCGCGCATGTCCCGCAAACGGGAGCGTTGAGCGTCGCCCTTCAACGACTCAAGGAAGGCGGTGGTGTGAGCGATATGGCGCTTGAACGTGACCAGTGCCACGATGCGTTCCTCCCGCAGATGCACGGCGTAGGGATCAAGGAGCCAGCTATGCTTCGTGATGACCGGAGCCGGCCGTGGGAACGCCATGACCTTGATCGCTTCGAGATAGAGGAAAAGGTGCTTGAGGTGGGCCAGGCAGTTATCGCGCGGCCTGTAGCGCGAACACGTGCTGCGCACCTCGCCCAGATAGGCCGCCAGAAACTCTCCAACTAGCGCGTCGGAGATCGCCGCGAGGTCTTTGATGCCGCGCTCGATCAGGAACGCGTTAAACACACAGCATGGGCCGAGGATTATGCACGCAGTCTTGTTGGCATATCCGTTCTGCTTCAGGCCGGCGGCGAAGCCGTCAAAGTAACCACCCAGAGGCCCGCGTCTGAAATCGGCCAGCGCGCGCCGGTCGATGTAGAAATACTCCAACCCCTTTTCATCCGACGGCGCCGAGGGATAGAACGGCTTGCGCATGACCCAGCTCATCACGCGTCAACGCCGAGGAAAAGCACGCTGCCGTCAGAACTCTGCTAAAATACAGGAGTAAACCACGGAGAACTATGTGCAGCGAATGAGTCCACTCGCCGAGAGAGGCGAAGGCAAAAATGCACGTTCACTCCACATAGCTCGGGGCAACACATAACACAATCACCCCAGCGGCGACCCGACACCCAGCGCGGCCGACCTGCAATTGACGCGCCAGTTGAGGGAGGCGGCGAAGATCATCGGGATCGATTTGCTCGACCACGTGGTCGTGGGCGCGGTCGAGGACGATCCCAACAAGGTCGGCCACTACTCGTTCCGCGACGCGGGGCTGTTGTGAGGATGAAAACTCAAACTCACCTCACCATGAATCTCTACACATTGATCGTATATGTGGTTCCGGCTGGGAGCCATCACGTCGAGGCGGTGGAAGCGCGCGATGCGACCGAAGCGGTGATCCGGCTCCGGGAGCGGATGCTGTTGACCAAGGAGGAATGCGAAGTCGTCGCAGTGGCGTGCGGACGGGTGCAATTCGAGTGCGTCGATGCGGCGCAGGTTGCGCTGGCACCTTATGGCAGCCCGATGCGGTCGTGAGACGTCGCGGACGGGGGCATCCGCCTGCGGGACGAAAGGGGTGGCTTCCACACGCATGGCCCGAGTGTGCCACGCCCGTCAAGGTAGTCCGCGCTGCGCGCGGCTCCACCTTTCCCGCCGGCGGCCTTCCCCTTCGTGGGGAGCGCAGCGCTCCCCGCTCAGCAGCCTTGGCGGTGACTGGGCGTGCCCCACGGGGCCAGCGCGTGGAACGCGCCACGAGCAACGGGCAACACCGCCCGACCGGGGCGCACCGGCGCATTTTGTCATGAACGTCATCGCCGCATCCGCCCAGTCTTCCCTCAAGCTTGCCGTCCACGCGACCACGCCGAACGAATTCTCCGAGGCACCGGACTACGCCTACCTGGAAATCACGCACCTACAGGCAAGGGCCCTAGTTTACCTGATGAGCCTGACCCAGCAATTCCGCGGACAGATGGCTCGCAGCGGACTGGTTGATCCCTGTTACGACATCAGTCTCGGTTTGGGTGAGCGGTTGCCCAATTTCCGACTGATTCAGATTCCGTTCGGTGAGGATCAAGAGCCGCAACGAGACCGACCCATTGTGCTGTTGCCGGAAGAGTTCGATCCCGAAAGTGTCGGCGAAAACGCCGAGCATCGGGTGGAGTGCCACCGGATCGAGGTGGGGCGCGAGCAGGTGCGATTCTCGGCTTTGCTCAGGCGGGGCGACGACCGGTTCGTCACGACCGATCTCAACGAGAAATTACTTCAGGAGATTGCGAATCAATATCCGACCGATTTGCCGCTGGCTGCACTGGCAGCTCCGTTGGCCGGCGAATGACTGGGCGCACGAGCGCCCTTCATGGCGCGCTCTTCGGCGCTTCCGTCCGATGCTGTTCCCAGCGGGCGCGAATCGCCGAGAGCGCGGCTTCACAGTCGCTCAGTCGGGCCACCACAAAAGGATCGAATTCCGCGAGGTCGCGCCGGTTCAGCCACGTGGGCGCGTTTGCGAGCCAGGCGAGGCGGCTGGCGAGATCGGCCAGCTCGTCGTCGAGGTCGGCGGTCCCTTGGTTCATGTCCTCCATTGCCTGAAGGACGAACGCGAAATGGGCGTCGTCGGGCGCGAGTCCGCGCGCAGCGAGATCGTCGCGGATTTTGCGGCTGATTTCCTCGCGAGTGGGCATGGGTGGAAACACGCGGATGGAATAAACCTTGTGCGGTGGAGACCAGCCCGCCGCGACCAGATACAAGAATTTCGGCGGCTTCCCCAAGCGACTGCGTGTCCGATTCGCGCGGGGAAGCCTCCTCGCCCTGGTAAGCATCCGCCGAGTGGGATCAAAAAGTTAGCTTCCGCACGCGGTTCCGAGTGTGCCACGCCCGTCAAGGTAGTCCGCGCTGCGCGCGGCTCCACCTTTCCCGCCGGTGGCCTTCCCCTTCGTGGGGAGCGCAGCGCTCCCCACTCCGCGGCCTTGGCGGTGACTGGGCGTGCCCCACGGAACCAGCGCGCGGCACGCGCCACGGGAAACGGGCACTTCCGCCCGGCCGGGGCGCACCGGCGCCCTTCATCATGAACACGAACGACACACCGCATTCGCCGGCTCGGACGGATCGCCTGCCCAATCAACTCTATGCGCCCAACGGACGACGCATCGCGGCCAGCAAGGATTGGATTCCCGGCAACGCCCTGATCGCAAGCGTCACCCGCGCACCCGACGGCACGCTCGCGATCGAATGGGAAGGTGAAACGAAACTCTGCTGGGACGGCCAATACACCGAGCAGCTCGGCGAACAGAGAATCTTCCTCGACGACGCAGGTAACGAATGGAGCGAGGACCAACTCGCACTTGGCGCGGAGCCGATTCCGGCCGTAGCGGAGACGACAATGACAACGGACGACGATGCGTGGGCGGCGATTCCGCACTATCCTCTCGGGCAGGTGCCCGAATCGTTGCCCGACGAAAATCCAGCGCTCTATCGGCAGGTGATCGCGAAGCGCGCGATCCTCGCGGCCTACGAGAACGGCGACGACCCGGAGGCGGGCGTGACCGATCTACTCGCGGATCTGCGCCACCTGTGCGACGCGCTGGGTTGGGATTTCGCGACAATGGATAGCGCGGCCTACCGGCACTACACGGAGGAAAAATCCGAAGGCGTGAAGTAAGTCCGGGGACAAATCCGATGAAAACTGACTTTCCCACCCACTATCAGGACGCGATCCGGTTCATCTTGGAGCCCTCGGCAGGGCGCGAGCGTGAACGCTATACGTCGGACCTCTACGTTTACGTCCACGCCGCACCGGCGGACCGCCCGCGATTCGCGGGGCAGTTTTACCTCGAGGCGTTCGAGCGGATTGCGGGCGGCGTGACTTTCCTCAACGCGTGGGTGCCGGCCACGCCGGCCGGGGTCGAGCGATTCTTCCGCTGGCTCACGGAGCGAAAGAAGGAATTCGTTTCCCCACGGCCTTACCGGCTCGGGCAGGCGTGCGACGGCACCATCGGATCGGCCGTGCTTCACGCCTACTATGTCGCCTGCTCGGCGCTGGGCCTCGATGCCGACCGACTCTACAAACGGGCCTACCCAGAGCGGACCGACAACCCACCCGACTGGCACGGGTGCCAACATCACGCGGAATGGCAGGGTGGCGTAGTCTGGCCCGACTGTTGGGATGCGGCTGCGATTGATGGACTCGCCGAGTCGCTGACCGCGATCAACTACCACAGCCTGCGGAGCGAATTCGAGGACGCTACGGGTGCCCGGTAAAATCCGGCAAAGCGAACAAACTTCGGTTTCACGCACCCGGCTTCACCGCGTAACGCTCCAGCCACCGCAGCCATAGTTGACGATAGAGAGGATTCACGCAGGCCGCAATGGCCTCTCGATAGGCGTCACCCTTCCTTCGTAACCGCAATCCCTCCGCCGTAAGCACGGCCAGCATATCCTTGTAAGCGAGAGGTAGCGCAGAACCATGCAAGGCTGCCAGAAGTTCGTCCGACGACGAGCCGATGGTGACGATTCGTTCGACGGCACGTTCAATGTCTGCGAAAACATCTTTCGAGTCGTCAAACGACAGACGTAAATTTGCGCTGTCGACGGCCGCCTCTGTGGGTGAGGCCGTAAGAATCTTGGGCAAATCTCTTACGTAGGCGTGCAGGCTGTCGCTGACGTGGCAGTAGGAACCCAGCTCGACTCCCAACCACCCGGCAAATATTTCTTGGAGGCAGGTGAACTGAACGAAATCGTAAGGTATGCCTCGAAAGATGTCGTTACTGCGCATCACCTGCGTCCATTCCAACCGACCGCCGCGAATCTTTAACAGGGCGACAAGATTGCACGGAATATCCGGTGAAACCGGCAGACCGTCGTTCCCCGGAAGGTCGATTTTACCATCCCATATTTGCAGCACCACCTGACGGCTGTCGGGACAATGCTTCAAGGCGTGGTAAGCACGGGCGAATTGGTCGAAGCCCAGATGCCGCCGCAGACGTTTGCCGTAGGACCCGTGAAACGTCGGTCCATCGCCGGCCAGTTCCGGCAGCTTGGAGTTAAAATAGGTCAAAAAGGCCGAATCTTCGCGGCCGCTCAACGTCCAGATTAACTCAGCGAACGCATAGGCCGGGTTGATCGCTGGCGCACGCGAGATCACCCATCGTGCGCGGGGATTCGCTATCGAAATAGCGGCGTGCAAAATTTCCTTGGTCGGGCCTCCGCGCCCCGGCTGTTCACACACGTCCGCATCGTGTCGCAACGTCTCTACGATTTTCAGCCAAGTATCGTCCGCACCGGTTCCGGAAAACAGCTTAAACATGGGAACCTCCGTTTTTGATCGTCGCGTTGATCCCCCACTTCGGTGGATACCAATAAACAATCGGTTCCGGCTCTGCCGTAAACCGCTGCTTGATGCGGGTGCGTCCCGTCGGTCCGCTAAACTCCGGGTGCATCACCCGGGCGTATTTATCGACCTCGCAAAAGAGATTTTGACAGTCGATGAGCTGGAGCGGCCGACCCCACAAATTTCGGAATGACAACCCGAGCCGGCCAAACTCTTCCTCTTGGCGATCGGTGACGACCTTGATGATTTCAGCTTCGGTCAATCCGCCTAGGTCGCTAAAACATTTATGGACCCCACTGAAGGCTCCCGGCCCCGGGACGACAAAATCCATTTCGGAAAATGAGATCAGTGGACCGTAGTTGAGATCCGTGACATACTGGTAGGCTAGGAAGTCCCCGATGGTCGGATAGGCCCGGATTAGATCGAACGCTTTGGCCATCGACCGGGCGGCGGCAATCTTCGACGGGAGCCCGTCTTTGATCATTTGCTCGATCATGCGCAAATGCATCGAGTGTTTCCGCCCGCCCGGAGCCTTCGCGCCACCCGAGGGCATGATGTAGGCGGCGGAGTAAACGCGTTCGCCTCGCGCCATCGCGGCGCTCAGCACCGCATCGTAGCGTTTGAACGAAAACTCCTTGAAGGTGATTTCACCCACCTCTCGGCAAAGAAGTTCCCAAGTGTCGATTCGGTTGAAGACCTTGAAAAGCAACGTGCGAAAAAAGACTTCGTCCGGTGAGGCGTCGCCGCGGTAGATCACTTTCCTGATCAGATACTGGCTCACACGATCCGAGGCCCGGTAGGCGTTCGTGAATTTGAATTCCCGCAGCACCACGTCATCCGTCCATGGCGAGCGTTGTCCCTCCGCTCGCGCAAAAAAGATGCGCTGCCGTTCACAGGCGAAGCGCCAATAGCTGTCATAGACGAGGGTTGTTTTCGCCGGTGCGAGCCGACTGAAAACCTGCGAGCCACGAGCCGCCGTCGGGCTGCCTTGCAGTGCGAGCTGGCCCTGCTGCGAACCGTTGGTCCGCGCTGTTGGCGTGGACAATTGCCAATCGGGAAATGAAAGCTCGGCTACGATTTTCTTCAGACTCGCGGGCAGCGTTCCATCGTTGGTGATGATGCGCACGGGATAGTCATTCCGCTCGTTCGCGGCCAGGCGCTGATATTCCTCGATACGTTTGCGCCGCTCGACCGCTTTGTCGTTGGCACGGCCTTTGTCGCGAAGAATCAGGAAGGCCATCGCCGGTCGGACCGTGCCCCAATGGCAATGCTCGACGTCGATCATCGCCTTGAGTGAAGTGGCAGACGCGCCGGCCACGATGCCGTAAACCCACGTCGACCACCAAAAGCGGTCGAGCACGATATGCGTGCCTTGCTTCAAGGCCGGTAATATCTTCGTTTCGATGGCGTCGATGTGGGCGGCAATGTGCAGCAACTGGAGACTCGCGGGATGAATGACGTGCGCTCCCTGTTCCGGATTCTGGTGATGGAGCCGATATACCTCCGCTCCGAGGGTGCCGGGCTCCCGACCTGGAAACGAAAAATACATCGCGCGCAAGCCCTGCGCCTGGAGTCGGGCAACCAATTCATGCGCGAGCGTCGTCTTGCCCGACCCGTCGGCCCCTTCGAAGACGACGAGGCGACCAAGCCCGGTTTGAGCAATCTTAGACGTCATCGCGATTCGGAAGACGGGACCGGATGAGGTCCGCCAGCGGAGCCAACTCCTCCTTGTTCAGATCGCTGCCCAAATCGGGCAGGCCGACGAAACAGTTCAACCGCACAAAATTCAGGCCCATGTCCCGCGCCATGAAGTGCCCGAGGTGACACAGGCCGAGATAATTCCCGTAGGCGCGGTCGACGACATATTGGGTCGGATAATACGCGTTCACTGCCAACTGGTCGGCCTCGTCGTATGAAAAGCTCACTTGTTGAAGACAGGGAAATCCGAGCAACTTGCCGCCCGTGTGATCCTGCACCGGGTCAAAAACGGAGACTTGCAGCGCCGAATGGCGCGGGCTTCCGCCTTTTTCACGATCGCGGCGCCAAATTGAGATCAAATGATCGAGCTGATTCTTTTCCCTGATTTGCGGCGGACCGTTCTTCGGTTTCTTGCTCCCTTGGAAACGAACCATGCGCTCGAAATAAGTGCCTCGACCATTAAGTTTATTGCGCGCCTGAAGCCGGGGAAAGAAATCTTTGAGATACCAGTCGGTGAACTCGCGCACTGGTAGTCTCCCGCGGCGGACCCAGGCATCATAGGGGAAAATAGTGAGCGCGGTGACCTTGCTTGAGAATTTCCTATCCTTGGTCACGAGCAGGGCATCGAGCGCCTTTCGGATTTCCATATCTTCGGCCGCCAGGCCGTCGGTGAACCCGGTGACTGACACGACCAAAGGGGCGAGCTTCCGCTTGCTGTTGTCGAGCACGTGCAACAGCACCCGGCCCCAGGCGTGCGACAAATTTGGCTCTTCGATGACTTGGGGTAGATTATTTGGCATCGGGATCATCCAAATGGCGATACAGGCTCCGGCCTTCGAAGTCGGCGCGACTCACTCGCAGGAATTTCGCCCACTCGCGGCCTTCCAGAAAGGCACGGGCGATGCCAGGCTTTTTGGCCTGCACCAAACGACCAGCCGGGAGGTCCGCGAGGACGGCAATCTCTCCGCCCTCGACCACCGCATCGGCCGGCAACAACGCGGTGTGCCCAACTTGAAGGTCAATATTCCCGGTGATCCAATCCACGTCAGCCAGCATCAGATGCTTGGTCGCAACATTCCCGAGCAAATGTTCTCGAATCGATTTTGGCGTCGCGTTCGCCAACTCGGCGGCCCGCGAGGGACTGATCAGCCGCAACGACCAACGGAGATGCTGAACGAGCGTCTCGTAGCCGACGCCCAATTCGCAAGCGACGGCGTAAAGTTCAACGGCGGTGCAGGTCTTGGGATCCAAGACCCGGCGATTGAAGGACGATTCCACTGCCCATGAAGGCATCAACAAGTAAGCGGCGAACAGGTTCGCGCTCCACTCTTCCGGGTCGTTGCGATCGTCGGGCGCGAACTCGGGCAACTCATCAATGCGACTCCCGTGGCCGAAATACCAATGGCCCATCTCGTGGGCACCCGTGAACGCCTGCCGGCCCGGAGGCCGCAGCGATGGAACCAAAATCACGTTCGAGCCCTTGGCATACATCCCCTCGAAGCTCCCACCTGCACAGAAACGGACTTCAAGTTTCAGACGTTCGGCCAGGTCAAATACACACACGGGCACGGCCTTCGGCACGTTACCGCTCCGACGGGTCTCCAAAGCCCCGCGCAATGCCAGCCGGGCGAGCGCCTTCCAGTCGCTCATTTGCGATCGCCTCCCGACTTTCGAAGCGAGCGGAGCAGCTTCATCACATTGTCGAAGTCCTGGGGCTTCAACTTGGCGAGTTCACGGGCGGCCAGCTCGGCCGCCGGATCGGACACCTCTGGTTTCTCTTCGGCCAACCATGAAATACTGACGTCATAGATGCGCCCGAAGCCTGCCAGTTCATCTGCCGCGACCCGACGGCGACCGGCCTCGATCTCGGAAATAGTCGGGCGCTGCATGTCGAGCAGCTTGGCCGCCTGTCCTTGCGACAGCCCGGATTGTTCGCGGGCCGCACGAAGGCGGGCTGCGATGGCGAGACGGAGTTGATCGGAGTCGCTCATGAACCTCCTTTTGGGATGAGGGCACACATGAGATCAATAGCCCCGCCGACTAGCCGGGAACATTGCCCTGCATCATCCACGAGCGGGTTCACTTCGTCGGGCACCTTGCACCCGAATTTCTCGCTGAGCACACAGGCGAACTCCACTCCGTCCTCGCTGTCGAGGCCGAGGTCCTTAAACGGATCGGTGGTCTCGGTGATTTCGGCGGGCGCGTTCTCACCGAGAAACTCGCGGAGCGTCGTCAGAAAGACGTCGCGCACTTTATTTCGGTCGGGGGCATTCATGGCGTATGGTAAGATATTCTTACATGATGTAAGCATTGTCAAGTCCGATGAGTGATTTTTGCGCGCATGACCGATGCGATGCGAAAATCAGGCTCCCGTTCCTCTTGTTAGGCCCGGCAATTGTGGTCGAAACCCGCCTCATATCTGTTTGGCTATCCGTCATCGTTTCGATGCAACTCTTCCGGCCTTCATTATCAGCGAGTTTCGCCGCCGGCTTTTCGCTTGAATTTCCACCGGCTTTGGCCGATAGTCTTCGCAACAGACCTGCCACGCCTCTCAACGATGCGCAATTTGGTGGGTATTTTTTTGCCCGGATTTGGCGATGAAGTTCACCAAACTCGCGCTCGACCTTCCCGGGCAACTCAAACGTCTCACGGATCGTGGGCTGATTGTGCCGGATGCGGCGACCGCCCAAGGATGCCTCACTCATCTCGGCTACTACCGGCTGTCCGCGTATGCGCTGCCGTTTCAAGACAAGACCCAGGCCGGCAAGCCGTTCAAGCCCGGCACGGTATTTCAACAGGTTTTGGATCTTTATCGTTTCGATCGCGAATTGAGGCTGCTCGTGATCGACGCGATTGAGCGGGTAGAAATTTCCGTCCGATCGCAAATCGTGAACACCCTGTGCATGACGCACGGCGCACATTGGTTTCTCGACGCGGCCCATTTCCAGCCGAAGTTCGATCATGGGATGTTTCTCCGCAAAATCGAAGATGATTTCGGCGTGAAGACGGGGCCGGGTGGTGCGAAGATTTTGCCAACGCGTCCGCACAGCGAGGCTTTCATCGCCCACTACTACCAGAAATACGGCGACCCTTACCTGCCGCCGTTTTGGATGGTGGCGGAGACGCTGACGCTCGGGTCGCTGTCCAAACTTTATGAGGGACTGCGTGACAACGTGACGCGCAACGCCATTGCGGGGGTTTATGGCCTCAACGAGGCCGTGCTGGTGTCGTGGCTGCGCAGTCTCACCTATCTCCGCAATCTTTGTGCGCATCATTCCCGGCTGTGGAACCGGGACTTCGCGATCAAGCCTTTGGTCGCGCACAAGCTCGGGACGTTGCTCGCTCCGTTTCCCAAGACACTGGCGGATGGCCGCACGATTCAGGTGCAGCCGCCTTCGCGGTTTTATGCGCTGGCGGTGGTCTTGTTCGATTTCCTGAAGGTCGTTTCGATTGGGACGATCTGGAACGAACGGCTGGCTGCGCTGCTGGCCAGCCATGCTTTTGTCGATCCGATGGCGATGGGGTTCCCTGCGAATTGGAAGACGGAGGCCTTCTGGAAATTCCCACCCCCGGCGCCGACCGTTTAGGTCAAATTTTCGCAGGCCCTTGGAGCAATATAGCCCAAGTCGGAATGCGGTGACGGGCAGGCTGCGGCAGGTCCTGGGCCGAGGTCTGCGAGTCGCCCACCATCATTTCCGGCCCGCCGTCGACATGCACTGGGGGCGTGCGCAGCCCTGCTTCCGCTGGTCGCGACATCGGCGACGGATGCACCGAACCCGACAGAAACCCGACAAACCCGACAGAGCGCAAAAGCCGACGGCATCCGGCCCGCCGGAAATGCCACCGGGCGTTTGGCCCTGTCAAAAAACTCCCCTGCCCGCCGCCAATTGTAATTCGCCCGTCAAGGTCGTGCTCCTGCGTCGCCTCCACCTTGACGGGCGATTCGGAAGGGCGGCTGTTCGGTCAGGTGGAGCGCTGGCTGCTTCGCGCCCGGCTTTCAAATCCGTTTCGATCTACTGCTTCACTGGCTTCGTGCATGGTGGTGTCGTTCGCGCCCAGCGACAGCGAACGAGCCAAGCCGATCGGCTGACCGTTCGCCGATGCCACGGAATGGATTCGCGATAGGGCCGGGCATGACTAGGCAGTTTCGATGCAAGCATCCTTCAGCAGCCTTGGAATGTATAGTGTCGCAGAGGCCGAAATCGTTGTGGCCGAGATAAACGGCGCGGGGGGATATGCCGCGCCGCAGGTGTGGGTGCCGCTGCGGATCAGCGTCTCGCATGGCGCGATGAAACCGCACGATGGGTATGAGTTTATCGCCGTCAGCGGTCGGCTCTTGGTGGGTGGGCAACTCGTGGCGCGGGCATCGACCAATCCGGTCGGCTTCACGATTCACCCCTGGTTCAATGAGCTGAAAAACCAACTTCATTATCTCGAGTTCGCCCTCGATGCTTCGCGACTGGCCGCACTGGAACGGCAGCGGGCCGGCGGCGATCTCAAGGTGAGGCTGGAAGCCGAACTCGAAGTGATGCAGCTCCGCGCGCTCAATCTCAACCCACAGAACCAGTCGCTGCTCGAAACGGTTTGGGGTCAGGTGCAACGGCATCGGCTGCGGCTCGGGGTCGATCTTTCGATTCCGAAATCGGTGTGGATTGAACGCGTGTTGCCCCAGGTCGATCACGGCGTGATTCACTTGATCGAGTTGCCGGCCATTCCGGTCAGCGCCAGCGAGGCGATGAATCACGGCTTCGAAGCGCTGCGCCAGGCCAGCGAACTTCACAAAACCGGGCACTACCCGGAGGCGGTCGGAAAGTGCCGCGTCGCTCTCGAAGAATTCTTCGAATACCCGGAGATGAAGGATGACGCGGGCGTCACCCGCCGTGTGCCCATCCTGAAATCGAGCTGGGAGACGCGTTTGGGGAAAGCCACTTACACGTGGCTCAACCAAACACTGGCCGCGTTGAAAGCCGGGAGCAACAAACCACATCACTTGGCCAGCGCCACCTACAGCCAGTTCGATTCCCAGATGATCATTATGGTGACGACTGCCGTTGTTTCCTACGCGGCGAAGCATCTCGCCGAGGACGGCCCTTGATCGCCATGACTCCCGAGATCCGCGCTGGGATTATTGACTACGCCAACCGCTCGTTCCGGGATGTTGCGGATCGCGACTACATTGCGGCCCGAACCTGCCATCGACTTGGGCTTGAACAGCAGTTTCTTTGGATGGCCCTTCAGGCCCTTGAAAAATATCTGAAGGCGATCCTGCTCTTCAATTTTCGAAGCACCAAGGGCTACGGTCACCGCGTTAAGGATGCCTTTGATGCGCTGAGTCTGATCAAGGACATCTCGTTCGATATTCCGCCGGACGTAGGACCATTCCTGCATTACATTGAGGATCAGGGGGCGAACCGATATTTTACCCAACCGTTCTTTACGATGGGGGAGGAACTGCTGATGCTCGACAAAAGCGTCTGGCACTTGCGGCTCTACTGCCAATTCATCCGGCAGGGCACATTCCAGTCGGGCGGCAAGACCGTCGATTGGTTTCTGCTCAACCTGGCCAAGATCCACCACGAACGTCATTCCAAGCGACCCAACTCCGTGCGGGTGTTTGGAGGCTTTTTGGAAAAGATCATCGACGGTCGTGATTCGCCGCTTCGCCGTGAACTGGTGTGGAAGAATTTCTACTACGGCCGCCGGCCCAAGAAAGTCGTGAAGAACATCGTGCTCCGCTCCTCTTCCGGAAATCCGACGCATTTCATGCACCCGGCCGTCTTCGAGGAACTGGACAAGTTGGTGAAGTTCGAGCCGGAGGTGAAAGCGCATTTTAAGAAGCTGTAGTCCTTGCACAAAGCGATCCGCACCCATTGTCGGGGCTCGCCGTCCCGTCATTCATCCCGTCCGGCGGACTCGCAGACCTGCTTCGCATCGGCTTCTGATCTGATGCTCTCCGTCCGCCGCGGGGAGTCCTAAATGACAACCGGAACCGTCGCCGCGTTGGGACTCAACGAGCGACAGCTCATCGCGGTGGCGCAGGTGCGCTCGGGCGGGCGCGTCACGAACCGCGGGTTTCGCCGTCGGGTGAAGCGAACCCGCCAAACCCGCCATAGCTCGCGGAAGGCGGCGAAGGACATGAGCCAGGAGCGAGCCAACGGCGCGCGCCGCGAAGCGCCGCGCCTCACGGCGAAAATAACGGTTCCGTGCCACAGCATCAGTTTCTCGCGTCGGGGCCGCGTAGCGCGTAACGCGCCTGCCGGGTGCGGCCGACCACCGTGAGTAGGCCCGTCGCACGCAATCTCGCTATTTTTCGGGTGACAGTCGCCCGTGAAATCCCCAGCGCAACATGCAGCTCGCGCGGCGAGGCCTCAACCCGGTTCGTGACGAATTGGACGATCTGCCTTTCCAGCGGGTCTGTCACGAGATCGAGCAGGCTGCCTCGTAGGACAGCGGAATCGCGCTTGCTGACAAATGGCCGGCCGGCGAGACGCTCGGCCCGCCAGTAGCGTTCGACGGCGAGTGAAAACAGCTCGGCGATCCGTCCGATCCGTTCGTCCTCGGATAGCTCACTGTAGCCGGAGGGAATCATGGCGCTCCGTTGCTGGCCGCACGTCGCCGCTTTTCTTTCGCGACGAACGGCGTGATGGCCGCCCACTCTTTTTCCAAACGGGCAAAAGCCTCGTGCTGGGTCGCTATGGGCAAACGTGCGATTTGGCCCATGCGGATCAAGCCAAAGTGTTGAATTCGCGGTCGGTCCGAGAGTCGCTTGAGGAAACGCTGGATCGTCGGCGCAAGCCGCAGGAGCAGCAGATGAAAATCGAGCGAGGCCCGGGACACGCCGATTTCTCGCGCGAATGCGCCGGA
The DNA here is from genome assembly GCA_030693515.1 of Opitutaceae bacterium. Taxonomy (GTDB): domain Bacteria; phylum Verrucomicrobiota; class Verrucomicrobiia; order Opitutales; family Opitutaceae; genus ER46. The sequence continues at coordinate 127,842 of JAUYAK010000063.1, forward strand.
GGTCACTCCGCGCTTTTGGTCAAGACTCCTTCGCCACGCGATCGCCTTGTGAATGGAATGCTGCCGCGTCCTCGGCGGCACGATGCACGGTCGTTTCCACGGCACGCCCACGTCACGAACGAAAGGCTCCAAAATGGTAGCCACCCCATGCTTGCCGAGGGCTACAACGAGGGAAAGCGTCAGCGTGCGGGTGCTCGCATCGCGGAGGCCGCCGCGACGCTGGACGATCAACCGCTGTTCCAATCCTTCAACCAACCTCGCCAAAGGCAGCTTGATGCAAAGGGCAAAGAGCCGGGCACCGGCGGGTGAGTCGCCCGCCTCCGAGGATCGGCGAGCCGCGCTGCGGATTTCGATCTTCTCAAGGCAGAGGCCGACAACCGCCTTTTGTTCGGTCGGATTCAGGCCGGCGAAGACCTCGCCGAATTTTCCCAGGGCTTCGGCCACCCGCTCGGCGTCCACCACGTTTTGATCGCAAGCCAGCAGTTCCTGCCGAATCTGCTCCTGCTGCACGAGAAGCTGCTGTTTTTCGTCACGCAACGAAAGGGCTCGGTCGCGCAGCTCGGTGCCAAGCAGGTCGGCGCCGCCCGCCGCGATGGCATCCACGCAATTCCGCAGATGCTGTCCGACGCGGGTCAGCGCGGCTTGAACCTCGGCGGCGCGAACCCGCAACGGTTCGCGATCCGTCTGTTTCCGCAGGCGGGACTTCTCCACGGCGGCGCTCAACAGAGTTTCGTGGCTGTGAATTTCGCTGATGAATGCGATCACCACACGCTCCAAGCCCAAGGCCGAAATGTGGCTCACTCCGCAGCGCGCCGGCTCACGCTCGCGGTAAACGTGGCCGCACGTGTAATAGCGGTAGCGTCTGCCCTCCGCGTTCTTCTTGCCGTTGGCGTGGGGCACCATCGCCCGGCCACAGGCGGCGCAAAAAACCAAACCTTTGAGCAAGTGAAAATGTTTGTCGGTCGGGCGCAGCCGCCACGGCGATCCGCGCTTCGCTTTCGCCACGACGGCGTTTGCCTTTTCCCACGTGCCCTCGGTGACCAGCGCCGGATGCAATCCCGGATATTCCCGACCGTGAAACCGCACCTTTCCCAGATAAATGGAATTGCGAATCAGACCTCGCAGGGTATCGGACCGAAAGCGTCGGCCGCCGACTTGCTGCACCGTGCCGTCGCGGCGCCGATATTCGCGCACCCGGGTCCGCAACCCCTCGGTGTTGAGCTCTTCGGCGATCTCACCAAGCGGCGTAAGCCGGGCCGCAGACTCGAACACACGTCGAACGATAACCGCTTCCACGTCGTTCGCCGTGAGCATCTGCGATTGGCTTGAATAGGCGTAGCCGTAGGGGACGGCCCCGTAGTTCCAATATCCCCGCTTGGCTTGGGCGAGCATCTTCGCCCGGACTTTCTCCGCGGTGTTCAGGCGTTCGTATTCGGCAACGCTGACGAGGAGGTTGTTCTTGAGCCGTCCGGACGGCGTGTCCTCGGAGAGATCTTCAGTGGTGCTGACGAGCCGGCAATCGTGTTGTTGAAGAAACGTCCGAAACGGCGCCCACTCGTCAGTGCTGCGCAGGACGCGTTCAAGTTTGAAGATGAGCACGACCCGGATCAGTCCCTGTTCAATCTGGCGCTTCAGGGCTTGGATGCCCGGCCGGTTGAGCGTGGCCCCGGAATACGCCGCATCGGTGAAGCAGGCCACTTCGTGCCAGCCCTCGTGAGCATGTTTGGCGATGTGCTCGCGGCAGATGGCCGCCTGACTTTCACAGGAGTCGAACCGGCCACCGACCTGGCTTGTGGTCGAGACACGCGTGTAAATCGCAACCGGGACGGTTCCGATCAGTGGCTGGGAAATAGATTCTTGGATCGCTCGCATGATGGCCTCCGGTGCTTTGTTCGGAGGGCGATCCAATTGGCCTCAGCCCTTGTTCTGGTAGACTGGGAGCATCATCGCTTTTTTCGGGAGAAATTCAAGTTCGCACTCACGGCGTTTCCTAATCGTGCGAGGCAAAAGCAGTGGGCAGCGGCGCGGAATCGGAGGAATTCACAAACGCTAATACGAACTCGCTTGGAGCGGATTAGGAAACGGTGTTTTGAATACACCTCGCGTTTCGCGACTTACACCAATTTCCTAATTTGCCACTTCGAGTTCGCCATAAACTCGAAGTGGTGCCCCCGTCCGGACTTGAACCGGAATCCACGGTTTAGGAAACCGCTGCTCTATCCAGTTGAGCTACGGGGACCGCGCGGCCAGCGCCACGTCCGCGCGATTTCAGCTCCCCGTGATCGAAACGCAATCCGTGTTTGCACCCGGCTGGGTTTCACCGAACAGACCATGGAGGATGCGCGCTGGACCTCCACAGGGTCGCAAGCGCGCTTTTCGGACCACTGCAATGGCCTGTGCCTCACTTGACCGCGCCCGCTTTGGCCGCCACGAATCCCTCCAACCCCGACCCCATGAAAACCCCGCCTGCCCTGCTGGCTGTCTCGCTCTGCGCGTCCGCCACCCTCCTGGCCCAATCCGCCGCACCCGTCGCCTCGTCCACCACCACCGCCCCGGCGAGCGCGGAGGAGAAAATCGTCCTGTCTCCTTTCGAAGTAAACTCCGGCGACGACAAAGGCTACGCCGCCTCCTCCGCCCTCGCCGGCACGCGCACCAACGAGAAGCTTCGAGGCAATGCCAAAAAACCGCGCAATAGCGGGCTTGGGGTCTTCGTGTGCCATGATTGATACCAACCGCTTTTGCGATTCTCGCCTTTGGCTCTGAATTTTCGGACTTTGATTTTCGGCTACTCGACTCGTCACGCACTCTCTTTCGAGCATGAACCTCCTTTGGACCCTTAGGCTTCGGGCTGGCTTTGGCCAGTCGCGGTGTGTTTTCACCGGCATTTCCTTGCTCGCTCTGGCGGTGGCGTCGCTCGTGACTCCAGTCGGTTTGTTTGCCCAGCCTTCGGAGAAAACGGTTTATTTCTGGTCCGTATTTTCCGGGCGCCTGCCTTATCCGAATTTCGGATCGCAGGATGGGCCTGCCGGTGTGGCCTCATTCAATGGGCCGGCCGTGATCGCAATCAGTCCGACGACGGGGCGCCTGTATCTCACGGATTCGTTCAACGAAACGGTTCGCGAAATCGCGGCGAACGGCAGCGTCAGCACGTTCGCCGGATTTCCGCTGGCCTCCGGTTTTGTTGACGGTGTCGGTCCCGCAGCGCGGTTTCACCGGCCGGTCGGCATCACCGTCGACCGTTCGGGAACACTCTACGTGGTGGAAGAGTTCAACGGCACGGTGCGCAAGATCACGCCGACTCGCAGTGTGACGACCGTGGCAGGCAGGCAGGGCAATTTCGGACAGGCCGATGGGACGGGCACCGCGGCGCAGTTCTATTTTCCGCGTAGCGTCGCCGTGGATGCGAGCGGGACGATCTACGTTGCCGACACCGCCAACAACTCGATCCGCAAGGTGACGCCGAGTGGCAACGTCACCACCTTTGCCGGGCTGACCCATCCGGGAGGGCAGGGCACCAACGATGGCACCGGGCAACTCGCCCGCTTCAACGGTCCGGATGGGCTCGCGTTTGACCCGACGGGCAACCTGATCGTCGCGGACTCGAGGAATCATCTCATTCGACGGGTTACTCCAGCCGGGGTCGTCACCACCGTGGCAGGCGGGCCAGGAGTTCCCGGTATCGCCGATGGCCCGGCGGCGACGGCGCGGTTTCGCCAGCCCTACTCCGTGGCCGTTGATGCGTCCGGCACGATCTTTGTCGCCGACACATTCAACAGCGCGATTCGCATGATCTCGCCGCAGGGCGTTGTGAAAACGATCGGTGGCAAACCGTCCGAGGTCCTGTCGCTCGATTTGTTTCCCGGATTGGGCGCGAACGCACGGCTCGCACGGCCGACCGGAATCGTCGTGGACGCGCGCGGCAATCTTTTCATGGTCGACGGCAATGTTGTTTGGCGTGGTGAACCCATGCTCCCGCCGGAAATCGTTTTCACCGGGCCGAACACCATGGTCGCTCTGGAGGGTGAAACCGTGACTTTGAATGCTGTCATCACGGGCACGCCCGCACCCACGTTGCAGTGGCTGCGCAACGGCACCGCTATTCCAGGCGCAACGCGCAGCAACCTGACGCTCGTGAGCATCACAGAAATCGATGCGGCGCTTTATTCCCTTGTCGTGACCAGCCCCGCCGGCGCCGCGACGGCGAATATCACGACGATTCGACTCGGGCCCGTGCCCGTCATCACGCAACCGCTGCAGGCCCTCGCCACCACGACGGGAGGGAGCGTGCTTCTTCAGGTGTCGGCCAGCGGCCGAACTCCCCTCACGTATGTGTGGCGCCGAGATGGGGTCATCATCCCGAATGCATCCGATCGGCTTCTCCTCACCAGCCAGCCCGGCGCCTACACGGTCACGGTTTCCAATTCCGCCGGAGAGATTGTCAGCAGCCAGCTTGAAGTGGCGAGTCGGCTCGTGAATGTGTCCGCCCTTGCGAGCACGAATAGCGGCGGCACGCCGCTCATCGTGGGCTTTGTCATCGACGGCCTGAATTCCGCCGCGAATCAATTCCTGATTCGAGGCGTCGGACCGACACTGGCTGCCTTCGGCGTCCCCGATGCCATGCGCGAGCCGATCCTGACCGCATATCGTGGCTCTGAGCAGATCGGAACGTCCGCGGGCGCGGGCTGGAGCACAGAGCCGATGGCACCGCAAATTAGCGCCGCGGCCTCTGCCGTGGGGGCCTTCGCGCTGCCAGCGGGCAGTCGCGATGCAGCGCTGCTCCAGACTGTGGGTTTTGGCGCTTACACCGTGCACGTCAGTGATCGCGCGAACGGCGGTGGATCGGCGCTGATGGAAGTCTACGACGCGAGCGGCGACAACGGGAGGCGTCTCTCTAACCTGTCTTTTCGCGGCAATATTGCCCGAGGTTCGCTCACGGTCGGCTTTGTGATTCGCGGCCACCTGCCAGCGAAGCTGTTGGTCCGCGCCGTCGGCCCGACGCTCGTGCAATTCGGCGTCAGCGGGGCGCTGGCGCGAACCCGGGTCACGCTGCGGGCCGAGGGCTCGGCCACTTTCTCCAACACCGGCTGGGAAACAGCCGTAAATGCAGCGGAGATCGCCAGCGCGGCCGCCGCTGCGGGAGCGTTTGCCCTGCCCGTGGGCAGCGCCGACTCCGCGTTGCTCGTCATGCTGAATCCCGGCGCCTACACTGCTGAGGTGGGCGATGCGAGTGGCGCGCCTTCCCCGGCGGGCGAAGCGCTGGTTGAGGTTTATCACCTCCCGTCGCCGTAGCTCTCTCGCATGTGCCATGGCAAACGCTCGCGCGAAGGTTGGCTTTACGCAGGCGCGCGTTGGATTGACCGTCGTGACACCCGCTCACCCTACCACAATGAACCCCACCGGTCGTTTCGCACTACTGTGCATTGCGCTCGTCGCTACCACGCGCGCCCAAACGGTCGCACCTGCGACTTTAACTTCCAGTTCCACTGCCGCCAGAGAATTGGCCGTCATCCTCTCTCCTTTCGAAGTGAACTCCGGCGACGACAAGGGCTACGCCGCCTCCTCCGCCCTCGCCGGCACGCGCACCAACGAGAAGCTCGCCAATCTCCCCAACTCCATCTCGGTCTTCACCGCCGATCTCATGAGTGATCTCGCGATCAATGATTTCTTCGGCGCGGTGGAGTTCGCCGTCGGCGCGGAGAATATCTACAACGACACCGGCACCGTGGGCGCGCCCGTCGGCTCACGCTCCGGCAACCAGATCAGTTTCCGCGGCATCCCCTCGATCCGCCAGCTCCGCGACGGTTTTCCGTGGTTCCTCCCGGCCGACACCTACAACACCGAACGCATCGAGTTCGCCCGCGGCCCCGGCGGCCTCGCCTACGGCGACGTCGATCCCACGGGCATCATCAATGTCTCGACCAAACGCGCCACGTTTCGCAATGCGGCGAGCGCCACCGTGCGCTACGATTCGTTCGGCACGCAGCGCTACTCGGTCGATCTCAACCGGCAGCTGCTGCCACGCCTGGGCCTCCGCTTCAACGCCCTCAACTCCGAGGTCGAGCAGTTCCGCCAGCGCACCAACAAGGACTACCGCGGCTTCGCCGGCGCGCTGCACTGGGAGCCGTTCAAGGATCGCCGCACCCGCCTCGACCTGAACTACGAGGGTGGCCACCAACGCAACAACCAGGGCGTGCTCCACCTCAACGACGGCATCAAGGCCTACGTCCGCGGCACCGGCACCAACGCCGCCGACGCCGACCCCATCGCGCCCGGCGTGCAGGTCAACGGCGTCGGCATGCGCCGCATCGCCGCGCCCGGCAACACCCACGTTTACCTCGATATCGGCGGCGTGCTCTACGACATGCAGTCCACCGCCACGACGACGTTTCGCAATTCCGCCGTCCTGACCGGCGCCACCGTTGCCACGGGGACCGACCCGCAGAACCCTTTGCGCTACCCGCTCACGACCATCCCCTACAGCGTGTATCCCGATGGCGAGGACTGGTCGGGTCCCGACAACCGCCACGACACCGATTTTCACGCCTACAACATCGAGCTCTCGCACCAGCTCGGCGATCACCTGCGCCTCCTCATTGCGCACAACGGCCAGGTGGACGACACCACGCGACTCCAGACCTACTCCTCCGCCGGCGCCCTCGGCATGAACTCGCGCGCCGTGTTCATCGACGTCAACCGCGTGCTCCCGCATCCCACCGTCCCCAACGCCACGATTCCCAATCCCCGTTTCGAGCAGCTCTTCCTCGCCTACGCCCCCACCTACACGACCGACGGCAACAAATCCACCGGCTGGCGCACCTCCGTCGTTTACGACACCAAGCTGCCTTTTTGGAATTCCACGTTCCGCGCCGTCGCCGGCGCCAACTACCGCCACGAGCAAAACTACCTCGACACCTATGCCTTCGCGCTCACCCAGCAGGAAATCGCGCGCCGCGGCCTGACCGGCGCCGCGTCGTCCTATGCCAACAATGTCGTCAACCCCGTCCACTATCTGGCCGACGGCAACAGCGACGAAGCGCTGCGCCTGAAGGTCGTCCCCGGCGTCACGGGTTTCTACCGCAGCGGCACCGCGCAGACACGCTTCGACCAGACCCTCGGCTCGGGCAACCTCACCACGCTCGGCTCCTTCTTCAACGGCCGGCTCCGCACCAGCGCCGGGATTAGCCGCGACTATTTTCGCCAGAACCGCAGCCGCGCACCCGTCACCGTCCCCGTGATCGGCGGCACCCAAATCGTCGATTTGCAAGGCCGTCCCATCCTCGACGCCACGGGCTACAACGTCCCCTACGAGCCGTTCAACCGCACCTACGCCACCAACCAGACTTACGGCGGCGTGCTGCGCGTGCTCCCGTGGCTCGCGCTGGGCGGCGGTTACTTCGAGTCGTCGCTCTTCACCGACAGCGTCAGCTTCGAACTCACCGGCCGCCCACGCCTCCCGCGCACGGGCGAGGGCTATGAATCCAGCCTGCGTTTCAATTTCCTCGACGATCGCGTGACCGCCACCGTGACCCGCTTCAAGACCACCTCCGAAAACAATTCCCTCGGCCTCAGTGCCGCCGTGCAGACCGAACTCAACGACCTGCTTCCGGCCGGCAACCGGCTCCTCGGCACCGGTGACTACCGCGACCAGCAGACCGAGGGCTGGGAAATCGAGTCGCAAATCAACCTCACGCGCCAGTGGACCGTGCGCGCCACCTACTCGATGAACCGCGTGCAATTCGGCCGCTTCTTCCCGCTCGTGCGGCCCTATCTCGAAGCCGCCCGCACCGCCGCCCGGGCCCAGGGCCTCGACCCCGACAACGCCACCGCCCTCACCCAGCAGCTCATCGCTGACACCGAAGGCGCCGTGCGCACCGTCCGCCGCGAGACCGCCAACCTCACCACGCGCTACAGCTTCACCGAAGGCCGCCTCAAGGGCTTCGCGATCGGCACCTCCGCGCGCTACGCGATGGGCCGCCCGCGCGCCGCCCTCTCCTCCGGCGGCGTGTTCGTGCTCCCGGCCACGCGGACGAGCAGCTATTTTCTCGTCAACCCCTTCGCCAGCTACCGCAGAAAAATCTACGGCCACAACGTCACCGCCCAGCTCAACGTAAACAACGTCCTCGGCCTCAACTCCGACCAGGGCAACAGCTACACTTGGCCCCGCAAAACCGAACCGCGGAACTACGTGACGACGGTGACGCTGGAGTGGTGACGGCGCGCACGGCCGCCCTCAGGCCTTCGGCTTCCCCGCACGCTTGGCCTTCGCCGGCCGGCGCGCGGCACTGCGCTTGTTCTTCAACGCCGCACCGATGAAGGCGGCAAAGAGCGGGTGCGCCCGGTTGGGCTTGGACTGGAATTCCGGATGCGCCTGCGTGCCGAGGAACCACGGGTGGCCCTTGAGCTCGACAACCTCGACGAGGTTGCGCTGCGGATTCACACCACTGACGACAAGGCCCGCGGCCTTGAGGCGATCGACGTAGGCGTTGTTGACCTCGTAGCGGTGGCGGTGGCGCTCGGTCACGAGCGGCGCGCCGTAGGCCTTGTGTGCCAGCGTCCCCGGGGTGAGCGCGCATTCGTAGCTACCCAGCCGCATCGTCGCGCCCTTGTCCGTGATCCGTTTCTGCTCCTCCATCATGTTGATGACGGGATGGACCGGGCTGGGGTCGAACTCGGTGCTGTTGGCGCCGGCGAGACCCGCGACGTTACGGGCAAATTCGATCACCGCGATCTGGAGGCCGAGGCAGAGGCCGTAGTAAGGCACCTTGTTTTCGCGGGCAAACTTGGCCGCGGCGATCTTGCCCTCGGTGCCGCGGTCGCCGAAGCCGCCGGGCACGAGGATGCCGTCGAGCCCCTTGAGCAGCGCGGCCGCGCCTTTCTTCTCCACGTCCTCGGCGTCGATGCGGCGGATGTGGACCTTGCAGTTGTTGGCGATGCCCGCGTGCGTGATGGACTCGTAAACGGATTTGTAGGCGTCCTGCAGCTCGATGTATTTGCCGACGACGCCGATGGTGACCTCGTGTTTCGGCTGGAGGAGCCGGGCGACGATGTCCTGCCAGATGTTCTTCGTCGACGGCGGCTGGGACAGCCCGAGCAGATCGATCACCAACTGGTCCATGCCCTCGGCTTGGAGCGCCAGTGGCAGTTGGTAAATCGAATGCTCGACGTCGCGGCACTCGATCACGGCCTTCACCGGCACATTGCAGAACATGGATATCTTGTCGCGGAGATCGCCATCGAGCGGGTGATCGGTGCGGCAGACGACGACGTGCGGCTGGATGCCGATCTCGCGGAGCTTGGCGACCGATTGCTGGGTGGGCTTGGTCTTGAGTTCGCCGGCCGCCTTGAGGAACGGGACGAGCGTGACGTGGATGAACGCCACGTCGCTGCGCCCCACCTCGAGCGCAAACTGCCGCATGGCCTCAAGAAACGGCAGGCCCTCGATGTCGCCCGTGGTGCCGCCGATCTCGGTGATGAGGACATCGACGCCCTTCCCGCCGGCATAGATGCGCTCCTTAATTTCATTCGTGACGTGCGGGATCACCTGCACGGTCTTGCCCAGATAATCGCCTCGGCGCTCCTTGTTGATCACCGCCTCGTAAACCTGGCCGGAGGAGAGGCTGTTGAGCCGGGAAAGCTTGCCGCTCGTGAAACGCTCGTAGTGACCGAGGTCGAGGTCCGTCTCCGCGCCGTCCTCCAGCACATAGACCTCGCCATGCTGAAACGGGCTCATCGTGCCCGGATCGACGTTGAGGTAGGGGTCGAACTTCTGGATGCGCACCGTGAGGCCGCGCATCTCGAGCAGCGCGCCCAGCGAGGCCGCGGTGAGGCCCTTGCCGAGGGATGATACGACGCCGCCCGTGACGAAAATGTATTTCACGGGAGAGCAGAGGAGAGGCGGCGTTTTCGACGCGCAAGCCAAAGTTCCGCACCTCATCGCGAAATCGCGCGGCAACGCGCGCCTCTGCGGAAAAATCGTTGCTCCGCGCCACCTCGCCGGGCCTGCTGCCCGCCCATGCAGTCCAAACCTCAGCTCCTCGCCTGGCTCACGTGCGACGGCGTCCATATTGATCCGGGTTCGGGCAAGCACACCATTCTCGGCATCTTCTCCAATATCCAGGCGCGCGGCTTTCCCGTCACGCACCCGTTCATGGTTTGGTTTCTCACCTTGACCGATTGCGCGCCCGGCGAGCATCGCCTCCGCATCTCGATGGGCCTCGACGCCACCAACCCCCAGCCGCTGCTTGAGCGCGACTTCGGTTCCGAGAGCCCTCTGCACCGCATCAACTTGATCAACGAAATCCGCGACCTGTCGTTTCCCCAGCCCGGCGAATACTCCCTCCTTATCGAAATCGACGAGGAGCCCCTGCTGGCCACGAGCCTGACCGTCTCGGAATAAACCCGCCCATCCTTTTTCATGCCCAACTTCGATCTCATCGGTGTCGGTTCTCCCATCATGGACCTGCTGGCTCAGGTGCCCGACGATTTTCTCCGCCAGCACATCGCCGGGGACAAAGGCGGCATGGTGCTCGTCGACGATCGCGAGATCGAGCGCATCACGCGCCTCCTCCCTCGCCAACCCGCGCAGGCCACGGGCGGTTCAGCGGCCAATTCCACCTTCAACGCCGCCCGCCTCGGCCTGCGCACGACGTTTCTGGGCAAGCTCGGCAACGATCCGACTGCCCACGCCTACCGCGAGGCTTTCCAGGCCGCCGGCGTCGATGGCTCCCGCTTCAAGTCCGCCTCCCAGCCCAACGCTCGCAGTATGATTATGGTGACGCCGGATGCCCAGCGCACCATGCGCACGTGCCTCGGCGCGGCCATGACCCTCTCGCCCGCCGAAGTCACGCCGGACGATTTCATCGGCTGTCGCCATGCGCACATTGAGGGCTACTTGGTCTTCAAACAGGCGCTGGCCGATGCCGTCCTCGCCGGTGCCCGGGCCGCCGGCTGCACCACGAGCTTGGATTTGGCGTCGTTCGAAGTCGTCCACGCGTCCCGCGCCTGGCTGCTCGGCCAGCTTAGCCGCGGTATCGACATCGTCTTCGCCAACGAAGACGAGATCCGCGCCCTTTTCGAGGACCGCACATCAGATTTTCCGACGCTGGCTCGGCGTTTGGCCGATTTCGGAGTTCTCGCCGCAGTCAAGGTTGGCAAGGATGGCGCTTGGATCGCCCGAGGCGGCGAATTGCATCATTCCGCTCCGGTCACCCCATCCCAAGTGGTCGATACCAACGGTGCCGGCGATGCATGGGCGGCTGGATTTCTTTTTGGTCACCTGAATGGCTGGTCGTTGCCAGCTTCCGGTGCGCTCGCCTCGCATCTGGGTTCCGAAACAGTAGCGCACGTCGGCCCCATCATCCCGGCACAGGCGTTTACCGCCTTGCGAAGTCGGGTCAGCTCATTGCCCCAGCGCTAAAGCGGCGCGCTTCGCGGACTCCGTTCGATTGGCATCCTGAAAATGGAAACCGGTCAAAATCCGGCCTGGAACCCACCGAGAACCCGGTGAAATTGCTGGTTTTGCCGAAGGCTCAAGACCGATAAGACCAATAAAAACCTCCCCGGACAGTCCGTGAAAGACCGCAGTTTCCCCGACTTTTTCCGGCAATAATCATGGATTTATCCCGATTTTCCCGTGTTTTCCCATGAAATAGCCGCATTCCCGCCCATGCGCCCAAATCGGTGATTGATTGGCACCGCCGATTACTTTTGAACGACGGACCTCGAATTCCAACTAACGGGAACGGGACTCTCAACTCACAACCAAGGCGACCTTTTGGACCTTAAACAAATCAAGCAGATCATCGAACTCATGAAGCGCTCGGAGCTGACTGAGTTCGCGGTCGAAGAGGAGGGCTTCAAGCTCAAGATCCGCCGTGGGGCCAACGGGCTGCCCATCGTGAGCACCGCCCGGGGTTCAGCAGCTCCGTTTCCCACGGGCGACAGCGTCCCGCCGATGCCGATCCCGGCTCCCGCCACTCCACTGGCCAATCCCGCCGCCGCCGCGTTGAAGGACGAAGCCGGATTTGCCTACATCAAGTCTCCGATGGTCGGGACTTTTTATCGCGCCGGCTCGCCGGAGAGCAAACCGTTCGCCGATGTGGGGGCCAAAGTCTCGGAAAACACCGTCGTCTGCATCATCGAGGCGATGAAAATCATGAACGAGATCCAAGCCGAGGCCAAGGGCACGGTCGTCGAGGCCCTCGTCGAAAACGGCCAGCCGGTCGAATATGGCCAGCGGCTCTTCAAGATTAAGCAGGGCTAAGGGCTGCCGGCCGGTTGAGAATTGAGAGCTGAGCGTTGAGAGCCCCGGCCGCTCGCAGTCAGGCTCGGCTCCCCACCCTCGTCCCTCCAGCTCAACTTTCCGCAATGATTCAAAAAGTCCTCATCGCCAACCGCGGCGAAATCGCCCTCCGCATCGTCCGCGCTTGCCGCGAGATGGGTATCAAGACCCTGGCCGTCTATTCCGAGGCTGACGTGCAGTCGCTCCATGTGCAGCTCGCCGACGAGGCCATCTGCATCGGCGGCAACAAGAGCTCCGAAAGCTATCTCCGCGCCGACCGCATCATCAGCGCCGCCGAGATCGCGGATGTCGATGCCATCCACCCCGGCTACGGCTTCCTTTCCGAAAACGCCAAATTCGCCGAGCAGTGTGAGTCCTGTAACATCAAGTTTATCGGGCCAAAATCGAAGTCGATCAAGATGATGGGCGACAAGGCGGTCGCCAAGGACACCGTCCGCAAGGCGGGCGTCCCCATCGTCCCCGGTTCCGATGGCCCGGTTGAGACCGAAGCCGAGGCCGTGAAAGTCGCCCGCAAAATCGGCTATCCGGTCATCATCAAGGCCGTCGCCGGTGGCGGCGGTCGCGGCATGCGCATCGCGCATAATGACGTCTCCTTCGCCAAGGAATACCACGTCGCCCGCGGCGAGGCCGAAAAAGCCTTCAGCAACGGTGCCGTTTACATCGAGCGCTACATCGAGAAACCCCGCCACATCGAGTTCCAGATCCTCGGGGACAGCCACGGCAAAATCCTCCACCTCGGCGAGCGCGACTGCTCGGTCCAGCGCCGCCACCAGAAACTCATCGAGGAATCGCCGTCGCCGTTCCTGCTCCAGCATTCCGATCTGCGAAAGAAGATGGGCAAGGCCGCCATCAAGGCCGCCGAAGCCGCCGAGTATGAGAACGCCGGCACGATCGAGTTCCTCGTCGATGCCAAGGGCAACTACTACTTCATCGAGATGAACACCCGCATCCAGGTCGAGCACCCCGTGACCGAGGAAGTCACGGGCATCGACCTGATCAAGCAGCAGCTCCGCATCGCCAACGGCGAGAAGCTCGATTTCGACCAGGGCGACATCAAGTTCGAGAAGCACGCCATCGAGTGCCGCATCAACGCCGAGGATCCGGCGCGCAACTTCGCGCCCTCCCCCGGCACCATCGGCCTCTACTACGCGCCAGGCGGCCTGGGGGTGCGCGTCGATTCCCACGCCTACTCGGGCTACACCATCCCGCCTTACTACGACTCGATGATCGGGAAACTCATCTGCGTCGGCCCCACGCGCAAAGTCGCCCTCGAGCGCGCCTACCGGGCGCTCAGCGAGTATCTGGTGCGCGGCATCAAGACCACCATCCCCCTCCATCGCGCCATCATGGCCGATCCCGTCTTCATCGAGGGCAAGGCCACGACCGCCTACATGGAGGATTTCCTCAGCCGCACGGCCACCGACCTGTTCTCGTAAGGGCGGGCGCCGGGCCGCGGCCCAACCCGCGGCGTCAGAAAAACTTCTTCGCCTTGTCGAAAAAGGATTTCGAAGTCGGCTCGGTGGCGTCGCCGCTCACGCGCGCGAATTCCTCGAGCAGCCGCTTCTGTTCGCTGGAGAGCGACTGCGGCACCTCGACTTGCACCCGCACGAGCTGGTCGCCCTGCGCACCGCCGCGCAAACTCGGCACACCCTTGCCGCGCACGCGGAAGGTCGTGCCGCTCTGGGTGCCCGGAGGAAGGCGCAGGCTGCCTTTGCCGAAGAGCGTCGGCAGCTCGATCGTGCCGCCGAGGGCCGCGAGCGTAAACTTGATCGGAATCTCGCAGAAGAGGTCTTCGCCCTGCCGCTGGAAGAGCTCGTGCTCCTTAACCGAAATCACGATGTAGAGATCACCGGGGCTGCCGCCGGGGGCGCCGGCTTCGCCATTGCCGGAGGAGCGCAGGCGTGAGCCAGTGTCGACGCCCGCAGGCACGCGGACATTGAGCTTGGTCGTCTTGGCCATGCGGCCTTCGCCGCGGCAAGTGGTGCAAGGCCGCTCGATCTTGGTGCCGGCGCCGCCGCAAGTCGGACAAGTCTGGGTAAAGGTGATGATGCCGCCCGAACGCCGCACTTGGCCCGCGCCGCGACAGGTGGAGCAGGTGGTCTTCTTGGTGCCCGGTTCGGCCCCCGCGCCCTCGCAGCGCTCGCAGACGACCGCCTTGCGGAAGGAGATTTCCTTCTCCACCCCGCGCACCGCCTCCTCGAGTGTGATTTCGAGATCGTAGCGCAGGTCCGCGCCGTCACGGCCGCCGCCCCCTCCTCCGCCGCCGCCAAACATCTCCTCAAAAATTCCACCGCCACCCCCGCTACCCCCGCGCTGGCCGAAGACTTCGCGAAAAATGTCGAACGGATCGTGGAAACCACCGCCCCCGCCCATGCCGCCGGGACCGCGCGGTGCGCCGCCGCCTCCGCCACCCTCAAACGCCGCCGCGCCGTAGCGATCGTAGGCGGCGCGTTTCTCCGGGTCGCTCAGCACTTCATAGGCGTGCGCGACTTTCTTGAACATCTCCTCGGCCTCCTTGTTGCCGGGGTTCTTGTCCGGATGGAATTGCACGGCCTTCTTGCGATAGGCCTTCTTGAGATCGTCGGCGCTCACGCCGCGCTCGACCCCGAGCAGCTCGTAATAGTCTTCCTTGGCCATGGGGATTCAGCGCGGCGCGCTCAGCTTTTCTTCGCGTCCTTCGCCGGACCGCTGGAGACAACCACGGAGGCGGGGCGCAGGAGGCGTCCGTTGAGCGAGTAGCCGGTGCGGACGACGGTCAGCACATGCTCTTCCTTCACGTCGGCGCTGGGTTGGTAAGAGAGGGCCTCATGCTGGTGTGGATCAAAGGGCTGGCCCGCGGGCGAGATTTCCTTGAGCCCGTGGTTGGCCAGCGCGGTCTTCAGTTGGGTGAGGACCATGTCGACGCCGCCGACGAGCGATTTCAGGTCGGCGTTGGGCTGGCGCGCGGCGTTGATGGCGAGCGCGAGTGTGTCGAGCACGGGGAAAACATCCTCGAGCACACGGCCTGTAGCGGTGGTGCGGAGGTCCTCCTTGTCGCGCACGGTGCGGCGTCGGAAATTCTCCAAGTCCGCCGCGGTGCGCATGAACTTGTCATAGTTGGCCGCGGCTTCCGCCTTGGCCGCCGCCAGCTGCGCGGCCAGGTCGGAGGTTGCGGATTCGGGCGCAGCACCCTCGGGCGCGGGGCCCGCGGCAGTGCCCGCATTGGTCGTGGTGTCGGTGTTCTCAGGCTCAGGCATGGTCGAAAGAGGGCCGACTCAACAGCGGGTTTCGCGTTTCTTCAAGTGCCGTGTGACCTGCTCCGTGCCAACCGCACCCCTGAGCGCCGGGGCGCGCCCCGCGACACGACCCTACGCGGCGATTCGCTGGCGGGTTCAACCCGCTCCGTCGCCCACAAAATTCTCAGTCACCAGCAGGATCGCGGTCGTCTCGGCTGTAATGGTGTAGGCGCCGGCGTAGGGCGCGAGGGCGTTGTCGCCGCGCGTGAGTTTGCACCCATGCGGCGCACGGGAGCCACTGTTGCCATCGCTCTGCGCGCGCACCGTCCCGCTCACGACACTGAGGATGCGGGGCTGCTCGCCGGCGCGCAGGTGCGCCCGCTCGCCCGCGCCGAGCACGATCCGGCGAATGCTGAACTCCGCACAATCCGCAATCACCCCCGAGGTCGGCGCGGCGCGCACGGGCGCGGGTTCAAAGTCGGTCCAGTCAATCGAGCGCAGCGACTGCGCGATGTGCAGTGGGCGCGGCAGGCCGTCGAGCCCGGTGCGGCCCCAGTCGTAGACGCGGAAGGTGGTGTCCGAGTTCTGCTGGATTTCGAGGATGAGGTTGCCAGCGTCGATCGCGTGGACCTGGCCGCTGTGCACGAGGATGCTGTCGCCCGCCGCGACATTGAAGTGATGCACGCAGGCTTCGAGGGTGCCCGCCTCGATCGCCGCCTCGAACTGCGCGCGGGTGACGCCATCCTTCAAGCCGACGATCAGCTCCGCGCCGGGCACGGAGTGCGCGATATACCAGTTTTCCGTCTTCGGCTCGCCCTTGAGCTCGGCCGCGATCGACGCCGGCGGATGCACCTGGAGGCTCAGCCGCTCGTGGCAATCGAGCCACTTCACCAGAATCGGGAAAGGTTTCTCCGCGGGCCACCGCGGGCCCATGAAGTGTGCCGAGTGCTTGGCGAGCACACTGCGGAGCGACTGGCCGTTGCACGGCCCGCCCTCGACAATCGACTGCGCCTCGCGGCGATCCACGATTTCCCAGCTCTCGCCGATGGGCACCCCCGAGGGCAGGGACCGGCCGAGTGAGGCCTCCAAGGCCCGGCCGCCCCAGACACGTTCCTGGTAGAGCGGTTGAAAACGCAGCAATTCGCGCATGAGTGAGTGACGAGTTTTTTGTGAAAACCGCCCGGGGGGTTTACATTTGACCAGCCAACTTGATACCGTCGAATTCGGAACGAGTCGCCTGCGGGCCGGCCCACCAAAATGCGCAAGCCAGATACTTCAAACCCAATCGACGGCCCGTCGTTCCAAGCGGCCCGCTACCGTCCGAATTGGTGGGCGGCCCTGCTGTTCTTTGTCGTCGCCACTTTTCTCGCGGTCGCGCTGCTCGACTACGATACCCGGCAGGTGCGGTGGTTCACCTCGCCGGCGCCGACCCAAACCAACCTCATGGGCTGGATCGGCGCGGAGACGATTTGCCGGCTCCTCTACGCCATCGGCGTGAGCACCTGGCTGCTCCCGGTGTTTGCGGGCTGGCTGCTCTACCTCTCCGTGCGCAATTCCCGCCACCTCACCGGTGGTCGCGGCGCCGCGATGTTCGTCGCGTGCGTGATGTTTTCCGGCCTCGCCGCCATGCTACACGACGAGAAATTCAAGAGCGACTATTTCCCCAACGGCACCGGCGGTTTTGTGGGTTGGTGGATTTATCACATCGCGCTGAAGGATGCCCTCGGCGCCTTTGGCTCCGCCCTCATCCTCGCCACCGCCTACGCGGGCGCGCTACTGGTGGTCTTCGTGCGCGATATCGGCGGCGAATTCGACAAAATTTTCGCCCACTTCACCGCGTGGCGCGCCGCGCGCGCCCGGCTCCGCGCCGAACGCGAGGAACAGCGCCGCAAGGAAAAGGAAGCCCGCGCCAAGCAGAAGGCCGCCGGCCTCACCGCCCCGCCGATGCCGAGCAGCGGCAGCAACTCCTCGCTCCCCGTCGGCCCGTCCGGGAAAAAGACCTTCGCGCCCAAACCCGCCGATGATCCGCTCTCCAAGGGCATCCACTCTCGCACCGCCCGCTCCGAGCCGGGCGTGCCCCTCCCGCCGCTTAAGCCGGAGCCTCGCTTGCCCGCTCCCGTGTCTGTAGGCAAGACCGCGACCGACACCAAGCCCCTCGCCGTCGCCGCCGCGGGCATCGTCGAGCTCAACATCGTCAAGCCCGAGGAACCCAAGAAGGCCGCCAAGATCACCCTGCCGCAGAGCGACGATGCCAACTACCAGTTCCCCCCGCTCACCCTGCTCAAGGAGCAGGTCAAACCCTCCGCCTCCAACAGCGAGGAGGAGCACCGGCAGAACGCGGAAAACCTCCTGCGTATCCTCAGCGAATTCGGCGTCGAGGTGACGCTTGGCGAGATTCACGTCGGCCCCGTCATCACCCGCTACGAAGTCGTCCCCGCCGCCGGCGTGCGCGTCGAGAAAATCGCCGGCCTCGACAAGAACATCGCCCTCGGCATGCGCGCGCAGTCCGTGCGCATCCTCGCGCCGATTCCCGGCAAGGCCGCCGTCGGTGTCGAAGTCCCCAACCAGCACCCCACACCCGTCGGCATGCGCGAACTGCTCGAGAGCGAAGACTGGGCCGGCGTGAAATCCGAGATCCCCATCGCCCTCGGCAAGGATGTCTCCGGCAAGCCCCTCATCTCAGATCTGTCGAAGATGCCGCACTTGCTGATCGCGGGCGCGACCGGCTCCGGAAAATCCGTCTGCATCAACTCCATCGTCGCCTCGATCCTCTACTCCAAGAGCCCGAAGGATCTCCGCCTCATCATGGTGGACCCCAAGGTCGTCGAGCTAAAGATCTTCAATTCGCTCCCGCACATGCTCATCCCCGTGGTGACGGAGCCGAAGAAAGTGCCCGCCGCGCTGAAGTGGCTGCTCGGCGAGATGGAACAGCGCTACCAGATTTTCGCCAAGGCCAACGTCCGCAACATCGTCGGCTTCAACACGCGCAAGAAAGGCAAGTCCGGCAATCCCTTCCCGCCCCCGGAACAGACGACGCTCACCGGCGTCACGCGGGACGACGATCTCGAAGTCCCGGAGCGCCTGCCCTACATCGTCGCCATCATCGACGAGCTCGCCGACCTCATGATGATCGCGCCCGCCGAGATCGAGACGAGCATCGCGCGCCTCGCGCAGCTCGCCCGCGCCGCCGGCATCCACCTCATCATCGCGACCCAGCGCCCATCGGTGAATGTCATCACCGGCGTTATCAAGGCCAACCTCCCCTCGCGCATCGCCTTCCAGGTCGCCTCGCAAGTGGACTCGCGCACCATCATGGACACCAAAGGCGCCGAGACGCTCATCGGCCGCGGCGACATGCTTTTCTCCCCGCCCGGCACCTCCAAGCTCGTGCGCGCCCAAGGCGCATTCGTCGCCGATGAGGAAGTCCAAGAGATCGTCGAATTCCTCAAGCGCAACGGCCCGCCGCAATACGCCCAGTCCGTGCAGCAGCAGATCGACCGCGCCGCGCGCGAAGACGAAGAGGAGGAAGGCGGCGACGACAGCGATCTCGGCGACGATGAGGAGCTCTACAAGCAGGCGCTCGACGTGCTGAAATCCACCAAGCGCGCCAGCACCTCGATGATCCAGCGCCGTCTGCGCATCGGCTACAACCGCGCCGCGCGCATCATGGACCTGATGGAGGAAAAAGGCATCGTCGGGCCCGAGAACGGCTCAAGCCCCCGCGAGATTCTCGTCGATCTGGATTCGCTCTAAACGTGCGCACCGCGCGGACCCGCGCTTGCGCATAACCTCCGAAAGAAGAAACTCGCACCGATGAAGTTTCTCCTGTCCTAGTCTGCCCAACTCCCAAACACCCAGACCATGCAGACCATCGGTGAACGGCTTGAGGAAGCGCGCAAAAAGAAAGGCATCTCCGTGCGCGAGGCGGCTGAGGCGACCAAGATCCGCGGCGACTACCTTCAGAAATTCGAAGGCAATCAGTTCGATATCGGACTCACCGCGATCTACACGCGCGGCTTTCTCCGCACCTATTCCAATTACCTCAAGCTTCCCGCGGACCGCATCCTCGCGGACTATGCCGCGCTGAGCCAGGCCGAGGCCCGGCCCCGCCCGGCGAGCCGCGAAATCTACGGTCGCATCGAGGTCGCACCTGCGCCGGCCGAAGTGCCCGAACGCACCCCGGCTGATCCCGCGAGCGAAGCCGCGCCGCGCGTCACGCCGCGCAACCGCACGGGCAGTTCGCTGCCCACCGGGCCCGACCCCGCTGTCGTTTTCAAATGGGTCAAGATCGGCGGCGGCGCGCTCGTCGCGATCCTCGTCGTGCTCCTGCTCAACTCCCTGCTCTCCGGCTCACGCACCCCGGCCCCGGACGCCCGCACTCCGGCTATCTCGCGCACCGCACCCACGATCGGGCTCGTCGCCCTGCGGCCCATCAACGTCACCGTGCGCGTGAAAAATGCCGACGAGACCGAGGGCACCGTCCTGTTCAACGGCGCGGTCGTCCCCGGCGACACCAAGATCGTCCCGCGCCCCAGCGCCCTCTACATCGAAGCGAACTTCCCCGAAAATCTCCTGATCGAGGTCAACGGGACGCGCCATCCGATGGGACTGCCGCCCGGTGAGAAACGCGGCCAGCTCCCCGCGCCACCGCGCTGATCCGCGGCGCGCGAAAAGAAACTCAACGCAGCGCGACCGGCGCCCCGAGCACCTCGCGCAGCACCACAGCGCGGCGCAGGCTGCCCGGGCTGCGCAGATCCGAAAGCAGCCGATCCCGCGCGGCGAGCAGTTGGCCCGACGAAGTCTGGGCCACGGCCACCTGGCCAGCCGTGATCGCGGCGGCCCGGCGCTTGGCCAGGGCGCGCGACCCCTCGAGCGAGCGCAGTTCCTCCGCGAGGCGCTCCTGGCGCTCAAGTTCGACGGCGTGCGACCCGCGCACCTCGGCCATCATCGGCGGCGCCGCGGGGGCCGCCGGCTCCCCGCGTTTCTGTAATTCCTGGAGCATGCGCCCGAGCGGGCCGTCAAAGACCTCGGGCAACTGGGTCGTCTCAGGATTCGCCACGGGGCGCGCCGCCGGCACCGGAGGTGGGGTGGCGGTGGCGACCCCACCCCGGCGCTCGGCGATGCGCCGGCGGACTTGCTCCTGCACGTCGCGCGTGCGGCGGTCCTCCTCGAGCACATCGGGCCGGGCCTGCGGTTCGTCCGCAGCCTGCTCCTTCGCCCGCTTGGCCGCGCGGATCATCTGGCTGATGACCACGACGGCAAAGATGACGATGGGCAGATTGCCCAACACCCAATCGAGGACTCGCTGGAGCATGGCGCGAAGTTTCCGGCGCGAGGGTTACTTCTTGTCCTCAGGCCGCGCGATCGTGGCGCGCATCGCGGAGTCGGCCTGCACGTTTTCCATCTTGTAATAATCCATCACACCGAGCCGGCCGGAGCGAAACGCCTCGGCGATCGCGCGCGGCACCTCGGCCTGCGCGCGGACGACTTCCGCCTGCATCTCCTGCACGCGCGCCTTCATCTCCTGCTCGACCGCGACCGCCGCGGCGCGCCGGATTTCCGCCTGCGCCTGCGCCATGTTCTTGTTGGCTTCGGCCTGCGCTTCCTGGAGCTTGGCCCCCACGTTCTCGCCCACGTCCACATCGGCGATGTCGATCGAGAGGATTTCAAACGCGGAGCCCACGTCGAGGCCGCGCGCGAGCACGGTCTTGGAAATGCTGTCCGGCGACTCGAGCACGATCTTGTAGCTCTCCGCCGAACCGATGGTGGAGACGATGCCCTCGCCGACGCGCGCGATGATGGTCTCCTCCTTGGCGCCGCCGACGAAGCGATCGAGATGCGAGCGCACCGTGACGCGCGCCTTCACCTTCACCTGAATGCCGTCCTTGGCGACACCATCGATGGTGGTGCGGCCGCTCTCGGGATTGGGGCAGTCGATCACCTTGGGATCGACGGAGGTGCGCACGGCCTCGACGACGCTTTTGTTCGACCCCTTGGTCGCCAGGTCGATCGCGCAGGCGCGGTCCCAGTTGAGCACGATGCCGGCCTTCTGCGCGGCGACGAGCGCCTGCACGGTCGGGACGACGTTGCCGCCCGCGAGGTAGTGCGCTGCAATCTTGTCGGTCTCGAGCGGGATGCCGGCCTTCACGGCGGTGATGCGCGCATCGACCACGAGCCCATAGGGCACGCCACCGAGGCGCATGCCGACGAGATGCATCACGCTCACCGGCGCGCCGTTCAGCCGGGCCTTGAGCCACGTGCCGATGAACGAGAGGAAGATGGCACCGACGATCAGGATCGCGATGACGACGGGAATGATGATGAAGAGGGACAGATCTTTCATGGGAGTTTGGATTCGGATACGATGACGCGGAAATTGTCGAGCCCGACGACGGTGAGCGCGGTGCCGGCCGCCGCATGACCGCTGCGGCAGAACGCCTCGTAGCGCCGCCCTGCAATCTCGACGAAGCCGGACGGCGCGAGCGGGGTGAGCGCAGTGGCGGCGGAACCCACCACCGAATCGGCCGCCACCGGCGGCTGCGACACCCCATCCACAGCCGACTGGACGACGAGCGAACGCCCCAGGCGGCTCCGGGGCAGCCATACCAACTCCACGTAGAGCATCAGGCCCAAAAGCAAAAAGGCGCCGAGCGTCGCGAGCAGGCCGACGCCGGAGCCATAATCGACAAACGCCATGACCGCGCCCGCCGCCAACGCCACGCCGCCCATGATCCCGGCAATCGCACCCGGCAGCACGATCTCCGCCGCGAGCAGCAGCGCGCCTGTCACGAAAAGCAAAATGATCACCGTCATCGTTTCTCCTCCACGACGAGACCGAAGTCCGACTGCGCCCGCACCCGCACCGGACGACCGCGATCGATCGGACCCAGCTCACTGCGCGCCTCGTGGCGGCAGCCATCGATCTCGATTTGGCCGCTCGGCCGCAGATCGGTGACCGCCAAGCCCTCGCGGCCGACGAGCGCGGCCACGCTGACCTCCGCGGCGCCGCCGGCGAGCTGCGCGGCGCCGCCCACCGTCGATTGGACGACCATCCGATCCCAGACCCAGCTGCGCGGCAGGAAGCGCGCCAGCGCCACCGCCAGCGCCACCGTAATAAAGAGGCCGAACGCGAGCTGCTGCAAGGGCGACACGAATGCATCACCCGCCCACGCCACCGAAAGGGGCTCGTTGGGCCAGAGATCGGCCAGCGACCAGACCAGCGATCCCAGCATCAACAGGATGCCGACCAAGGCGAACACCACGACCCCCGGCATAAAGAAGATCTCCACCGCCACCAGGACAGCCCCGAGCGCGAAGACAATCATGGGCTCGTGGCCCGAAAGCCCCGAGGCGTAGTTGCCCAAAAACACAATCGCGAGGCAAACGATGCCGACCGCGCCAAACGCCCCGAAGCCGGGCGTCTTGAACTCGATGTAGAGTGCCAGCATGCCCAGCCCCATCAGGATCGGGGCGATGCTCTTGATGAGGACCGCGAGCTGCTCTGACCAGGTCACCTCCAGCGTCGTCGTGGTGTAGCCGCCAGCGCCAAATTTCTGCGTGAGCAAGTCGGCGAGATCCTTGGCGATGCCGGCGGCGAGCAGCGCCTGCGCCGGTTCGCCGTAGGTCTTGGCCGCCTCGCTCGCGGTGAGCGTGAGCAGCTCGCCCTTCGGCTTGAGCACTTCGTCGCCGATCTTCAGCTCGTAATTCTCGTCGATCATCGCGGAGATCACCTGGCCGCGGTAGCCTTTGCCCTCGGAGATCGAGCGCACCTCGGCGCGCAGGTAGCTGATGACTTTTTGCCGCATCGATTTGTCGATCTCCTGGCCGGTGGCATTGACCGGCGCGGCCGCGCCGATCTTGCCGCGCGGGGCGAACCAGATCTCCTCGGTCGAGGCCGCGATGAAGGCCCCGGCCGAGATCGCCTGGTCGTTGACGTAGGTGATCGTCTTGCCGGGGAACTTGCCGAGCGCCTCCATGATGTCGAAGGTCGCGTCGAGCGCGCCGCCGGGCGTCTTCATGTCGAGCACCACGACATCAGCCTTGTTCTCGATCGCCTCCTTGAGACCGCGGCGGATGATAAAGAGCAAGGGCGAGTCCACCTGTTCCTGCACGGGGATTACGACCACCTTGGCCGGCGCGACCGGCACCGCCGGACCGGGCGCAATCGCGGGTGCGGCACCGGCGAAGGTCGCAAAGCAAAGAGCGAGGAGCGTGAGGAGCCGGGGTTGCATCAACTTCACCACTGTTATCCCGGCTTTCGTGCAGCGCAAGCATCGCGCCGCTTGAAAAAGCGGCGCCGATTCCACAATACGCTTGGCGCGCGCTCCGCGCCGCTGAAACTACCCCGCCGATGGAAAAAGTGCCGTATCAGGGCCAGACTCTCACGCGCTGGCGCGTGGGCAACTCCACGTTCCTGGCCCTCCCCGAACAGGGCGCACGCCTCATCAACTGGAATATCGCCCTCGCCGACGGCTCCGTGCGCGACGTGATCTACTGGCCCGAGCACGCCGACTTCGCCGAATTGGCCAAGGTGCGCGGCGGCAATCCCATCCTGTTTCCCTTCAACGCGCGCACCTTCGACCGCGGTGACATCCATTTCTGGCGCGCGGCCGACGGCGTGCGCCGCCCCATGCCCATGCACGGCATCGCGCGGCAGGGCGAATTCAAGGTCGTGCAGATCGACTCACGGGGCTTCACCGCCCACTTCATCCCCGGAGAGGAGGCGCAAGCCTGCTACCCGTTCGAGTATGAGTTTGCCGTGACGTATCGGTTCGAGCCGCTGGGCCTGGTGTGCGAGTTCGCACTCACCAACCTCGGCCGCGAACCGTTGCCGTGGTCGGCGGGTCATCATTTCTACTTCACGCTGCCGTGGACCGAAGGCACCGCGCGGGCCGATTACATCATCAGGATTCCCGCGGCGAAGCGCCTGCGGCAGGATGCGCAAGGCGGCCTGATTGCCGGTGCCCCGCTGAAACTCGACGAAAGCCTGGCCAACCCTGCGCTCGTCGACACGCTGCACACCCTGCTGCAGGGCAGCGAAGTCGTCTTCGGGGAGAAAGGCCGCCCGGGCGATGTGCATGTCGCGCTGGGCACCGAGCCGGTGCCGCATCCCAACGCCACCTTTGTCACCTGGACGCTCGCCGACGATGCACCGTTCTACTGTGTCGAGCCGTGGATGGGGCCGCCCAATGCGCCCGAGCACAAGGTCGGTCTGCATCTGGTCCCGCCCGGCGAGACCCAGCGCTTTTCGGTGCGGATCCGGGTCGGCTGACCTGGCCAAGCGGGCTGGCACGGAACCGAGAAATTGGCGCTGACATTTCCTCAGCGGGTGCATCAGTGTGCCGGGATGGACATGGCTAGCGCGACTCTCGCCTTCATCGACGGACTCGGCACTCCGGAGATGGTGATGATCTTTGTGGTCATCCTGCTGCTCTTTGGCGGCCAGAAATTGCCGGAATTTGCCCGCGGACTCGGCAAGACACTCCGCGAGTTCAAGAAGGCCGCATCCGGCGTGGAGGAGGAATTCAAACGCGCCCTTGATGACGACGAGCGGAAGCAAAATCAGCTCAAGCTCGGCGAGCCCGCCACGCCTCCCGCCTCGACGGAGAGCTACGCCGGCCCCGGCGCCACGAGCGACCCCTACCACGACGATCCGAACCACGAACAGCACTACGGAGACTATTCCCACGAGCAGGACACTCCGGCCACCGATCCCGCCGGCCCCGTGCCCACCGGGGCACCGGGTCCCGAGGTCCCCGCGGAGAATCAAATCCTCCAGACCGAACCGGCCGCGCCGGATGCGCCCGCCGCACCTGAGGCCCCGCAACCCGAGCCTGAGAAAAAGCCCGAACCGGCCGGCGAGCAGCCCAAGACGCCGTGAACCGGTCCGCCACCAGCCCGGAGAACCCGGAGACGCCGGTGGCGCTCCCGATTACGGGCGAGCTGGATTTGCACACCTTTCGTCCGGGTGATCTCGGAGTATTGATTCCCGCGTATCTCGACGAGTGCGCGGCGCGTGGCATCCACACCGTGCGCATCGTGCATGGCAAAGGCACCGGCACCCTCCGCACCACCGTGCATGCGCTGCTGCGGCGCTCACCTCGGGTGGTGTCGTTCCGGAGTGGCGACGAAACCAGCGGCTCATGGGGCGCCACCATCGCGACCATCCGATGAGGTGCATAGCCCTGATATTTCTCGCCAGCCTGGCCCTCACGCGCGCGGCGGAGCCCGCGCCACTCATACTGGTTTCGCTCGACGGCTTCCGCTGGGACTACACGGACCTGCACCCCGCGGCGGCGCCGACTCTGCGCACACTGCGCCGTGAAGGCGTGGCGGCGCGCGCGCTCGTGCCTGTGTTTCCCAGCAACACCTTTCCCAACCACTACACGCTCGTCACCGGCCTACGGCCGGCGCGCCACGGCATCGTCAACAACATCTTCTTCGATCCCGGGCCCGGGATGTTTTTCCGCTACAACCATCCGCTCACCGCCGGCGATGCGCGCTGGTGGGGCGGCGAGCCCATCTGGGCCACCGCGATCCGGCAGGGCAAGAAAGCCGCCGCCTCCTTCTGGGTCGGCTCCGAGGCCGAGATCGGCGGCGTGCGTCCGACGTTCTGGAAGAAATTCGACTACAGCATCCCCTTTGAAAAGCGCCTCGACGAGCTGCTGGGCTGGCTCGCGCTGCCACCGGCGGAACGCCCCGCCGTCATCACGTTTTATCTCGAGGAAACCAACGCCCAAGGCCACCGCTTCGGGCCTGATGCCCCCGAGCTCGTCGCGGAAATCAAGCTCAGCGACGATCGCATCGCCACCCTGCTCGCGCGCCTGCGCGCCACCGGCATCGAGCCCAACCTCGTCATTGTGTCCGACCACGGCATGACCGCCACCCGGGCGGACCGCATCGTCCTCATCGATTCATTGATCGATCTCAGCGACGTGATCGTGGAGGACGAGGGCAGCGTGCTCTCGCTGCGTCCGCGCCAAGGCGACCCCGCGGCGCTCGTGCGCGCGTTTGCCGGGGTGCCGCACGTGAAGGCCTATCTCGCCGCTGATCTGCCGGAGCATTTTCATTTCCGCGGCAACCCCCGCATCGCGCCCGTGTGGGTGCTGCCCGACGAGGGCTGGCATGCCGGCACCCGCGCCGCCCACGAGCGCCTGCGCACCCGCTACGCCGCGCAAGGCTACCTCCTCGGCGATCACGGCTACGATCCACAGTTGCAGAGCATGCACGGGATCCTGATCGCGCACGGACCCGCGTTTCGCCGCGGTGTCGAGGTGCCGGCCACGGAAAATATCCACGTTTACAACCTGCTCTGCGCCGCGCTCGGCCTCGTGCCCGCGCCCAACGATGGCGACAACCGCCTCGTCGAGGCCGCAATCCGGCCCTGATGGAGCGCCTGTAACTTTTCGCGCACAGCGGTGTTCTCGGGGGCGTTGAAAAACCAATACCGCTCCCATGAAAATTGAACTCCTGCTTTCCCGCGCCGCCCTCGTCGGCGTGATCGCGCTGATCGGCGCCATCGTCCTCGGCATCTTCGTGCTCGAACTGTTCGCCGCCTGGGTCGCGACCGTCGTGCTGCTGACGGTCGTCAGCGACTACCAGCCGCGCCTGCGGCACGCACCGGTGCCCGTCACGCGCCGCCGCACCGAGCGCATGCCGCTGGCCGTCTGATCGCTCGCCACTTTCACTTAACTTATTATCCCGCCATGAATCCTCCTCCCCTCGGCTCCTCCATGCACGCGATCGATTACAAGATCCACGGCGACGACATGCAGTTCGTCGAGATCGAGCTCGATCCGCAGGAGGCGGTCGTGGCCGAGGCCGGCGGCATGATGTTCATGGACGACGGCATCGCGCTGGAGACGATCTTCGGCGACGGATCGCGACGCGGCGGATTGTTCGACTCGCTGCTCGGGGCCGGCAAACGGCTGCTCACGGGCGAGTCGCTCTTCATGACGGTGTTTCAGAATCAAGGCCCGGGCCGCCGGCGCGTCGCGTTTGGCGCACCCTACCCTGGAAAAATCCTACCCGTGCACCTCGCCGAGATCGGGGGCGAGCTGATTGCACAGAAGGATTCGTTCCTCTGCGCCGCCAAGGGCGTGAGTGTGGGCATCGCATTCCAAAAGAAGATCGGCGCCGGCCTCTTCGGCGGCGAAGGCTTCATCATGCAGCGCCTCACGGGCGACGGCTGGACGTTCATCCACGCCGGCGGCACGCTCTACGAGCGCACGCTCGCGCCGGGCGAGGTGCTGCGCGTCGACACCGGCTGCATCGTCGCCTTCCAGCCCACCGTGGACTACGACATCCAGCTGGTCGGCGGCATCAAGACGGCCTTCTTCGGCGGCGAGGGCCTGTTCTTCGCGACACTACGCGGGCCCGGCCGCGTGTGGCTGCAATCGCTGCCCTTCTCCCGGCTCGCCGGCCGCATCATCGGCGCCGCCAAGGGCGGCCGCGAGGAAGGCTCCGTGCTAGGTGGCCTCGGTCGCATGCTCGACGGCGACAACCACTGAGAGGTCGCGGCGCTCGCGAGCGACGACACCGGCATTGCCTCCTTGGCCTCGTGCGGGATGCACGACGGTTCATAATAACGGGATATCTCTTCCCTGAGGCTCTCAGCCTGCGCAGACCACCCCTTCCATTCGCTGGTCCCGGGCAGTTGGACAATAAAAAGGGGCCCGGATTGCTCCGGGCCCCTGTTGCAGGTTGGTTGTTTCGGAAGCTGTCAGCTGCGACCGAACAGACTCTTCCACGTGATGCCGTATTCCATGGCCGCGATGAGCAGCACCACGAGCACGGCGCCGAAGCCGACAACGGCCTCGATGTGGACTGAGTAAACGAAAGAAAGCACGAGCGCGGTTGCCAATAGGCCGAAGGGGACCGCAAGGATGATGTTCTTATTCATGTTTTTGTATTGTTACTGCCGAACCTTCTCGGGTCGACGTCCCAATTATACGGCATCCCTATCAATAGTTGAAATCGACTTTTCCTATCTCTACCATAGACATTTCCTATGGAGCTACACCAACTCCGCTACTTCGTCGCAGTCGCCGAGACCGGGAACTTCACCCGTGCCTCAGAGCGCAGCCATGTGGCGCAACCATCTCTCAGCCAGCAGATCATAAAACTGGAAACCGAGGTCGGGCACAAACTCTTCCACCGCTTGGGGCGAAAAGCCGTCCTGACCGAGGCAGGCACAGCCTTCCTAGACCGCGCCAAACGCATCCTATTTGAAGTTGAAAACGCAGCAAAGGAACTTGGCGATCACCCCAACCTCGGCCGCCGTATCACGGTAGGGGCTGTGCAAACGGTCATGCCCTACCTCATCACCCCTCTCATCGCGGAACTTAAGCAATTGCACAGCAACCTCCTCGTCGATTCCCAAGAGGACTTTCGCAGCAACCTCGTCCGAGCTGTGGTAGAGGGCGATCTCGACCTCGCCGTCGTGCCCATGCCGGTGAAAGACCACCGCATCGCCATCGAGCCTTTGCTGGCGGAGCCGCTGCTTTTGGTGGTCGCCAAGAGCCACGCCATCGCCGGCCGCACCGAGATCAGCGTCAACGATCTCAAAGATGAGACTTTCGTCTCATTAGGTGACTCCAGTTCGCTCGCGGCCCAAATCCGGGCGTTTTTCGGCGATCAAAAATTCCAGCCCCGCATCAGCCATCGCTGCGCACAGGTCGCTACGTTGAAGCAATTCGTGGCTTCTGGTCTCGGAATCTCCTTGTTGCCCGAACTGGCTCGCCAGCCCGGCGACCGCGACACGCTCACTTACCTGCGGCTCACCCACAGCGATCTCACCCGCGAACTCGTCGTCATCCGCCATCTCCAGCGCTACCAGAGTCGCGGGGTGGAGCAGTTTCTTTCGCAACTGCGCGTCTCGGTGCGTGGTCGCGGCGAGCCTCCGCGTCCCGCGGGCTGACGGTTGCCCTTTGGTCAAAATCACCAACGCTCCCCCTCCCATGTCGTCCGCCGCAAACTTACCGCGCCCTGAACTGCTCGCCCCCGCCGGCGACTGGGAGTGCGCGCGCGCGGCCGTCGAGAATGGGGCCGACGCGATCTATTTTGGCCTCGAACGCTTCAATGCCCGGATGCGTGCGAAGAACTTCACGCAGGCTGATGTGCCCGCGCTGATGGCCTTTCTCCATCGTCGCGGCGTGCGCGGCTACGTGACATTCAACACCCTCGTCTTCGCCAACGAGCTGGCCGACGCCGAGGACTACCTCCGCACCATTATCGCGAGCGGCGTCGATGCCGCCATCGTGCAGGATATCGGCATCTGCCGCCTCATCCGCCGCCTCTCGCCCGATTTCCCGATCCACTGCTCCACGCAGATGACCGTCACGAGCGCCGCGGGCGTGGCCTTCGCCCACGGGCTCGGTGCACAACTCGTCGTGCTGGCCCGGGAAAATTCCCTCGCCGACATCGCCAAGATCAACGCCGCCCAAGCCGCGGCCGAGGTGCAGCTACCCCTCGAGGTCTTCGTGCATGGCGCCCTTTGCGTCGCCTATTCCGGCCAGTGCCTCACGAGCGAGTCACTCGGCGGCCGCTCCGCCAACCGCGGCGAATGCGCCCAAGCCTGCCGCCTGCCCTACGACTTGATCTCCGATGGCGAGAAGGTGGACCTCGGTGATCGCCGCTACCTCCTCAGCCCACAGGATCTCTCCGGCCTCGAAGTCCTGCCCGATCTCATCCGCGCCGGTGTCTCTTCCCTCAAGATCGAGGGCCGACTTAAGTCGCCCGAGTATGTCGCGAGCATCACGCGCGTTTACCGGCAGGCCCTCGACAAAGTGATGGCCGACCTCACCGGGGTCGCCGCCCCGAAATTCGAGCCGCAGACCGCCCGCTACGAACTCGAGATGAGCTTCTCCCGCGGCCTCTATCCCGGCTGGTTTCGCGGCATCAACAACCAGGAACTCGCCCACGCCCGCTTCGGCACCAAGCGCGGCGTCTTCCTGGGCGAAGTCGCGCGCGTGGCCGACGAATCCGTCGCCCTCCGCCTCGCCGCCCCCCTCAAGCCTGGCGACGGCGTGGTCTTCGATGCCGGCAAGCCGGCCGAACGCGAGGAAGGCGGCCGCGTTTATCAAGTCGAGCCGCGCAGCGCCGCCCCGGGCGCCGAGACCACGCTGCGTTTCGGCCACGGCGACATTGATTGGCGGCGGATCCGCGCCGGACAGCTGCTCTGGAAAACCAACGATCCCGCGCTCGACCGCGAAGTGCGGTCCACCTTCGACGGTGACAAGATCCGCTTCCAGCGCCCCGTCACACTCGAAGTCCATGGCCGCGCCGGCACGGCACTCACCCTGGTGGCCAACGACGGCCAGGGCCACGTCGTGCAGCTCGATTCCGCCGTCCCGCTCGCCCCCGCGGAAAAAACCCCGCTCACCCCCGAGCGCCTCCGCGAGCAACTCGGCCGGCTCGGCGGCACTCCGTTTAAGCTCGGAGATTTTCGCTCTTACCTTGAGGGCGACGTCATCCTCCCGGTCAGCGAGCTCAACCGCCTCCGCCGCGAGATCGCCGTTGAGTTGGAAAAGCTCCGCGCCCAGCCGAAGCGGTGGCAGGTCGCCGCCTCTGCTTCCGCCACTGCGTCCGCTCAACTTTCGCCGGCTCCTTCGGCGACCCCACCCGAGCTGATCGCCGTCCTCCGCCTCCCGGAACAGCTCGACGCCGCCTGGTCCGCTGGCGTCCGCACGATCTACTGCGAGTTTGAGAACCCGAAGCATTACCGCGACACCGTCACCCGCTTCCGCGAGCTTCAACGCACCCCTGACCCCATCGACGCGCCCCTTGCTTCGATCTGGGTCGCCCCGCCGCGCATCTTCAAGCCCGGCGAAGAGTGGATTCTAAAACAGGTCCGCTCGTGCGAGGCCGACGGCTACCTCTGCCGCAACTACGATCATCTCGCCTTCTTTGCCGGCGACCGCCGGCGTGGCGATTTTTCCCTCAACATCGCCAACCCCCTCACGGCCGCCTACTTCATCCAAGAGCACGCGCTTGAGCGCGTCACCGCCAGCTACGATCTCAATATCACGCAACTTGAGGCGCTGCTGCAGGCCGCCCCCGGCGCGTGGTTTGATCTGACGATTCACCAGCACATGCCCATGTTTCACATGGAGCACTGTGTGTTCTGCGCGTTTCTCTCCACCGGCAAGGACTACCGCGACTGCGGCCGGCCCTGCGACACGCACCGCGTCGCCCTGCGTGATCGCGTGGGCGCCGATTTGCCGCTCAAGGCCGACGCCGGCTGCCGCAACACCGTCTTTAACAACCGCGCCCAGACCGGCGCCGAATACGTCGCACGGCTCCTCGAACTCGGCGCCCGCAGCTTCCGCGTCGAGTTCGTCAACGAAGCCCCCGCCGAAGTCGCCCGCACCCTCGCGCGCTACGCCCAGCTCCTGCGCGGTCAAATCACAGGCGCCGCCCTCTGGCACGACCTCAAGCTGCTCAACCAGCTCGGCGTCACCCGCGGCCAGATGGAGACCGCGCCCCGCGTCCTGCCGCGGAAAACGTAAGCTCATAAAAGCCAAGGCGGGGCCGCTTGCGCGGCCCCGCCAGGTCCAGCTTCAACTCAACAATTCCACGGGCCAAGCCCGCGCGAATTGTTCGTCCGTAGTGACCGATCCGGTCCGCGCCAGTTCCCGCTCCGCACGAAATATCGTTCCCCTCACCACCGTGTCCTCCCGGATTTTCTAGTGTCGAATCCCGCGGAAAAACCCTCCACGGTCCGCACCAACCTCATGCCGACGCCCGCCACCGCCTCGCCCGTCACCCTTCCGCCCGTTGCCGCGAGCAGCCCCTCCAAGCTAAGCGACCTCGAGATCAAGGACGCTCACCTCATCTTCAGTTCGGTCTGGCGGGATCTCGAAGCGGACGTAGGCCGCGAGCACCTCCGCTTCCCCAAGGAGATCATCCTCCTCGGTGGCGCGCCCGGCGCCGGCAAGGGCACCAACACCGCCTTCATTACCCAGAGCCGCGGCCTCACCTGCCCGCCCATCGTCGTCAGCACCTTGCTCGATTCGCCGGAAGCCCGCGCCCTCAAGAACGCCGGCAACATGGTGGGGGACCGCGAAGTCGTGGGCCTCCTCCTCCGCCAGCTCCTGCGCCCCGAATATCGGGACGGCGTCATCCTCGACGGTTTCCCCCGCACCAAGGTCCAGGTCGAGTGCCTCAAGCTCCTCTTCGACAAGATGCAGGCGCTCCGCGGCGAGTTCTACGACACCCCGCTCAGCATCCATTTCCGCCAGCCGACGATCCACATCATGGTCCTCTTCGTGGACGAGAAGGAATCCGTCCAACGCCAGCTCACGCGCGGCCGCGAGACCACCGCCCACAACAAGGAGGTCCGCCGCTCCGGCATCGGTGAGTTGCAGGAAGACCGGCCCACCGACCACGACGAAGCGCTCGCGCGCCGCCGCTACCGCGTCTTCAAGGAGCAGACGTGGGACGCGCTCCAATCGCTGAAGGAGATCTTCCACTATCACTTCATCAACGCCCAAGGCTCCTTCGAGGAGGTCGAGCAGAACATTCTCCGCGAGCTCGAATACCAGAGCACCCTCGAGCTCGACTCGCGCACGGTTGATCGCCTGCGCGGCATCCCGGTCGCCAGCGAGATCATTGTCGGCGCGCGCCAGCAGCTCGTGAAACGCCTGGATGCCTACGTGCTGGAGCAGGGCAAATTGTTCGCGCGCGTGACGGAATTCATCGAGAAAAAGATGATTCCGATCGTCATACGCCACGCGATCTCCGGCGTCGCGGTGATCAACACCGAAAACGCCGTGCTCGAGGATCCCCTCGCCCTCGCGATGGTGATCGATGTCTTCTCCGAGCGCGGCTACCACGCCGTGGTGGATCTGCACCGCATCGAGGTGCCCGAGCACTTCGACACCGCGACCGGCCGCATCGCCTGCCGCACCAAGAAAGTCTTCCGCATCCAGATCCGCTTCCAAGGCTCGGAGATTCGCCGCGGCCGAGCGTAGCAAGGCGCCTTCAGTAATTGAACATCTGATATTGTCACAGAGAGCGCGGCATTTCGGCCAACGAACAGACGACCGATTGCAATAGGCCCATTCCGGCACCAAAACCAGGTCCGGATAAGCCTAATGGTATATTGCCACTCGGACGATCCGGCGTCGGATTCCCGTCAAGAGGACTATCGGCATGGATTTCACATGCATTTGCATATAAATTCTTTAAGAATTACGATGCCATCAATCCCACAAGACCGTCGGCGCGGCTTACATTCGGTCCATATGATTGCTGGCTCTGCACTCCATGCGAACCCCTCAAGTGCAGCCCTCACGCCGTCGTAAAAGCGCGTTCCGTCCACTATTCAGAATCAAATTTCCCAGGCTCAGTGATTACGGCCCCCAAAATGCTACACATTTACTAGTTGAGCAATCCGCGTCCTCAAGTGACTGATACCGCTCCACGCCAAGAATATTCATGGAAAAAGACCTTAACACCGCAGCATTCAAACTACCACTACCGCCCAGCGCTCGAATACGGCCGCTTGAAGTCGGATCCCGTGCTTTGCACCTGACCAAGCGGCGGCTCGAGTCATTGCCAAGCGCGCATGCCACAGAAGACGTTGTTCCGCGCGTCGCAGGAAAATTTTTAGAGATCAGCGGCGAGCGGTTCCTGATCAAGGGCGTGACCTACGGAACGTTTGCAGCGAACGACGAAGGGGAGCCCTATCCATCGCATGGGCAGATGAAGGATGACTTCGCCCGGATGTGCGATGTAGGCATCAACACCGTTCGGCTCTATACTCCGCCTTCGGATCGAATGGCGGATGCGGCAGCGGCCATGGGCCTCCAACTAATTCCCGACATTTGCTGGGGGCCGCGGACGTGCGAGTGGGACTACGCGGAGTGGTGGAAGAAAGCGGTCGAGCGAACAGCCGAGCAGGCGCGTCGCCTGCGCGGGCATCCCGCGTTGCTCATGCTTTCGATCGGCAACGAGATTCCGCCCCTCATGGTCCGCTGGTATGGGCGCACGCGCACGGAAGAGTATCTCAGAATTCTCTATGACGCGGTGAAAGCGGAGTCGCCCGAGGCGATCGTCACCTACGTGAATCATCCGCCGACGGAATACCTCAATCTTCCGTTCCTCGATGTCCTCTCGTTCAACGTCTATCTGAACCGCGAGTCGGACTTCCGCTCGTATCTGGCACGGCTGCACAGCCTGGCAGGCGACCGGCCGCTTTTCCTCGGCGAACTCGGTTTCGACAGCCAGGAGTTCGGAGATGCCGAGCAGGCCCGTTACCTCTCGTGGCAGTTACGGGCGATCTTCGAGAAAGGACTCTGCGGCGCGGCCGTGTATGCTTGGACCGACGAGTGGACGATCTTCGACTCGCAGATCAACGGCTGGTCCTTCGGACTCACCACGGCGGATCGCCGCCCGAAGCCGGCGCTGGCGGCCGTCCGGGAGGTTTTCTCCACCGACATCTACCGGCTGCGCCCCACGCCCTGGCCGAAGGTGAGCGTCGTGGTGGCGGCTTACAACGGCGCCGCCACCCTCGGCGGGTGCCTTGCGGGAATCGCGCGCCTAGAATATCCCGACTACGAACTCATCGTGATCGACGACGGCTCGACGGATGCCACCGCCGAGATCGCCATCCGCCATGGAGCGCGGCCGATCCGCGTGCCCAACGGCGGCCTCAGCCGCGCGCGCAACCTTGGCATCGAGGCCGCCAATGGCGAGATCGTGGCCTTCATCGACAGCGACGCCTTTCCCGATCCGCATTGGCTCTACCACATCGTCACGGCGATGGAGGAGAAGAAGGGCGCAGCCGCGGGTGGCCCCAATCTCATCCCGCCCGGGGTCGGCTTCGTGGAGGAGTGCGTCGATTGTGCGCCGGGCAACCCCACCCACGTCCTGCTCGACGATGAGCGTGCAGAGCACATCCCGGGTTGCAACATGGCGTATCGCAAAAGCGCGCTGCTCGAGATCGGCATGTTCGATCCGACGCACCGCGCGGCGGGCGACGATGTCGATGTCTGCTGGAAGCTGCTCGTGCGCGGCCACACCATTGCCTTCAGCCCGAGTGCCGTGGTTTTTCACCACCGGCGCGGCACCGTGCAGAGCTTCCTCAAGCAGCAGAAGGGCTACGGCTACGCCGAGGCTCACCTCCAACGCCGTTATCCCGGCCGCTACAATTTCTTCGGCCACCAAGTCTGGCGTGGGCACGTCTATGACACCGTCAGCCACAGCATCCGCCAGCACGGCGTGCCGTTCCTGTTTCAGTCGCGGGTTTATCAGGGCAGTTTTTGCGGAGAGCAGTTTCAATCCGTCTATCAGCCTTTTCTCAACTGGTGGATTCAGGTCTTCACGGCCGTCGAATGGCAGGTAGTGACCCTTGGCCTGCTCCTTTCCGGTGCCCTCGGGCTCGCCTTTTCAGAACCGAGCGCGTTTGTGCCGCTCGTCCTTGGCGGCGCCATGTTTGCCAAGTCGATCGCGAGCGCGATTCTCTGCGCGCGGCATTCAAGCTATCGCAAACCATGGCGCGGCGCAGCCCGCGTTCGCGGGACCGCGCTGGTCGCCTGGCTCCACTACGTCCAGCCCTTGGCCCGCGCATGGGGTCGGTTCAAGGGTTGGTGGTCGGAGGGCGGCACTCACTACCGGTATCCGGCTTCCCAGCGCCTTTATGGAAACTTGCTTCAACGTTCGCAGTTGCTTGAAGGCTTGCAGGGTCACCTACGGATGTGCGGGTGGCTGGCCCAGCCGGCTGACGAATGGAGCGAATACGATCTCGAGATCCCAGGACCGGGTCCCTATCGGCTTTTCCTCACCACCGTCTATGAAGATGACGTCGCCCACTCGGTCCACTATGTGCGTTACCGGATTACGTCCAAAATGAAATGGTTCGCGCCCCTGATTCTCGCCGGTATTGCAATTGGGTTGGCGGGAATCGCATTCGTCCCCTCGTTTCTGCCTGTCGCGCCCGCGCTGCTGTTCATCGGACGAAAATTCCTGACCGCCAGGCGCTCCATGACCAATGCAATTTCCCAGCTCACGATGGAATACGCCGGCGTAGTGGGGATGACGAAGGCGCGCGACGACTTCTAATGTTTCGCAAGCTCCTCCCGTATTGGCGGCCGACGCTCGGGCGTTCGTCTGCCGGAGTGGCCGCGCTTCTTTGTGCGGCAGGCCTTGAGTTGCTCCTGCCTTGGCCGATCAAATGGCTTATCGACCATGTGCTTGGCACCCAACCGGCCCCGGCACTGCTCGCGCAAATCTGGCCGCCGTTCGCCAGCGGAGACAAGATAGGAGCGCTTTGGGGCATTTGCCTGGCAGTCGTCCTTTTTGCCGTCGCCCACCGGTTTGCCACCTTGGTCAGTCAGTTGTTGCTAATCGGTGTGGGCGGGCGGGTCGTTCTCCAACTGCGCTGCCGTGGCTACGAACAGTTTTGCCGGCTCTCCGTCGCCTACCACGACAAGACCAAGGTCGGTGATTCGCTCTACCGCGTCGCCTACGATACCCAAGCCGCGATGTCGCTGATCAGCGGGGGCATCGTGCCGTTGCTGCAGGGGGCACTAATTTTGGTGGGCGTCTTGGTGATTATGGTCCGCATGGATCTCTTTTTGACGCTGGTGGCCTCCGCGATTGCGCCGATATTTTGGCTTTGCATCCGGATTTTCGGCAAAAGGATCGACGGACATTCGCGTCGCTATCACGAAAATGAAAGTGCCCTGCTTTCCACCGTGCAGGAATCGCTGTCCTCCATGCGTGCGATGCAGGCGTTCACGCGTGAACCGGACACCGCGTTGCGCTTTGGCGAACAGGCGAAGAGCAGCTTTCGGATCAATTTACGGCTGGTGAAAACGCAGCTGCTGTTCGGCGGAAGCGTCGGCTTGGCGATGGCGGCGGGCACGGCAGTCGCCATGTGGTTTGGCGCCCATCGCGTCCTGGCGGGTCAACTTTCAGCCGGCGATATCCTCGTCTTCCTCGCCTACCTCGCGATGCTCTACCAGCCGCTGAACGCCTTCAGCCAGAGCGCCTCGGTCGTGCAGTCGGCGCGCGCCCAGCTCCGCCGCGTCTTCGAGGTGCTCGATGCCTCCCCGGAAATCGTCGACCGCCCTGGAGCTCGTGCGCTCGCGACGGTCCGGGGCGAGATCGAGTTCCGGGACGTCGCGTTTGCCTACAATCCTCCGGAACCCGTCCTAAAGGAGGTCTCCTTCAGGACCCGACCGGGCGAAGTAATCGCTCTCGTCGGCCCAACGGGCGCGGGCAAGAGCACGCTCTCAAGCCTGCTCCTGCGGTTTTACGATCCGACCGGCGGCGCGGTGCTGCTCGACGGCCACGACTTGCGCGACCTGCCGCTCGCGTGGCTGCGCCGGCAGGTGAGCGTCGTCCTCCAAGATGCGTTGCTGCTCTCCGGCACAATTCGCGACAACATCGCCTACGGCCGCCCCGAGGCATCGATGGCGGAAATCGAAGCCGCCGCGCGCAAGGCGCAGGCGGACGAATTTATCCGCTCCCTGCCCGAGGGGTATCAAACAAACGTGGCTGAACGCGCCGTGAACCTCTCCGGCGGCCAGAAGCAGCGGCTCGCGATCGCGCGCGCGTTTCTCAAGGACGCGCCCATCCTCGTGCTCGACGAGCCCACCTCGGCCCTCGACGTGCAGACCGAGGAGGCGCTGCTCGTCGCCCTGAAGACGCTGATGCAGGGCCGCACGACGTTCATCATCGCGCACCGGCTCTCGACCGTGCGGCTGGCGGACCGGATCATAGTCATGCGCGACGGGCGCATCGTCGAGCAAGGCTCCCATGCGGCGCTGATGGGCCGGGAGTCCTTCTATCGCACACTGCACCAAACGCAGTCCAGTGGAGCTGTGAGCGCGGACGTTGCCAGCTAATCGCTGCGGGGCGAACTCCGATGAACCCTCAACCGGAGAAAAGCCCCGAGCCCGAACTCTCGCCATCCGGGCAGCCAACCGCGCCTGAATCCAACAACGACCCGCATCGTAGGGGTGGTGTTGGATTTTTGATTATTACGCTAGGCGTCATCTTCCTGGCCGTGGCCGGTGTGCTAGCCGTAATCGACTACCGGACCGCAGAAAAATCTAATGACGTCGCCTGCGTGCTAACGCTCACCAACCGCGACTATGCAAAGCCGTTCACGACGGACGCGATCACTTTTTCAAACAGTCAGCTCGAAAACCGAATCCGGATTTCAGCCCCTCTCGATAATTCTTGGATATATGTAAGCGTTTCCGCACTAGATCGCGCCGGACGCGAAGTAACCCGGCTTGAAATCAATCTTTCCTACTACAGCGGATCTAGCGACGGACGATGGTGGTGGACGGGGAGTAAGAGTGAGACAAGGTTTCTGACACTACCGACCGCTGGAGACTACCAATTCCGCCTCAGCATACGAGCGGCTGCGGGTGCCAGCAAGGTCCATGATCCCACGCGGATAGCAGAGCCACTGCGTGTCGAAATATTGCGCGGCGAAATCTCCGGCGTGCGCACACGAGTGCTGGGATTCATAGCACTGTCATTCCTAGGCGCTGCGTTAATCTTACAGGGAGTGGTCAAGCTTCCGCCGAAAGCCAAGGGATCCGTCGATTCCACTCAAGTGATTTCAACGGCAAATCGCCATGGACGCCAGCCCGCGGGCGACAGGATGGTTTTCATCGACGGACTTCGCGGTATCGCCTGCCTCAGCGTTCTCGCCTGCCACCTCTTCGTTCCCGAACTCAGCGGAATCGTAAAGCCGCTCACGGCTGTGCTACCGGCCATAATCTCTTGGGCGGCACATCATGGCCATCTGGGCGTAGAGATTTTTTTTGTGCTAAGCGGATTTGTCATCGCCTATTCGCTACGCCGACACCGAATCTGCACGTCGCTCGCCTTGCGCTTTGTTCTGCGTCGTTCGGTGAGGCTCGATCCACCCTACTACGTGGCGCTCATCGTCGCCGCCGGCATCGCAGCGTTGCGTTACCCCGATTCGCTTCGCGAAGTGTCCATCTGGTTGGGAGGTCTTCCCGGAATGTTGGCGAACGGATTCTATCTTCAGGATCTCCTGCGTTTCCGGGCACTCATCTCGGTGGCTTGGACCTTGTGTCTGGAAATCCAATTTTACCTCGCCTATTTCCTGTTGCTCTGGGTGGCACAGACTTTGGGGAAAACAGCCACCAGTAGCAGCGATGCTTCGCGAAAAAAAGTGGACGCGCTGTGCCTGCTGGCCGTAGCCGGTCCAATCGCAATTTGGTCGGTTTACACGTGGTATCCCGACGCACGAAACCTAAGTTTTGCAGGCACGTGGTTCCGCTTTTTTCTGGGTGCGCTGACCTTCTGGGCTAGCCAAGTGCGTTTCCTACGGCCCGTGCTGGTCGGCGCCGCCTTATGCGTTGGCATAGTGAGCGCACTTACCGCCGACTCCCGCGGCGGAGTGGCCGCGGCAACGGCCCTGCTAATCTTTTTTGCGAGCGAGACGGGACATTTGACGCGATGGCTGGCGGGGTATGTCTGGCAGCATCTCGGGCGGATTTCCTACAGCCTCTATCTCGCGCACGTCGTGGTCGGCCTGCCGCTCATGAATTGGATCTGGGGCGCTGTGCCGCATTCGCCAGCCTGGGCCGGGCTGATGGCCGTCGTCGGCATCGCCGCCAGCCTCGGCGCGGCGGAGTTGCTGCACCGGCTCATCGAGGCTCCCGCGCTGCGTCTCAGCCAGCGCATCCGGTATTCCTGAATCAATCCGGACGCACCGGACTGCGACCGCAAGGCCGGACGTCCGCCCCATCCCGGCGATCACCTCATTCGTAACGCAGCGCTTCGATCGGATCGAGCGACGCGGCCTTCCAGGCAGGATACAAACCGAAGACGACGCCGATGCCGCCGCATACACCGAGGCCGATGCCCGTCCACAGCCACGGAAAAGTGATCTCCGTATTCATCAGGAAGGCGACGAGGTTGCCGCCACCGACACCAAAGGCCACGCCGACGAGACCGCCAATCAGCGAAAGCGCCACTGCCTCCGCGAGAAACTGCATGAGGATGTTGATTTTCTTCGCGCCGATGCTCTTGCGGATGCCGATCTCCTTGGTGCGCTCGGTAACGCTCACGAGCATGATGTTCATCACGCCCACGCCGGAGGCGAGTAGCGCGATGGCACTGATGATCAGCGCACCGGCGGCCACGATGTCGGCGATGTTGTTGAACGCCTCGATGAGCGACTCGTTGGAGAAGACCTCGAAGTCGTTGGCATCCTCCGGAGCCAGCCCGCGCACGAGGCGCATCATGCCGATGGCCCGCTCCTGCGTCTCGGCCAGCTCGGCCTGGCTCGGGGCCTGCACGTTGAGGCCGATGGAGCGCCAACTCCGCCCATAGACCGCGAGGAAGCGCGTGATCGGCGTCAGCACGATGTTGTCCGGGCTGCCGCCGAAGGCCGTGCCCTTGGAGGCGAGGACACCAACGACCGTGTAGTTCTGCCCGCCGATGCGGATGAGTTTCCCGAGCGCGTCCTCGTCGGGAAAAACCTTCTGCACGACCTCGTCGCCGAGCAGGCAAACTGGGCGGCCATGCTCGACATCCTCGGCTCCGAGATTGCGACCCAGCGCGACATCAAAGTTGAAGGCCGTGACATAATTCTCGTCCGTGCCCCACAAGCGCACGTTGGGATTCGTCTTCCGCTCGCGCACATTCACGGTAAGGCCGTTGCGGTTGATCTGGAGGTTCACCTTCGCGGCGTCGCCCATCAGCTCCTTGAAACGCTCCGCCTGCGGGGAATTGATGTCGCGGCGATTGCGGAACCGCGTCCACGGATCGGAGAAGTTGATCGGGGGGAACTTCGTGATCTGAAAACTGTTCGCGCCGAGGACATTCAGCCCCGTCTCGATCGAACTTCTCATGCCGTTGATGAGCGTCATCACGCCAATCACGGAGAAGACGCCGACGGCGATGCCCAGCACGGTCAGGCTGGAACGCAGCTTGTTCGCAGTGAGCGATGCGAACGCGAGGCGGAAGATTTCCCCAAAGAGCATGGTCGTGTTTCCTATTCGTAGCGCAGCGCCACGACCGG
Source organism: Opitutaceae bacterium (assembly GCA_030693515.1). Lineage (GTDB taxonomy): Bacteria > Verrucomicrobiota > Verrucomicrobiia > Opitutales > Opitutaceae > ER46. Next base: position 169,378 of record JAUYAK010000063.1, read on the forward strand.
ATCGAGCTTACTGGCCTGCCACGCGGGCGCGAAACCGCTGAAAATCCCCGTGCACACAGAGACGCCGAGGCCGAGCAACACCAGCCCGAGCGAAAACACCAGCGGGAACGCCGGCATGAGCGCCCCAGCCACGCCGGAGAGCGCCCACGCGGTCGCCAGGCCGCCGAGACCGCCGAGCACGCAGATGCTCACGGCCTCGATGAGGAACTGGAGGAGGATCGTGCGGCGCCGCGCGCCGAGCGCCTTGCGCGTGCCGATCTCCTTGGTGCGCTCCTTCACGCTCACGTAGGTGATGTTCATGATGCCGATGGCGCCGACGAACAGCGCCAGCCCCGTGATGAAGAGACCGCCGAGCGCGATCTTGCTTTTGATCGGATCGATCTGCTCGCGGATGACCTGCTGGGTGTTGAGCTCGAAGTCCTCCTTTTTCTCCGGGCTCAGCCCGCGCACGCGGCGCATGAGGCCGCGTAGTTCGTCCTTCGCCTCCTCCATCCGCGCCACATCCACCTGCACGCGAATCTCGGGGTTGGCCCAGCGGATGGGAAACGAGCGCGCGAAGGCGTCGATCGGCATGATGACGACCGAATCCCAGCTGAACATCCCGAGGAAGCTGCCCTGCCGCGCGGCCACGCCGACCACGGTGTATTGCTGGCTGCGGATGCGAATCGTCTGGCCGAGCGCGGATTCGCTGGGGAACAGCGCGTCCGCCACATCGAACCCAATCACGACGACGTTACGTGCGCTCCTGCTCTCGATCTCGGTGAAGAAGCGCCCCTCCTTCATGTCAGAGCGCACGATGCGCGCGAGGTCGGCGCTCGTGCCGAAGATCACCATGTTGCCGATGCGGTATTCGCCCCGGATCACGGTGGCGTTCCACGCGACGTTGGGGACAGCGACTTTGAGCGAACCCTCGGGATGCGTGGCAATCCAGTCGTTGATGGCGTGGATGTTGTTCACATCGATGTCGCGCCGGTTGCGGAAGGTCCACCAGTCGTCGATCCGGCGCCACGGCCACTTGGTGACATAGACGACGTCGTCGCCGAAGCCCGCGAGGCTGCGCTCGACGCCGGCATCGATGCCGAGGATCGCCGTGCCCATGAGTGTGACGGCCACGATGCCGATGATCACGCCGAGCGCGGTGAGCGCGGAGCGCAGCTTGTTCGCACGGATCTGCGAGAACGCGATGCGGAACGCCTCGGTGACCTCGTAGATGAATCTCTTCACGGCGCGTGCGACAAGCGCGTCACTCCACCGCCCGGTCGCTCTCGATCAGGCCGTCGCGGAGGCGGACAATGCGGCGGGCGTGGCGGGCGATGTCTTCCTCGTGCGTCACCACGATGATCGTGTTGCCCTGGGCGTAGAGCTGCTCGAAGAGGGCCATGATTTCCTCGCCGGTCTTGGAGTCGAGATTGCCGGTCGGCTCGTCGGCGAGGATGATCGAGGGATCGTTGACGAGGGCGCGCGCGATGGCGACGCGCTGGCGCTGGCCGCCGGAGAGTTCGTTGGGCTTGTGGCCCATGCGCTCGCCGAGGCCGACGTTCACGAGCGCACGCTGCGCCTTCTCGATGCGCCCGGCCTTGCCGAGGCCGGCGTAGATGAGGGGGAGTTCGACGTTGTGCAGCGCATCGGAGCGCGGGAGGAGATTGAAGGTCTGGAAGACGAAACCGATCTCGCGGTTGCGGATATCGGCGAGCTCGTCGTCGAGCATGGTGGCGACGTTCTTGCGGTTGAACTCGTAGCGGCCGGCCGTCGGCGTATCGAGGCAGCCGAGCATGTTCATGAGCGTCGACTTGCCGGAGCCGGAGGGGCCCATGATGGCGAGATATTCGTTGCGGTGGATCTTCAGGGTAACCCCGCGGAGCGCATGGATCGTCTCGGCGCCCATCTTGTAGAGTTTGGTCACGTCCTCGATCTCGATGACGAGGGCGCCGGGCGGACGAGTGACGCGGGGGCCGGCGTGAGCCGTGGCGGAGGGCGGGATCATCGGGCTTATTTTTTCTGGTCCGTCTTGGGCTTCTCGACCGTGACCGTCATGCCATCCTTGAGGGTGCGGGTGATCACGCTGAAGCTGCCGCTGACGACCTCGTCACCCTCCTTGAGGCCGGACTTGATCTCAAGGTGGGAAATGTCCTGCACGCCGGTCTCGACCTTGACCATTTTCACCGTGGAGCCGTCGCGCACGAAGACCACGCGGTCGAGGTTGTCGCGGTCGTTGGCCACGGCCTGGCGCTGCTGCTTCTCGTTTACGGCGGCGACGGAACCCTCGCCTTTGTTCTCGGCGGATTTCTTTTCCCGGTCCTTCGCCTGATCGTCGATGGTCTTGGCGCCCTGGTTGGACCGCACGGTCACGCTCTGGATCGGGACGGCAATGGCGTTCTCCACGGTCTTCGTTTCAATTTCGGCGTTGGCGCTCATGCTGGGGCGGAGGGGCACGTCCTTGTCGAGGATACGGATTTTCACGAGGAAGTTGGTGACTTCATCCTGGGTGTTCATGCCGGTCACGCGGGCGGCGGCGCCAATCTCCTTCACCTCGCCGCGAAACTTGCGGTTGGGCACGGCATCGATGGCGATGCGCGCTTTGTCGCCCACCTTTACGTTGACGATGTCGTTTTCATTAACGTTCACGCGGACTTCCATGTTGGCAAGGTCGGCGACGCGCATGACCTCGGCGCCACCATAGGAACCGGTGCCGGCGACGCGCTCGCCGACCTCAGTGGCGAGGGAGGTGACCTTACCGTCGATGGGGGCGTAGAGAACGGTCTTGGTGAGCTGGTCGCGCGCCTGCGCGAGCGAACCTTCCGTGCGGCGAATCTGGGCCTCGGCGTTGGCGAGGTTGGCCCGCGCCACCTCAACCCCCGTGCGCGCCGCGGCGATTTCGGATTCGGAAATAAGTTTTTGAGTGAAGAGCTCATCGCTGCGCCCGAGGTCGTCCTGCGCCTTGCGGAGCTGAGCCTTGCTCTGGAGCGCCGTGGCCTTGGCGGCGGCGAGATTGGCCTCCTGCTGCTCGACCTGCGCCTCGTAGAAGTCCGGCTTGATGGCGACGAGCAAGTCTCCCTGTTTCACGACCGCGCCCTCGCGGAAGCCCAGCTTGACGATCTCGCCGGAAACCTCCGGCGCGATCTTCACCTCGACCTCGGGCTGGATTTTTCCGGTGGCGGAGACGATCTGCGTGATCGTCTTCACGATGGCCTTCTCGGTCGTGACCTTCACCTCGGAGGACTGGCCCTTCCGTCGAAAATAGGCGGCGGTGCCGAGGCCGCCGAGCACGAGCAGGAGAATGAGAATAATCCAAGGCGCCTTGGAGCGCGAGCGCGGAGGCGCGGAGGCGGAGGAAGCGTTCATGCGGTCAGGATGGGCGTCAGGAAAGGCCGAGGGGAACGAATCGCGTCCGCCGACGCAAGCGGGGCGTCGCCCGCCCAGGGAAAAAAGGTGTGGCCGGCCCCACAACGAGCCGGCCACACAACACAACTGACTACTACGAACGGACGGGAGACAACACCCGCCCGCCCGTAAGTGAACGCGTTTGCGACCAACCGCGCCGCGTTCACGACGAACGACGGCCCGGAGAGGGTCGAAACACAGGGAAAAGGAAAAGCGGACACGGCTCCACAACACACCCGCGCGCGAAAAGTTACAGCGATTCCAGTCGGATGCACCAGGCGCGGGGGTGGACACCCTCACACGCCCTGCTCCGTCAGCGCCGCGAATTCGACGCCCAGGAAGAGCGCGCGGTCAATCGGCCGACCCTCCAAGGCGCGGGCGAGCGCCAGCGGCTCGCCCGCGCTGCCCCGCGGAAACGAAAGCCGCGCCTCCGGCCGGCCCGGATCGAAAATCTCCACGCGATCGCCCGACTCGTAAGCGAGCACCGTGTGGCCGATGCGCGCGCCGTCCTCGTTCATGTAATACGAGAGCAGGCGCGGCATCTGCAACGGGCGGCCGGCGGCCGCCCGCGCGCGGACCGCAGCGAGGCTCTCGATAAAGCAGCCGTTCTGCAGCGGCCCCGTGGCAACGAGCGGCGCACCGGCCGTCGACGGCAGCACCCGCCACCGGCGGAAGCCCGGATGGATGTCGCGCAGCAGCGGGGCGAAGTCGGCTTTCTCAGCCACGAGGTTGTTGCGATGCGTCGAAAAACTCTGCGTGCCATCGGCGTCGGTATAGAACCAGAGGAGGCCGGCGAACTCGAATACGAGCGCATGCAACACCGCCGGGTAGCGCCCACGATCCGCCGTGTTCTCGACCTCGATCAATTGCGACCAGAAGCCCTCGCCGAGGAGTGCCTGCGCACGGCGGGCATTGTCCAACGGACTCGCCGCGCGCAACAGTGCGGCCAGGAGCACGAAGCCGAGGAGGAAAACGAAACGTCGCCGCACGTGTCCATAAGCGCCGAAACCCGCAGGCAGTTTCGGAAATGCGATGAGTGGCGGGAACTATGCGACGAACAGACTTGGGCGTGAGACTGCATCGCCGGCAGGATTGACCGAGCCATGCCCGCTCCCGCCAAAATGCGCGTTGACATGCCTGCCGGCCACCCCACCGTCTCCCTTCCTTTTCGAGCATGAGCACCACCGAAACCAAGCAGCAGACTCCCACGCCGGCGCAGATCCCCTTCACCACGCCTGAGGCCATGCGGCTCTTCGTGACGGACACGGGCAAAATCCTCCCGCGCAAATACACCGGGCTGTCCGCCAAGCACCAGCGCGCCGTCACCCGCACGATCAAGCAGTCGCGCAACATGCTGCTGACCAAGTAAGCGGCGCCCCGGCACTGTCACCCTTTTCCTCGGCCGGAGTTTTCTCCGGCCTTTTTTGCGCATGGCCCGGACGCCGCCCGCCCGCACCTACCGCGGCACGGCCCGCAATCTCGCCCGCCTCGCGGCCTGTCTCCGCGCCGGCGATCTCGTGGCGGTGCCCACCGAGACCGTCTATGGCCTCGCCGCCCACGCCCTCGATGCCCGCGCTTGCGCCCGGATTTTCCGCGCCAAAGGCCGCCCGGCTTCCGATCCGCTGATCGTGCACCTGCATTCGGTGCGGCAGCTCGGGCTCGTCTGCCTGCCCAACGCCGCCGCCCACCGCCTCGCGCGCGCCTTCTGGCCGGGGCCGCTCACCCTCGTGCTGCCGAAAACTCCCGCCGTGCCTGCGATCGTGACCTCAGGGCGCGACAGCGTGGCGGTGCGGGTGCCGCGGCACCCGCTTTTCCGCCGCCTGCTCCGGCTCGCCGGCGTGCCCCTTGCCGCGCCGAGCGCCAATCCTTTCGGCTACATCAGCCCCACGACGGCGGAACACGTGCGGCAGGGCCTTGGGGGGAAAATTCGCCACATCCTCGACGGCGGCCCCGCGTCCATCGGCTTGGAATCAACCATCGTCGATCTGCGCGACCCGAGCCGGCCTGCAGTCTTGCGGCCCGGCGCAATTACGGCGGAGCAGATCGCGCGGGTGCTGGGACGGCGCGTCGCCGCGCCGCAGCCCGCGGCGGCGCAACCGGGCGCGCAGGTCGCCCCCGGCCTCCTGGCGCGGCACTACAGCCCGCGCACACCGCTGGTGCTGCACAAAAAAGTCCCCGCCGCGCTACGTGGTCGCGCGCCGGCAAATGAGGCTTTCCTGCTCCAGCGCCAGCCTCGCGGCGCCGCGAGCGCGGCTCATGTCTTCTGGCTCGACGCCACCGGTGACCTGCCCGGCGTGGCGCGGCGACTCTTTGCGATGCTACGGCGGCTTGATGCCCAGGGCTTCGTGCGCATCCACGCGGAGCTCGCCCCGGATCGCGGCCTCGGCCGCGCGATCAATGATCGGCTGCGGCGCGCGGCGGCGCGGTGAGGAGTGAGATAGCCCGCCTCGGAAGAAGTGGGGTCCGGGGTCGCGCGAGGCTGGCTTCAGCCCCGCCGAACGTGATGCCGCCGGCCCGCGCGGGCTGAAGGCCTCGCTCTACCTCAGCTCTTCCGCGGCGGGCTGCCAAACGGGGTGCTCCGCCCTCACTTCTCCTTCTCGAGACCGTCGCCCTTCGCCGGCGCGACGTAGTAGTCCTTGTAGGATTTGTCGTAATATTGGGCGTAGTAGTAGCCGGAGACGGCGAGATTGAGCCCGTTGAGCACGGCGCCAAAATTGGGCACATTGGCCTCGAGGAGCTTCTTCGCACCGAACTGCGCGGCCTTCCGGCGCACCTTGTTGAAGTAGATGGTGAAGATGGAACCGTCGAGCAGCGGCAGCACGATGAGCGCATCGCTCACCGCGGCGAGCGGCGGCGTGTCGACGAACACGCGGTCGTAGCTCTTCCGCAGATCGGAGATCATCACCTCGAAGCCCTTGCTGCTGAGCACCTGCGTCGGGTTTTTGGCCCGGCCCCCGGAGGGGATCACGTCGAGGTTGGGCAGAACGTTTTTGAGCACGACATCGGCGATCTTCGCTTGGCCGGCGCAGATATCGATCACGCCCTTGAGATTCTCCACGCGAAACGACTTGTGGATGTTAGGCTTTCTCAGGTCGCAGTCGACGACCACCACGCGCTCGCCGTGCTGCGCAAACGTCAGCGCGAGGTTCGTGGTCGTGAACGATTTCCCCTCCCCGGGAATCGTGCTGGTGATCAGGATGCACTTCGCGTTCTTGCTCTCATCCTTCAGGCGCAGGCTGGAGTGCAGCGTGAGGAAGGCTTCGGCCACCTGGCGGTCCTCGTTGGAGGCGACGATCTGGGCCTTCTGCGCGAGGTCGAGGCGCTTGATTTCGGGGATGATGCCGATGAGCGGGAGGCCAACGACGCCCTCAATGTCGAAGGAACTTTTCACCCGGTCGTCGATGAACGCGACGAAGAACGCAAATGCGAGCCCGAGGCCGAGGCCGCCCATGACGCCGAGACCGAGATTGAGCGTGAGGTTGGGCGAGATGGGACGATTGGCGGGACTGGCCATCGCCTGATCGACGACACGGGCGTTGCGAGTCTCGAAGTTGCTGGTCATCGAGGTCTCGCGCGAGCGGGCCGCGATGCTCTGCAGGATCAAATCCTGCGTGCGAAAGTCGCGGTCGATCTGGTTGTATTCCACGGCAGCGGCGTCGACGGCGAGCGACTCGGCCTTGAGACGATCGAGTTCCTGCACGCGCTGGGCGTGGGCCTTGGCGAGCGCCTCGTAGTCGGCCTCGATTTGTGAGGCGACGGAATTGATGGTGCGCTCAAGCTCGCGTTGGGTCTGCGCATGGGCGTTGCGCGCCTCAATCATGGTGGGGTGCTTGTCGCGGTAGCGCTCGCTGAGCTTGGCGATTTGGATTTTTTGGATGGCAGTCTGCTGGCTGAGCTCGGCGATGAGCTGGTGCGAGGAAATGAAGGGCAGGCCGGTGAGTTCGGCCCCGCGGGCGCGGTAGTCGCGGATTTGGTTCACGCGGGTCTCGGCGTTTTGCAGCGCGATCTGCGAGCGCTGGACCTCGAGGTTGATGGCCTTGAGGGATTCGCTGACGATGTCCTTGCGCTGGTCGAGCGAGACCGTGCGGTTCTTCTCCTTGTAGCGCTGGAGACTGAGGGCGAGTTCATCGACCTTCTTGCGCTGATCATCGACCGTTGTCTGCAGCTCCTCGACGGCCTTGCTCTGGGTCTCGGCACGGATGCGCTGGTTGTGGTTGAGGTATTCCTCGACGAAGAGGTTCGCGACCTTGGCGGCGACAAACCGATCCGGGTGCTGGTAAGAGACGGCGACCACGAGGGTGAGGCGCTGCGGAACCACGCGGCGGTTGCGCGCGATGATGTCGGTGACAAAGGCGGCGTCAGCGGTGGATTTTTCGTAGGGCGCGAGGAAGGCCCGGAGATCCTCGCCCACGAGGCGTTTCGCGACGCGGTCGATGATGGTCGCGCTCTCGATGATCTTGATCTGAGTGTTAAGGTCTTCCTGCGAGCGGATGTCATTGTCCATGACCTGCTGCACCGCCATGATCTGCGGGTCGCGCCGCAAGATCTGCACGGTCGCGGCGGACTGGTAGACCTTGGTCTCGCTGAGCGTGTAAACGAGCACGCTCGAAACGATCACCAGGAAGACAACGACGATATACCAGATGCGCTCGCGGAGGATGAGCAGGTAGTCCTGCAGCGTGCGATGGGGCTGGCCGCGGCCTTCAGCATCGCCGTAGCCATAACCGCCATAGCCGTAACCATAGCCGGGGGGGCCGCCGTAATTGTAGCCGTAGCCACCCTCGGGGGGCGGCCGGTGGCCTCGTTCGTTGGGCATGTCAGAAGGTGCGCTCGGGAACCACGATCACGTCGCCCTTTTCGAGCAGGGGCGCGCCGGTGCCGCCACGCTTCACCAGCTCATCGGCGTTGATTTCCTGCGTGCTCGTCTCACCGCCCGGCTTGCGACGCGTGAGTTTGACCCGCTTCAGATCAGCGATGCGGCTGAAGCCGCCGGCGTTGGCGATGGCTTCGAGCAGGTCGAGGGCGCGCTCGCCGGGAAAAAGCACCCGTCCGGCATTGTTGACCGCGCCCATCACGCTCACGCTGCGCTCCGCGTATTTCACCACTGTCACGCTGACCTGCGGGTTGACAAGATAGTCCTTGTTGTAGAGGTCGCGGACGAGTTCCTCGACTTGGCGCACGGATTTTCCCTTTACGCTGACCGTCTTAATCAGCGGCAGCACGATGGTGTGCTCCTGCGAGACGCTGACCTCGCCCAGACGATTGATGTCCTCCTCCTGGAAGACCTGCACGCGCAGGACGTCCTGCGGCTGCAGCACATAGTCGGAAACCGCCGCCGGTGCGGCGTCGGCAACCGGCACAAGAGCCCTCAGGCCGAGCGCCAAAACGAGGCCAAGGGAAACCCCGGCGCAATTCACCCGGGCGGTGCGAAGATGCGGCACGCGTGGATCAGTAACGGAAGTCCGCGGAGACGCTGAAGACATTGTTCTTAAACTCGGACAGCCGCGAGGAGTTGTAGTCCCGATGCACGTAGCCGCCGATGATGCGCACCTGAGGGCTCACCACATAGGCCGCGTTGAGTTGAAATTCGTAGTAGTCGTCCGTCCGCACTCCGTAATCGATCGCCCGCCAGAAGAGGCCCGCGCCCACGCTCCACTCGGCGGCGATCCGGGCGATGACTTGTGCGCGCAGGCTCTTGTTCTTGAGCTGCTGGCCCTGCGGGCTGATGCCAAAGTCGTTGCGTGCACCGAGTTCAAGCGTGGTCTTGGGCGTCAGCTCGTAGTTGAAATCGGCCTCAAGGCCGAGCTGGTTGTCGCTGCCGGCGCGTTCCACCGAGCGGCGGTTGAGGCCAACCGCGAGGCGCCCCTTGAGCTTGGGGGAAAACTCTCCGCGCGCGCCGATGTTCAGGAAATGCTCGGTCGAATCGCGGCCGAGCGCGAGGCGCACATCGCGGTAGCGATAGCCCACGCTGATGTCGGTCTTCGCCGTCCACTTGTAGAAGGCATCGAGCGGCACCGTGAGATAATCGGCATCGGTGAAGCCGGCCCGCTTGTAGTGATCGCGGCCGAAAGCGACGCCAGCCGCCACCGACGTGAGCTGCGAAAGCTCAATCTCAGTGTCAGCGCTCGTCTCAAACAAATCGCGCCGCACGAGCCCGCCGGCAGTGCCACCCACAAGCGTGGGGCGCACGTCAAAAGTGTTTTGATTCAGCTCCCGGAAGCTGGCGTTGAAACGCAGCTTCGTCTTGCCGTCGTCAAAGCTCGTGGCAAACGCGCCCGAGAACAGGTTGGTGTTGAGACGGCTGTTGTCCGAATATCTGCTGAAGTGGTCCTGCAACGTGAGCTTGCTTTTGAGCTGCGCGTTTTTGCCATAAGACACCTCCACGCCCGGCGTGAGATCGAAGATCAGATCGCTCTCAGCCTTGGGGCCGAGAAAGATGTTGTCGTCGGCGCGAATGCCCGCGCTGCCCGTCAAAAAGAGTTCCGCGCCGCTGCCGATGGCCAGAAACGGACCGGCATGGACGCTGGCACCCCATGCGAGGGACAGCGAAGCAAGTCGGAGGAGATTTTTCATGGGCAGGTAAGGACGAATCGAATGCGGACGGTTGCGACCGAGCCAAGGAGACAGACCACGAACGGCACACAGACAGCGGATTGGCGAAAAATCGCCAACAAAATGCAAACGGCATGGTGATCGCGTCGGCAAGGATTTTCCCGGCCACAACCCTGCTCCCATTGCCACGGCGACCGACTGGGGCTCAGACCACCACCGCAAGCTCGCGCAGGAGCCGCTCATTCTGCTCCGCCGTTCCGACCGTCACCCGCACCCAGCCGGGCAGGCCGTAGGATTTCACCGGTCGCACGATGACGCCCCGCCGCTGGAGCGCCTCAAACACCCGCCCGCCATCGCCCACCTCGATCAGCATGAAGTTGGCGACGCTCGGCACGAAATTCCACCCCCGCTCCCGGCACCCCTGCTCGATCTGGCGCAGCCCGGCGCGATTGGCCGTGGCGCAATGCGTGGCAAACGCGTGGTCGTCCAGCGCCGCGATGGCGGCAGCCTGGGCGATGGCGTTCACGTTGAAGGGCTGCCGCAGGCGGTTGAGCAGCGCCGCCAGCATGGGACTCCCGTAGCCATAGCCGACGCGCAGCGAGGCGAGCCCGTAGATTTTGGAAAAGGTCCGCAGGCAAACGACCTTGCGACCCTCCCGGATGAGGGGCCGCAGGTCGGGCGGATGCTCGACATACTCCGCATAAGCCTCGTCGATCACCGCGATGACATGGTCGGGCAGCGCGCGCACAAAGGCCAGCAGCTCCGCCTCGGTGTTGGCCGTGCCCGTGGGATTGTTGGGCGTGCAGACATAGACAAGCTTGGTCCGGGGTGTGATCGCCGCCGCGATTGCGGGGAGATCGTGGCGCCAATCGCGCAGCGGGACCTCCACGGCCTGGGCCCCGAAGAGAAGCGTCACGAGCTTGTAGACCACAAACGCCGGCGCGCCCATCACGACCTCGTCGCCCGCGCCCACAAACGCGTGCCCGAGCAACTCGATGATTTCATTGGAGCCGTTGCCCACGACAAACTGGTCCGCCTCGAGGCCGTGCCGCCCCGCGAGCTTCCGCCGCAGCTCGAAGCACCCGCCGTCCGGATAAAGCTCCCCGTGCTCCAGCGCGGCCTTCGCCGCCGCCAGCGCGCGCGGCGAGGGGCCAAACGGATTCTCATTCGAGGCCAGCTTGATGATCCCCGCGGGATCGAGCCCCAGCTCGCGAGCGACATACTCGATCGGCTTGCCCGGCTCATAGACGGGCTGCGTGAGCACGGCGGGTTTGGCGAGCGACTCGAAATTCATCCCATCACTCGAACACGAATCCCCCGGCCCACGAAAGCAGTTTATTTCCCCGCCCGGACCTGCACTGAAACTGAGCCCAGCTACCGCCGCCGGCTCGCCACGCGCACCCACTTCATCCCCGCCGCCTCGGCCGCGCGCATCCCCGGCTCGGCGTCCTCGAAAACCAGGCAACGCGTCGCCTCGACGCCCATCTGCTGCGCCGCGAGCAGAAACATATCCGGCGAAGGTTTCCCGTGGACGACGTCGTCCGCGCTCACGACCACGCGGAACAACGCTGCGAGACCGGCCAGCTCCAGCGAACGCCGCACAATCACGCGCGGCCCGCCCGAGGCGATCGCCACCGGATGCGTCCTGGCGACGCGACGCGCGATGGCGACCACCGGCTCGATCAGCCGGGCCTCGGCCTGCAGCTCCGTGAAACGCGCCTCTTTGTCATGGAACACCCGCTGCGGGTCCACGGTGAGACCGTAGTGTTGAGCGATCAGCTCGGCCACGCGGAGCGTCGGCACGCCGCCAAGGGAGTAGAACAGGTCCTCGTCGAGCGGCCGGTCGAGGCCGGCGTGACGCATCGCGGCGTCCCATGCCCGGAAATGCAGCGGCATCGTGTCGATGAGCGTGCCGTCGAGATCAAAGATGTAGCCGGCGAAATCGCCGGCGGGAAGGTCGAGAGTCATGGGTGGAAGCGCCCCCGGGCGCAAACGGTCAGACCAAACGCCCGATGGCCAAGAATCGACCCCAAATTTCCGGTAACCATTCCGGGACCGGCGGGTTCTTGGCGGCAACACCACCCATGTCCCGCTGCCGCCGTGATTGCCCTCCAGCCCGAATTTCCTGTCTGCCCACGTCCGTCCGTGGTTGAACGCGCCGTTGCCCCGCCGCCTGTGGACACCGCCACCCAACCACGTTCCGACCATGCCCTCATGCTCGCCGTGCGCGACGGGGAGCTCGACGCGCTCGGCGAACTCTTCGAGCGCCACCACGGGCCGCTCTACGGCTTCCTCGTCAAGCTGACCGGCGACCGGACGGCCGCGGAGGACATCGCGCAGGTCGTCTTCCAGCGCATGCTGAAATACCGCCACACCTATCGCGACGACGGCTCCTTCACCGCCTGGATGTATCACCTCGCGCGCCGCTGCGCCGCGGATCATTTCCGCCGCAGCAACGCCGCGCCCCACGCCACCGATCCCGCCGTGCTGCACGCCCACGCGGACGACCGGCCCCACGCCGCCCACCATGCCACGGTGCGCGACGACCACGCGCTGCTCCATGCCGCCCTCGCCCGCCTCGATCGCGACGATCGCGAGGTGCTCCTGCTCGCTCGTTTCCAGGAACTCTCGTTCGCCGAAATCTCGGGCATCTTGGAGTGTTCCGTCGGCGCCGCCAAAGTCCGCGCCCACCGCGCGCTGCGCGCGTTGCGCGACATTTATTTCAACCTGCAAAAGGAGCCCGCCTCATGAACTGCCAACGCGTCCGCGACCTCCTCCCTGAACTCCTCGATCCCCGCGCCGAGGCCGCGGCGCACGGCGACGTCCGCGCCCATCTCACCGCGTGCCCGGAGTGCGCGCGCGAGCTGGCCACGCTCACGGCCACCGCCGCCGCCCTCGATACCATGGCCCCATCCCACCCCTCCCCGCGCCTCCGCACGAATTTCTACGCCATGCTGGCCGCGGAAAAACAAGCCGCCGGCGGAGCCTTCGCCGCGCACCCGCCTCCGGCACGGTCCGCGCGCGCTCCCCTGTGGCGCACCCTGCTTACTCCCCTCGCCGGCTGCGCCCTGCTCGCGATCGCGTTTTACGCCGGCCGCCAGACCACCCCGGCCCCTCTTGCCGCGGATCTCCAGACGCGCGCCGAGTTGAAGAAACTGCAGGAGCAGGTAAACAAGATGGGCACCCTCGTGGGCTACTCCCTGCTCCAACAACAGCAGGGCCCCGCCAACGAGCGCCTCCGCGGCGTGCTCACCGCCGCCCGCGCCGAGGCCCCGAGCGACAAAATCCTCGACGATCTCGTGAGCGCCCTGGCCTTCGATCCCAGCGCCAACGTCCGCCTCCGCGCCCTCGAGGCCCTCTACCCGCACGCCGATCGCGACGTCGTGCGCGCCGGCATCCTCGCTGCGCTGCCGCGCGAACAAAACCCGCTCGTGCAGCTCGAACTCATCGACTTCGTCGCCGCCGCGGAGGATTCCGCCGCGGCCCCTGCCCTCCAGCGCATCTCCCTCGACGAATCCACCAACCGCAGCGTGCGCGACGCCGCCCAGCGTGCCCTCGCCCGCTTCTAATCTCCCAAAAAAACTTCCCGCCATGCATGCCCGCCTTTTCCCTTTTTCCCTGCTCCTTGCCTGCTCGCTCACCGTGGGCCCCGCCCTCCGCGCCGCGGATGCGCCCGCCGCCGTCAAATTCTCCGATCCCGCCAAGCCCGGCCGCCTTGAGATCAAGCTCGGCCACGGCGACCTGCGCATCACCGCCGCCGACACCGACGAGATCACGGTGAAGTCCGAAGCCAAGGCCGCGAGCAAGTCGGCCCGCAAGGATGGGCTCCGCGTCCTCAGCTCCTCGTCGAGCTTTGTCCTCAGCGAGAAGGACAATGTCGCCACGCTCGATGCCGTGGCCGACGGCTGGAAGGGCGGCGGCTCGAATTTCGACGTCACGGTGCCGCGCCGCACGGCCATCGTCGTGAAAAACTCCTGGGGCGGCGACATCACCTGCACCGGCACCGCCGGCAACCTCGAGATCAACAGCATGAACGGCACGATCCGGCTCGACGACATCACGGGCGGCGTCGTCGCCTCGACGATGAACGGCGAGATCCGCGCCAGCATCCGCGAGCTGCGCGAGGGTTGCCCCCTCTCGTTTACTTCGATGAACGGCGAAGTCGTGCTCCGCCTCCCAGCCGAGACGCGGGCCAATGTGCGCCTGCGCACGCAAAACGGCTCCGTGCTCACTGATTTTGATGAGACTGCGCTCGTGACCAAGGCCGAGAACACACCCGGCACGCGCACACGTGATTCCCGCGCCTGGACGACCCGCCCCAACACCAAGGTCATCAGCGCGGATGTGCATGAGGCGATCCGCGAAGCCGTGCAGACCGGCGCGAGCGCGGCCCGCGAGGCCATTGCCGCCGTGAAGGAGAGCCTGGAAGCCGCGCGCGAAGGCGCCGAAGCCGCGCGGCGCGAGGCTCAGCGCGCCCGCGAGGCCGAGGCGCAGGATGCAACCGAAACGCCCGTCGCGCCCAAGCCTCCGGCGGCGCCGGTGCCACCGAAAATGCCCGCCCTTCCCACCATCTCCGGCGGCAAACTCGTGACGGGCACCCTCAACGGCGGCGGCCCCGAGATCAGTGTCGCCACCATGAACGGCGACGTGACCCTGCGGAAACTTGAGGGCAAATAAGCCCCCGGAAGCGGGTATTAGCGGGCCCATCGGCCCACCCCGTCGCATCTGATATGCGCAGAACGGCGTATTCCCCTTTCGCCAGCTAGTCGCTAGAGTGGTCGGCTGTCCAATCGCCATGCTGCCCGTCGTCATCGTCCTCGTCCTCCTCACCGCCCTCGTGGCGACGGAGTCCTCGTCGACAAATGGGGACGAGAGCTGAGCGCGCGGCGAAGCGCATTGGGGTCAACGCGCTCCACTTCGGAAGTCCGGTCCGAGCGCGTAAAACAGGCAGGGGCGCCCCCGCGTGCGGGAACGCCCCTGATTGTTTACTGTTGTGCTGACTCTGCGGCTGGCCTCAACGCTCGCCGGACTCCGCGAAGCTGACGATCTTCACCGGGAGCGAGACTTTCGTCGCGACCGGCTTGCCATCGACCTGCGCGGGGAGGAAGCGCCATTGCTTGACCGCCTTGACGACCGCCGTCGCCAGCATGTCGTCCGTGGCGGACTTCACGCTGAAGGCGGCAGGCATCCCGGCTGCGTCCACCAAGAACTCGAGCCACACCGAGCCTCCGGTGAACTCCGACCCGACCGTGGGGGAGACCACGACGACGGGCACGGGCACACCGGGCTCCTTGCGACACGAATCCAAGTAGGCCTGCTCCGCATCCGTCGCGAAAGCGACGGTGCGAAGAAGCGCACCCAGACTGAGGAGGACGACGAGTTTATTGACTGCTTTCATGGTATTAAACTCCGCGGATAAGGCGGAGAGTTTGGTTTTCTCTCTCTATCACCGTCGGTTGGGAACACCCGCGGCTCGGTCGGGCGCAAGCCCACCCGGTCCACGGGCGGTTTTCGGCCGGCCGACGCGTGAGCGCCTGCCGGTCAAAGCATCTGTTTCGGGGAAACCAGCGGGGGCTCGCGACTCGTCCGCGCACCCACCGCCAAGCTGCCGCTGCCCGCGTTGGGACCAACCCGATCGCGGCCAGCGAAATTCAAAGAACCCTGATTTTGGGGCGTTCCCATGAAAGCACCTCCCCTTTAGCAGAGCCGATGCCACGTCCGACAAGCGCAACTTTATGCGTCACTGGAACGTAACCCATCGAAACCATTCATGCGGCTTTTCTCCACTCACAGCTTGCAGCAACGCAGGACACCCGGTTCCTTTGCTCCTTCGTTTCGCACTCATGCCGTCCTCCGTCCCGACCCAGCCCAGCTACTTTTCCCGCCTGTCGACCGCCATGCTTCAGTGGATCGACTCCGATCACACGCCGGACGGACCGGACCGGATGCGCCAGGAGCCCGACCGCGTGGACTGGGTGCGCTGCATCCCGTTCATCATTCTGCACGTCGGCTGTCTCGGCGTCATCTGGGTGGGCGCGAGCGCCTTTGCCGTGTGGCTGGCCGTGGCGCTCTACGTCGTGCGGATGTTTGCCGTCACCGGCATCTACCACCGCTATTTCTCCCATAAGACCTACAGCACATCGCGCCTCGGGCAGTTTCTCCTCGCCGTGTGGGGCGGCACGACCGTGCAACGCGGCGCGCTCTGGTGGGCCTACCACCACCGCCACCACCACCGCCATTCGGACGAGCCCGAGGACGCCCACTCGCCGCACGTCCACGGCTTCTGGTGGTCGCACATCGGCTGGATCACGAGCCGCCGCAATTTCCCGACCGACTACTCGACCATCAAGGACCTCGCGAAATTCCCCGAGCTCGTCTGGCTCAACCGCTTCGACACCGTGGTGCCACTGGTCTTCGCGCTGGCGATCTTCGGCTTGGGCGCAGCGTTGGAGACGTGGGCGCCCGGCCTCGGCACCGACCGCTGGCAGCTGCTCGTCTGGGGCTTCTTCATCAGCACCACGTTCCTCTTCCACGGCACCTCGTGCATCAACTCGATGGCGCACCTGATGGGCAAACGCCGCTTCAACACCAGCGACGACTCGCGGAACAGTTTCATCCTCGCGATCATCTGTCTCGGCGAAGGCTGGCACAACAACCACCACCGCTACCAGTCCTCGACCCGCAACGGCTTCTACTGGTGGGAAATTGATCCCACCTACTACGGCCTCAAGTTTCTCTCCTGGACCGGACTCATCTGGGGCCTGAAGCCCGTGCCCGCCTCGATCATGGAGGAAGCCGCCCGCGCCGATCACGCGAGCAGCGTCGCGGCGGCGCAGCGCGCCCTGCACACGCACCCGGATTTCTCCTCCCTTAAGAAAGTCGTCCCCGCCGCCGCGGCCTTCGCCGTCGCGACGGCCACGGCCTCGAACCTGACTGTGCCGAAAAAAACCGAGGGTCCCGCGATCCACAAGGATGTGGCCGCGCAGGCCGAGGCCGGCGCAAAGCAGACTCCGCCGCCGCGCGTGATCTGAACGGCGCAAGCTCCCCTGTTTCCACCAAGGCGTCGCCCTCCGCGACGCCTTTTTCGCGGACACGTTTCCCGCGTCGCCGGCGAGGATGCTGCGTCCGCCACTTCAGTCCGCACGTAACACCCGCGCCCAATCCCTCCTCGACCCGTCTCTCTCTTTCCCGTTCTTCCGCTCTCCCTGTCTTTGTCTTCCGCCTCATGCCCACCCTCGCAATCATCGGCACCGGCATCGCCGGCCTCGGCTGCGCGCATTTTCTCCGCCGCGACTTCGACCTCACGCTCTTCGAGCGGGGCGACTACGTCGGCGGCCATACCCACACCGTTACCGTCCAAGAGCCCGGTGGGCCCGCCGTCCGGGCGCGCAGCGTGGCCATGGACACCGGGTTCATGGTCTTCAACCACGCGACCTATCCCCACCTCACGCGGCTCTTCCGCGAGCTGGCCGTGCCGACGAAGCCCACCGCGATGTCGTTCAGCGTGCGGCACACCGATACCGGACTCGAATTCGCCGGCTCCTCGCTGAACCATCTCTTCGCCCAGCGCCGCAATCTCCTCCGCCCGCGCTTCTGGCGGCTCATCGCCGCCATCAACCGCTTCAACTCCGAAGCGGTCGCCGCCTTGGACGACCCCGCGGCCCAAAACGAAAACCTCGGCGACTACGTCCGCCGCCGCGGCTACGGCGCGGATTTCTTCGATCTCTATCTTGCGCCCATGAGCTCCGCCGTGTGGAGCACGCCTCCGCAGCTCATGCTGGAGTTTCCCGCGACGACCCTCCTCCGCTTCTTCCACAACCACGGCTTCCTCGGCCTCAGCACCCAGCACCAATGGTGGACTGTCGAGGGCGGCGCCAAAAATTACGTCGATCGTCTCACCGCCCCGTGGCGCGACCGCATCCGCGTCGGTCTCGCCGCGACCCGTATCGTGCGCACGGCCCACGGCGTGGCCGTGACGACCTCCGATGGACGCACCGAGGTTTTCGACAAGGCCATCCTCGCCTGCCACGGCGACCAAGCCCTGCGCCTCCTCGCCGCGCCCACCTTCGACGAGGAGCGGCTCCTGGCCGAGTTTCGCTACCATCCCAATATCGCCACAGTCCACACCGACGCCTCCGTGATGCCCCGCACGCGCCTCGCCTGGTCGAGCTGGAACTACGAGATCGCGCGCGACGACGCCGGCCGGCTCTCCACGGCCACCCATTATTGGATGAATTCCCTCCAAGGCGTCTCCGATCGCGAAAACTACTTCGTCTCCATCAACCGCCCCGAGGCCATCGCGCCCGACCGCGTCCTCCGCCGCATCAACTACGAGCACCCGCTCTTCAGCCTCGGCGCCGTGCGCGCCCAAGCCGGCATCCCAGCCCTGAACGCCGCCGCCCGCGGCGGCACCGAGACCTATTTCGCCGGCGCCTGGCAACGCTACGGCTTCCACGAGGACGGCCTCCTGAGCGCCGTGCGCCTGAGCGAGCTGCTTCTCGGCCGCGATCCGTGGGAGCCCATGCCCGCCGTGGCCGTCGCCCAAGCCTGAAGCTTGCGCCCCCCATGCTGGCGCGGCATTGGCTACAGGCGATCGCTTGCCGGGCATCCACCTCGGCAACTCGGGCGTAGCACCTGCGCTCCCCTCCACCGATGAATTCCTGCCTCTACGAGTGTCACGTCATGCACGCGCGATTTGCCCCGCGCGCGCACCGTTTCCTCTACCGCATCTTCCTCTTCGCGATCGACCTCGACGAACTGGAGGCCCTGCCGCGGCAGCTCACCTGGTTCTCGGTCGGCCGCCGCAATCTCTACTCTTTCCGTGACGCCGATTTTCTTCCGACGGGCGAAAAACTCCACAACGCCGCACACGCCACGCGCGATGCCTCGCCAGCAATCGCAAATCGTAAATCCCAAATCGCAAATCTGAAGTCCCGCGTCGTCGCCCACGCCGCCCGCCACGGCGTCGATGTCGCCGGCGGCCGCATCGTGCTCGTGACGCTGCCGCGCGTCCTCGGCTATCTGTTCAATCCTGTCTCCTTTTACTTCTGCCACGACCGCTCCGGCGCGCCGGCCTGCGCCATCGCGGAGGTGACGAATACATTCAAGGAGATGAAGCCCTATTTCCTAGGGCCCGAGTCGCTCACGGCCTCATCGCCCATCGCCCCTCACCCCACACCCGGCGGCTCTGCCGCCGCCGCCTTCCGCCTGCGCGTGCCGAAAAATTTCTACGTCTCTCCCTACTCGGACGTCGATGTCGCCTTCGATTTCACCCTCCGCACGCCCGGCGACCGCCTCTCGATCCAGATCGATGATTATGTCGGCCCCGAGCGCACGCTCACGACCACGCTCACCGGCCCGCGCCGCGCGCTCACCTCGGCCCGCCTCGCGTGGTTCACGCTCAAGTATCCGCTGATTAGCCTGCGCATCATCGCCCTCATTCACTGGCACGCCCTGCGTTTGTGGCTGAAACGCGTGCCATGGTTCGCCAAGGCCGCGCGACCCGAGGCCCAGCGTGACCTCTACCGCCCCCACCATTCCCTTCAGCCCTCCGACGCCGCATGAGTCCTTCTCCCAGCGCCACCAACTCCCTTTCCTCGAACTTCACGTCGGCCCGACCGGCCTCCTTCTGGCGCCGCGCCGTGCTCGATGCGTTTGCCGCGATGCGTAGCGGCCGCCTCACGATCGAACTGCCCGGAGGCACCACCCACGAGATCGGCGGCGAACCGCTCGCCCGCGCCCTGCCGCTCGGCTTGCCCGCGCACGCCCTCATCCGCGTGCACCGCGAGACGTTCTTCAAAAAATGTTTCTGGTCGGGCGACATCGGCTTTGCCGAGTCCTTCATCGATGGCGACTGGGACACACCCGATCTCACCGCAGTGATTGCGTTTTTCATCCTGAACGTGGACTCCGCCCCCACGCTTTCCGGTTCGAGCCGCGGCGCCGCGCTCAACGCCCTCCGTTTCGCCAACCGCCTCGGTCACCTGCTCCGCCCCAACACCCGCGCGATTGCCCGCCGCAACATCGCGGAACACTACGATCTCTCCAACGACTTCTTCGCGCTCTGGCTCGATCCGTCGCTGATGTATTCCGCCGCCAAGTGGCCCGCCCACGCGCCGGACCTCCCGCTCGAAGCCGCCCAGCGTGAAAAAAACGACGCCCTCTGCCGCCACCTCCGCCTGCAACCCACGGATCGTGTGCTCGAAATCGGCACCGGCTGGGGCGGCTGGTCGCTCCACGCCGCGCGCACCTACGGCTGTCACGTGACAACCGTCACGATCTCGCGCCAGCAGTTCGAGCTCGCGCAGCGCCGCGTCGCCGCGGCCGGGCTCACCGATCGCGTGGAGGTCCAGCTCCGCGACTTCCGCGACATCACCGGCGCCTTCGACAAGATCGTCTCCATCGAAATGGTCGAGGCGATCGGCCACAGATATCAAGCGACGTTCGCCGAGGTCGTCTCGCGCCTGCTCAAGCCCGAGGGCCTGCTCGCGCTCCAGTTCATCACGTGCCCGGATGCCCGCTACGGCCAGTTCCGCCGCGGCGTGGATTTTATCCAGAAGCACATCTTTCCCGGCTCGCTCCTGCTCTCGACCAACCGCCTCAACGACCTGCTCGCCCGCACCGGCGGCTTTGTGCTGCATGCGATGGACGACTTCGGCCCGGACTACGCGCGCACGCTGCGGCTCTGGCGCGACAGTTTCCACGCCAAGCGCGAGCAGGTGCGCGCCCTCGGCTTCGACGAGCGCTTCGAGCGCAAGTGGACCTACTACCTCTGCTACTGCGAGGCGGCGTTCGCGCTGCGCAACATCTCCGTCGTCCACACCCTCCACACGCGGGCGAACAACCTCAGCCTGTAGGGGCGTCGCTCGCCGGCGCCCGTGGACACTGGCCAACAGCGCCAGTGAAAAAGTCTCCCATGATCCTCTTCCTCCGCCTCCTCTTCCTCGTCATCGTCGCCTCGATGCTTGCGGTCATAACGTGGGCGAGCCTGCACACGCCGCTGTTTGCAATTCCGCGCGAGGTGGTCTCGCACCCGTGGTTCATCGCCACGCTCTTCGACGCTTATTACGCGTTCATCGCGTTCTATGTCTGGGTCGCTTGGAAGGAGCAGTCGCTCGCCGCCCGCGTGCTCTGGTTTGTCGCCATCATCGCGCTCGGCAATGTCGCGATCGGCGCCTACATGCTGCGCGAACTTTTCCGCCTCCCCGCGTCGGGTCCGCTCGCCTCCGTCTTCACGCAACGCAACCCCGGCACTCTGCTCCTCCCCGGTGCTCTCACGACCGCGAGCGTCGCGGTCTACCTGCTCGCGTGACTGAGGTCGCGAACGCCCCCGCGCCGGCCCCGCGCCCCGGTTTCTGGCGCCGGCGGGTGATTGAGCCGGTGCGGGCGCAGCTCACGCAAGGCGTCTCCCCCGATCAGATCGCGCTCACGCTGGGCGTTGGCACGGCGTGCTCGTTGCTGCCGTTTCTGGGTTTAACCTCGTTGCTCAATCTCGGTGTCGGCCTCGCCCTCCGGATGAACCAGCCGATTCTCCAGACGCTCAACCAGCTCCTCGGCCCGCTGCAACTCGCCCTGATTCTCGTGCAGGTGCGCCTCGGCGAATGGCTCTGGGGCGCCACCGGCTATCACTTCACGGTCGGCGAAATGCTGCGCACGTTCCGCGACAGTTCGTTCGCGGAATTCTTCGCGCGCTTCGGCTGGGCCGGTATCCATGCGCTCTCTGCCTGGCTGCTGCTGGCGCCGGTGCTCGCGGCCATTGTCTATTTTTCCGTGCGACCGGCCCTGCGCCGCGCCGCGACCGCCCTTTCCTCGCGATGACCACACTCAACCTCGTTCTCACGGCCACGGCAGCGGCCGGCGTGCTTTTTGCCGCGCTCTATGTGCTGGCACGCCGTATCGACAACTATGGCATCGTGGACATCGCGTGGTCGTATGCCTTCGGCGCGCTCGCGGCGTTCTACGCACTGGCCGGCCAAGGCTGGCCCATCCGCCGCGCGCTGATTGCGGCGCTGGTTGCCGTCTGGAGCGCGCGGCTCGGCACACATCTTTTCGTGCGCGTGGTCGGCCATCACCCGGTCGAGGACAGCCGCTACGTGCAGCTCCGCCGCGACTGGGCGGCCGTTTTTCATCGGAAGATGTTCGGCTTTTTCCAACTTCAAGCGCTCTCGGTCATCGCGCTCGGCGTGGCGTTTCTCTGCGCCGCGCAAAACGCCGCGCCCGCCCTGCACCCGCTCGAGACCGCCGGCACCGCGCTGTGGCTGATCGCGATCTGCGGCGAGTCGCTCGCGGACGCCCAGCTCTCCGCCTTCAAGCGCAACCCCGCCAACCAAGGCCAAGTCTGCGCCGTCGGACTCTGGCGCCTGAGCCGGCATCCCAATTATTTCTTCGAATGGCTCATCTGGGTGGCGTATTTCGTTTTCGCCCTCGCGTCGCCGTGGGGCTGGCTGGCGATCATCGGGCCCGCCGGCATCCTGTTCCTGTTGTTGCGCGTAACAGGCATACCCATGGCCGAAGCCCAAAGCCTCCGCAGCAAGGGCGACGCCTACCGCCGCTATCAACAGACCACGAGTGCCTTCGTGCCGTGGTTCCCGAAGCCATGATCGACGCCCTCCTAGAAAAAAATCTCCTGCCCGACTGGCTTGTTCGCGTCGGCATCCGCCGGCTCCTCGCGCAGCGCCTCCGCGACGAGTCCGCGCGCTACGACCGCGCCGCCTACGTCGCGGACCTGAAGACCCGCCTGCTCGCGGAGCAGACCGCCGCGGCGAACGAGCAGCACTACGAAGTGCCCACGCGTTTCTACCAGCTCTGCCTCGGCCGGCGGCTGAAATACTCCGGCTGCCTTTACCCGACCGGACGCGAGACGCTCGACCAGGCCGAGGAGGCGATGCTCGCCCTCTACGCCGAACGCGCGCAGCTCGCCGACGGCCAGCACATCCTCGAACTCGGCTGCGGCTGGGGCTCGCTCTGCCTCTACAACGCCGAGAAATTCCCCCGCGCCCGCATCACCGCGATCTCCAACTCCCGCACGCAAAAGGAGCACATCGACGCTGAGGCGAAACGCCGCGGCCTGACCAACCTCGTGATCCACACCTGCGACATCAACGCCTTCGACACGGCGCCGGGCCAGTTTGACCGTGTGGTGTCGGTCGAGATGTTCGAGCACCTGAAAAACTACCAGCGGCTCTTCGCCAGCATCGCGCGCTGGCTCAAGCCCGGCGGCCTGCTCTTCACGCATATCTTCACGCACCACCGACTGAGCTACCACTTTGTCGCGCGCGACGCTTCGGACTGGATGAGCCGCTATTTTTTCACCGGCGGCCAGATCCCCGCGCACGATCTCTTCATGCAGTTTCAAGACGACCTGAAGCTCGTCACCGACTGGAAAGTCAACGGCACGCACTACCAGCGCACCGCCGAGCACTGGCTGCAAAACATGGACGCCCATCGCGCCGAAATCATGCCGCTCTTCGCCCAAACCTACGGCGCCGACCAATCCACGAAGTGGTGGAGCTACTGGCGCGTCTTCTACCTGAGCTGCGCCGAACTCTGGGGCTACCGCGCGGGGGAGGAGTGGCTCGTCAGTCACTACCTTTTCCGTAAACCATGAAGCCCGGACTGACAGCCTTACTGGTTTGGTCTGCGTGTCTGGCCACCCTGCAAGCCAGTGATGTCGACGCCATCCTTCGCGCCGCCGCTGCGGCTGAGAAGCGGTTCGACTCGAGCGCAGCGCTGGCGCTTTTCCAGCAAGCCGACGCCGCGCGACCGGGCGATGCGTTTATCCAGCAGAAACTCTCCCGCCAGTATTCCGATCTTACCCTCGAGACCGCTGATCTGGAGGAGAAGAAACGCCTCTGCACCGAAGCCCTCGAACATGCCCGGCGCGCGGTCGCGCTCCAGCCCAACGATGCGGTCAACGTGCTCTCGCTCGCCATCTGCCACGGCAAGCTCGGCCTCTACTCCGACACGCGCACTAAAATCGAATACTCCCGCCTCGTGAAGGAGCAGGCCGAACGCACCCTCACCCTCGACCCGTCCTACGACTACGCCCACCACGTGCTCGGCCGGTGGCACTACGAAGTCGCCTCGCTGGGGGCAGCGACCCGCTTTTTCGTGCGCCTCATCTACGGCGGCCTGCCGCCGGCCTCAACCGCCGAGGCCGTGCGCCATCTGCGCCGCGCCGTGGAACTCGCGCCTCAGCTCCCCGCGCACCGCGTGGAACTGGGCTTCGCCCTCCTCGCCGACGGCCAGCACGACCTGGCGCGCGACACATTCACGCAGGCGCTCGCGCTCCCCCAGCAGGAAAAATACGACGACGAGGCATGGCGGCGCGCCCGTGAGGCGCTGGCCAGGCTATAGCCCACGCGGGCGCCGCGCGGGTCTTGCAGTGCCGGTCCGCTCCGCGAACATCGCGGCCACGCCCAGGGCCGCCCCGTCTTCGTCTTCCTCCTCCCTGCGACCGCTCGCGCTCGCGCTGGCGCTGCTGGCAGCCTTCGCCGCGTAGGCGTGGCACGACGCAAGCACCCATTCGGCGACGTTCGATGAACCGGGCTTCATCGTCGCAGGCACCTCCTACCTCACCCTCGGTGCCCCCGAGATCACGACGACCAACCTCCGCCTCGCCCAGCTCTGGCTCGCCGCACCCCTGCGGCCATTGGAGCCCAGCCTGCCCGACATCGTCGGCAGCCTGCCCTCGCCCATCATCGGAGCCGACAGCGACCTCGGGCGCCTTTTTCTCGCGGACCCGCGCCATGACGGCGCCGCGCTGCTGAGCCACGGTCGCGCTGCCGCCATCGCGCTCGGCGCGGTGCTGTTCGCCTGGGCGTGGCGGTGGCACGGTCGTGGCGCCGTGACGCTCGCCTTGGTCGTCGCCACCTAGACCACCTGGCGGCTGCTACATCGCCCAACACTCCTCACCGCGGCCGCCTCGGGTCTCGCGATCGGGGCTCTGCTTTCCACCAAATTGAGCGGACTGCTCATCGTGCCTATCGTCGCCGGTCTGATCGCGGTGCGCCTCATCTTGGGGACACCGCGCTGCACCGTCCGTCTGGGCCTGCAGCTCGGCCTGGCGCTCACCGGTGCCGCCGGCGTCGCATGGGCGGTGATTTGGGCGGTCTATGGTTTCCGCTTCGCGGCGGGCGCCCCCATGGCCGCCGAGACATGGGCCGCTTCGCACACCACCGGCTCCATCCTCAGCGGATTCGCCGAATGGCTGCACGCGCATCGTCTGATGCCCGAGACGTGGCTCGTGGACCTACGTGTCTTCGCCGCGTCGAGCGGGCATCGCCGCACCTTTTTGCTCATCGAACATGCGCTCGACGGCTGGTGGTATTTCTTCCCCGTCGTCTGTTTCTTCAAGACCCCCTCGCCGGCCTCACTGCCCTCGTGCTCGGCGGGCTCGCCGCGATGCTCGCTTGGCGACGCAATCCCACCCGCACGCGCGCCGCGCTCTATGCCCTCACCCCGATGCTCGCGCTCGGGCTCATCTACGGCGGCGCCACGATGGCCGGCCGGCTCAACATCGGCATCCGCCACTGGCTGCCCGTTTTCCCGCTCGTCTTCATCGTCGCCGGCCTGGCCGTGAAGTTGCCGTGGCCACGCTTCCGCCTTGGCGCCATCACGCTGCTCGTCGCCTGGGCGGGTTTCGACGCCTGGCGCGTGCGCGACCACCCGCTCGCCTTTGTGAACCCGTTCGGCGGGGCACGGCGCACGGCTATAGCACCGGGGTGGACAGCTAGTTCGAGTGGGGCGGCGATCTGCCGGCGCTCGAACGCTGGCTCGCCGCCCGCGCCGCGCAGCCCGGCGCGAAACCGCCGGTGTATTTCTCCTACTTTGGGAACGCCGATTTGAAGCGCCGGAAGATCGACGCGGTGCTGCTCCCGCAAAGCTTCGACCTGCGTCCACCCTCTGCCTACGGACTCGGCCCGGGCACCTACGTCATCAGCGCCACCATGCTCCAAGGCGTCTACGGCGAGGTGAACGGACCCTGGCGGCCTTCGCTCGAGCGCGCCTACGTGGAACTGACCGCGGAGATGCAGCGCTTCCAGGCCGCCAACACCGACCGCCCCGCGCTCGATCGCTTCATCGCGCAGGAAGGCGCCGAAATCTGGAAGCAACGCATCCGCGCCTACGACTGGCTGCGCTTCGCCCGCCTCTGCGCGTGGCTGCGCCCGCGCGAACCGCACGATCGTGTGACGCCCGGCTTGCTCGTGTTCGAACTCACCGCCACCGATCTCACTGCCGCCCTTACCGGACCGCCGGCCGAGTTGCGCGACGACGAGGCCATCAAAGGCACACGCGATCTCGCCTCGGAGCGGTTGGATTTCAGGAAATAGTCTACGGGTTTGGCGGGCGCGGTTCGCCCACCGGCGCGGGCGCAGTCGAAGGCGGGCGCGGTTTTCCGTCCGCGGTGTCCGGCTCCATGATTTCGACGCGCGTGCCATCCGGATCGTAGTAGTTGATCTGCCGCTTGCCGTTCACGCCTTCCTTCAGCGGCGTCGGGGGCTTGCTGCCCGCGGGATACGGCCGCGCCTGCAAGATCGCGCCAGCCTTCGCCACGTCGTCCACCTCGAGGCAGATGTGGTGCATCGTCCGCAACCGGTCGGTGGTCGGAAATTTTTCGTAGAGCATGAACTCCACATAGTCCTCGCCGTCGGGCACGCGCAGGTTGACCCAGCTGAGCTTCGGGCCGGCCCCGCCGCGCCAC
This sequence comes from Opitutaceae bacterium, assembly GCA_030693515.1. Taxonomy (GTDB): domain Bacteria; phylum Verrucomicrobiota; class Verrucomicrobiia; order Opitutales; family Opitutaceae; genus ER46. Next base: position 196,013 of record JAUYAK010000063.1, read on the forward strand.
GTCTCCTTGAAACCTAAAATATCGCCGTAGAATTTTAACGAGGTGTCGAGCTGGCCGACCATGACGCCCACGTGGCTCATGCGCGTGGAAATCCGCCGGTCCGACATGAACTTCCCTTTCTCCCGCATCGTCCAGCCGTCGGGCAGATACTCGACGATCTCGACGGTGTTTCCGTTCGGGTCCTTCACGAAATAGTTTTTATTGCCGATCTTTCCGATCGCGGTTTTTGGCGGCACCGCGACGCCTTTCGACTGCAGGTAGACCCGCATGCCCTCGGCGTCATCGGTCTCGATCGCGATGTGGTAAAGCCGGTCGGCCTCAGGCGATACCTCGGAGCCGGGAAACAACTCCACCGACTGCCGGTCGTTGATCTTGATCCACACGAGCTGCTCCTTCGGATCCTTGCGCGGAATTGAAAACGGCGACTGGAAGCCGAGGAAGTCTTCGTAGAACGCCCGCGCCTTCGCCATGTCGCTCACATAAAACGCCGCGTGCGAAATACCCGTGATGCGCGGGCGCTTCGGCGCGTCCTGCGCGACCAGCGGGGTGAACAGCATCAGGGCCAGGAGCAGGCGGCGGAGTTTCATGGGGAAAATTATTGAGGCGGCACGCGTTTACTTCGCGCCGGGCACGGTCACGCCTTTCGGCAAGCCCCCGACCGGGCCCGACACCGGCGGCAGTTCGTTGGCGCGCGGTGTGACTTGGGCAATATTCGGCGTCACATCCGCATCGACGTTGCGCACCGCCCACGCGATGCCGCCGAGCAGGATTTCCTGAAAGAGGGGATTCAGCCAGTTGTCCTCGCGGTGGCCCATCGCGGTGTAGAACACGCGGCCTTTCCCGTGCATCCGCGCCCAGGTCGAGGGATAGGGCGGACGTTGATAAGGCGTGTCCCAGCCGGCGGGCGGCCAGTCCTTCGTCCCGGCAAAGGGATCCTTCATCGCCGCGGTGTCCTGCACCAGCAGCACGTGCAAATCCGGCGCAAAGTTCACCATCGAATACCATTCCTCCATCAGCTCAAAACTCGCGCCCCGCCCCGCGAAGCCGGGGAATTTCGGGTCCGTCACCATCATGCGGCCGACCTGCTGCGTGCCATGCACGATCAGTTCGCCGCCGAGCATGCGGATGTAGGGGTCCGCCTTCTCACCCCGGTTCTGGTAGCGCCACGTGCGAGGCTGGTTGGTGTTCGTCTCCGCCGTTTCATCCGTGTGAAACGTGTCCGCCGCCGAGTGCGTGCCGATGAAGCCTTTGCCGCCGGCGATCGCGTCGAGGAAGGCCTGCTTGCCGGCCGCCGTCATCGGTGGGTTGCCATCTTTTCCCGCCGAGAGAAGGTCACCGCTCGTGTAGAAAAAATACGCGTCGAACTGCGCAAGATACTCGGGCGCAAACTTGCTGCCATCCTTGGAAAACGTGAAGGCGTAGCCGTGCTTCGCCCCGAGTTCCGTGAGAACCTGCTGGCACCAGCTGGGCTGTCCGGCGCGCTCGCGCACGACGCTGTGCTCGAAATTCGAGCATTTGCTAAAGAAAAGAATCCGCTTCACCGGCGCCGCGGTCGCACAGGACGAAAGGGCGACAAGCAAAAGGAGAGCGAGGGATTTCATGCGGGAGGAGAAGAAGCCGCTCACTCTTTGGCCGCGAGCGAAACCGCGGGCAGGCGGTTGTCGTTCATGAGCGAGACGATCTCGTGGGGCTCGAGCACGCGATCGGCGATGAAGAGTTCGTCGAGGTCGCCGCGAAAACGCTCCGTCCGCGGACCGCTGGGGCCGAGACGGCGGCCGATCCAGACGATGTCGGCGAGAGCCGGATCTTCCTCGACCGCCGGGCCGGGCGCACGGCTGGCGAAGGTCGTGCCACCCTCCAACTGGCCGTCCACGTAGTGGCGCACCCGCACCGGCGTGCCAGGCTGATCCTCGCCCGGCACGAAACACACCGCGATATGATGCCAGCGGCCGTCGCGCAGCGAGGTCGAGCCAATCGCGTGGCCGCCGCGGAAATCGGTCCGCAGCGCGCCGAGCGGGCCCTCGGTGCGATCCCGGTTCCAATTGATGCCGGCGTGCCGGTTGCCGAGCTTTTTGCTGCGCGTCGCCCACGTGACGATCGAGTAGGCCTCCGAGAGCGGCGCATCCTCCGGCACGCGGACCCAGAAGGCGATCGTGTGGGGCCCGCCGCTGGACAACCCGGGGACGGCCGCGCGTGCGTAACGCTCGCCGTCAAGACGCAGGGCACGGTCCCGCCGGCCTTCGACGCGCACGGCCTCCCCCGGCGCCGCACCATAAACCTGCGCATGGGAGGAATCATTCGGCATCCCGGTCGATACGGCGCGAAGCAAGGCCCCGTCCGCTTCATCGAACGACCAATGCACCAGCCGGGTGGCGAGCGTAACGCGATCCAACAGCAGAGGCTCGTGCAAGAGGGCGAACTTCCGCTCGCGATCCGTGACCTCGGAGACCCCGCTCGCGGCGAACCGGCGCGATTCCCGTTCACGCAGCAGAATCGACTCGGCCCCCCCCGACCGCGGCGCAGCCTCGACCTCGCCTTTGAGCACGAGCACCTCGGCGGCGCCGCGGCCATCGGCAATCATCGTGAACTCCGTGCCGAGATCGACGACCTCGACGGCCGGGTGGGAAATCTGGAAACCGATCGCCTCGGGCGGCACGCTGGCCTTGAGGGTGCCGCGGTGCAGCGTGCCGCCCCACGCCGAGGCGATGGCGAGCGTAGCGGGGCCCTCGATCGTCACGCGGGCACCGGAGTCGAAGGTGATCTCCGCGAGGCCGGCGGTGAGCTCGAGCCGCCGGTTTTTCTCCAGCCGATCCCCGGGGTGCAGCGACGCGACCGCCCACCGGGCATCCTTCGCTCCGGTGAGGCGCGCGACGAATTCGGATTCCGCCGGCGCGGACACGAAATGACCGCGGGTCGCGAACCAGCCCCCCAGCACCAGCGCCGCCGCCGCGGGCAGCGCGTAGGGCCAGAATCGCCACCAACGGGATTTCTCGACCGTCGCATCGGGCGTCCCGGCATGCAGCTCGCCGGCGTAGGTGTGGAGACTGGCGGACTGGCCGAGCGCCCGCGCGTAGAAGCGCCGCGCGGCCTCGGATTCGAGAAGCCACGCGGCGAGCCTCGCGCGCTGAACCTCGGTGAGCGTGCCGTCAACCACGGCGCCGCACAGTTCGTTCAGCTCAAGGATGTCGCGGTCGGAAAGACTCATGGAGGGCGCCCGCGTGGGCCAGACGGTCGGTCACGCAATCATGCAGCAGCTTGCGCAGGCGGTTGAGGGCCTTGTAGGCGGCGTCCAGCGAACGGCCGCTGCGGCGCGCGGCCTCGGCGACCCCGCTGCCCGGCTCGTAGCGCGTCAGCACCAGTTCGCGATCACGCGGCGCGAGCTTTTGCAGGCAGACGGCGAGCGCCTCGTGGCGTTCATCGAGTTCGCGCGCCATCTCGCCGGCGGTGTGCGCGACGGCAGCCAGCACCTCGTCGTCGAAGACGACCTTGGAACGCGCGAATTTCTGCCGCGAATAGCGGATGCGCCACCACGCGATCTGGCAGGCCCACGCCACGAAATCCGTGCCAGGGGCAAACTCCTCGAATTTCTCGCACACGACGACGCTCGTCTCCTGGAGCAGATCCTCCGCATCGTGCCGATCAGGCACGAGCGTGTAGATGTAGGCGAAAATCTGGCGCTGGTGCCGGGTCATCAGCGCGACCAGGCGCTTCCGACTCTCGGCTTCGCTGGGGATTTCTGGCGTCACGGAAATATTGGGGAAACCGCGGAAACGAGCGCCGCTCAATGGCTCACGCCGTAGCTCACGTAGAAACCGCGGCGGTCGCCAGCTTTCTTCGACGTGTCGATGTAATCGCGGTCGGCGAGATTCTTCACGTTGAGCCGGAGCGAGTGTGCGAACTTCGAATCCGCCGGGCGCAGCCGGTAGCTCAGGCCGAGATCGACGACGGTGTAGCTGGGCAGCGAGATCGAGCGCCGGCCGTCGTGCGAGAGCGTGTAGCCGCGCCGCGGGCTGCTCGCCCCCTCGTTGATGCCGCCGGCGGTCGAATCGGGAAAAGTCTGGCCGGTGAACTGCATGCCGGCGTTGAACGCGAGGCCCTTCACCACGGCACCGAGGCTGTATTTGAGCGCGAGACCGTAGGTGACCGCGGGCAGTCGCGAGGGGCGGCGGCCGATGGAATCGAGGTCGCGGCCGTTGGAGACGACGTGCGCGTTCACATACCCATAGCCGCCCAGCAGCGTCAGGTCGGATGTCACGCGCCACGTGAAGTCGAGTTCGACGCCCCTCGCGTTCTGGTTGCCGGCGGAGGTGGCGATGGTCGTGCCGTTGGGCAGCACTTCCGTGGCGCTGACACCCGTGCGATCGATGTAGTAGCCACCGAGGGTGAACTGGAGTTTGTCGTCGAAGAGTCCCGCCTTGAAGCCGTAGTCCCAGCCGCGCGCCGTCTCGCTGGCGTTGAGCCCGGCGGTCGCGCGCTGCGCATTGGGCGAAAAGGAATTCGAGCGGTTCGCGTAGAACGCCACCTGCCGCGTGAGCTTGTAGTTCACGCCCACCATCGGGGAAAACTGGAAGTCGTGAAAGTGGTTGATCGTGGTGCGCGACGCGGGATTCGCCGCGGCGGCGGCCTTGTCCCAGAAATTGAAGGTGACGTTGTCCACCCGCGTCCCGGCGACCGCGATGAGCCGGTTGTCCAGCGTCGTGATTTGCTGCCGGAGGAAGCCGCCGTTCACATCGACCCGGGTGACGAGCTTGCGGTTGAGATTCGTGAAGACATCGGCGGAGAATGCCGGCACGCGGTAGTCGGGATTGTCCACGCTCAGACTGGCCGCGTAGTTGAGCGGGTTGTTGTTCACCGCAGCCGGGAGCTGCTTCGTGGGATTGTATTTCCAGTATTGCGAGTGGTCGGCGGTGAAGAGCGTCTTGTTGTCGAGCCGGCCGCCGAAGAGCTTGTAGTGCGCGAGCAGATCCACCTGGCCGGCGGCGCCGTCCTCGTTGATCCAGCCCTTGCTGACGGTGCGACCGGTGATGCGGCGCGTGAGCACGTCGAAGGTCGTGCTGTTGCCATTGTTGAACGTGAGCGAATGGCGCCGGAACGCCGCCCCGCCGATGCGCAGCGACCACACGTCGCTGAGGCGGCTGTCGTAGGCGATGTTGAGCGAGGACACCTCGCGGTTCTGCTCCGAGGTCGGTCCGTTCTGGCTGAAATACTTCAGCTCGGTGGCGAGCCCCTGGATGCGGGCCGTGGCCGGCGCATTGGAAATCGAGCGGAACGGAATCGCGCCAACGGGGTTGGTGCGGCGCGCAAGCCATTCAAGTTCGACGAGGAGCGTGCCGCGCTGGGCGAATTTGTGCTGCACGGCGAGCGAGGCGGTTTTCGACCGCGTCATCGCCCACGGCGTCTCGTAGTTCCGCTCATGGAAACCGGCGCTGAGCGCGTAGGTCGTGCGGCCGTTGGCGCTGAGCGGTCCGGCGGCGTTGAGGTCGGCCCGCGTCGTCTGGTAGCTGCCGGTCGCGAGGGAGAAACTCTGTTTCGGCCGTTCGCTGGGTCGCTTGGTGATGATGTTCACCATGCCGGCGGGCGTGGTCATGCCGTAAATCGCCGCGGCGGGGCCCTTGATGACCTCGATGCGGTCGACGTTCACGCGGTCGACGAGGCCGAGGCGGAGGAAGCCGTTTCGCAGGTAGGAGGTCGCGCCGTAGCCGCGGATGTTCACGTTGCCGCCGCCGTTGTCGAAATTGTTCACCGAACTCGTGTAGCCGAGATCGTTGATCTCAAAGTAGGCGAAGTCCTGCAGGAACTCGCTCGTGATCACATTCACCGTGAAGGTCAGGTCCTTGATCGCCGTGCGCACGCGCGTGCCGGTGATCGACTCGGCGGCGACGTAGCTGTCGTCCGTGTTTTCGATGACGGTGAATTCGGAGAGGCGCACCGTTGGATCAGTCGAAGGGCGGGGCGCCTGCGCGACGACCGCAGCGCTCGTGGCGATGCCGGCGAAGAGCAGGGTGATGAGACGGATGAGGGAGGGGGTTTGCATGGGAAAATTACAGGAGGTCAGGTCGGTGCGGTCGGCAGCCCAAGGAGGGAAGATCACTTCGGGGCGGGCGTTTTCGCCGCGTCGGCACCTTTCTTGGCGCCACCTTTGCCACCGCCACCCGGCGGTTGGATCGCGGCGATCTCGGCGTCGTCGAGCTTGGCATCCTTGTTCTTATCGTAGGCCGCGAACGGGCCCTTCGGATCGGCGGCAAAGGCCTTGCGGACGGCGGCTACTTCGTCGCCGTCAATCACGCCGTTCTTGTTCTTATCGAATTCCGCGAAGATGCGGGCCTTCGGCCCGGTGCCGGCCGCGGCGTGCGCCGTGCGAGTGAAGATCCCGAGGCCGAGAGCCGCCGCGATAGGGACAAGCAAGTGGATTTTTTTCATGGAGAAATGGCGCGAAGCAAATTCCGCGTGTGGGGTGTTGTCATTTTTCAACCACCCAGATGTTGCGGAACTGCAGCGGCATCCCGTGCTCCTGGAGCAGGAGCGGCCCGGTCGCGGCCTCGCCGAGCCGGCCCGCTGCGCCGGTCGGCGGATCGAGTTCCTGATCGCGGTAGAGTTCGACGCCGTTGAGCCGCACGGTGGCGCGGGCCTTGGCGATTTTCTTGCCCGCAGCATCGAAGCGCGGCGCGGTAAACTCCACGTCGAGGGTCTGCCATGCGAGCGGCGGGCGCGAGGCGCGGGCCTGGGGCAGCGTGCCCTTGGGCGTGCAGTTGCCGAGGTTGCCACAGGGCGAACCGTCGGTGCGGCCGAAGCTCTCATTGATGTCCACCTCGTAGCGCGCTTGGAAATAAATGCCGCTGTTGGTCGGCGCGCCGAGGGTGCGGAATTCCGCGTGCAGACGCAGGTCGCCGAAGCTGCGGCGCGAGATGAGGCTGTCGCTCCCGGGCACGACCTCCACCGCCCCGCCGGCAACAAGCTTCCATTTCGCGGGGCCGTCTTCCTTGAGCCAGTCCTTGCCAGCTTTTTTCGCCCACGCGTCGAGACTCGTGCCGTCGAGCAGCACGACGGCACCCGCGGGAGGCTTCGCGCCGAGCGTGGGCGGCTCCGGAGTGATGGGCTGCGCACCGGGCTTGGCGGGGATGAAGGCCGCGGCTTGCTGCTCGGCCGCCGTGAGTCCCACGGCGAGCAACGCGAAAAAGATGAGGTGTTTCATAGGCTCACGCCGTCTCCACGAGCGCCTGCCGCACCTCGGCGAGGAACTTCGGCACCACGGTGAACGGATCGTAGGCCGGCCCCCCGCCGCCGCGCGGCGAGAGCGTCTCGAGCGGCAGGTAGCCTCGATAGCCGGACGCGCGGATAATCTTCAGCAGACGCTTTAGATCCGTCGGTGCCTCGGCTTCCTTTTCGACGCCGAGCGGGCTCTGTTTGATCTGCCAGTTCACCGCGTAGGGCGCGGCCTTCGCAATTTCGGCGTAGGGATCGGCGGCCTTGAAGTAGCCGGTGTCCACGATCGCCCCGCACCACGGCGAGTCCACGCGGTTGAGCAGGGCGATGAGGTCGGCGGCGGTCTTGATGAAATCGCCGTGGTTCTGCACGCCGATGATCACGCCGTGCTGCGCACCATGCTCGGCGCACGCGCGAATGTCGTCGGCGATCCATTTTTCGACTTCGTCGCGCTTTGCGCCGTTGGAGACGGTCTCCCAAGTCTGCGCACGCATTTGCGTGTCGGCAAAGACCCGCACCACCGGCGCACCGAGCTTCGCGGCCATCTCGACGGTGCGCTTGACCCACTCGAGGTCCTTCGCCCGCGCCGCCTTGTCGGCGACGGTGAAGTTGTTGCCCGTGCCCGTGCCGCTGATGGCGAGGCCGAGCTCGAAGCAACGGCGCTTGAAGTCGAAGAGGAACTTGTCCGGGGCCACCTTCCGCTCGCGATAGCCGGGAAAGTAATACGCGGTCGGATCGATGGCGTCGAAGTTGTGCTTCGCGCAGAACTCGGCGAGTTCGGCGAGGCTCATCCCCGCCCCGCGGCCGAGGAGCTGGTCGTTGAGCAGCTTGGCGAAGGAGTAGGCGTTGAGTGAGAGCTTGAGACTCGCGCCCCCGACGCGCTTCGGTGGCTCGGCCGCTAGCGCGGGCACGACGGCCAGTGCGCCCGCGACCGGCAGGACTGCGGCGGATTTCAGGAAACGGCGGCGGGAGAAAGAATCGATCATGGGGCGGGGTGAAATGGGCGAACCATAAGATAATAGCAGCGCCCCGCCCAATTGGGACAATGCTTTGGCTGTCTCGAATTCGCCGCCCTGAGCTATTGAGTTTCAATCCCCGCATCATGCGCCCCGCCCTCATCCTCGCCCTTGTTTTCCTGCTCCCCGGCTCCCCGTTTTCCGTCGCCGCGCCCGCCGACACGGCGTTCCGACACCCCGGCGTGCTCGTCAACTCCGCCCAGCTCGACCTCGTCAAGCAGCGTGTGACCGCCGGGGCGGAGCCTCAGAAAACCGCCTTCGCCGCGCTCCTCGCGAGCCCGTTCGGGGCGCTGGATTACACGCCGAGTCCGCGCGCGATCGTCGAGTGCGGCTCGTTTTCCCGCCCCGATCTCGGCTGCAAGGACGAGCGACGCGACGCCACCGCCGCGTGGTCGCACGCGCTTGCCTGGCACATAACCGGAAATGAACGGCACGCGCGCCTCGCCATCCGCATCATGAACGCGTGGTCCTCCACACTCACGGGCGGCCACACGCTCGCCAACGGCCCCGTGCAGGCCGCTTGGTCCGCCGCGCTCTGGCCGCGGGCGGCCGAGATCATCCGGCACACCTCGCCGTTCTGGGCCCCCGAGGACATCGCACGCTTCGAAAAAATGCTCCGCGAGCAATACGTGCCGTCGCTCGTCATCGGCTCCGACGAAAACGGCAACAAGGAGCTCACGATGAGCGAGGCGCTGATCGCCATCGGCGTGTTTTGCAACGACCGCCCGATCTTCGACGCCGGCGTGAAGCTGTGGCGCGCCCGCGCTCCCGGCTACATCTACCTGCCGACCGACGGAGCCGAGCCCGTGCCGCCGCCGAGTGGCAACCGCAAGAAAGCCCCCTGGGGCAACAAAGGGAAAACCACGCCTCTCGTAGCCGGCTTATTGCAGGAGACCATGCGCGATCCGCATCACGCCAACATGGGCTTCTCCTCGATGGTCAACGCCGCCGAGACCGCCTTTCATCAGGGCCTCGACCTCTACGCCGAGCAAGGCGGGCGCATGATCGCGGCGATGGAATACCAAGCGCAGTTCCTGCCACCCCACTCCGCGCCGCCGCCGCCGAACCTCGAGTTCGCGCTCCAGCCCACGTGGGAGATCGCGTTCAACCATTTCCACCGCCGCCGCGGTGTCGCGCTCCCGCTCATGGCAAAAGTCATCCCGCTCAACCGCCCTACCGGAGCCGACCTGAACCACATGGCGTGGGAGACGCTGACCCATGGCGATACTGGTGCAGCGGGCATCACGCCGGCGGCCGCGGCACCACGCTGACTCCTGGGCTCCCCGCGTCAGCCCGGCAGCTCCCACCCCGCGCGATACATGCCGCGGATGATCGCGTCGGCCTCCGGGCGGCCGGGCACTTTCAGGTTGGCGGAGTCCCACTCGAAGGGTTTGCCCAGGCGCAGCGCGAGCACGCCGAGCAGGCCGATCTCGGTGAGCCGCGCGCCGTAGGCGAAATTGCTGCTCGCCGCATCGCCACCCTTGATCGCGTCGAGCCAGTCGCGGTGGTGGCCGGGCACGCGCTTGAGCACTTGCGGCGGCTTCTCCACCGTGGCGCGCAAGCTCTCCGGGAAAATCCGCGGCGGGGCGCCCGCGCCGTCGCACTGGATGACGCCCTTTTCGCCGATGAACATCGTGCCGCGGTTCGGCAGCGTGAATTTCCCGAGCGCCTCGGGCGCGGAGGGGCGCAGGCCACCATCCATCCATGTGAGCCGCTGCGCTGGCCAGTCGCCGCGCGCCGGAAAATCGAAATGGATCATGCAGCCGTGCGGCGCGATCTCGGCGTCGGTCGGGCCCACGGCGTAGGATTCGACGCGCGTGGGCGCCGCCAGATCGAAGGCCCACGTGGCCGCGTCCATGTCGTGGCATGCAAAATCGCCCATCACCGTCGTGCCGAACGCCCAGAAATCGCGCCACGCCACGGGGTGATAGGCCACATGAAAGTCCCGCGGCTCGCGCGGCCCGATCCACAGGTCCCAGTTCATGCCGGCGGGCACGGCCTGCGCTTCGGCGGGCTTCGTCGTGAGCGCCGGGTTCCAGCGCTTGGTGCCGACCCACGAGTAGATTTGTTTCACGGGGCCGATCGTGCCGGCGCGGAGATGCTCGACGGTGTCGCGGATCCCGGGATTCGAGTGCCCCTGGTTGCCCATCTGCGTCGCGACGCCCGTTTCCTTGGCCACCCGCGCGACTTCGCGCGCCTCCCAGATGTTGTGCGTGAGTGGCTTCTCGCAATACACGTGCTTGCCCGCGCGCATCGCGCGGATCGACACGATGGCGTGCAGGTGGTCGGGCGTCGCGCAGAGGATCGCGTCGAGGCTTTTTTCCTTTTCGAGCATCACGCGGAAATCCTCGTAGCCCGCGCAACGATAGCCCGGCGTCGCCTTGCCGTGGTGTTCTTCGGCGATCTTGATCGCGGGAAGCCGGCCGCCGACGCCCTTGTAATAGTATTTTTCCAGGCCGAACGTCTCCGCCGGATCGGCGATCGCCACGACTTGCGCGTCGGGCTGAGCAAGGAGCGAGCGCAAGTTCTGGGTGCCGCGCCCACCCGCGCCCACGATGGCCACGGCGATCTTCTCGCTCGGCGGCACGAAGCGCGGGCCACCGAGCACATGGCGGGGCAAAATCTGGAACAGGGTCACCGCCGTGGCGGTGGTCTTGAGAAACTGGCGGCGGGTGGACGGGGTGACTTTCATGGGCGGAGGGGTGCGCCTAGTCAGACGCGGTAGAACGCCTCGGCGTTGCGCACATAAAGGCGATGCCGCTCGTCGGGCGAGCAGCCGCGCAGCACGTCGTCGAGGGTCGCAACCCAACGCGGATAGTCGCCCGCGAGCGTGCTCACGGGCCAGTCACCGCCAAACATCACGCGGTCGAAGCCGAAGCACGCGATCGCGTGGTCGAGATACGGGCGCAGGTCGGCGGGTGTCCACGCCGCGTGGTCGGCCTCGGTCGCGACGCCGCTAATCTTGCACCAGACGTTGGGCAACGCCGCGAGTTCGCGGAGCTGCGCGCGCCACGGGTCGAGCCGGCCGGCCTTGATGCCGGGCTTGCCGATGTGATCGAGGATGAAGTTCACGCCGGGGCACTGCCGCACGAGTTCGATCGCCGAAGCGAGTTGCCGGTGGAAAATGCAGAGGTCGAAGCTGAGCCCGTGCCGCGCCAGCCGGCGCACGCCGCGGACGAAGTCGGGCCGCAGGCAAAACGCGTCGTCCTTTTCCTCCTGGAGCAGGCGGCGCACTCCTTTGACGAGCGGATTGGCCGCCAGCGCCGCCAGCGCGGGTTCGACGGCGTCGCCCAGCTCCAGCGGAGCCTGCGCCACGATCCCGCGGATCCGCGGATCAACCCGCGCGAGCTCGGCCACCCAGTCGGCCTCCGCCTGCGACTGCGCAGGGTCGCACTCGCACTGCACGAAGACCATCTTGGCCACCGCCACCGCGCCGCACGCCCGGCGGTAATCGTCGAGCAGGTGGTTGCGGTTGAGCGCCGGCACATTCGGCAGCCACGCATAGCGCAGCCGGCCGAGGTCCCAGAGATGGAGGTGCGTATCGACGAGGGGGAAGGAGGGCATAAGTCAGATTGTCACAGAGTTCACCGAGGACAAACCTGAGGCCACGGAGCAAGGCGCATTCTCTGTGCCCTCGGATTGGAACTCTGTGCGCTTTGTGTCAAAAATTCTGTTTCCTCGGCGGGAGCCTGAGGTCGCGACGCGATTTGCCCGCTTCAGCGCGAGCCCGCGACTTTCGTGTTCTGCCCCAGCCCTTCGGGTCCGAGGCCATTGTAGCCGCCGTCCACCGGCAGGTCCGTGCCCGTGATGAACGACGCGTCGTCGCTCAGCAAAAACAACACTGGCCCCGCGATCTCCACCGGGTGGCCCGTCCGCCCGAGCATGTGAAACTACCCCCAGATCGGGTCGTATTTCGCGCGGTCGCCGCCGGCGGCCTTGTCCACCTCGCGCGTCCAAATCCAGCCGGGGCTCACGCTGTTCACCCGGATTTTGTGCGGCGCGAGGTCGAGCGCGGCGCAGCGCGTGAGCTGGGTGACGGCGCCCTTGGCGGCGTTGTAGGTCCAGCGGTTCGGCTGCGCGACCCACGCCGAAATGCTCGACACGTTTACGATCGCGCCCCCGCCCTGCCGCCGCATCGGCTCCGCCACGAGCTGCGTGAGCCGCGCAAACGCCACCGGCCCCACGCCGAATGACCGCGCGAAATCCGTCGGCGTCGCATCGAGGCCTTTTGCCAGAAACGAAAACGCGTTGTTCACGAGGCAGTCGATCCGCCCGTGCCGTCCGAGCACCTGTGCGACCAGCTCTTCACAGAATTTCTCCTCAACGAGATCGCCGGTCACGATCAGCGGAGAAAAGCCCGCCGCCGCAAACGCCGTGCGCCCTTCGTCCGCATCCGCCGGCAGGCCGCTCACCACGACCACCGCGCCCTCGCGCAACAGCTCCAGCGCGATCGCAAACCCAATCCCATGCGTGCCTCCGGTCACGAGCGCGACCTTCCCGGAAAAACGTCCGGCAATAGGTTGGCGCGTGGCGGGGTTCATGCGTGGCGCGAAGTAGGGCGGGTTTCCCACCCGCTCTCAAGCCCGGCCAGACTTTTCTGAGCGCACGTCAGACGCTACTCGTCCCGCAGCAACGCCAGAAACGCCGCCTCGTCGATCACGGGAATTCCGAGCGTCCTCGCCTGCTCCCGCTTGGCACCGGGCTCGGCGCCGGCGAGGACGTAATGCGTGTTGCGGCTGACGCTGCTGGCGACCTTGCCACCGGCGGCCTGGATTTTTTCCGTGGCTTGCGCGCGAGTGAGCGTCGGCAATGCGCCCGTGAGCACAAAGATTTTTCCCGCCAACCGGCCGCCCGGTGCGGCCGTCGCGGTGCCATGCGCGATCGGCCGGACGCCCGCCGCCAGCAAGCCCTCCACCGTTGCGCGATTCCTCGGCTCGGCGAAAAACGCCGCCAGAGCGCGGCCGGTCGCGTCGTGGCCAAACTCCCCCGGCGCGACCCGCAGGAGCGCGTCGAGGCTGCCAAACCGCCGCGCCACTTCCTTCGCTGCGACCGCTCCGACTTGCGGGATGCCCAGCCCATGCACGAACCGCCACAGCTCCGCCCGCTTGCTCGCCTCGATGGCGGCGAGCATGCGGTCGGCTGATTTGCCGGTATCTTTGCCGAGTGTCAGAAGGACCGCGCGCCGCAGCCGGTAAATATCCGCCACGTCCTTCACCGCGCCTTTTTCGACCAACGCCTCGATCGTCGCCGGTCCGAGGCCGTCGATGGCGACACATTCGCGCGACGCGAAATGCTCCAGCCGCCGTCGCAGTTGCGCGGGACACGCGGCGTTGGGACAACGCACCGCGACCTCCCCCGCGCGCTGCGCCACCGCCGTCCGGCAAACCGGACATGACTCCGGAAACACAAACGCGCGCGTTGCCGCCGGGCGCCGCGCGAGGTTCACCCCGACCACGGCGGGAATGATTTCTCCGGCCTTCTCAACGTAAACGAAATCGCCGACGCGGATGTCCTTCCGCGCAATCTCGTCGCGGTTGTGCAGCGAAGCCCGTGCGACCGTCGAGCCCGCCAGCTCCACGGGCGCAAACTCCGCCACGGGCGTCAGCACGCCCGTCCGGCCCACCTGCACAACAATGGCGCGCAGCTGCGTCTCAGCGCGGGCCGGTGCAAACTTGTAGGCCATCGCCCAGCGCGGCGCGTGTTCCGTCGCGCCCGCCTCGCGCTGCAACGCGACCTCGTCGAGCTTCACCACCGCACCATCCGTCGGAAAAGCAAATCCCGCCCGCGCGCGATCCAGCGCCTGCACCGCCACCCATAACTCATCAGCGCCGCGCGCCGTCCAAAATTTCCCCACACCCGGCAAGCCCCAGCGCCGGAGCATGTCGTGCAGCCCGCGCTGCGTCGGCGGCTGCGCCGAAAGAGGCATGCATGCGCCGACGCCATAGAAGACAATCTCAAGATTGCGCCGCTCCACCACGCCCGCTTCGCGCTGGCGAATCGTGCCCGTCGCGAGGTTGCGTGGGTTGGCGAACAGCGCCTCGCCGGTCGCCTCACGCTCCGCGTTGATGCGCGAAAACTCCGCGAACGAAACGTAGATTTCCCCGCGCAATTCGATCGTGTCCGGGATCGGATTCGCCGCGCCGTCGTCCGCCACCGCGCGCAACGTCCGCGGCAGCCGGCGAATCATGACCGCGTTGGCCGTAATATCGTCGCCCTCGACGCCGTTGCCGCGGGTGACGGCCCGGATGAGTTTCCCTTTCTCATAGGTCACGCTCACGGCGAACCCGTCGAACTTCGGCTCGACGACATAGGCGAGGTCGTCGCGGCCGAGCAGCTTCGCGAGCCGCGCGTGAAACGCCCGCAGGTCCGCCTCAGCGTAGCTTTTGTCGAGACTCAGCATCCGCTCGCGATGCCGGTGGGTCTGGAACAACCCCGAGCGGTCGTCGCCGATTTCCGCCACGGCCGGCGTCTCGCGCGCAATCTCGGGAAACGCCGCCTCGAGTTCGCGCAGCCGTTGCTTGAGCCGGTCGTAGTCGTAGTCACTGATCTCCGGCGCGGCGTGCTGGTGGTAGAGCTTGTCGTGATGCGCGACCTCGGCCCGGAGCGCGGTCAGCCGCTGACGCGTTGCAGCCGCCGCGTCCGCCGCAACCGCCCATGCTGCCCACGCCAGTGCGATCAAAACCGCAACGACCACTCGGCTCATCCATCCCGGCATGAGCAATCTGTGAGCATGGCAGAGCACGTGAAATCGAAACGGAGTCGGGGTTGGGGCGTCGCTGAGAGGCCGTTTTTTCGGGGGCCAGCCAGCCTGTGTCAACGCCGGCACCACGCCGCGGGAGGTGCGCCTGTCCGCGGCCGCGCCGGCCGTCGTGGCAGCGGCAGAGCCGGCGGCGGCGGATTCGGCCCCACCGGTCCGAGCACGATCCTGAAACACCGCGCGGGTAAAATCGGCGAGTTCGGGGGCCGGCTGGTTTCCATCGCGGACATCACGGGCGACGGGCGCGAGGAAATCATCGTGAGCCTCCCCGGCGAGATCCGCATCTACACCACGACGATCCCGACGACCCGTCGTCGCCTAAGCCTGCTGCAAGGCCCGCTCTGCCGAAAAAATGTCCAGCACCAGACGATGGGCTACCTCTACCCGCCGCAGTTGAGCTATCACTTCGGTGAACGACACGGGCTGCCCTTGGCGCCATCCAAGGTGTCACCGTCACACTTGACGCGGAAAGCCGGCCGCGCAGGCTTTCGCCCCATGAGGGAAGCGGCTTCAATTACGATCAAGGAACTCCACGCCCGAACCGGACCGCATGTGCGCCGCGCGGCCAAGTCGCCGGTGAAAGTCACCGACCGCGGCGAGCTTGTCGCCGTGCTGGCCGGGCCGCACCTGCTGTCCGCCAAGCGCCGCACCCGCACTCTTCTGCCCGAATACGCCGCGCTGCAAACGAAGGCTCGTTCGCACGATGTGCTGGCCGATCTCGATGCCGTGCGAGGCGAGCGCTGAGCAGGATGTTCTGCGACACTTCCACGCTCGCAAAATACTACGTGCACGAGGCCGAGTCGGCCGCGGTGCGCGCCGCCCTCGACGCGACCGAGCGCGTCGTGTTGTCCGAGCTCGCCAAAGCCGAGCTGATGGCCGTCTTTCACCGCCGCTGGCGCGAAAGAAAATGGACCCAGGCCGTATTCCACGCCCACTCCCGGCAGTTTGCCCAGGATGATGCCAGCGGCCTGTGGCTCTGGATGCCCGTCAGCTCCGGCATCATCGAGCAGGCCGTGAAAACCTACGCGCTCCTTCCCGCGAACGTTTTTCTGCGGACCGCAGATTGCCTGCACCTGATGACGGCGTTGCACCACGGATACGCCGAGTTCCACACTCACGACGTTCATCAAAGCGCCGCCGCGTCGGCACTGGGCCTCAAACCCATCGCGCTGGATTGAACGGGCGCGGCGACCGCCGCGAGGAAATCATCGTGAGCTTCCCCGGCGAAATCCGCCTCTACACGACGACGATCCCCACCACGCGCCGCCGCGTGACGCTGCTGCAAGGCCCGCTCTGCCGAAAATGTCCAGCTCCAGGCGATGGGCTACCTCTACCCGCCGCAGTTGAGTTACCACTTCAAGTAGCCGCGCGGGCCGAAGTCCGGCTTGCGCGTCCGACTGCCAAACCTAGCGTGCCCCGATGCAGTTCCCCGTGGCCCTTGTGATCATCGCCGTCGCGATGGTCTGCCTCGTGCGGAAGATGGAGGTGCGGCTCGTGCTTTTCACGGCGGGGCTTGCGCTCGCGTCACTCGCCGGCCGGCCGCTTGTAGTTTTCGAGGTGTTCCTCGCCGAGATGGCCAACGTGAAGACCATCGGCCCGATCTGCTCGGCGATGGGCTACGCCTATGTGCTGCGCGCGGCCGGCGCCGACCGTGAGCTGGTGCATCTGCTCCTCGCGCCGGCCCGGCGGCGGTGGTGGCTGCTCATCCCCGGCGGCTGCCTCGCGGGCTTCGTCGCCAACATCGCCGTCACCAGCCAGACCGCCGTCGCCGCCACGGTCGGGCCCATCCTCGTGCCGCTCATGCTCGCCGCTGGCTACTCGCCCGTGGCCGCCGCCGCCACGCTCGTGCTCGGCTGCTCCGGCGGCGGCAGCCTCTACAATCCCGGCGACGCCGACCTCGTCGCGATCCACGAGGCGAGCCAGGCGCCGATGAAGCAGGTGCTCGGCGCGATGGCCTGGCCGCTGCTCGGCGGGTTTGCCACCGCCGTCACTGTGTTTTCGTTTCTAACCCGTCGCCAGCCGCTGGGTGGGGCCGCTCCGCCGCCCGCCCCACCGCCGCCCGCCGCGGGCCAGCGGTGGAAGGCTCTGCTCCCGCCGCTGCCGCTCGCGATGATTTTTATCATGATGCCGGGCCTGGTGTTCGACGCGCTGCCTGCGCCTTTCACGAAAGGCCTGCCCGTGTCGCACGCGATGCTCGTCTCAACCATCATCGTGCTGCTGCTCTGCCGCGACGAACTCACGGCGAAGGTGAAGGCGTTCTTCGAGGGCCTCGGCTTTGCCTACGCGCACGTGATTTCGATCATCGTGACGGCGAGCTGCTTCATTGCGGGCCTCACGCAGGTGGGGCTCACGGAGCGGCTCGTGAGCCTCGTCTCCGACACCGGCATCGGCGGCAAACTGGCCGCGGGCTTCTTCCCCGGCGCGCTCGGCGTGATCACAGGCTCGGGCATCGGCCCGAGTGTGGCGTTCTCGAACGCCGTGCTGCCCGCGCTGCGTGACAACCTCGCGCTCGCCCTCGACCTCGGCGTGCTCGGAGCGATTGCGGCGACCTTCGGCCGCACCATGTCGCCAGCCGCGGCGGTCGTGATTTTCTCCTCAAATCACGTCGGCGTGACTGTGATCGATGTCGTCAAGCGCACCGCCCCACCGCTGCTCGCGGGCTTCGCCGTCGTGCTGGTGATCGTGATCGCGCGGGGCTAGCGCCGCGACGAATCAACGAGCAAAGACCTTCCGCCCTTCGCTCCACGTCTCCAGCACGCGCGTGTCCTTTACGTCGTCCACCGGGCAGGCGAGCAGGTCGCGGTCGATCACGATGAAGTCGGCGCGCTTGCCGGGCTCGAGGGAGCCGATTTCGTTTTCCCAGAAAAGCAGCCAGGCATTGGCGCGCGTGTAGAACTCGATCGCCTGGCGGCGCGTGAGGGCTTCCTCGGGGTGGAGCGGGCCGTCATGCCATTTCGCGCGGCGCGTCATCGTCGTCCACATCCCGAGGAAGGGGTTGTAGGGGTTGATCGCGCGGAGGTCGCCGATCTTGAGCATGTGGTCGGAGCCGCCGCCGGTGCGGCCGCCGGCGGCGAGGATGCTTTGCAGCGGCTGAAACCAGCGGAGCCGGTCGTAGCCGAACTGCGCCACAAGCGTGCGGGTGTCGAGGTGCAGCCAGATGGGCTGGATGTCGAGGACGACGCCGAGCCGCGCGGTGCGCGCGATGAGATCAGGCGTCATGAAGTTGGAATGCGTCACGCCCATGCGCAGCGCGCGGAGCGGCACCTCGCGATCGACCTCTTCGTAGGCATCGAGCAGCACGGTGCCCGCGGCGTCGCCGACCGCGTGCGCAGTGAATTGCAGGCCGTGCGAGGCCACGCGGCGCACCATCGCCGCGAGCCGGTCGGGAGGGACGTTGAGCACGCCACGGTAGGAGTCGTCGCGAATGCCGTAGTTTTCGTTCTTACCCCAAGGCTGGAGCATGTAGGCGCTGCCGGTGAGCATGCCGCCATCGAGCCAGATCTTCGTGCCGATGAGGCGCAGCCACGGATCGGGCTGCCGCAGCGGGCTGGCCGCAATCTGATCGATGGCGCCGAGGATCGACGCCATCGGGCCGACGGTGGGAAAGGTCTGCGAGAGCGCGACCCGCACCGAGAGTTCGCCGCCGGCGCGAAGTTTTTCGTAGCGCCGGATCGACTCGGGCGTCGCGCCGCGGTCCGCCACAGCGGTGAAGCCGGTCTGGTTGTAATCGCGGAAGAGGAGCTTCAGGCGATCAAGGTGCTCGGCCTCGGTCGGCGCGCGGCCGCCGGTGGCCTTGATGTAGCGGCCAAGGCCGCGGGCGAGACCGGTGGGCTCGCCGGCGGCGTCCTTTTCGAGGTAACCGGGGCCGCCGTCGGCCACGCGCCAGTCGCGGTCGAAGCCGCACGCGCGCAGCCCGAGGGTGTTGAGCATGTTGTCGGGACCGGTGCGGAAATTCACCGGGTGCCGCGGCGCGACCGCGTCGAGCTCGGCGCGCGTGGGGAAGCGTGATTCGCGCAGCCGCGTGATGAAGATTTGCGAGGTCTGGATCCATTGGCCCGCAGGCACGACCTGCGCACGCGCCGCGATGTAGTCGAGGACGTCGCGGATGGTCTCCATCGCCGGGATCTCGTGGTCGAGCTCGAACACCGCCGCCGCCGGCGCATGCACGTGCGAGTCGATGAGCCCCGGCAGCACGCAGCGTCCGCCAAGATCGCGCACCGTGGTGACGCCCTCGCGCGCGAGCGCCCGCATCTCACCGCTGGTGCCGACCGCAATGATCTTCCCGCCGCGCACGGCGAAGGCCTCGCGCACGCTGAACTCCGCATCGACCGTCACGACCTGGCCGTGGAGGAAGATCGCGTCGGGCGCAGCGGCCTGCGCCCACGCGCTCGATGCACATGCAACAAGCCCGGCCCACGCAGCCAGACAACTGCGACGAGGGGAAATCAGCGGGCGCGGTGACATAGCCCCGGATCAGAACCGCACCGTCAGGCTGGCGTCCACCTGGAGTGGGACGACGTAGCTGTAGCGGTAGACATTCTGGCCGGTGGTGAGCGTGGTGAAGCTCGTCTTGCGCAGCTTGCCGTTTTCGAGGTCGGTCAGATTGCGGAAGCCGAGGCGGGCGCGGACCTGCTGGTTCCAAATCTTCTGGTCGCGCATCACGTAGCCGTGGACCAAGTGCGTCGAGCCGCCGGCCAACTGCTGGCCGTTGGCGATGCCGAAGAGGTAGTCGTCGCGCCACGAGCCGTTGAGGCCCACGCGCACGCCGCGGAGCGGCGTCCACGAATCGCGCTGGAACGCATAATCCATCACCCAGCTCGCGGACCACGGGGAGGCCCGGGCGCCGGTGGGCTTGTTGTCGATATCGAGCGAATCGAGCAGGTTCTTCGCCTCGGCGAGCAGCGCGGGGCTTTCATCGCCGCGCTTGACCGCGGCCTCGTAGTAGCCGCGGAAACGATCGAGATCGGGCTGGCCGACGACCTGCGTGCGCGCGAGCGTGAAGCGGAGCTGGAGCCCCTTCACCGGGCGGATATTGAGTGTGAGATCGGCCCCGCGGGAATTCTCCGTGGACTTGTAGTAGCGCGCGGCGCTGGCCGTGCCTTCCTCGCCGTATTTGTAGGCAGGGTTCCCCGGCAGGATGTTGTTGGGGTTCATCAGATCCTCGATCTCGGCGGTGGTGAAATCGATGCCGGTGACGCCGTTCCAACTGAGCGCGACATTCTGGCGGTCGATGTTGAAAACACCGAGGTTCACGCTGGCCTTGTCGTTCCAGAAGCTGCCCTTGAGGCCGACCTCCTTGGTGACGCCCGTGATGGGCGGGAAGCGCTCACGGTCGAAGGTGCGCAAGCCTTGAAAGCGGAACGACTCGGAATAGACCCCGTAGAAATTCAGATCCTTGGTGAGCACGACGGTGACGCCGCCCGTCATGCTCGTGTTCTCGAGGCGGAGCGCCTTGTTCTGCACATATTCGCCGGAGAGCGCGTCCTGCTTCTTGGGCGGCGCGACCTCCTCGTTGTATTTCCCGAAGGTGCGCGTGCCCTCATACTCGTAATTGCGGTTCCAGTCGTGGCGCGCGCCGATGAGCGTGAGCACGCGGCCCTTGAAATAGCGTCCGCTGGCGGAGAAGGCGACGGCGGAGGCCTGGCGCCACTGCGTGCCGTCGGTCGAACCCGTGCCCGAGGGGAAGGACGCGAGCGACTTCGGCGTGATCGTGGGCGTGGTCGGAAGATTGGCGGGCTTCATCGCATCGAACAGCGCCCGCGAATAGAAGCGCGGGTCGTCGAGGAAGAGGCGCAGGCGGACGCGGTCGGTGTTGGTGTTGAGCGTGCCGCCACGATCGACATTGTAGGTGTTGTAGGTGTTGAAGCGGTAGTTCAGCACCTGGTCCTCGCGGTAGTCCGCGCTGGCGACCAGGAGTTGCTGCATCCACTTCCATTTGTCGAAGAGGTAAACGGCGGTGCCGCGGAACGAGTGGACCGTGTTGCCGAAGCGTTTTTCATCGAGTTCGGTCTCGGTGTAGGGGCGGCCCGCGAGATCGACGCTGATGGTGCTGGCGAAGAAATTGTCGTTCCGAATCGCGGTCTGCTTCTGGTAGTTGTAGGCGACCTCGAAGCCGACGGGGCCGACTCGCTGCTCGATCGTGACCGAGGCGGTGTCGAAGGGCCGGTTCTGGCGGTCGAAGGAGCCGCGAAGGTTGTAATGCTTGGGATAACCGTTGAAGCGCTTGGTGCCGATGATGGCGCCCGCGGCGTTGCGCATGCTGACATCGAAAAAGCTGCCCTCGATGAGCGACGGCGAGCCGCCGGCGGGACCATTCGAGCGATCGGCGGCGGGCAGCGAGGCGCGCACGATCCACTCGTTGTCGGAGGTGTAGTAGAGGCGATCGGTCGTGTAGGCGCGGGAGCGAGCGGACTGCTCGCGGATCGTGACGCCGCCGAAGCCGCGGACATTCGCGAAATCGCCGCGCTCATACTCGGCGCGGATGATCGTGTTTTTGAGCGGCTGCCACGTGGTGGTGATGGTCTCGCCCTCGAGCTGGAAGGTGGAGGCATCCTGAAAGGTGCGCTCCTGGCGCCGCACGGCGTTGAAGCGCAGGGCGAGGTTGGGGCGGAGCTTGCGGTTCACATCGAGCTGGAAGCGGTAGGCGCCGTCGCTGTTATATTGCGAGAGGAAGGTGCCGAAATTCCGCATCTGCGCGCGCTTCGTGAAGACGGAGGCCTGGCCGCCGGGCTCGACGTCGCCGAAGATGAGGGAGTTGGAGCCCTTGCCGAAGTCGATGCGCTCGACGTTGTAGGTGTCGCTCGGCACATACCAGCGGAAGTAGTTGCGCGTGGCCGTGGAGCCGCTGAGGCCGCGAAACGCAATCGCGCCGCTCTGGTTGTCGTTTTCGAGTGTCGGCGGCGCGTAGGCGCCGGCGACGTAGTTGGCGACCTCGTCGGCATTGAAGAGGCCGAGGTCCTCCATGAAGTCGGCCGTGATCGCGTCGATGTTCACCGGCACATCCTTCAACGCCTGCTTGGTGCGCGTGGCGGAGAGCGTCTCGTTGGCGGACCAGCCGGCCTCATTTTCCGTGGACACGATGAAGGGCGAGAGCGTGACCATCTCGGTGGACGTGGTGGCGGGTTTCGCGGCGGCGGGTGCGACCTGGGCGTGCACGCCGCCCGTCAAAGCGAAGGCAAGCGCGACAGCGAGCGGGAAGGCGGGGGGCAGGTTCATGGAGCTGGGGGTTGGTGTGTGAATAATCCCTGACGCGCGCCTGACGTTCACCGCGCGGCGGGGATGCGCGCGGGATATTTGGGAAACTCCGGCACGCGCGGCATGACGGGAGGATTCTTGGCGAGCGCCTCGAGCACGACTGCGACGGCGCGCTCCAGCTGCGGATCGCGGCCCGCGCGCACCAGCTTGGGATCGTGCGTGACCTCGATGTCGGGCGTGACGCCGTGGTTTTCCATCTCCCACTGGCCCTCGAGGCCAAAGATGCCCCAGTGCGGCGCAGTCACGGTGCCGCCGTCCATCAGCACCGGATAGCCGCCGATGCCGATGAGCCCGCCCCACGTGCGCGTGCCGATGATCGGGCCCAGCCCGGATTTGCGAAAATACCACGGCAGCGCATCGCCGCCGGAGCCGGCAAATTCATTCACGATCATCGCCTTCGGCCCGAAGATCGCCGCGACCGGCATCGGCACGAGGCGGCCCTCGCGCGTGGTGCTCGCGCTGAGCAGGGGACGCTTTAGGTAATCGATGATGTAGTCGGCCAGCCAACCGCCGCCGTTGAAGCGCTCGTCGATCACCGCGCCCTGCTTCCCGGACTGCGCGAAGAAGTAGCGGTTGAAGCTCGTGTAGCCGGGCACCGCGGTGTCGGGCACGTAGATGTAGGCGAGCTTGCCGCCGCTCAGCTCGTCCACCTTGCGCCGGTTGCCCTCGATCCAGGCGAGGTTTCGCAGCGACGCCTCGCTCGCCACGGGCACGACCGTGACATCGCGCGCGCCCGTGCCATCAGCCGACGGGCCGACGCGCAGCACCGTCTGCTTGCCCGCGGTGCCGAGGAAATGGCCAAACACCTCGTCGCCCGCGGTGAGGTCGCGGCCGTTGACGGAGAGGAGAAACTCGCCGGCCTGCACGTTGACGCCCGGCTGCGTGAGCGGCGCCTTGGCCGAGGGGTTCCAGTTCTCGCCGTCGAACACCCGCGCAAACTGGTAGCGCCCGTCCGCGATCCGGTAGTCGGCGCCGAGCAGGCCCACAGCGACGGTCTTCGTCTCGGGCTTCGTGCCGCCGCCCACATAGAGATGCTGCACGCTCAGGTTGCCGAGCATCTCGGCGAAGAGGTAGTTGAGATCGGCGCGGCTCGCGAGGCCGGCAAGGAACGGCGCGTAGGTCTTCTCCAGCAGCGCGAGGTCCACGCCGTGATGATTCGGGTCGTAGAAAAAGTCGCGCTGGATGTGCCACGTCTCGCGAAACATCTGCCGCCACTCCGCGCGCGGCTCGACGGCGATCTCGATGGCGTCGAGCTTGAGCGCGCCGTCGCCGGCCTTGGGTGCCTTGTCGGCGGCGGCGATGAACCACTTGTTCTCCGCGCGCCAGAGCATCTTCTCGCCCTTGGCTGCGAGGATGAACTGATCGACGGCATCGAGGATTTTTTCGGTCTTGCGGGTCTTGAGATCGAAACGCTGCAACACGTTCTTCGCTGCGCCGGTGCCGGAGACTTGCGGGCCCTCGATCACGTAGAGGATTCCTTCCTTGCCCGCCGTGAGCGCGCCGTAGTTCCGCTCCGGCAGGGGCAGCGCGAGGATGCGCTGGCCGAGACCCTCGAAGTCGATCGTGACCTTGGCCGGGGCCTTGTCGGTTTTCTTCGCGGCGGAATCGGCGGGTTTGGCGTCGGACTTCGCCGCATCGGCATCGGCAGGTTTTTCCGCGTCGGCGGTCTTCACCTCGTCGGGTTTTTTGGCGGGCTCCTTGTCCTTCGCGGCGTCGTCCTTCTCCTCGTCGCTCTCGGGCGCGAGCGGCGACGGCAAGTCCTTGCGCAGCACGGCGAGGTAGACGGCGCGCGTCACGGGCCGCGCGATGCGGCTCATGCTCGATCCACCGGAGGTGAGGCCGACATCGGTGCTCGCGGTGAAGGTGAGATACTTTCCGCTGCGATCGAAGTTCGGGTAGCGCGCGTCGCTCATGCCGTCGGTCACCTGGGTGGTGACGCCGGTCTCCAGCAAGTGCACGAAGATCGCGGAGAGATTGTTGGGCAGCTCCTTCTCGTAGGTGAGCCAGCGGCTGTCGGCCGACCATGCGAGGCGCGCGCCGCGCTGCGCGATGTCGGTGTCAAACTTCACCGGCTTGGCGGCCTCGAGCTCCAAGTGCCAGAATTGCCCACGCTTGTCGGAATAGGCGAGGCGCTTGCTGTCGGGCGACCACGCGAGGTTGTAGAAAAACGACGGCGGCGCGCCGAGCGTGATCACGCGCGGCTCGCCCAGGCCGGTCTGGTCGCGGAGGTGCAGGGCATACTCGCCGGCCGCATCGGAGAAATACGCGATCCATTTGCCGTCGGGTGACCAGGCCGGATCGCGCTCAGCGACGGCGGTGGTGCGGGTGAGGTTGCGGGTGTCGCCCTTTTCGGCCGGCACGGTGAGGATCTCGCCGTGCGCCTCGAAGACGGCGCGCGCGCCCGTGGGCGAGAGGTCGGCGTTGCGGAGCTGGGCGGTGGTGATCTTCTCGAGGCGCGGGCGCACCTGCGGGAAATCCGCCGCCACACGCACCGGCACCGGGCGCGCGCGACCGCTCGCGAGATCGAAAAGGTGCAGCCCGCCGAACTGCTCATACACAATCGCCCCGGGGCCGGCGGCGGCCGTCTTGAGGTCGAAGCCGTCGTTCTTGACCAGCTGCACGACGGCGCGCGCCTTGGTATCGTAGCTGAAGAGCGTGACCGCGCCCGCGCGGTCGGAGAGGAAGTAGATTTTATCGCCCACCCACATCGGGTTGAAATCGTTCGAGTCGGTGCGGGGCACGCGGGTGATCTCGGAATCGGCAAGGCGCGCGATCCAGATCGAGGCAAACTTCCCGCCGCGGTAGTTTTTGATCGCGATGTGGTCGCCGGCGCTGTTGCGGAAATTCCACACCGGCACGTAGGCGAGCTGCGTGGCGTCGGCGGAATACGCGCCCTGCACGCCCATCGGCAGCGGCACCTCGGCGGGCAGGCCGCCGGCCACGGGCACGGTGTAGAGCATGTCGAAGCGGGAGTAGCTCCCGCGACGCGAGCGAATCAGCACGCTTTTGCCGTCGGGGGTCCAGCCGAGCGCGGCATCGTTGGCGGGATGCGAGGTGAGGCGCTTCAGTTCGCCGCCGGCCGCGGGAACCACGTAAACATCCTGGTTGCCATCGAAGTCACCGGTAAACGCCACGAGCGATCCATCCGGCGAAAACAGCGGCCCGCTCGCGACGCCCGGATCCGCGGCGACGAGCCGGCGGGCGTCGCCCCCCTCGCGCGGCACGGTCCAGAGACTGTTGCCGAGGGCGAAGGCGATGTGCGTGCGGCTGAGCGACGGAGCCTGCGGGATAAGCGGGGGCTCGGTTTGGGCCAGCGCGGCAGCGGCGGACGTGAACGCGAGGAGACAGCGGAGGAGCGGAAGTTTCATCGGGGGGGTTCGCGAGCGAAGCGGAGGGCGCCGCGGGTGGAAACGAAATTCCCGCGCCCGGGTGCAGCCTTGCCAGCGCCGGCCGTGCGTCTAGCGTGCGCGGCATGACCTACGGCATTGTCTTTGAAAAAATCGCCGCGGGCGAGTTGCCGCCTGGTTACTACTACGCGCACATCCCGGTTCTCGGACTCACAACGCATGGCTCCGGCGTCGAGGGAGCCCGCGCCGCCGCCCGCGATTTGATCCAGCTGTGGCTCGAGGAAAAGCGCGCCAACGGCGAACCCATCGCCGCCTCGCCGGAGTTTTTCTTCTCTACGGTGGACGTGCCTAGCGATGCCCTACAAGGCGCGTGAGGTTCTCGCCCGACTTCAGCGCGCGGGCTTCGCGGTGAAGCGCCAGTCCGGCTCGCACGCCGTGCTGCGCCATGGCGACGGCCGGCAGACCTACGTTTCGATGCATCCCGGCGACATCCCAAACGGAACGTTTCGCAGCATCCTGCGGCAGGCGCGGCTCACCGAGGAAGAGTTCCGGCACCTCTGACCATGTCCCACCCCGGCCATTTCTGGGAGCTGATTCTCGGCACCGTGATTGCGCTGCTGCCGATGATCAACCCGCTGGCCTCGGCGCCGACCTTCCTCGCGATCACGGAGGGCGACTCGCACGCGCGGCGGATGGAGCAGCTGCGCTGGGCCTGCATCTACATGGTGGCGATCCTCGTGGTGTTCCTCGTGGGCGGGACGTTCATCATGAAATTTTTCGGCATCTCGATCCCCGGCCTGCGCATCGCGGGCGGCCTGCTCGTGGCGGGCATCGGTTTCGGCATGCTGATGGGCCCGCCGCGCGCGGCCATCACGCCCGACGAGGCGGCCGCCCGGGCCAAGCGCGACGTGTCGTTCTCCCCGCTCGCGATGCCGATGCTGAGCGGTCCGGGCTCCATCGCCGTGACGATCGGGTTCACTTCGCTGGCGACCCGGTGGTTCGACTACGTCGCCATCATCCTCGGCATCCTCGCGGTGGCGGCGATCAGCTATTGGACGCTGGCGCTCTCGGAGCGCGTCGTGCGCGTGATCGGCGCCAACGGCATGAACGCCCTCTCGAAGATCATGGGCTTCCTGATCCTCTGCATCGGGATCCAGTTCGTCGTCAACGGTGTGCTCGGCGTGGTGACCGACCCGGCGTTCGTGCGCGCGATCCGCGACGCGGTGCAGTGAGCCGCGCGGCGGGCGCTCAGTATTTGCGGACCACGGTCGCGCCCGTGGTGTCCTTGAAGATGATCTGCTTCCGGTCCGCCTCGATGTGATCGAAACTGATGCCCAACGCGGGGTCGACGATCTCACCGGCCCGGACGAGCCGGCCGTTGATCATCGCGCGGGCGGGGGTGCCTTGGAAGATGCCGTTGATCTTGGCGTTGACGACCCAGGCGACGAAAGCGGGGCTGGCTGAGGCGGCCTCGACCCGCGTCGTGGCGGCGAGGCCGGGGGCCACCGCGGTCATGGCGAGCGCGGTGTTGGGCGGCGGGGCGGCCAGCGGCTTGGGCGCAGGTTTATCCGGTTGATCCTCGCCGAGGGCGGCCGCGTCGACGCGTGTCTGGCCACTGGCGCGGCGCGCGGCGATCACATCCTGCGCCTTGTTGATGGCGTTGACGGGAATGTGCGCGATCTGATTGAGCGTCTCGGTCGGGTTCGGGAGGTGCACGGCTGCCGCCACGGCCGCGAGAGCCGCAGGGGCGGCGGGAGTCGCCGGTTTCGGGCCGAAATGCTGCCAGCCGAAATACCCTCCGGCCCCGAGCACCACGAGCACGAGCAGGGCGACGAGCAGGCGGCCAGAGCCGCGTTTCACGGGCGCGGCCGCAGGCGGCACGCCCACCTCGGGCACCTCCAGGCTGACTTTGAGGTGCGGCACCGCAAAGGGCGGGACCGTGCGGCGCAAGGAAGCGCCTCCTTTGTCCGGTTTGGCGGCGAGGTTCAGCGGAGCGCGGGTAAAGGGCGGCCGGGTCGACGACGACGTGCTCGCCGGCGCAGGCTCCGGGGGCTTCGGAAAGGACTTGGGTTCCGGTGCCAGGGCCGGGATTTCCTGCAGCGCAGGTGGCGGTCCCGGAATTACGGCAACTGCCGGAATCGTCGCAGGAATGACAACGGGCGGGATCGTCGCGCCCGGTGCATTCAGCGCCGCGATCACCTCGGACGCGGCCGGCGCGGGCTCCGTCCGGGGTTTGAGCTTGAACTTCATGCCCTCAGCCGGCGCGGCTGCGGCCGCAGCGGGCGCGGCCGATCGCGGCATCGGATCCGACGGCGGAGTCAACCGCGGTCTCAGGCGCAGCGTGGGAGTCGGCGTCTTGGGCTCTTCAGGCATGGGGAATTCAACCCTTCCTTATCGGCCGGGATCGCGAATCCTAAAAGATAACCCTCGCCGTTCGGCCCGGCTTGGCCCACGTCTTAGACCCATTTCTAACATGCTCAGGCTCCTGCTCCTGCCCGCCCTCATCCTCCTGGCCGTCGCCTCCCACGGCTGCTTTTTCTCCAAGAAAGCGCCGCGCGCCAAGGAGACCACCGCCATTGCGGCCGACGTCGAGGAGAGCTTCCGCAAGCGCTGGGTCGATAAGCGCGCGGCCGAGCTGGCTGCGCAGGGTGCCGTCGCGGAGGCCGCCCGCACGCAGGCCGAGACGGAGTTTCGCGACCGCTACGGCTTCACCCGCGCCGGGCAGAATAAGTGAGGCGCTGCGGCGCCCTCCGGCGTGTCCGCACTACCCCATCCTGAAGCCGCGCGCGGTGCCCTCACCGCGGCGCTCTGCTACCTCGGCTGGGGCCTCGTGCCGCTCTACTGGCGGCAGCTCGCCGCCATCAACCCCGTCGAGCTGATCGCGCACCGGGCGCTGTGGTCGCTCGTGTTTCTCGCTGCGCTGGTCGGGATGATGCGCATCGGCCGGCAGGTGCTCGCCGGTCTGGCGAGTCCGCGCGCCGTGGGCCTCAATTTCCTCAGCGCCGCGCTGCTCACGGCCAACTGGCTCGTGTATGTCTGGGGCGTGAACACCGGGCACGTGATCGAGTGCAGCCTGGGCTACTTCCTCGTGCCGCTGTTCAACGTCGCCCTCGGCCGCTTCGTGCTGCACGAGCACCTGCGCCGGCTCCAGTGGGTGGCCATCGCGACCGCCGCGGCCGGCGTGCTGGTGATGATCGTGCAGCTCGGCCGGCCGCCGTGGCTGGCCTTGGCGCTGGCCGCGACGTGGAGCGCCTACGGCCTGCTCCGGAAACAATCCGCGCTCGGCTCGCTGGCGGGCCTCACCGTCGAGACCCTGCTGCTCGCGCCGATCGCGGGGGCGTTTCTGCTCTGGCAGCACCACACGGGCGCCGGCGCGCTCGGCCGCGTGGATGGCGTCACGCACGCGCTCGTGCTCAGCTCAGGCGTGATCACAGCGATTCCGCTGCTGCTGTTTGCCTACGGCGCGCGGCGCATCCGGCTCACCACGATGGGGCTGCTCCAATACCTCGCGCCCAGCGTGCAGCTCGCGCTCGGGGTGTGGGTGTTTCGCGAGCCCTTCACCGCCGAGCGCGCCGGGGGCTTCGCCCTGATCTGGGTCGGGCTCGCGCTCTACACCTTCGACAATCTCCGCGGGACCCGGGCCCGGGCGCGGGCCTGAATTGCACCGCGGCGCTTGCGCACCCTTCCCTGCCGTGCAACGTCTGGCCCCCGCCATGAACCTCCCCCGCACCCTCGCTCTCATGTCCCTCCTCACGCTCCTGACCGGCCTTGCCCGCGCGGAACCCATCAAGGTCGGCGAAAAGGCCCCGGCCGTCGCCGCCCTCACCGACGCCGGCACGACGCTCAACCTCGCCGATGTTTACAAAAAGAACGCCTACACGCTCGTGTGGTTCTACCCCAAGGCCCTCACCGGCGGCTGCACCAAACAGGGCTGCTCCCTCCGCGATGCCAGCGCCGACCTCAAGAAGCTCGGCGTCGCCATCGTCGGCGTGAGCACCGACTCCGTCGAGAAGCAGAAGGAGTTTAAGGAGAAGAACAATTTCGACTACCCGCTCCTGGCCGACACCGAGAAGAAAGTCGTCAAGGCCTTCGGCCAGAGCGGCACGCTGGTGGCGAGCCGTGAAGCCTACCTCATCGATCGCAGCGGCACCGTCGTCTATTACGACAAGGGCCAGACCGAGAAGCAGGCCGAGAAGGTGCTCGAGTTCCTGCAGGCGAAGAAGAGCTGATTTCCGCGCCCGTCGCGGTTCAGTGAGCAGGGCGGGTCTTTGACCCGCCCTTTTTTTTAGACTTTGCCAAGGTGGGGCTGGCTCTCCGAGCCGGCCTGGGTTGCAGGGCGATTCGCGACTGGAACCTAGGCCGCTTGCGGAGAAGCGGCCCCACCTTCCTAAAGTCCAAATTTCAAGGGCCCTTGGTATCAGACCCTTTTTCGACGCCGACTGAGAAAACGCCGCCCTGCCCTGCTCGGGCCCCCTGCCCCAGTCCCGCCACCACACGCGCACGTCATGCCTCATCCAGCGGCGAGCGCACCCCCAGCCCCGGCCGGCGCATCACGTGGGTGTAGATCTGCGTTGTCTCCACGCTTTCGTGCCCGAGCAGTTCTTGGACGGTGCGGATGTCGGCCCCGCTTTCGAGCAGGTGCGTGGCGAACGAGTGCCGCAGCACGTGCGGTGTCACCCGCTTGTCGATCTTTGCCGCCGCGGCGGCGCGGCGGATGGCGTTTTGAAACGTGCTGTCCACGGTGTGGTGCCGTCGGCGCACGCCGGTTTGCGGATCGACACTCGTTTCCCGTGAAGGAAAGAGCCACTGCCACTCCCAGCGCTCGCCTGCGCGCTGGTATTTGCGCGCAAGACTTTCTGGCAACCACACGCCGGGCAGGCCTGCGGCGCGGTCGGCTTGGTGAAGCACCCGCAGCCGCTCCACCTGCGCCTGCAAGGCCGGCACGAGCCGCTCGGGCAGCACGGTGGCGCGATCCTTGTCGCCCTTGCCGGCCCGCAATGCGATTTGCCGGCGCGCGAGGTCGAGGTCCTTCACCCGCAGGCGCAGCAGCTCCATCAGGCGCAGGCCCCCGCCATACATCAGCTCCGCCATGAGCCGCGTCGTCCCCTCCAATTGGGCAAACAACCGCGCGCATTCCTCGCGGCTGAGGACCGTCGGCACCCGCCGCCGCTCGCGGGCATAGGTAAACTTAATCTCCCCGAGCTGGCGGTGCAGCGCCTCCTGCATGATAAACACCAGCGCGTTGAGCGCCTGCTTCTGCGTCGAGGGCGCGACTTGCTGCCGCACCGCAAGGTCGGTGAGGAAGGCCTGCACTTCGCGCTCCGTCGCACGATACGGCGAGGCCGGGGCGATGAAGCGCGCGAACCGCTCCGCCCACTGGCGGTAGGTGCCCTCCGTGCGCGCGAGCAAGTGACGCGTCCGCACCGCGGTCACGAGCGCATTCCGCCAGTCGGCACCTTCGGCCGGCGCCATCGGCGGCAATCGCATTTCTCGGGTGGGCGCGCGCGTCCCTGCGCCCGCATTCGGCCTCGGCCTCTCCGCTTCGGCCGCTACCTTTTTCGCCGCCACGAAAAACCACCGCAACGCCGCGCGCGGCGACGCCCCGGCATTGCGGGCTTGCCCTTCCGCCTCCGCGATGTAGCCCTTCGCCACCGCAATGCACGCCGGTGAATGCAGCACCTTGCAGTGGCGCAGGAACCCGATGATATCCCGGGCCGTTTGCGCCTTGAGGTCGGCCGCCCACGGCTCGGCGGCCAGCGCCTCCTTCCACTCGCGAAACGTGACCGGCGCGCGCTCGTCGCTCATGCTGCGAGTAAGGCTTTCGCCGGGTGCCGCACAACCGCAAAAAGCCTTACTCGCGCGCCAGTCGCACCGCAGCAAACCAGCGCACCCGCCTCGCCGTCAGCGATTTGACTCCACTTCACCGACCCAAGCGACCTGCGGCTTCCCGCAGAGTCGCTTCGAGTCCCAATAACACTGTTAGGCGAAACCAGCGGCAGGTTGCGCATGGCGTCCGCCGCTTCGTCGGCGATCATCGCTTCGTCGTGACCTTCGGGCGAATCGCCATGCGGCATCATGTGTTTTCGTTTCCAGTTTGCCGCGGCGGTTTCCAGAATGCGTTCGATGGCCGGTGCCATTTCTGCGGTCACGTCTTTGCCGGTTCCAAGGATGCCGCCTTCCGGGTCGAGTGGTCGCGCGATCAAACCCGGCTTCGCTTCCTTCACGATCTCGATAAATTCCGCGCGGTCTGCATCGCTGCCAAAGTAGAGCACCACGGGAAAGGTTCCGGCGAGTTCTGGTATGTCGGGAGTTTTCATTTTGTCGGGAGTTTTTCTCAGACGCCTAATCGGGTAGCCGGGGGGAATTAGCCCCCGGCCCCCACACCACCGGACATGCGGGTCCGCATCCGGCGGTTCCGTAGTGTTTACCCCTTCGCGGCCGTCACCGGAGCTTCCGGCTCCGTCTTCGGCGGCGGCGGGTAATGA
>JAUYAK010000033.1 GCA_030693515.1 Opitutaceae bacterium
GTAAACGCGCTTCTTCTCCTCAAACGCCGGACGTTGGTTGAACTCCTCGCGGTCGCGGAGGAGGGCGAGGCGGAGAGCGGCTTTCTGCGGAACGAGCAGGAAATTGAAGTCCGTGGAGGTGCGCCGGCTGTCGTTGTTACCGTAGCGGAAACTGACGGAGTGCTTGTTGCCGCGGAACTCCGGATCGAGGAGTGCGGTGTCCACGATCCCGGCGGCGCTGCCGACGCCGAAGAGCGCGGCGTTGGGTCCGCGATTCACTGTGACGGTGCCGGTGTTGTAGGAGTCGAACGGGATCGAGGTGGCGAAATAGCCGCGCGTGAACGTCGGCGAGGCGAGGCCGCGGGAGCGACTGCTACCCTGCGGGTCGATCCGCGCACTGTTCCCGTTGGGGCGCGCCTCGTTGATGTCGTTGTTGGCGCCGGAGAAATTCCCTCCCGCACCCGCCGCATCCATGCCGGTCGCGAAGATGAGCAGATCCGACGAACTGGTGGCGCCGAGGTCCTCGATCAGATCCTTGGTGTAGATCGAAATCGAGGCGGCGAGCTCCTTGACCGGCGTATTGAGCCGAGTGCCGGCGAGCGTGGAGGTGGCCTGGTAGCCGGTGTCCTTGTTGGAGCTGACTACGAACGGCGAGAGCTCGATGAGTTCACCGGCGGGGGCCGGAACGGCGTTGGCGGTCTCGGTCTTCGGCGTGGCCGTGGATTGGGCTTCGAGCGATGCGGTGGCCAGCAGCAGGGTCGCGAATGCTCCGCGGAGCCCGGGGCAGGGGGTTCGGTTCATGGACGGGATTGTCGGACGAATTTCATAATTATCAAGCTTGCGCTCGAGCGCGGGACCGTTCGCCCGGTCGGCGCTCGGGCTTACAAATCCGGCGCGACCATCATGTAGCCGGCGGAGCGCACGGTGCGGATAAACCGCGGCGACTGGGCGTCGTCGTGGAGCTTTTTACGCAGGGAGGAAATATGCACGTCGATGGAGCGGTCGAAGACGTCGTAATTGCGATCGCGCGCTTCATCGAGGAGCGCCTCGCGGGATTTGATGCGGCCCTTCGCTTTCGCGAGACTGGCGAGGAGGTCGAATTCGACGGGCGTGAGCACGAGCGGCTCGGTGCCGAGCACGGCGGAGCGGGCGTCGAGGTTGAGGCGGAGATCGCCGACGACGACTTCCTTGGGCGGAGCCTCGGTGTGGGCGGAGACGGTGGCGTTGAGCGCACTGCGGCGGAGCACGGCGCGGAGACGGGCGAGGAGTTCGCGAGTGGAAAACGTTTTTGGGAGATAGTCGTCCGCGCCGACTTCAAGACCGACGATGCGGTCGGTCTCGTCGCCGCGCGCCGTGAGCATGAGCACCGGCACCGCGGACTTGGCGCGGATTTTTTTCAGCACCTCGAAGCCGTCGATGCCCGGCAGCATCACATCGAGGATGATGGCGTGCCACGGCTCCTCGGCGGTGGTGGCGCGTTCGACGCCGTCGGGGCCGGTGTGGGCCGCCGTCACCTCGAAGCCCAGCGGCTGCAGGTAGGTCGCGACGAGCCGGCAGAGCTTGCGGTCGTCGTCGATCATCAGGAGGCGGGTGCGGCCTTCGGGGCGGTCGGGCATGGGGCGGTTGTGGGCATAATTTCCCTCTGGCGCAACTGCGGGTGCGCACTCGCTTGCGGGCTGGCCCTGCTGGCCCCGGCCGCAGCCGCCGATCTCACCATCAGCGTGGCGCCGCGCTGGCGCGGCGCGGAGATCGCCGTGCCTTCCGGTGCACTGGCCAACGACACCGGCCAGACGGTGCGCCTGACCCGCGTGGCCCTGCTCGTCTCCGAGGTCGTGCTGCAGCGGGCCGATGGCGGCGCGGTGCGGCTCGATGGCCAGTTTGGTTTCCTCGATCTGGGGGGCGGGCGGGATGAAATCGTCCTGCGCGGCGTGCCGGCCGGCGACTACGCCGGAGTGGAGTTTCGCCTCGGCGTGCCGGCCGCCGCCAACCTCGGCGACCCGGGCCGCTGGCCGGCGGACCATGCGCTCAACCCGGTCGTCAATGGCCTGCATTGGAGCTGGCAGGGCGGCTACGTCTTCGCCGCGCTCGAGGGCCACTATCGGGCCGGGGCTGGCGCGCCGGAGAGCTCGGAACGGGGCTTTTCGTTTCACCTCGCGACCGAGGCGCGGCTCATGGCGGTCGGATTCCGCGCCGATTGGAAAATCGCCGGCGACACGACGGTCAGCCTGGCGCTCGATCTGGCGCGGGTGCTCGCGGCGCAGCGGCTCGCGGCGGACGATGGCAGCGAGTCCACGCACAGCGGCGAGGGCGACACTCTCGCGCCGCGGCTCGCGACCGCGCTGGAGCGCGCGTGGTTCTGGCTCGGGGTGTCCGGTAGCCGAGAGCGTGAGCGAGCGGGCGGGGCGGATAGTCCACTCGCGCCCGCCCGCGGCCACGGCGGCCCGCTCGCCTTCACCGTGCCACCGGGTTTCCCTCAACCCGCGCTACCCGCCGACAACCTCCCGACCGCCGCCGGCGTCGCGCTCGGCGAGGCCCTGTTTTTCGATCCGCGCCTCTCGGGCAACGGCACGCAGTCGTGCGCCGCCTGCCACGCGCCCGCCCAGGCCTTCAGCGATGCCGTGGCCCTCAGCCGCGGTGCCGAGGGCCACGCCGGAAAACGAAACGCCATGCCGCTCTTCAACCTCGCGTGGAGCCCGAGCTTCGCGTGGGACGGCAGCCAGCCGCGCATCCGCGACCAGGCGCTCGCGGCGTGGACCAATCCCATCGAGATGAACGCGGAGCCGGCGCGCGTCGTGGCCGCGCTCGCGCGCGATCCTGTGCTCGCCGAAAAAATCGCCGCCGCCTTCGGCTCCGCCGACGTCACGGCGGAGCGCGTCACTCTCGCGCTCGAGCAATTCCTGCTGATGCAGGTCGCCGCCGCTTCGCGCTTCGATCGATCGCTGCGCGGCGAGGTCGAGCTCAGCGCCGAGGAGCAGCGCGGCTTCGAGCTGTTTATGCTGGAGCACGATCCGGTGCGCGGCCGGCGCGGCGCGGATTGCTTCCACTGCCACGGCGGGGCGCTGTTTTCCGACTACGGTTTCAAAAACAACGGCCTCGACCTCGTCTCGGTCGACGCCGGCCGCGGCGAAGTCACGCGGCAGGCGGGCGACGCCGGCAAGTTCAAGACGCCCTCGCTGCGCAACGTCGCGCTCACCGCGCCCTACATGCACGACGGCCGTTTCGCCACGCTCGAGGAGGTCGTCGCGCACTACGACCACGGCGTGCAGCGGGCCGTCGCGCTCGACCCCAACCTTGCGAAGCACCCCGCCGCCGGCCTCGGCCTCACCGCCGAGGATCAGCGTGCGCTGGTGGCGTTTTTGCGGACGCTGACGGACGTGCGGTAGATTTACGCCTGCGCCGGGCTTTCCGCAGCCGACCGGGTGCGCCGGATCGATTCCGCCAGCCCGCGGCCTGCGGCGGAGAGCGCGAGCCCCACGAGCCAGGCCGAGGGCGCGAGCAGCGGCAGCACGTAGCGCGGCCAGGCAAAGGGCAGCCAGAGCGTGACGGCCCCGAGTGTCAGCACCCACCAGATCACGGCCACGCGCACGGCGCAGTCCGGCCAGCGCCGCACCGCGACCCACGCGACGACACCGAGCATCACGGCGAAAAAATACCAGCCGTAGAAAGCCATCGTGACGACCGCGGCGAGCTTCCCGCCCAGCCCCGCCGGAGACGGATGGTGCAGGTCCACCTGCGTCGCTTCCGTGCTCCGGTGCTCCGTGATCGTTGCGGCAATCGCGCCGGGGAAATCGTTCAGGATCGCCGGGTTGATCGCGACGAAGACGGCGAGCGCGGTCGCGAGCACGACGAGCCCGTGCGCCCCGGCCTGCACCGCGGCGCGGCGCGCGCCCTCGCGCCACCGTTGCGTGATCGCGAGCGCCGTCATCACGCCCGCGAGCAGCACCAGCACGAGCGCGTTCATCTTGGCCCCGCAGGCGAGGGCGAGCATCACGCCGGCCAGCAGCGCGGCGCCGAGCCCGCGCGCCCCCGCCGGGGGCATCGGTGCCGTGAGCCGCCGATACCACGCCGCCACCGCCCACGCCGCCGCGATCGCGAACAACAGCGCGATCGTGTCGGACATCGCGTGGCCCGCCGCGGCCGTCGCGACGGGATGGAGCAGAATCAGCTGGCTCGCGATCAGGCCGGCGAGCCGGTCGCCCGTGCTCCAGCCGAGCAGGAAAAGCAGCAGGCTCCCGAGCACCGCGCACACGAGCACGGTGGTGCGCGCCGCACCCACGACCGCGCGCGGCAGCGGCGCCCGCCGGCCCTCGAGCACCTGCTGGCGAAACGCCGGCCCCGCGGCCCGCACAACCTCCGCGCGCTTTTCCTCCGCGGCGTTGGCCGGCGCGGCGGCGGGATTGTTTTCCCAGCGCAGCCACTTCAGGTAGAAGTAGGCGAGATTCTCGATCGACTCGACGCGATGGCCGGCCGTGGCGAGCCCGAGGCCGAGCACATATTTGCACACCGGGGGATTTTCGCGCGCGGGCAGCCATTGCCACGCCTCGTGCCCCCAGTCGCGCCGCACCCACGCGAGATCGTGGTAGTAGGCCGAGCCGATCCAGTAGACCTCATCCTGATCGAGCAGCGGATTGTCCGCTTGCCGGGCCACCCAGCCGAGTGCGCCGCACGCCCACGCGACGAGGAGGCCGAGCGATACGATCACGGATGGGCGCATCGGCCGATTCAACGGCGAACCACAACCTGCTCCACCTTTATTTCAGGAGGGCGGCGATGGCGGCCGCGCGCGGGAGGAGCCGCCGGGCCTCACTCCTCGCCGTCCCAGTAGGGGGCGTCGGTGGCGCGGAAGAATTTCCTGGGCTGGCTGTGGCCCCATTTGCCCGCGTCCGGATAGTGCCAGACGTCGAACGGCTGGCCGCCGCTTCCGGTGCCTTGGGCGCGTCAGTCCCGCGCCGAGCAAAATCAGAGTTCCATGCGCTCGCGGAAGAGCTGGGCTTGGCGGCGGGAAAATTCGACCTCGGTGCCGTCGGTCAGCGTGGCCTTGAGCGAACCGCTGAACCACGGATCGACTTTCCTAATGAAGAGGCGGTTGACCAGCTGCGCGCGATTCGCGCGCAGGAAGATCGACTTGGGCAGGCGCTCCTCGAACGACACGAGGGTGCGATAGACCTCGATCTCGCGTGGTTCGCAGACGATGCGGGTGTGGTTGCCGTTGCCTTCGAGCAGGCGGATGAGATTCACCGGCACGAAGACGCAATGCTGCTCGTCGCGGAGGAGCACTTGATCGTCCTCGCCGAGGCTGGGCAGGGGCGGCGGAGTTTTAGACTTCTCCTCGGTGGGCGCGGGACCGGCGGCGCGGCGGTAAGCGGCGGCGAGGCGCCGGGGCACGATGGGTTTCAGCAGGTAGTCGAGGGCGTTGACCTCGAAGGCCCGCAGCGCGTGGGCGTCGTAGGCGGTCACAAAAATTACCCGGGGCAGCGGCTCGGTGAGCTGGGCGAGCAGGTCGAAGCCGGTGCCGCCCGGCATCTCGATGTCGAGGAACACGAGGTCGGGGCGCGTGCGTTTCAAGAGCGGCAGCGCCTCGGCGCAGTGGCTGGCCTCGCCGACGATCTCGGCGTCGGGAAAATCGCCGAGCAGGGCACGCAGTTCCTTGCGGGCGAGGCGTTCGTCATCCACGAGCACGATTCTCATGGGGCAATGGCGCTGGCGGTTTCGACGCCCGGCACTTGGAGCCGGGCGGTGACGGTGTCGGCTTCGTCCTGCGTGAGCTCAAACTGGACGGAGGGCCCGAAGCAGAGCGCGACTTGCGCGCGGATGTTGCGCAACCCCAGCCGGTGGGAATCGGAGTCGCCGCGGATGCGCCCGGGGTTTTGCACGATGATCTCAAACGCGGCGCCCGTGTGGGTTGCGGTGATGACGAGTTCACCGCCCTCGGGGCGGCGCGCGATGCCGTGGGTGATCGCGTTCTCGACGAGCGTGACGACGACGAGAGGCGGGATCTCGCAGTCGAGCGTCGCGGGGTCGATCTCACGGCGCACCCGGAGGCGCGATTCGTGGCGGAGTTGCTCGAGGGTGAGGAAATAATCCACCAGCTCCATCTCCGCGCGGAAGGAGATGAGCGGGCGGTCGCCCTGCTGGAGCGCGGCGCGGAGCAGTTCCGAGAGCGCAGTCACACCGTGGCGCGGCGCGGGGAGATCGTGCGGGATGAGGGCGCGGATGGTGTTGAGGGAATTGAAAAGGAAGTGGGGCTTGAGCTGCGATTTCAGGGCGCGCAGCTCGGCCTCGCGGACCTGCGCCTCGAGGCGGAGGCGCGCCTCGGCGTTGTCGCGCGACTGCCGGTAATTGTGGTAGCCGAAATAGAGGCTGAGCCAGATGCCGATGAGAAAAAGACCGCACGTGAGCATGCCCAAGTAGGCTGCCCAGCCGTCGCCCTGGACGAGGTTGCGATCGCCTTGGACGAGGGTGCCGGCGGCGAGCTCATCGGCATAGAGCCAGCCCACACTGACGAGGCTGAGCGAGCCGGCCATCGCGAGACTCGCGGCCAGCCAGGCGCCCAGAATCCGCGGGGCCAGGGCGGCCCACGAGTCGGTGTGTCGGCGGAAGACGAGCAGGAGGATCCTGAGGGGGTGGGTGGCCAGGATGCCGAAGCCGGCGGTGCAGACGGCCTCCAGCAAGGCCTTCGAGGCGTTCCCCGCGGCGGGGTTCAACCAGTTTTGCGACGTCAGCCCGATAAAGCCGCCCCAACCGACGCCCTGCGCGATCCAGTAGTCGCGCGAACCGAGCCAGCGGCGTCGCCACGGGTGCGTCTGCGGCGTGGCCAGGCCGAGGTGCGAGGAGGAATCGAGAAACGAGAGGTTGGCCATGGGCGGCAATCACCGGGGACGGGGGCTCGGAGTCGGACGGGCGCGCGTGGGCCGCACAAGGGCAAACTTGCCGACGGGAGCGGTCGGGTCGAGGGCCGCACGCGTGGCGAGCGACTGGTCGATCCGCCGCGCGACGGCGACGGCAATCCGGGCGGCGCGCAGGCGACCGCGCCGCTCAAATTCCCATGCGAGATCGTAGAGCTCCGCCCGAAGGCGGGAGCGCGCACGGGAGTTCGCAGGGGAGGGCGAAGGCACGAGGACGGCGGGTTTCACAGGCGGCGATTCCTCCACTCGGCCCAGAGGAGATTGGGCGCCCAGCTCGTCCACGCGACGATCGGGTAGTAGATCGCGAACGGCACACCGAGCACCTCGAAGATCGGATTCTGAAGGCGGAGCGACACGGCGGCGAAGGCGAGGGCGACGCTGCGCGTCATCGCCCGGCGGTGGGCGTCGCGCTCGCCGCGGATCCCGGCCCGGACGCCCGCGGCGGTGAAGATCATCCATAGTGCGCCGAGGGCGATGAAGCCGATCCGGGCCGGCCAGCCGCCATCGGCCGCGGTGGCGACGACGAGGCCGGTCGGGCCGGAGAGCGCGACGGCTCCGCCATAAACGTAGCCGAGCCACTGATGACCCCGCGGCGTGAAGTCCCGGCGGCACGGGCTGATCATCACGCTCGCGATCAGCAGGGCGACGGCACCGCTGACCGCGTGGATGGGCAGGAGCGTTGGGTAAAACGCGTGCGACCGCACGCTGTCCGGCGGAATCGCCGCGCTGGCGAGCATTGGCACGAAGGTGACGAGGGCATACGCGCCGACCACGATGCCCAGGAGCACGAGCGGACAGCGCGCGGTCGGGCGGAACCGGCTTGCCGGGCGGCGTGGCGGCGGGACGACACCGGCCCGCGGTGCGTCCGGATCGGAAACGAGGATGGTGCGCATGAGCGGGAGCGGCGGGCGATCAGAAGGCGAAGCCGAGCTCCACGGAGGCGTAGCCGCCGGCTTCCCCGCTCGATTTCAGCTTTCGCTGCCGGTCGGGATATTCGAACTGGCGGAGGCCGACGACGCCGACGGTGAGGCCGAGATCGACGTGCGAGCTGGCCCGCCACTTGGCCTGAAGGCCGGCGCGCGCCTCGGTGTATTCGATTTTGGTGTCGGTCAGCCGCAGATCGGCGAGTCGCTGGGCGGCGCCGGAACGCGCGACATAGTAGGTCGTCCACGTGCCCTCGGCGACGAGGCCGAACTCCAGCGCTGGCGTCGGCGTGAAGAACACCCCGGTCCGCGGCAGGCCGAGCGCGAGACGCCACTGCGGAGCGAAGGCCCAGTCCAAGCCGGCGACGGGCACGAGCCGGTTGCTGCCCTCGGCGAGCGAATCCGCGCTGGCCCCGAGCGCGAACCTCAGGGCGGGGGAAAACTCATGGACAGCCAGCGTGGTGACGGTCACGCCGAAGCTCCGGGCCACGAGCCGGGAACCCCCGGCGGTGCGCCACGAGGGGGAAATTTGCAGCAGCCCCTGCCAGCCGGCGCCGAACTGCTCTTCGTAGGAGAACTCCACGCCCGCGCTCTGGAACCGCTCCGGCAAGGGCAGCGTCCAGGGTTTTCGGTCCTGATTGAAATCGGTGCGTTGCACGAAGGCGCTGAAGCCCAGCGCCGCGCCCCCGACCTTGAGCGGGCTGTAGTCGGCGCGCAGGCCGATCTCCTCGGTGCGCATCGCGGAGAATTTCTGCCCGCCGCCTGCGAGGCGGACGTCGCCGGAGCCCGCCACGGTGGCGCGGAGCGCGACCACGGGGCTCTCCGGTTCAAGCGGCGCGGCGGCCCGCAGGGCCGGCGAGGCGCTGATCAGCGCGAGCATGAGAGTGAGGGACGGGAGACAGGTGTGTGAGCACATGAGGCGGCGAAGGTGCGGCCGCGCCCGCCGGCCTCAACGTTCGCACCACCAGCGGGCGCTGGGCACAGCCAACGGTGCATAGCGCCCGGCGAGTCCCGGGGAGGATTATTGAGAATCGCGCGATAGCCCGACGGCGAGGTCCGAGGTAGGGCGGGTCTGTGACCCGCCCTGAAACGTTCGGCGCGCGAATGGGCGGGTCACAGCCCCGCCCTACCCCAGGGCCACCGCTTCCGATTTCGCATCGTGTCAGCCTATCACGCGATTCTCAATCGGCGCGGTCCGCAGGGTGGGGACGGGTGGCGGGCCTGAAGCCGGCCCGTTTCACCCGGCCACAAAAAAGCCGGCGCTCCCGGGCGCCGGCGGAAGGGAGCGGGGTGCGGTCAGTTCTTGATCACGTAGACCTCGAGAAGCACAAGGCCGCTGGCGCCGGCATCCGTGGAGTCGGCTTGGACCGTGTAGGCGCCGGCGTCCAATCTGAGCAGCACAGCGGAATCCTTGCTGCCGTTGGCGAGGCCGAAGGCGCCGACGGCGGTGAAGGCGGCCTTCAGCGCGGACACTTCGGCCGCCGTCGTGCCCCAGTCGTCATTGGTTTTTATGGTGACGGTGCCCTTGTTGACCGTGAGCCGAGGGTTGGGCAGCACCCCGCCGAGCGGAGCAAGGCTGGGGCCGATCGCGCGGATGAGGACTTGCTGCGAGCTGGCGTCCGCCAGGACAAACCCCGCGGTGACGACGCCGCCGACCGGACAAAACGCGAGCGTGGAGACGTTCGGCTTGTTCGTGGTGGTGGGCGTCGATGGAGCAGGTGGGGACGGGAGGGCGGAGGATCTCGTTGCGGTGATGATGCAATGGTCGCTGCCCAGGATGGCATAGACTTCGGCGGAGCGTTTGAAGTTGGCCGTAAATCCCGGGATTTCGGCGAGGGCGTTGTGATTAACCACACGCATGACGAACTTGTCATGGACAGCGGCAAGCGTGGCCGGGCTCATGCGCAGGTGGCGAGCGAACGATCATGCGATTGAACCCGGATGAACGTGCCGGTGTGGCCGAGCGTGCCGAACACGTGGCGAACCAGTCCGTTTCCGAGGTCGGTAAATCGATCGACGTCGGCGGATTGGTTGAATTGCGCATGACCGGTCGCGGCGCCGGCCAAAAGGCCGAGCGCGAGGAGGAGTGAGCGAATTATTTTGGGCTGCATGGCGTCGCCAACCTGCGAGCCCGCTCCGTCGCATCAACGATCCCGGCACCAACGGCGGCACGGCACAGTGAACGGCGATCCGGGCGGGACGATTGGGCCGCCTTGGGTAGGGCGGCGACTCCGTTCGCCGCCGCCGTCGTCGTCTCCGAACCGGCGCGGAGCGGAGTCCGCGCCCTACCACAGGCAGAAATCCAAAAGCAAAGAGCCGCCGGGCCTCACTCCTCGCCGTCCCAGTAGTCCGCTTCGGCGATGCGGAAAAATTTCCGCGGCGCGCGCAGGCCCCATTTGCCGGAGTCGGGGTAGTGCCAGTAGTCCACCGGCGGATTGTCGGCGATGAGCAGGAACTCGAGGGCGGTGTCGGGCGCCGCCGTGATTTGGTGCGGCTCGCCCGGCGGATGCAGCACGACATCGCCGACCGTGACCTCGTGCGTCGCGTCGCCCGTCCGCACGGTCCCGCGGCCCGTGGTGATGAAAAACAATTCCCACTGCGCGGCGTGCGAGTGGAACGGGCAGCCGCACTCGCCCGGCTCCAACCGGCTCAGCTCAAGATCGAAGGGGTGGCCGCCGAGGCCGGTGGGCGTGTGGCGCTGCGCGCCGAGCGCGAGGGAGAGCTCCTTGCTCGCGCCGCGGAATTTTTTCTTCGGCGATGCCCACGGCTCCCACGGCAGGGCATCGGGCTGGAGCTTCCGCGCTGCGAATGGAGCGATGGCCGGAGCTTGGGGCGGGGGCGCGATCGTGAAGCCCGAGGCGCCGCCGGGCGGGAGCTCATCCTCGCCGTCGAAGTAGTCGGTCTCCGTGATCCGGAAAAGTTTTCCTGG
Organism: Opitutaceae bacterium; assembly: GCA_030693515.1. Classification (GTDB taxonomy): domain Bacteria; phylum Verrucomicrobiota; class Verrucomicrobiia; order Opitutales; family Opitutaceae; genus ER46. The sequence continues at coordinate 10,737 of JAUYAK010000033.1, forward strand.
CGGGCGCAGGCCCCACTTGTCGGAGTCGGGATAGTAAAACGCGTCGAGCGGCGGGTTGTCCGTGAGGATGAGCACCTCGAGGTCGCCGGGGCCGGCGTTGGTGAGCTGGTGCGGCGCACCCGGCGGATGGAAAAACACGTCGCCGGCCGTCACCGGCGTGCGGCCTTCCGGGGTGCGCACGGTGCCGGTGCCGGCGCGGACGAGAAACAGCTCCCATTGCGCGAAGTGCAGGTGATAGGGGCACACGCTGGCGCCGGGCGGGATGCGGCGGATCTGGACGTCGAACGGATGGCCGCCGCCCCAGGTGCCGGTGTTGCGCACGCCGCCGAGCGCGAGGCTGATATTCTGCGCGAACGAATGAAACCTGCCGGTGGGCGAGCGCTGCTCGGCCCACGGGAGCGAGGAGAGGTGGACGCGGTGCATACGGCGGTGGTTCAGGCGCTCGTCAGGCCTCGTGGGGCCGAGCCAGGCGCTTGGCGGATTCCGGGGCGTCGAGATAGTTTTCGCGGCTCACGATCTTGCGGCCGGCGAAAGGGAGGGGGCAATTTGCCCCTTCCCTTTGAAGGCTCGGTTGGCGTAAGAAACTTCAACGCAAAGGAGGGGGACAACTTGTCCCCTCCCTTGACGTCACCGGCTAGGACGTTGGCTGTGAACGCGACGACATCGACGATGACGAACCACCACTCGCCGGCGTGGAGGGTTTTGCGGATTTCCTTTTTCTGGAACAGGGCGATGCGGGTTTCCATGGCGGAGGATACTGGCGCGCTACCGCACAAACGTGCCGGCTTCGTCGCCGGGGCGGGCGCGGCCGAGGGTGACGAGGGTGTGCAGGATATCGAGGATGTCGGGCGCTTTCGCGCGGGCGAAGCGGGCCGCCAGGGTCGCGGCGGTCGCGGGGCTGGCCTCGGCGGCGAGCGCGAGTTCGACGGCGCGCACGCGCTCGGCGAGCGACGCCGGCCACGCGCTCTTGGCCGGCTTGGAGGGAGGGGTTTTAGGCCCCGACTTCCGGCCGCGGGATTGGCCGGGGCGTGAAGCCCCTCCCGCCGTGCCGGCCTCCTCCAGGCCGAGGGCGGATTGTTTTTCCCCGGCGAAGAGCGGCTGCTGGTAGTCGGGCCGGAGCCAGCGGACGAGGCCCCGGGCCTCCTCGGCGGCGCGGGCGGCGTTGAGGGCGACGACGCGCCCGAGGATTTCGGCCTCGGTGAGCGGCCAGGGCCAGCCGTAGGCGGCGGCGACGGCGGCATCGAGGTCGTCGTGCAGCTGGCGGAGGGTGGAGACGAGCGCCCGGTCGTGGACGAGTTTTTCCTTGGCGGTGAGGACGATTGGGGGTGGGGACGGCTCTCCGAGCCGTCCTGGGTTGGCGGTCGAAGCGGGGAACTCAGGACGCCTCGGAGAGGCGTCCCCACCCCGGACTTTTTCGAGCACGTTGTAGATATCGGTGAGGCCGAGGCCGTGCTGCGCCTGCGCGCGCTTGCGGTGGGCGTCGAGTTCCTCGGCCAGCGCGCGGATTTTCTCCTTCTGCTTTTCCGTGCAATCGGGGAACGGGAAGGGATCGAAGCATTCCGTTTTGGGGTAAACGGGACGGTCTTCGAGTAGCGCGCCGCGAGAAAGTGCAAACGTCGCGTGGATGCGGCTACTCGCGACGCCGAGCTGGAAGGCGTCTTCGAGAGCGATGACGACGAGTTTATTGTCTGGAAGAATTGCGGCGTCGAGAAACTGAAAGATGCGATGCTTTGCGGTCTCGACAGTCGCTATGTAGCGCCGCAGGCCGACGAGCGCTGGACGAAGCTCGGGACGTGGGCGACCGAACAACCACCAATTTTCTTTTATCTTTGGCTCCCGGTTTTGGTCTCTATCTGGTTTCACGTTCTTGAGCACGTGCTCGTAAACTTTGGGAAATCGCGTGCGCACCTCTTCGGACGTGAGGCCAAAGAGATCGATCACCATCGCGTCGCGCGGTGTGTCGGTGAGGTCTCGGCCGTTGCGATAGGAGCGGATGTGTTGCTCAAGGCCGTTCACTTTTCCGAGCCCGAGTGCTTTCGCTTGTTCGGGTGTGATGATGAAGCCGTCGCCGAAAAGCATCATGCCGCGATAGGTGAGTCCATCGTTCGCCTTGAGCGGCAGCGTGACGGCGACATTCGTGCCGGTCGTGAAGTCGGGGGAAATCGCGCCGAGATCGAGTCCAAGTTGCACCGCGTTCTCGCCGGTGGCGTCGGGTTCCTCGTGGGTGACTTGCTGGAGCTGGCCGACTGTGGGAGCGGCTTTACGCCGCGATGGTTCGTCGCCGGAGTCGCGGGGTAAACCCGCTCCCACAATTTTCGGAAGCGAGCTTGCGCCGACACTCATCGCGATGCGAACGGCGGCTCCATCGGAGCTTTCCACCCATGGGTGATCCGGAATCGCGAACGTGAGATAAAGGCCATCGTCCATCGCCGCCTGCACTACCCGGCGGTTGAATGTCTGGCGAATGCTGTTGGTCGTGATGAAGCCGAAGCGGCGCGCACGGCCGGCGAGCACTTCCAACGCGGCCTTGTGCCACCAGAACATCACGAAGTCGGCGCTCTCCGGCATTGCCGGATAGGTTTTACGCAGCGTCTCGGTGTAACCGTCGCCGAGGTCTTCGCGCATCCGGGCTGTGCCGAGAAATGGCGGATTCCCCACGATGAAGTCCGCCTGCGGCCATTCGGCTTTGTGCGGATCAACGAAGGTTTCGAGCGGGATGACGGCTTTTTCGTCGGGCACGGCGCGGCCGGTTACGGGATCGGTCTTCATCGTCTTCCGGTCCCAGACGAAGCGCGTCGCGCCGTGGGCGTCCGTGGCGAATTCCTTTTTGTCGTAGGCGAGGACGGCGTCGCGGCACTCGATGTTCTTGAAGGCGCGGAGGACGGGCTCGGGCCACTCGGTGGCGCCGCGGTTGCGGTGGTGCCACTGGAGGTAGCCGATCCAGAGGACGAGCTCGGCGACGGCGGCGGCGCGGACGTTGAGTTCGAGGCCGAGGAACTGGTGCGGGTCCACGGTCTCGCCGCCGAGGTCGAGGCGCATGTTCTCGCCGAAGCCTTCGAGGAGCACGAGCACCTCGCCCTCGAGGCGCTTGAGGTGCTCGAGGGCGACGTAGAGGAAGTTGCCGGAGCCGCAGGCGGGATCGAGCACGCGCACGGCGCAGAGGCGGTGGTGGAAGGCGCGGGTCTCCCGGATGGCGGCCTTGAGGTCGCCGCGGTTGGCGAGCGTGATGGCGGCGGCGCTCACCTGGGACCACTCCTCGCGGAGCGGCTCGACCACGGTGGGGAGCACGAGGCGCTCGACGTAGGCGCGCGGGGTGTAGTGGGCGCCGAGCTTGTGGCGCTCGGCGGGGTGGAGGGCGCGCTCGAGCAGGGTGCCGAAGATGGCGGGCTCGACGTGGCGCCACTCGCAGGCGGCGGCGCGGCGGAGGAGGCCGAGCTGCGTGCCATCGACCGGCAGGGCGCGGGCTTCGGCGAAGAGGCCGCCGTTGAAGCAGAGGAGCTTTTTCTTCAGCAGGCCGGAGAAGCGGCCCTCGTTCATGTCCTCAAACAGGAGCTGGAGCAGGGGCACGAAGGCGCCGGGGTCGGCCTTGGCGGAGTCGAGGAGCTGCTTGAAGCTGTCGGCGGGCAGCAGGCCCACATCCTCGGCAAACATGCAGAAGAGGCAGCGGGAGAGAAAGGCGGCGACGTCCTTGGGCTCGTGGCGGCGCTCGAAGGATTTGGCGAGTTCGGCGAGGTGGCCGGCGACCTCGCGGGTGACGGCCGCGGCGATCTTGGAGGGATCGAGCGCGAACGGATCGAGCCAGAGGGCGCGGAGCCGGGCGCGGACGGCGGGGTCGCGGAGATCGGCGAGGCGGATGCGGTTGGCGCGGGGATCGGGAAACGGGAGGTAGGCTTTCCCCTGCTGGGAAAAATCGGCGTAGAGCTCGAAGACGTGGCCGACATCGACGACGAGGAGGAACGGCGGGGTGGGCTCGCCGGCGGGGAGATTGCGGGCGTAGCGCTCGGCCTGGCCACGGGCCTTGAGCATGGCGTCGTCCCACGCCTCGGAGCCGCGGGCGATCTTGGGTTTCCTCGCGGGCGTGGCATCGAGGGCGAGTTCGGCGGGCTCGCCGGCGGGTTTTTCGGCGGCGTATTGCTTGGCCTCGAGGACGAAGCAGCCGCGCTTGTAGAGGTCGATGCGGCCGGTGGTGGATTTGCCGTCGCGCTGGTGGAGCGGCACGGCGCGCTCGAAGACGTAGGCGTTGTGCTCGGTGTCGGCGCCGGCGGGATCGGGACGCGGCACCTCCAGCACATCGCACAGCTCGGCGAGGAAGAGCGCGTAGTTGGCGCGCTCGGAGACGGACGAGGCCGCCCAGCGGGCGATGAAGGCGGCGACGGCCTCGGCGGTGGCGGCGGGCATGGGGCGGAATTATTCGGCGAGGCGGGCGCGGGCGAGGCGGGTGGCGGCGCGGAGCTTGCGGGCGAGCGGTTTCACCGCGGGAAAAGCGCGGCGAAGGGCACCCTGCGCGGGACGTGCTCGGGTCCGAAGCCATCGCCGAATTCGCGGGCCAATTGTCGCGACACTGTAGCGACAATCTCGTCGCGGTAGGTGGCGACGACGCGGTGCGGGCGGCGAGCGGTCTTCATGCGCGCGGAGCGGCGGGCTACAGTTTTTCGTTCACCACCGGATTGGTGAGCGCGCCGATCTTCTCGATGTCGATTGTGACGGTGTCGCCGGCCTTCAGCCAGATGGGCGGGGTGCGCGCGAAGCCGACGCCGTGGGGCGTGCCGGTGAGGATCACGGTGCCGGGGAGGAGCGTGGTGCTGGCGCTCAGAAACTCGATGATCGCGAGCACGTCGAAGATCATGTCGTCGGTGTTCCAGTCCTGGAGCGTCTCGCCGTTGAGAATGGTGCGGATGCGGAGGGCGTTGGGGTTGGGGATTTCGTCGCGGGTCACGAGCACGGGGCCGAGCGGGGCGAAGGTGTCGAAGGTCTTGCCGCGGCACCACTGGCCGCCGCCGCCGTTACGCTGCCAGTCGCGGGCGGAGACATCGTTGGCGCAGGTGTAGCCGAGGACGAAGTCGAGGGCGTTGGCGCGGGTGGCGTTCTTGCAGCGCTTGCCGATCACGACGGCGAGCTCGCACTCGTAGTCCACGGAGGTGCTCGGGAGCTTGACGGGCAGCTCGATGGGGTCGCCGGGGTTTTGCGTGCTGGCGGGGTTCTTGACGAAGAGCACGGGATAAGGCGGCGGCGGGCTGTTGCTCTCGGCGGCGTGGCGCTTGTAGTTGAGGCCGATGCAGGGGAGGAAAACCGGGACGACCGGCGCGAGCAGTTTGCCGGGCGTGACGACGCGATCGGTGGCGCGGAAGTCGCCGTAGAGGTCGCCGGTGATTTCGCGGGCGGAGCCGTCGGCTTGGAGGGCGGCGTAGGCGGGGCCGGTGGGGGTGAGGTGGCGGATGATCTTCATTTTGATTTAGGAGAAATGACGTCGAGGCCCTTGAGGCCGAAGTGGGGCGCGGCGGCGAGCAGATGGCGATCGTGGCTGTAGATTTCCTTGAGGCCGGCGTCGCTGGCGCAGGCGAGATGGAGCGCATCGGCGGCGCGGAGGAAGACGGCGGGCGGGAGCTTCTGCAGGCGGGTGCAGGCCTCGCGGATCAAGGCGGCATCGAGCGGCAGCCAGCGCACCAGGTCGCGGGCTTCATCCTCCTCCAGGGTGCGGGCCAGGGCGCTGAGCTGGGCGGAGGTCAGCGCGCCTTCGCGCTGCTTGCGCTTGAACGTCGCGATCAGCTCGAGCCGACCGTGGGCCGCGCACACAAAATCACCCCGGCCCTCGGCCCAGGCCACGACGGCGGGCGCGCCGGACTCGTCGAGGTAGAGTTTCGCCAGGTAAGAGGTGTCGAGGTAAATCACCGGGCGTCGCGATCCGCGGAAATCAGATCGGTGGAATCGCCGGCGACCTTCGGGCGGAGCTTGCGGGCGGCGAGTGTGAACACCGCGCGGGGCAGGGCGGGTTTTTCCCGGGCATTCAAAACGGCGATCTCCTCGCCGCGATCCGTCACGATGACCGGGGAAGTTCGGGCCGCGCGGACCCAGCGTCCGGTCTGAGCATGGAGCTGCTTGATCGAAATCGTCTTCACGCGGGCGAAGGTGTCACCGGTTACACCTTGGTCAAGCCGTGACAGGGTCACATGGGAAAACGGCTCGCGTGCGGAGGGCGAAATTCATTTCGTGGCGCATGCCCGCCGGCAAAGCTCCCGCCCGGAAACTCACGCTGCTCGTCGGCACGGTGAAGGGCGTCTTTCTTTACCACGGTGACGAGCGCCGCGCCGACTGGCGCCTGGCGGGACCGCACCTCGGCGGCTGGGAAATCTTCGCGCTCTGCGGCGATGTGCGGCGCGGGCGCATCCTTGCGGGCACGGGGCATTTCATGCACGGGCCGACGATCCGCATCTCCGAGGACGACGGGGCCACGTGGCACGGCGTGAAGCGCGATCCGAAGTTCGCGAAAAGCGCGAAGGCCGAGCTGAAGCACATCTGGCAGATCGTGCCGGGGCATCCCGCGGAGCCGGGCACGTGGTATGCCGGCGTGGACGACGCGGCGCTCTTTGTGAGCCGCGACGATGGCGACACGTGGACGGAGCTGAAGGGCCTCACGCGCCACCCGACGCGGCCGCGCTGGATGCCGGGTTTTGGCGGGCTCTGCCTGCACTCCATCGTGGTCGATCCGGCCAACGCGCGGCGGCTGTGGGTCGGCATCTCGGCGGTCGGCGTCTTTCGCACGGAGGACGGCGGCGAGTCGTGGACGCTCTGCAACCGCAACCTGCCCAACCCCGCGCCCGACTTCATCAAGGATCCGGAGATGGGCCGCTGCGTCCACAAGCTCGTGCTCGATCCGCTGCGGCCGGGCGCGCTGGCGATGCAGTATCACGGCGGCGTGTTTGTGTCGGACGATGGAGCGGATTCGTGGACGCGCATCTCGGCCGGGATGCCGCACGACTTTGGGTTTCCCATGGCGGCGACGGCGCGCGGCGATCTTTTCGTGGTGCCGCTGCTGGCGGACACCAACCGCGTGGTGCCCGACGGCGCGCTCAAGGTCTGGCGCAACCGCGCGCGGGGCCGCGCGTGGCGGGTGCTGACGAAGGGCCTGCCGCAGAAGGAGCACTTTGTGGGCGTGCTGCGCGACGCGATGGCGGCCGACACGCTCACGCCGGGCGGCATCTACATGGGCACGACCGGCGGCGAGTTGTTTTACTCGCGCGACGACGGCGACACGTGGGCGCGCCTGCCGGGATCGTTTCCGCGGATCACCTCGGTGAAGGTGTGGGAGCGGTGAGCGCGCGGTAGGGCCTGAGTTTGCTCAGGCCGTTGGGGGAAAAGGCCCGAGCAAGCTCGGGCCCTACGGGATTACTGCGCCTTCTTCGGGTTCTTCTTCTTCCCGCTGTCGACGCCGGGGAGGGGGCCGCTGAAGGGCGGGCGGTCGAAGGTCTGGCCGTCGCCCGTCACGCGCGGATCCTGGGCGTCCGTGAGGGTCTTCATCAGGCGCGCACCCATCTCGGCCTTGGTCTGCGCGTAGGCGGGATCGGCGGCGACGTTCTTCACCTGATCGGGATCGGTGCGCAGGTCGTAGAGTTCCTCGCCGGGGCGGCGGCCAAAGGCGTGCTCGTAGTGCCATTTCCATTGGGGGTCGTCGCGGTGGGCGATGAGCCAGGCCTTGGTGGGACTCCCGTCCATGTCGGACAGGCCCACCCGGGTGGTGTTCTCCAGCACATCTTGGCTGCTGGTGAGCGCCGTGCCGTGGTCGCCCATCGGCGTGCGGTCGGGCGCGAAATTGCGGATGTAGATGAAGTCCTTGGTGCGCAGCGCACGCATCGGGTAGGGCAGGTAGCCCGCGCGCGCATCCTCGACGTGGCGCTCGCGGCCGGTGATGACCCAGGTGCGGTCCGCCTCGATCTGGCCGGAGCGCTCCGAGCGCAGGAGGTTGACGAGCGAGCGGCCGTAAAGGCCGGCCGGCACGGGGGCGCCGCCGATCTCCATGAAGGTGGGCGCGAGATCGGGGAGGCAGACGAAGTCGTCCACGACGCGGCCGGCTTTGCCACCGGGCACGCGCATGATGAGCGGGACGGCGGTGCCGTGGTCGTAGAGGTTGCACTTGCCGGCGGGCACGCCGGGCATGCCGTGGTCGCCGCTGAGGACGATGAGCGTGCGGTCGAGCTCGCCCGCGGCCTCGAGGCGCGCGCGGAGCACGCCCACGTAGGCATCGACGGCCTGGCACTCGCCGAGGTAGTCGGCGATGTCCTCGCGGATTTCGGGCACGTCGGGGTAAAAGGCGGGCAGCTTGCCCTTCAGCGCATCGGGCTCGATGCCCCAGAGTTTCTTGCCGGAGCCCTTGATCCATTTGCGGTGCGTGGTGGTGGTGCCGAAGAAATAATGCCACGGCTGACCGGGCTTCCGGTCCGCGAGGAAGGCGTCGAAGTTGCCACGCACCTCGGCGAGCAGCTCGTCGCGCGCGGCGGCGATGCTCTTGCCGTTTGCGACGCGGGCGGTGACCTCCTCGGAGAAGTTGTTGGAGGCGCGGCCGGACTTTTCATAGGCGTATTGCTGGCCGCCGAACGGCGCGTCGGCCGGCGTGCCTGGGCTCCAGACCTTGTAGCTCTTGCCGATGTGGTAGCCGGCGTCGCGGAGCAGCAGCGGGAAGCTCGGGATTTTTTCGTCCCACACGGCGCCCTGGAGGATCGCGGCGCGGCCGGTGTTGAAGAAGTAGCGGCCGGAGAGGAGCGAGCTGCGGCACGGCGTGCACGAGGGGGCGTTGACGAAGGCGCGGCGAAACGCGACGCCCTCGCGCGCGACGCGATCGACGTGGGGCGTCTGGATCGCGTCGTTGATGGACGGTTTGCCGTCGAGGCCGGCGTAAACGGAGGCGTAGCGGCCCCAGTCGTCGGCGAAGACGAAGAGGATGTTCCAGCGCGGCGCGGCGGCCTGCGCGGCGGAGGTGAGGAGGAAGGCGAGGGCGAGGAGGCGGAGGAGGGACATGGGGTGGACTGGTGAAGAGGGGGAGAGGGGGAGACCCTGCTTCGCCAAGGCTACGCAGGGCAAGCGGGGAGAAAAGGCGGAAGGTGCGCGGGAGTGAAGTCAGGGCTTCGGGACAAACGTGAGGCGCAACTCCTGCACGCGGGGATCGCGCTCCGGGGTGAGCGTGAAGAAGACGTCCACGCGGCCGCGCTCGCCGTGGAGCGGGAAGGTGCCCCGTAGTTGGTTCTCGGGCACGATGTCGCCGACGGACTTGATCGCGCCGGCTTGGGCGAGCGTCGCGGTGGCGTGCGTGCGCCACGACTCGAGCGCGCGATCCGGGAAGAAGTTTTCCGCGACGATTTTTTCGGCGAGCGCCTTGTCCCACGATTGCACGAGCTGCGCGACCTGCGTGGCGCGCGTGCGCAGGATCGGCGCGGGTGGGAGCGTGCGGCGCGGGAGCCTGGCTTTCTCGATGAGGAGATCGGCGACCTTGGCGTTGACGGCGCCGGTGCCGGCGTAGGTGAGGTTGGCGAAGGAGATCACGGCGAAACCGTGGTCGGGGTAGAAGCGCCAGTTGCTGCCGAAGCCGGGCAGGCCGCCGCTGTGGCCGACGCGCACGACGCCGCGGCTGTCGAACGACCAGCCGAGGCCGAAGGCGTAGGCGTTGACGATGGGCTGAGGGCTGCCGTCGAGGGCTTTGGCCTGCGCGGCGAGGCCGGAGAACATCGCGGGCAGGTGCATCTCGCGCAGGGTGGCGCGGCGCGCGACCGGGCTCTCGGGATCGTTGCGCGGCGGCCAGGCGCCGAGGTGGAGCGCGGCGTAGCGGGCAAAGTCGTTCATCGTGGTGAGGAGTCCGCCCATCGCGCCGTAGGTGCCGTCGGGCAGCAGCGGCTCGAGTTGCCACGCGCCGGTGGCGCCGCGGTAGCCGAGCGCGAGCTGGGCGGCGGGGACGGCGGAAAATTCCCACACCGTGTCCTTCAGGCCGAGCGGGCGGAGGATTTTTTCCGTGATGAAGCGCTGGTAGGGCTGGCCGGAAACGTGCGTGATGATCTGGCCGAGGAGGGCGTAGGCGAGGTTGCTGTATTCGAAGGCGACGCCCGGCACGTTGGAGAGGGCGAGGCCCTCGCGGAGGAAGGCTTCAAACTCGGCCACGGTGACGGCGAGCTGGCGATCGCCCCAGGGGTTGTCTTCGGGGAAGCCGGGGCTCATCGCGAGCAGGTGGCGGATCGTGATCGGGGGCGCATCGGCGGTGAGGGGCGCGGTGCGCGCGAGCTCGGGCACGTGCCGCACGACGTGATCTTCGAGGCTGAGCTGGCCGGTGTCGCGGAGCTGGAGGATGGCGAGGGCGGTGAAGCTCTTCGTCATCGAGGCGATGCGGAAGCGGGTGTCGGCCGCGGCGGGGATATTTTTGTCCACGTGGGCGAAGCCCTGCGCGCCGGTGTGGACGAGCGCGCCGTCGAGCACGATACCCCAGACGAGGCCGGGATAGTTTTTCTTCGCCGCATGGTCGCGAAACTCGCGGTCGATCTCGGGCAGCAGCGCGTCGAGCCGCGCGCGGCGATCGGGATCGGAAAAACGCGGCGTGACGTAGGCGTTGGTCGAGGCCGGTTCGGCGGCGACGGCGCGCACGATGAGCGTGAGCAGGAGAAAAAATGCGGCGGGCTTCATCGAGGAAAGGCGTTGCGGGCGGAGGTGCGGCGCGGCAGGACGGGGCCGCGCGATGACAACACTCAAAGTCCTCCTGTTCGGCTTGGCGATGGCGATTCCGTGGGCGCTGCCGGCCGCGGAGCGCACGTCGGTGCGTGCGCTGAAAATCACGATTCTCTCGACGATGCTCGCCGACGGCGACGAGCTGGGCGAATGGGGCTTCGCGGCGCTGGTCGAGGCGGACGGAAAGAAAATCCTCTTCGACACCGGGGCGAAGACCGACGTCGTGCAGAAGAATCTCCAGACCCTGAAACTCTCGCTCGCCGACGTGACCGACGTGGTGCTGAGCCACTGGCACGGGGATCACGTGGGCGGCTTCATGACGCTGCGGCGCGAGGCGATGGCGAAAAATCCCGCGGCACTCGGGCGCACGCACGTGGCGGCGGGGTTTTTCGATTCGCGGGTCGGCGTGCCGCCGGGCGTGGAGCTGAACCGCATGATCGCCGTGCGCCCGGAGTATGAAGCGACGGGCGGGAAATTTCTCGTGCATACCGCGCCCGTCGCGTTGCAGCCCGGGGTGTGGCTCACCGGTCCGGTGCCCCGCAAACATCCGGAGCGCAACTGGAGCGGCAGCACGCGCGTGCGCACCGCGGCCGGCGAGCGTGAGGACACGGTGGCGGACGACCTGGCGCTCGTCGTCGACACCGCGCAGGGCCTCGTGGTCGTGACCGGCTGCGGCCACGCCGGCGTGATCAACATCATTGAGCACGCGCGCAGCGTGGTGCGCCCGGCCCGCGTGCAGGCGCTCATCGGCGGCATCCATCTGTTTCGCGCGAGCGAGGAGACGCTGGCGTGGACGACGGGCCGGCTGCGCGAGTTCGGCGTGGATCATTTCATCGGCGCGCACTGCACGGGCATCGAGACGGTGTGGCGTTTCCGCGCCGATCTCGGCCTCGATCGCGCGCGCTGCGTGGTCGGCGCCGTCGGGCAGACCTTCGAGCTGGGCAAGGGCATCGACGCGCGGGCGATCGCGAAGTGAGTTGCCGGCGCGCGCGGGGTCCGGCCAACTCGGGGCGCCATGACCATCCCTGCCCCGGTTTCGCGTCGGCGGTTTCTCACTCTTTCGGCGGTCGGTGCGGCTGCCCTGGCCGTGGCACCGCGATCCCTGCGCGCGGCGTCGGCTGACCCGTTGCCCAAGACCCGCGCCGTCCTGCTGCGTGGCATGGAACGCGGGCTGCACCTTGGCGCGCAGCTCTACGTTTCGCGCGATGGCCGCCCGGTGGCGGATTTCGGCGTGGGCGAGGCCAAGCCCGGCGTGCCGATGACGGCGGACACGCTCATGACGTGGTATTCCTCGACGAAGCCGCTCACGTCGATGTGCGTCGGCCAGTGCTGGGAGCGTGGCCGCGTGGAACTCGATGCGCCCGTGGCGACCTATCTCCCGGAGTTTGCCAAGCACGGGAAAAACAAGATCACGCTGCGGCACGTGCTCACGCACACGAGCGGTTTTCCCAACGCCGACCTCGCGGTGCGCTTCAAGCAGCCGTGGCCCGCCGTGATCGCGGCGATTTGCGACGCGAAAGTCGAGGACGGCTGGGAAATCGGGCGTCACGCGCAGTATCACGCGACCTCGGGCATGTATGTGCTCGGCGAGATCGTGGCGCGCGTGAGCGGGATGCCGTTCGAGCGCTACATCCTGAAGGAACTGTTCGAGCTGATCGGGATGAAGGACAGCTGGGTCGGCATGACGGCGGAGACGTTCCGCGCCTACGGCGACCGCATGGGCACGATGATGAACACGGACGGCGCGAAACCCGAGCCGGCGGAACATTACAAGGACATCGGCGTGCAAGGCTGGGCGACGCAGTGCGTGCCCGGCGGCAACGGCCACGGGCCGATGCGGGAGCTGGCGCGTTTCTACGAGATGATGCTGGGCGGCGGGGAACTGAACGGCAACCGCGTGCTCGCGGCGAAGACCGTGGCGGAGTTCACGAAGGTGCAACGGCCGGACGCGCCGAACTTCAAGGGCAAGGGCAACGCGGCAGCCTGGGGCCTCGGCATCAGCCGGCAGCGCGCGGTGGGCGGCGTGCATTGCTCGGACCGGACCTTCGGCCACGGCGGCTCGCTGTCGTCCCTGGCGTTCTGCGATCCGGAAAAGCGCGTCGTCGCCGCCTTCGTCTGCAACGGCCGCCCGAAGCAGCCCGACCACGCGGCGCGCGTGCGCGAGATCACCGCGGCGATCTACGAGGATCTCGGCCTCGCGGGGAAGCGCGGGTAGGCGCGGGCGAGTGCAACAACATGGCGTCGGGCGGCTTTTCTGGCGCTGGCGCCTGACCCGTATGCCAGGCTCCTGAACACGCGGAGCTTCATTGGTCCAGCCTCGCGCGAGGCGCGGCGTGCTCAGGAAAAAAGGGCCGTCACGGGCTGACCCTTGTCGGCCACCGTGAAGGGCCGGCCCGAGGGCGAGTGCTCGATGTGGCCGACATCAATGCCGAGTGCCAGCGCCACGGTCGCGTTGAGGTCGGGCATGGTGACGGGATGCTCCGCGACGGTCTCGCCGATGGCGTCGGACTTCCCGTGGACGTAGCCGCCCTTCACGCCGCCGCCGGCGAGCCACCACGTGAAAACTCCGGGGTGATGCCCGCGGCCGGCGGTGACGGTGCTGATCTGCGGCGTCCGGCCGAACTCCGTCGCCATGACGACGAGCGTGCGCGCGAGCAGGCCGCGCTGATGGAGATCCTCGAGCAGCGCGGCCATCGTCTGGTCCGCGGAGGGCGTCATGAGGCGCATGGCTTTTATCTGATCGTTGTGGGTGTCCCAGTTTTGATCGTCCTCCACCTCGACGAACCGCACGCCGGCCTCGACGAGGCGGCGCGCGAGCAGGCAGCCCTTGCCGAAGGTGTGCGAGCCGTAGGCCGCCTGGGTCCGCGCGTCCTCGCGCGCGATGTCGAAGACCTTGAGATCCTCGCTCTTCATGAGGGCCGCGGCTTCCTGCTGGATTGTGAGATAGGCCGCAGCGTCGCGGTGCGGCGTCTGCTGGACGAAGTGGCTGCCGATGGCGCGCGCGAGGGCGGCGCGGCGGTTGAAGTCCGCCTCGCTCACCGCGGCGGCCCGCGTGGAGTTTTGCAAACCCGCGCCCGGATCGACGATCGGCAGCGGGGCGAGGTGCGCGGGGAAATAGCCGCTGCCCGGGTGCTGCGGGCTGCCGTTGATCAGCACGTTGCCGGGCAGCAGCCGGTTCTCGGAGCCGAGCAGCTTCACGGCCCACGAGCCGAGCGCCGGGTGCCGGATCGTGGGGGTCATGAAATGGCTCGTGTGAGCCGAGTAGGCCCCGAGCTCGTGGATGCCCTGCGTCGAGGTCATCGAGCGCACGAGCGACACGTGGTGCATCTGCCGCGCCATGCGCGGAAACCACTCGGAGACCTGCACGCCGTCTGCGCTCGTGCCGATGGCGCTTACGCCGCCCATCTCGGGCCGGCCCGGCTTGGGGTCAAACGTGTCGATGTGCGAGAGCCCGCCGCGCAGGTAGAGGAAGATGACGCTCTTCGCCCGCGCGCGCGGCGGCGCGCCCGCGGCCCGCAGCGCGCGCGGGCCGGACAGCAGGCTTACGCCGAGAAACGTTTTGACGAAGCGCTCCACGAACGCGCGGCGGGACAGGTCGGTCATGATCGGTTTCATGCGGGGAAGGGGCGTGGGTTAGTCTTGGAAAAGAAACTCCGGCGAATTCAACAGCGCCCAAATCGTGTCGTCCTCCGGCGTGAGGCTGGAGGCCGTGAGGGTCGCCAAGGTCGCAAGCTCACCGTCGGTCGGGGCGCGCACGAGGAGGGCGCGGTAGATGAGCGATGTCATCCGGTCCCGGGATCCGCCGGCCGCGGCGAGCTGGCGCCGCAGGTGGGAGTCGGGCGCGAGGATCCGCGCGGCGAGCGCGCCGTTCATCAGCGCGAGCGCGTGCGTGGTGTTGGGATCGCGGTTGAAGGCATCGATCTCGCGCCGGTCCGACTGGCCGAACTGGCGCAGGAAGTGCCCGAGCGGCAGCGGCAGCGGAATCTCCGAGGCGCGGAGAAAATCGCGCGGCAGGGATTTCCAGCGCGGATCGGTTTCCGGCACCGGCTCGGCGCCGCCCATCTCCAGCGCCAGCAGCTCCGGGCTGAAAAAATTATCGTTCTCGCGGGCGTGGTCGGCCTGCAGCTGGCGCACCGCAGCGGCGTCGCCTCGGGCCTGCGCGGCGGTGATTTCCTTTTTCTGCTCGGTCAGGCGCAGCGTGAAGTCACGGCGCCGGGCGCGGTAGGCCATCTCGTCGCGCGCCCGGCTGATAATTTGCTCGGCGGGCATGTCGGTGAGCCGGCGCAGGCGCGCCGGGTTCAAGTTCGATCCTTCGTGGCGCAGCGCGGCTTTGCGCTGGTCGAGTTCTGGCACGAGGAGCACGAGGTGCGAGTCCCAGATTTGCTCGGCGGATAGGCGCCGCAGCAGCGGCCCGTGCAGCGCGAACGGCGTCCCGGGCTCCGGACGGTCGCGCACGGCTTCACTCTGGTAGAGCCGCGTGTTCAGCAGCGCGGCGAGGAACGCGCGTTCGTCGAAGCGAAAGCCGATCAGCGCGGACGTAAGGGTGTCGAGCAGCTCGCGATGCTCCGGAGGCGGCAGGGCGGTGAGGCTGTCAACCGGCTCGATCAAGCCGGCGCCCGTGACCCGTTTCCAGAGCCGGTTCGCGGCGTTTTTTGCGAAGCGCGGATTGCGCGGCGAGGTCAGCCACTCCGCGAAGGCGCGCCGCCGGTCGCCGTCGACGATCGGGGCCTCGTCGCCGAAGAGCGTGCGTGGCGAGACGGGCTGGCCCCGCGCCGACTCGTCGTAGGCGTAGGTGGCGGGAAACGTGAGCGGCTTGTCCGTGTCGCGCGTGAGCCGCTTCAGCGGCGCGATCGCGCGGCTCACGCCGTCCTGGAGCGCCTTGTCTTCGCCCATCCCCTCCAGGAGCGCCTTGAGTTGCGGCCACTGCTTCACGTTGTCGTTGGAGTAGCCGCTCGGGCTGCTGAGGTTCGACACGCCGGCGGTGAACGCCGCCATCTGGAGAAAATCCTTCTGCGTCACCGGCTCGAGCGGGTTGTCGTGGCATTGGGCGCACTCCATGCGCGTGCCGAGAAAGATCCGCGACAGGTTCGACGCGTGGTCCAGCGGCATGCCGAGATCGCGCAGATAGAATCCGGCGGCGCCGTTTTCCCAGAGGTAGCCGCTGGCCGTGATGAGCTGGCGCACGATCTCGTCGTGCGCCAGGCCCGAGCGGACCGCGTGCTTCACCCAGTCGTCGTAGAGCCAGCCCGGCTGCCCGGCGGCGAGCAGGCGCGGGTTGAGCCGGAGCTGGTCCGCCTTCCAGTTGTAGGTGTGGCTCACGTAACCCTCGCTCGACAGCAACTCGTCGATCAGCCGGGCGCGGCGGCCTTCGCGGGGAGAGGCGAGGAACCGGTTGCTCTCCTCGAGGCTCGGGATGCGGCCGACGACATCCAGATACACGCGGCGCAGAAACCCCTCGTCGCCGACGGGCGCGTTGAGCCGCGTGCCCTTCGCCGCATGATGGCGCTCGATCAACGCGTCCACCTGGCGCGCGATCTCCGGCGCTGCGGCGCGCGCCACGGCCGCACCGGGCTCGGGGAGCGGCGCGTCGCGATGCTCGAACTTCACCCAGCCGTCCATCTTCGCCCCCGCCACGATCCAGGCGCGCAGCGTTGCGCGCTCGGCTTCGGAGAGCGGCTGCGCGCCGCCCTTCAATGGCGGCATCGCGTCCTCGTGCGTGGGCGGCAACGACACGCGTTGCATCAGTTCACTCAAGTCCGGCTTGCCGGCGACGACGACCCCGGCATCGGCAATTCCCGCCGCCGAATCGAGCCGCAGATCACCCTTGGGCTTCGCCTGCTTCTCGCTGTGACAGCTGAAGCAATGCCGATACAGCACCGGCAGCACGTCCGCCTCGAAACGCGGCGGCTCGGCGCCGATGAGTGGCGCCGCGAGGCCGACGAATAACACCATCACGCTCGCTTTCATTTTATTGCGCGGCAGCTAAACGCCCCAACCGGGGCGGTAGTCGTAGCCGGGACCGACGAAGACATCGCAATCCGGGCGGTTGGGAAAACGGCCAGCGGCGGCGTCCCACTCGAGTCGGGCCTGGGCGCGTTGTGCGGCGACGCCGAGCAGCACGACCTCGGTGAGGCCGGCGGCGTAATCGAAACTTGAGCCGCACTTGGGGCCGCCGCGGATGGCCGTCGCCCACTCGGGGAACGGACCGCCGACGACGCGCGGGAGGGACTTCGGCGGCAGCGATCCCGCCATCGCCTGCATGCGCTCCTCAGGCAGGAGGCGGCACGAGCCGCTGTGCGAGGTGACGCTCATGATGCCCTTGGTCCCGTAGAAGAGGCTGCCGCCGCTCTCGGAGAGCTTGAAGCCCGGCACGGGCAACGGCGGCTTCATGGTGCCGTCGAACCACTTCATCTCCACGGGGCCGCGCCCGCCGCGCGCGGGGAATTTCCACGTCACCGCGGTCGAGGCCGGAAACGTCTTCGGATATTGCTTCGTGGTGGCGGCCTCCACGCTCGTGGGCGAACCGAGATCGAGCGCGTAGAACGGCGCGTCGAGCTGGTGGCAGCCCATGTCGCCCAGCGATCCGGTGCCGTAGTCGGTAAATCCGCGCCAGAAGGACGGCGCGAGTTCGGGCCGGTAAGGGCGCGCCGGCGCGACGCCGAGCCAGAGCTCCCAGTCGAGCGTCTCGGGCACGGGCGTCTCCTTCGGGTTCGCGTCGGGATCGAAATCGGCCGGATAAAACCACGGCGTGCGCGGGCGATCCGTCCACGTGTGCACGGTGTGGACCTCGCCGATCAGGCCGGCCTGCACCCACTCGCGCGCGAGGCGGATGCCCTCCGCCGCGCGGCCTTGGTTGCCCATCTGCGTCACGACGCCCGCGGCCTTGGCGGCGGCGTGCAAGCGGCGCACCTCGGAGAGGCAGCGGCACATCGGCTTCTCGACGTAGACGTGTTTCTTCCGCGCGATCGCGGCCATCGCGATCGGGAAGTGCATGTGGTCCGGCGTCGCGATCGCGACGGCGTCGATCTTGTCCTCCATCTGCTCGAACATCACGCGGAAGTCCTTGAACCACCTCGCGTCCTTCAGCCGCTCCGCGTGGGGCGACGCTTTCTTGGCACTGGCGGCGCCGGCGTGGCTGCGCTTCTCGTCCACATCGCACAGGGCGACGAACTGCTCGTCCGCGAGGCCGGAGAGCGACGCGCCGCCGCGTCCGCCCACGCCGACCTGCGCGATGCGCAGGCGCTCGTTGGGCGAACGCGTGCCTTGGCCGCGCAGGCCACGGGGCAGGATCAGGACGGAGCCGAAGGTTGCAGCCGTCGCCAAAAACTGGCGACGTGTCGACGGAGACCGCGGAGACGATGGCGAGGAGGAAGACGGGGGTCGGTTTAGGTTCATGAGCAAGGAACGACGTTTTTCGGTGCGGCTAGGGTGCAGTGCGTCGCGCAAGAATCTCCTGCATCCAACGGCGCGTCGCCACCGTCGAGGGACGGTCTTCGAGATACTCGACGTCGACGTGCACGTGGGCGCCGAGGTTGGCCGGGGCGGCGAACCAGGGGCGCCCTCGCAGGCGGGCGGCGCGTTCATCCCAGCCGAGGCCGACTTTGTTCCAGCCGGCACCGTCGGCGGGTTTCCACGGGCGGCCGGGGTTGGTGCCGACGAAAGCCAGCCACAACGAAGCGATCCGATCGTCGCGCAGCGCGAGATAGTTGGCGGCGTATTCGCCGCGGGAGAAACCGACGAAGAAGACCGCGCCCGCGTCGCCGCCGAATTCCTCGCACACTGCGCGGACCGCCGCGACGCAGTAGTCGGCGGTTTTGTCGATGTCGCCCCAGCCGTCGATTTGCTCGCGTTGTCCATCGACGCCAATGAACGGCAGATTGAGGGTGATGAATTTTTCGCCGCGGGCCAAACCGTAGGCCATGGTTCCCTGATCGGTGTAGCCCGTCGAATGGCAAAACTTGTGGTAGAAAATGTTGCCGGTGTATTCGACGATGACCGGATATTTCGCGCCGGGCTTCCACTCGCGGGGCAGGGTCAGCACGTGAGTGACGCTCGTTTTTTCCCAACCCGGCAACTGCTGGTAAACGCGCCGCCCGGGCGCGGGCAGATCGCGGGAGATGTCGGGCACGAGCACGCGGCGCGAGACATCGGGCCGTTCGACCGGCGCCTCGCCGGTCGCGCGAAGGCTCCGCGCCCGCAGCGAGGACGTGCTGCGACTGTCGCCGACGACGAGTTCCAGCCGGCGGATCGCGGCCGGATTGGTCGCCGGGGTGTAGACATCCTCGCCGGGATAGCGGGTGTGCAGGTCGATCTTGAACGTGCCGCGTTGCCCGGGGGCGAGCGTCTCGCGCCCAGCGGCGGGGCCGCCTTCGGGTGTGAACGTGCTCACTCCGCCCCAGCCCTGGCCCGACAGCGCCCAAAACGTAAATCGCAGGGGCTTGTCGCCGGTGTTCTCGACGTCGGCCTCGACGAAGCGAAAACGCGAAAGGTCCTGTGATTTGTCAGGCAAAGGAAAGACTACGCCGCTGTCGGAGGCAGGCACGGTGCCCTTGATGTCCAAGGCACCGTCCGTCACGGCAATCGTCACGCCTCGCGCAGTGAGTTGGGCGGGATCAAACGAACGGCTGAAATCGAATAATTCTGTCGCACTGGCTACCACGGTCGCCGCCAGCAAGATGCCGGCGCGAAGCAGACGTTGAAGGCATCCGGGGTATGCGCGCAGTGGTTTCACAATGATGTCGCTGCGAGTGCTGAAGCGGCTGAACGCGCTTTCCTTAAAACTCTTCAATCGCGGGGCCCCCCGTCAGAAACTGCCCTTCACGCCTATCACGATGTAGGAAGGGGTGACGTAGCGTTGGTAGGTTTGGGCAAAGGCTGGGGTATCCGGCGCCCGGCGATACACCAGGCGATCCTTGGCTAACACGTCGTCCCAGTTTAAGTAGAGGGAGAGCTTCTTGTTCAGCGCGTATTCTGCACTGATCCCATACCGGGTGTAGGCCGCTTGGTATTCATAGGTGGACAGCGGAATAAACCCTTCGACTGAGGTGCCGGGAACGACCACCACTTCCGACCGCTTCGTTTCGGCCTGATAGGCCGCAGTCAGACGGACGGAGAAGCGCGGCCTGATGTAGTTCAACCCCGCCGTCAGCGAGTCGGGACTGAAACCCACGAAATCCGCCGCATTGCGTCCACCCACCTTCAGATGCGTGTAGTTCACCCAAGCCTGCATTAACCGCAACCACGACGGCATGAACAGCAGATCCTGCCGGTAGCTCAGTTCGATGCCGTCCAGCGTCGCATCGCCCACATTTTCCCAGCGGCGCAAGACGTAGTTGTCGGCCAACATATACTCGATGTCTCCCTCCGGGATGCCGTAGGCCTCGAGCGTTGCCGCCGTAGTCGGCTGGCCGCGCTGCGCGAAGAAGTTGCTGACCTTCTTGTGATAGACCCCGACGGAGCCGAATCCGCCCTTCAGATGATAGGAGTCGAGGGACAGGTGGAAACTATCCGCAGTCCAGGGCTCCAAGCCGGGATTGCCGACCACGATGGTGCGAGCGGTGGTAGCATTGGTGTCGGTGGGAACAGGAATCGTGATCCCGGCTACGACATATTGCACATCTGGGCGCCCGATCGTTCGAGCGTAGGCCGCCCGCGCCACCAGGTTCTCGGTAAACGCGTAGTTGGCGTTCAGGCTTGGATAGAGCCCGTCGTAGCTCTGGCTTTCGATGTTGCCACGCTCCTGATTGATGAGTCTGAGGCGCTCCTCGGCATTGTTGGTGACGGGGATCAACGCGCCGCTGCTGTTGCGCAGCAGGTTGCCGGCCGCGTCCCGCTGGTAGATGGCGAAGTTGTCCCGTTTCAGGCTCCACCCCTTGAGATCGGTTTTTTCGTAGCGGGCACCGCCGGTGAAGTTCAGCCGGCCGGAGAGCAGGCGCAGATCGAACCGGAAATAGCCGGCCAGGATATCCTCGAGCATCCGCTTGGAATTCTGCGCCCGGTTCGCGATGAAAGTGTTGTTCAGGGTAAAATACTCCGGGTTTTTCACGAAGAGATTATAGGTTTTCACCGGGCTGATCCACCGCACCGGGTTCCCGTTCATTTTCACGTCGATGGATTCATCCACGAGGTCATAGAGCGAGACGGCTGTCTGCCCGCTACCCCGGCCGACAAAGGTATAGTTTTTGACCGGGCGAGTGTCGTCTTTGTCGAGACGGTTGAAAGCGCCGCCGATTTTGAGCGTGAGATTCCGGCCGATCGCGCGGCTCGCGTTCAGGCGCCCGGCTGTGAGGTCGGTTTGGTAAAGGGCATACTCCTCATTCGCCGTGCCCAGGGTATAGCTGTTGGCGTCGTAGGGGTCCACTAGCGTGCCGTCGGCGCGCTTGAGTGTATAGGTTTTCGGCCCGATGCTCGAACCCTGCCCAATCCCGTCGCCGCGGATATTGAGGTTGAGGGCATTGGCCACGACACCGTTGAAGTAGCCCTTTCCGATGCTGCTGCGCTCCCGGTCAGCGGCTGAATAGGACGCCTGCCCGTCGACCTTCCACACCGGTCCCCGATGCTGATACTTCAGTGACAGTATGCCGGTGTCGGTGCTCGCGTCGTAGTTCGACGGATTGAGGGTGCCCATTTCGAAGCGTCCGGTGGTGCCGCGGCTTTCGGTGTAATTCGCATTACCGATCGCATCGTAATTGGCGTTAATGCGTGAGGTGAAAAAACTCATGGCCTTTTTGTCGAGGACAGCCCGTTGCTGAACCTGCAGGCTGAGGGTGTCATTTTTCGATAGTTTCCAATCGACGCCCAATTGAATATTTTCGGTCCTGGAGATTGAGGCCTCCTGGCGCCATTGCGTGATCGCGAGCGCGAAGTCTTTCGGCGCGCCGGTCGCAAGGTAGGTGTTTTTCAAATTCCAGAAGGCGACTTCCGAGGGTGTGTCGTCCGTCGGCCGCTGGCGCCAGGAGCGGGACACGCCCAGACTGACCGCGAGGCGCTTCCCCACCGGGAAGGCGTAGCTCAGGCTGAACGAGGGCTCCTTGTGACGCGGCGACGCCCGGTCATGGGGCTGCCGCGATCCACCATCAAAACCCAAGCCGTCCACGTTGTTGAAATTCATATAAATTTGGTAGCGTCCGACCGGGCGCTTGATGCCCGTTCCGGTCTTCGCGATCAGGTTCATCGAGCCGCCCAAGCCTGCAGCCGGCTGGTCGGGCGTGGGCACCTTCGAGACCTCCACGCGGTCGATATTCAGGATCGGCACGTCCTGCAGCGCCGCGGCGCGACTGCTGGTCGGGCCAAAGCCCGTGGCCGCGACGTCCACGCCGTCAATCTGGATGCTGGACATTTCTGCGGGAAACCCGCCCAGGGCGATCCGGCCGGGATTCTCCCCGTCGTCCAGAATGGAGACGCCAGGCAGGAAGCGCACATAATCGCCGATGTTTTCCTGGCCGCGGTCACCGAGTTCATCAAACGAGACCACGTTCTTGATATTGGCCGCATGGCGTTGCTCGTTCATCGCGACCGCCTGGCCGCTCATCGTCTGTTCCGCGACCACCTGGAACTTCTCCAGCATAATCGTCTGGGCTTCCGCGCCGCGACGGTCGATTGCCTCCCGACTGAGTAGGAAATCCTGAGCAACTTGGCCGCCGGGCGGCACCGTCACCCGTGACGTTTGCGACACGAAGCCCAAATAAGAAACTTCCAACTCAATATCCTTGGCCGGGGCTCCTCGGAAATAAAACCGGCCGTCGTCGTCCGTCAGTGTCTCCTGGGTCGTGCCTCGGATAGTCACTTTAGCCCGGCCGAGCGGGGAACCGCTTGCCGCGTTGGACACCGTGCCCTGGACTGCGCCCATGGGCTCGCCCGAGGATTGGGCCTGGCCGCCAAGAACAAAAGTGAGAGACACGAACAGACTCAAAACAACACGTCGGACGGAAATGCGCGTTCCATTTGGCCAAGAGGAAGTGAAGGATAGTTTGGAGTTCATCGGGTTTGGTTATCGGGATTGTGTGGTTAAAGTTGTGATGGCCTGCGCTCTGGCGCTGGGGCATTCCAGTTGATCGTGACGGGGCCCAGCAGACCGGAGGGGACGAGCGGGGATTTTGCCCCGTAGTGTTTCCAAGTGGTGAAGCTGTAGCGCTTCCGCTCGGAGAGGCGCGTGCGGTCGTAAAGCCAGGCGGGGAGTTGTTTGAGCCTTCCGTCGGTAAACTTGTTCGTGCCCTCGGGCTGATAAGTGAGATCGGTGGGCAGTGACTCGTCGCCAATCACGCGGTTGATCCAACGGTTGGCCACGCGGACCTCGAGGGTGTTGTCGCCGGCGCGCAGGTGGCGCGTGACCTCGGCGCGAAACGGCGGTTGCCAGAGCGTGCCGATGAGCGCGCCGTTGAGCCGGATTTCGGCGAGATCGGCGACCGTGCCGAGGTCGAGTGTGGCGGTGGCGCCGGCGCGGAAATTGGCGGCAGAAATCGGGAAGGTGGTGTGATACGTGGCGGTTCCGGAGTAGAACTTGATGCCGGGGTTTTCGTGTTCCGTCCACGATGCGAGGATCGCGAAGGTCGCGTTGGGCGGGGCGCCGCGACCGTCGTGAAACGCGACGTGCCACGGCCCGGCAATCGGCAGAGTCGCAGCGACCGCGGTCTTCGGAGCGTCGGCGCTCGGTCCGGCCGCAGCGCGGCGGAAGACGACGAAGATCGAGCCGCGCGGTTCGAGGTGGAGCGGCACAGTGGTGCCGGCGGCGCCCGGCCGGAACGCGGAGGCGTCGGCGCAGGCGCCGGTGATCGCGTTCCAGAGCTCGGGCTGGCGGCCGGTGACGCGGAAGGTGAAGTCGCCAGCGACGTCGCGGTCCGAGTGGTTGAAGACGAAATAGATTTCGGCGCCGGGCGTGCGGCGGTGAATGAAGCGGAGTTCGCCTCCCGCCGGCGCGGCCGGCAGCATCACGTCGGGCGCCAAACCGATTTCACCGAGCGCAGCGGGCAGCGCGGCGCGCCGGACGAGCGGGCGGGGAGCTTCCCACAACTCGCGCACGAGCGCGGCGAATTCGTTGCGCGCCTCGTAGTCGCGCACGCCGGCGGGAACCACGGGCGCGGCGCCGAAGATCGGTGCGCCGGCGCGGGCGAAATCGCGGAGGCGGCGCAGCGTCGCGAGATCGGCGGCCCAGTTTTCCGGGAGCATCAGCACACGATAGGCAGGACCGGTCGGGAGCGTGAGCGCGCCGTCGCGCCACGTCATTGCGCCGAGGTGGTGCGGGTAGACGATGTCGAAATCGTAGCCGGCCGGCGTAGTCACCATGCCGGCGGGGAAAGCGTAGCCGTGGTCCTCGGTGTGGAGGAACGCGATGTCGGCGACGGTGCGGCCTTGTTGCAGGAGAAATTGCCCGCGCGCCACGTAGTCGATCCAGGCGCCGGCAAGGGGCCACCACGTGTTGAGACGGCCGAAGTGCGTGCCGTAGCGGCCGAGTGCGAAGCCGGGACCGTCGTCGGTGGGTTGGTGCACGTAATGGTGGAGGATGAAGCGGTTGATGCCGGCCGTCCACGCGTAGTCGCCCGGATCCTTGAGCGTGGCGGGAGTCGCGAGCCAACGGCCGTCTTCGGGCTTGGCGGTAAACGCCTCGGCGCCGACAAGCGGGCGTCCGAGGACATTGGCGACGGACGCGACGAGCTTGATCCGCGAAAGACGCGGCGCGGTGTCGGGCATCCAGAATTCGTTCATCGGCACATCGACAAACTCGTTCGCCGAAACCGGATTCAGCGGCCCGCCCTGCGCCTCGGCGTAGAGCACGAGGCCGTGCTCTCGGGCGCGGCGTTGCATCGTGCCGAAATAGTTTTTCGCGATGAGCTCCTCGACCGCACCGCGGAAATCGCGGAGCGCGGCCTCGGTGAACGACGGGCTCTCCACCACACGGCCCGTGAGCACGGGCAGCAGTGGCACGAAGTCGTAGCCCTTCAATGCGAGAAACTGCGCGGGGAAGGTGTCGGTCCAGGTTTGCGGGCCGCCCTCGAAGCTGTCGAAGAGCAGTCCCTTGAGCGTGCGGCCCACCCGCGGGCCGGCCTCGCGCAGGATACGGCCGAGCGCCTGATCGAAGTAGAACGAGACGGCGCCGGCGTCCATCTTGTCGATCTCGAGGCCGTGGCCCTCAGGCACGGCGGGATGGTTCGTCGAACTCGTCGAGGTAAATCCGAAACGTAAGATCGTCCACTCGCCGGCGGGGAGCGTGGCGCGCAAGGTGCCGGTGGCGGCATCGAAGTCGGCCGTGAGGTCGATCAGCTGGGCGCGGGGAATGCAGCCCGTGGCATCCGGGTCGAGCGGCGCAGCGTTGAGCGTCTTCTCCTTGAGCTTGGTCTTGAATTCCCAGTCGGGAGTGCGGCGGGTGGATTCGGCCGGAACCGCCAGCACGACGATATCGCGAAAAAAATTCTCCATCTTCGCCGTGGGCGGAGTGCGGAACTTCAACGGGTCGATCTTCGGCCGGGGCACGGCGAGCGTGACCGCGCCGCCGCCGGTCGCCGGGGTTTCGCTCCACACGAGTTTCTTCATTGAGCGCTCGGGGGTCACCCACGGACCGCCGCTGGCGGACCAGCCGGGCGTGTTCATGAGATGAAACTCCAGGCCGAGTTGGTCCGCTGTGGCGATCGCGTGCTGCACGTGCTCATGCCATTGGTCGGTGCCGTAGCGGACGGGACCGGGCGGCAGGTAGATGCTCGCGTCGAACATCTGCACGCCCGCGATCCCGACGCGCTTCATATCGGCAAGATCGGCCTCGATGCCGCGCTTGGTCACGTTGCCATTGATCCAATGCCACCAAACGAGCGGGCGGGCGATCGGAGGTGGTGCGGCGAAACCGGCGTCGAGCGCATCGGCACCCGTGGCGCGGGCGACGAGCAAAAGCATGAACAACGCAAGGGCGGGGCGACGGGGCGGGCGCATGGGCGGTGATGTTTACGGTGTGGGACGCGGCGAAGACTACGGGGCACTGCGCCGCCGACTATCTCGGCGCGAAGGCGCGGAATCGCAGCGGTGAAACTGCGGGTGCGGTCGCTCGGGTAGGCGCCGGCGCAGAGGAGGGTGACGGGAGCGTCGTGGTCGTCGAAGACGAACTGGGGACGCTCGACAGCGTTGAGCTTTCTGCGCGTGCCGTGGGTCCACGCGATCTCGGGAGTGGTGACGAAGACGTGCCGGGCTTGAACGTCGTGCGCGCCACCGCGGTATCGAGGTTGAGCTCAGGGCGGTAGTCCCGGACGTGCGCGATGTCGGTGGCGAATTCCAGGCGCAGGTCGCCGAGCGGCTGAGAGCTGCCGTAGTCAAGACGCGGCACGGTGGTCAGGTGCTTTTTGGCGGGAGCTTCGGCCTCGGCGTGTTTCCCGGCGAAGAGCAACTCGCGCAGCCGGGGAAGATTCTGCCGCACCTCGGGTTTCTCGACGTAGGCCGTGCGACCGGACCACACGCTGCCTTCGTTCAGATGGAGCAACTCGCTGTCCGGGCCGCCATGCACGAGCGGGCCGATGCGACCGTTGCCCACGGGCGACGCCTCGTGCCAGGTGCGCGCGGGTTCGCGATACCAGAGCGCGGAGGAATCCGGCGCCGCGGATTGCGCCGGCGCCAACTGAGCCGCGGTCGCCTCGTCGAGCAGGGCGGACCTCCCACGAATCCGAAGAGAGAAACGTGTTCTCATTCTAGGAGCAGTCGTCCGACGGGAGATTTTTCCACCGGCGCGGCGCCCGACTTAACCTCGAACCAGAACTCCAACGGAGCCGACCCCGTGACGGGGAGCGTGAAATCAAACGGGAAGGAGCTGTCGGTGAGCGTGCGGACTTCCCCGTCGCCCTGGCGGAAGCTCACCGTGCAGGTCGTCACGGTGCGCTCGAAGTCCGGCAGGAAAACGTAGGCGCTCGTCAGCTCGTCCGCGCCGAGGGAGAGCACGACGCCCCGCGCCCCGCGCCAGCCGAGGTCGCACACGCTTTCCGCCGGGAGCCGCGCGGCGCGGCCGAGAATTCGATCGTGAAACTCCACGCGCGGCGTCACGCCCTCGACGATTAAGGCCGTGATGCCTTCGGCGGCCACGTCGACCGCCACGCGGCCATCCGCTGGCAGCGGCAGCTCGCGGACGCGGCGGTTGTTTTCCCAGACGACGACTTTCGCGCCCGCGCCCGGGGGCCGCGCGAGGCGGTCACGGGATAGGGCGACGGTGGATTTCACCGCGGCCTTCGATTGGTTCGTCAGCGCGATCACTAATGTGGAGGAGCCGCGGGCAGTGATGAAGTTCAACTCCGGGTGATCGACCGTCACCACGCCGCGCGGCATCCACAGGTGGAGGCCGCTCGTGTCGTAGACACGGCCCGGGCGGTCGCCGAATACGCGCTGCTGCAGGTAGCCATAGCCTTCCGCGTAGCGCCCCGGAAAATCGATCTGCCCGCGGGACTTCGCGAACGCGTCCGCCACGAGGTAGTCGAGCAGCAGCGCGATGTGCGGCCAGATGTGATTATAGTGGATCGAGGTCGTGGAGTTGAGCTCGTCCTTGCCGCGGCGCGCGAAGCCGGGCTTCTCGTAGGCGGTGTTGCGGGCCGTGTTGATGTGGTAGCCCGGGAAGCTCGTGTAGCGCCCGACGATCGCGGAGCGCGCGATGTCGTGGAGGAACGCGTCGTTCGTCAGCGCGGCGAGGCGCAGCATCCACGGCGCGTAGCACGCGAGGAAGATCCCGCGCGCGCCCTTGCTCGTCGGCGCTGATTCGCTCGTGAGCCCGATCTCGGAGGTGCGCCAGGCGGGGACGGTCTCGGGCTCGGCCTTGATGCGCGGGAAGCGGGGGCCGCTGCGGTAGGCGGGCGCGAGGCCGTCCTCATGCACGCGCACGTCGCCGTCCGGAATCCGCGGCGCGAGCCACACGAACTGCGCGTAGTCCCGCGCGCCGCGGTGGGCCGCGTCGAGGAAGCGCGCCTCGCGCGTCTCCTCGTAGAGTTCGAACAGCTCGATCCACTGCGGCGTGAAGGCGGTCCAGAAAAACAGCCCGCGCGAATCGGGATCGGCGTAGTCGGCGGGGCGCACGGCGACGCGGCGCGCCAAGTAGGCATCGGCGTCCTTCACCGCGTGATCGAGCCAGCGGCGCTCGCCGGTGGCGCGGTAGAGAGCGAGCGCATTAGACCAGTTGTCGCCGCGGATTTTGCCCTCGAGGTTCAGCACCCGGTCTTTCCCGAAGAGTCCCTCGGCCGCGGTGCGGAAGAACGGCGTGCGCCCGCCCGACATCGCGTAGAGGTTTGCATACTCGGTCAGCGGCGCGCCGAGGCCGCCGAGCCGCGACGACGCCGACTGGCCCTTCACCTTGGGATCCGTCGTGAAGAGGAACCGCTCGCGCGACACGAAGAACTCCATCAACGGCCGCGCGAGCTTCGTGTAGATGTCCGCGCGGTCGGTGACGAGCGCGAGGCCGAGCGGGTGGAGCGCGGACACGTTTTTCACCGCGCCCGGCACGTCGGTGTCGTAGGCGAAGCCGCGCAGGTCGGGGTTGAACTTTGCGTAGTCGCTCAGGCCGAACTCGAGCATCGCGTCGAACGCGGCGTTGAGCGAGCCGAGGGCGTTGTGCCGCACGTCGGCGAAGCCGTAGAGCGAGCGGGCCGTGCGCTCGTAGGTGGCGGAGAGATTGGCCTTCGCCACGACGAGCCGCATCGTGAACTCGCGCGTCTCGCCCGCCTTCATCCGCGAGCCGGCGCCGCCTAACAGCGGCGCGAACAGCATCGGCTGCGCGAGCCCGCGGGCGTTGCGCAGCGCGACGCCGAAACGCGAGTTGGCGAGGTTGGGGAGCGGCTGGAACGGATACTCCGCGGAATCGGCGAGCACGCCGGTCGTCACGCCGCCGCGAGCGACCAAAGTCGTCGGCAGGGGGCAGCGATACGCGGCCTCGAGGAACGCCTCGTGCGGGAAGCGACGCTCGTTGTAGATGAGCGGCTGCCAGAACTCGTCGGCCTCGGCGGACGCGCATTCCGGCGCGCCGGTGTAGCCGAACGAATACCAGCCGTCCTCCTTCGCCGTTGCCCGCAGCCGCAGGCGCGGCGCCGTGCCGTCGGCCGGCAGATCGAGCTCGGCCTGCACGGTGGCGGTGGCGTCGACGGGAAACGTCCACACGATCTTGCCGCCGTCGATGCGGGCGTCGTTCGCCCGCAGCGTGGTCAGTTGTCCCGCCGTGAAAAGATTGGCGGTGCGGCCCACGCCGTAACCGCGGTCGGCCGTGGAGTCGAAGCCGTCCGCGGGGTCGGCGGTTTTGCGGTCCCACGTGAGCACGTTGTAGATCGAGCCGGTGTCGTTCAGCTTCATCTCCGGCACGGGAAACTGGCCCCAGCGCATCTCGAGCTTCGGATCCTCGCGCGCGGCGAGCACGGTGACCACGGGCGCGAATCGCGCGACCGCACCGTCGCTTATGGACACGACGACTTCGCCCGACGGCGCGAGCGTAAGACGGCCGGCCGCTCCCTTGAGTGAAGGCTCGGCGGCGGTGACGCCTACGGCGAAGCCGAAGGCCGGCAGGGCGAGGAGGACGCGGATGTTCAACTTCGGGCGGAGTTGCATGCTTGGGCGATTAGCTTGCCGCTCACGGCACCGGAATCTCGGACCGCTGCGCGAGGACGAGCTGCAGCTTGTCCACGAAGTGCCCGCCGAAACTATCCCGGCGCAGGCCAGGCGACTTCGTGTCGTTCGACATCCCGATGCGGAGCATCAGGTAGTCCGTGCCGGGTGGCAGCCGGAGTTCATTGCTCACCTTTTGCCACGTGCCCGGGTCTCGATCCATCACCACCTTGGTGCTGCGGGAATAGGCGAGCGACTCCGTCGAGAGCACGTTCTCCGCCTTGATGTTTTCGTTGCCGACCAAGGCCGCATCGAGGGCAAAGATCGTCAGCGTGGCGCTGAAAGTTTCGCCCGCGGGAAACGGCTGCGCGTTGAAGACCGCCGTCAACTGCACCACCGCTTCGCCGCCCTCCAGGTCGCGCCGATAGGGCCGGACATCAACCAGACGGAAAACATCACAGCTGTGGCTCGTCGGGATGTCCCTCCCTTCGAAATCGCCGCGCAAGAACCGCAGCATCTTTGTCCCGCTTTCCGGTTTCAACTGTGGCTGCGCGCCGGCCAGCTCCGAGTAGTCGCCGCCCCAGTGCCCTGGTTCGACCGGCACGCCCGTCACCCGCGGCGCGAGGCTGGTCTCAAAACCCTCCTGCAACAGCGTGATCACTTTTCCCAGCGATGGACCGACGATCGCCCAGGCCACCGAGGCGCAGCACAACCCGAGCACCAGGCCGACGGCGGCGGCCGCGAGCGGACGCCCCGCGAGCCAGCGTTGGCGGGCGGGATGAACCCGGGCGGCGGCGAGGCTCGAGTCGGCCGCAGGGCCCACCCAGAGACTCTCGTCCGCGGCGAGGCAGGAATGGGTGTCCGCGAGCCGCAGATACAGTTCGCGCGCCGCCTCGTCGTCGCGGAGGCGGGCGTTGAGCCGCGCGATCTGGTCGTCGGTGGCGGTGCCGTCCAGGCACGCGTGAATCAGTTCACTGAGCTCGTGGTGGCCGGTGGTCATGGGTTAGCGCGCCGTCTGGAGTTTCCGCTCGATGCACCCGTGCAACGCCTGGCGGATCCGTTGCAGGGTCTTGTAGATCGCCTCCGGGCCGCGGCCGAGCCGCGCAGCCAGATCGGGGATGCTCTCCTCGTCGAAATAGTAGCCGCGCACGAGCTGCCGCTGATCATCGGGCAGGCGGCCGAGGCAGTCCCGCAGATGTTCGCGGCGGAGGTCCAGCTGGCCGGCCGTCTCCACGCGCCGCTCGCCGAGCATCGCCGCCACGTCCTCCTCCAGCAGACGGCGCCGGCGCGACTCCCGGCGCAGATGTGACCGCGCCTCGTTCAGCGCGAAGCGGCACGCCCACGGGACGAAAGGCCGGGCCGGATCATATTTCCCGATCGCCTGCCAGAGCGCGACGGCGGTCTCCTGGACCACGTCGCGTGCATCGGCGACATTCGGCACCAGCGCCATGACGTAGCGCAGCAGCTCCCGCTCGGCCCCGAGGAAGAGCCGCATGAATTGCTCGTGCGAAAGGGACGGGGGTGCGTCGTTGGAAGCATCGGGTTTCATGCATCTCTCCTCTGCCGGTGGGCGGCGGATTTGGACAAAAATCTTGTCGGGCCACGCGTCCGGCGCAGCGCTCGCTCAATACCCCATCGCGGCGCCGTCTTTCCGGCCCTCGCTGGCGCCCCAGTAGACCTTGTTCACCGGATCCCAGCGGATGGCTTGGTAGCCGCCGAAGCCGTCGGTGGGCGTGCCGGCGCGGACATCGTGCCCGCGGGCGATCAGGGCGCGCGCCGACTCGTAGGGGACGCCGCGCTCGAGCCGCACGAAGCCGCCGTCGCGCATCTTGGGCAGGTCGAAGTTGGAGGAGCCTTCGTGCACCCAGCGCGCGGCGTCGCCGGCCTCCTGCACGTTCATGCCGAAGTCGATTTGGTTCACCAGCACCTGCACGTGGCCCTGCGGCTGCATCGCGCCGCCCATCACGCCGAATGCCAGCCACGGCTGGCCGTCCTTCATCACGAAGCCGGGGATGATGGTCTGGAACGGCCGCTTGCCCGGCGCGTAGGCGTTGGCGTGCGCAGGGTCGTGCGTCACGAACATCACGCCGCGGTTCTGCAGTCCGAAGCCGTGGCCGGGCACAGCGATGAACGAGCCAAGGTTCCAGTAGTTGCTCTGGATCAGCGAAACCATGTTGCCCGCGGCGTCGGCGGTGCAGAGGTAGATCGTGTCGCCCCGCTCGAGCGCGGGGTTGCCGGCGTCGTAGGCGAGCGCGGCGCGCGCGGGATCGATGAGCCGGCGGCGCGCGGCGGCGTAGTCCTTGGCGAGAAGGCCCGCGAGCGGGATTTTGGCAAAGGCGGGATCGGCGTAAAATTTCGCGCGGTCCTCGAACGCGAGCTTCTTCGCCTCGATCATGAGGTGCAGCGTCTCGGGCGAGTTGAAGCCGAGCTTGGCGAGATCGTGGCCCTCGAGGATGTTCAGCATCTGCAGCGCGGCGATGCCCTGCGAATTGGGCGGCAGCTCGTAGACATCGTAGCCGCGGTAGTTGACCGAGACAGGATCGACCCACGTGGAGGTGTGCTTCTCAAAATCGATCCGGCGCAGCCAGCCGCCGTGCGCACGCATGAAGGCGTCGGTCTCGTCGGCGACGGCCCCGCGGTAGAAGGCGTCGCGGCCGCCGGCGGCAAGGGCGCGCAGCGTGCGCGCGAGGCCGGGGTTGCGGAAAATCTCGCCCTCGCGCGGCGCGCGCCCGCCGGGCGCGAAGACCTCGAGAATCGCGCCCGGCAGCCGCTCCGCCTGCGCGGCCCGGACCTCGCGCTCCCAGAGGTGGGCGATGAACTGCGTGACCGGAAAACCCTCCTCGGCGTAGCGGATCGCCGGCGCGAGCACGTCGCGCATGGGGAGCCGGCCAAACTTGCCGTGGAGCTCAAACCAGCCGTCCACCGCGCCGGGCACGGAGACGGTCAGCAGGCCGCGCGACGGGAGGGTCGTGCGGCCGAGCTTCGCGAGCTCGGCCTGCAGCTGGGCGGCCGAGAGGCCGAGCGTCGAGCGGCCGGAGGCGTTGAGGCCGTGGAGCTTTTTCCCTTTCGCGTCCCACACGATGGCGAAGAGATCGCCGCCGAGGCCGTTGCCGGTGGGCTCCATGAGGCCGAGCGCGGCGTTGGCGGCGATGGCGGCATCGACGGCGGAGCCGCCGGCCTTGAGCACGTCGAGCCCGATCTGCGAGGCGAGCGGATGGCTGGTGCAGACCAGGCCGTGCTGCGCGAGCACGGGGGAGCGCGTGGCGAACGGGCGGCCGTTGATCCGATCCACTTGGGCGGGCGAGGCGAGCGGAACGGCGAGGGCCAGCGTGGCGGGGAGCAGGAGGCGGGGCATGGGGCGGATGCAGTGGGGTGAGCCGGAGGTTGCAAGCCGCTTCGCCCGGCCCGGCGCGGCGGGAAAACAAGTGGCAATTCTCACCGAGCCGGGCATGGTCATCGGCAACGGCGGCGCCACCCCGCGCCGTCCGGCGGACAGCCGCTTTCCCTCATCCCTCAACCATGAAGGCAACATGACGACGACCGTGCAAATTGTGCCGTTTCTCCTGACGGCGTTGGTGGCGGCCGCCCTGGCGGGCGTCGCGATGGAACTCGTGATGGGCGTGATCGCCCGGGTGGCCCGCGTGAAGGGCAACATGATCCTCGCGCTCGGCAGCCTGCTGACCAAGCGGCGCGAGCAGGCGTTTCGCGTGGGCCTGATCGTGCATGCGACGGCCGCAGTCGCGTTTGGCGTGCTCTACACGCTGCTGATGGTGACGCTCGGCCTCACCGCCATGCCGATCAGCATGATGCTGGGGCTGGGGGTGGGCGTGCTGCACGGAATCGTCTTCAGCCTGATGCTGGTGTGGGTGGTGGCCGACCAGCACCCGCTGGAGGAATTCAAGGAGGCCGACCTGCTCGTGGGCCTGAGCCACCTCGCGGGGCACGCGGCGTTTGGCGCGGTGGTGGGCGTGATCGTGGGGGTGTCGCCGATTTGAGCTGAACCCGTGAAATGATGGCAGGGTTGCCACGCAATCCGTCGTGGCCACGCGGTGGGTAACATGGTCGCCATTGGCACCCGTTTCACGTTGCGCAAGCTGGTCCGCCCGGAGGACGCGGCGGAGGAAGCAGGCGCTGAGGAAACTGAAACGGATGTTTGCGAAGGCGGCGCCGATCGCGGCGCGCAAGAGAACGAATGCGCTCAAGCGTATCCGCGATGACAGCGCCGCCCGCATCCGTCGCGCAGGGTGGCCGCCCGCGGTTATTTCTACGACAAAACACGCCCGAAGACCGGCCGGCTCGGCCATCATCCGCTGCACGGCGGGCAAGGTGGAGAAGCGCTACGGCGCGCTGCCGGGGTGGGCGAAACCGATTTGGTGGGCGCTGTCTGGATGAGGGTAAAACTCAGCGCTTGGCTACTCGCGCTGTCTCCCTGAAGACACGCACTAACTCGAAATCTTATGAAAAAGGTAGAACTGAAATTCGCGCATGTGCCGGCCCCAATGGCGCCAGTAGCCTTCGTGAAAATCCCACAATGCATCATCGACGCTTGTGTGTTCAAAGCGCCAAAGCACCTCTTCGAAATCGCGCGAAATGTCGGACAAATCATCAATCGCGTCACCGATCATCTGATCCGTTGAGCATTCTGCATTCATGGTGGTGGGCAGACAATAGGGGCCGTAATTTGGGAAGAGCGCCGAGATTTTCGCCCTTTGTTCTCCATAGTCGGTTCTCGGTGCATCAGGGAAATCGCGGTTGTCGAATGTGTAGCTCGTGTTTCGGTAGGCGAAGACGAGGCGATCACAAAGTTCCAACATATGTTCGTCGGATTTCTCACCGGGCTTGGTGACATAGCCGACGAATTGCTTGAGTAGGTCTCTGACCTCGGCGGGTTGCATCTTGGTTACGCTGACAGGGGATGAACATCCCGGCTCTCACGAGCCGGGCTACACGACGCTGCTCACCCCTTCGGATACTCGTAGCCCTTTCGATACTCGCGGCGGAGGAGTTTGTTGGCGGCGGGGTCGCCGATGATCTGTTCCTTGGCGCCGTCCCATTCGATGCTCTTGCCGTGTTTGAGCGAGAGCATGCCGAGGAGCGCCATATTGGTGGAGAGGTGGATTTCGCCAATGTCGCACACGGGTTTGATTTTTCCGTCGCTGCGGATCGCGGCGAGGAAATCGGCGAAGAGTTCCTTGATGTTTTGCGAATCGGGCGAGTTGAGCTTGGGCTCCTCGGTGATGGCGGGTTGGCGGGCGTCGGTCGGGTAGAAGGTCCAGCCCTTTTGCCAACCCATGTGGAAGATGCCCTTGGTCCCGTAGAAATAGCAGCCGACGTTTTCGCCCTTGTCGGTGTTGTTGGCGGCGAAGCGGCGGTGCTCCCACTGCACGGTGAACTTGTCGAACGCGTAGGTCGCGACCTGATGGTCGGGCGCATCGGTCGTCTGCTCGCTCGCAGTGGCGACGACGGGGCCGGCGATGGGGCGACCGCCGGAGGAGAAGATGCGCTTCGGATATTTCTCGCCGGTGACCCAAAGCACCTGGTCGAGCCAGTGGATGCCCCAGTCGCCGAGCGTGCCGTTGGCGTAGTCGAGGTAGTTGCGGAAGCCGCGCGGGTGGATGCCGCGGTTGCCGGCGCCCTGCGTGGGGGTGCGCGGATCGCCGCCGTTGAAGGGGCGGAGCGGGGCGGGGCCGCACCACATGTCCCAGTCGAGTTCCTTCGGCACGGCGACCGTGGGGAGCGGCTTTTCGGGGCCGCCGCCGTAGTTGACAAAGCAGCGGACCATGCCGATTTCGCCGGCCTTGCCGGAGCGGATGAAGTCGCGGCCGCTGACATTGTGCGGCGAGATGCGGCGGTGCGTGCCGACTTGCACGACGCGGCCGGTGGCGCGCGCGGCGTTCACCATCGCGCGGCCTTCCATCACGGTGTGGCCGATCGGTTTCTCGACGTAAACGTGCGCGCCGGCCTTGACCGCGGCGATCATCGGGAGCGCGTGCCAGTGGTCGGGTGTGCCGATGATGGCGATGTCGGGCTTCATCGCGGCGAGGCACTCGCGGTAGTCCTTGAAGAGCTTGGGCGAATCGCCGGTGCCGGCCGCGACGTGCTTGAGCGTGGCCTCGAACTGCCGCGCATCGACATCGCAGAGCGCGACGACCTCGCAGGCGCCGCTGGCCATCGCCTCGCGGAGGATGTTGTTGCCCCACCAGCCGCAGCCGATGAGGGCGGTGCGAAATTTTTTCGCGCCTGCCCTGTCGGCGGCCTGGATCGAGAAGGGCAGCGCGGCGAGCGTGGCCGCGGTGGCGGAGTTTTGGAGGAAGGTGCGGCGGTTCATGGGGAGAAATTGTTTAACCACGAATGGACACGAAGAGACACGAATTCAAAAGAAGCGGTTTGGAGCATTCGTGTGGATTCGTGTCCATTCGTGGTTGTTCAGCTTTTGAGCCCGAGGCCGATTTCCTTGCGGAGATAGGTGAGTGATTTTTCGAGGTCGGCTTTCTGGAAAGTCTGCGTGGCGAGCGTGCGCTCCTTCGGATCGGACGGCGGCTTGAAGGCGACGGGGATTTGTTTCCCGCGTTTCGCGAGCGCCTCGAACTTCGCGAGCTTGTCGGGGCGTTTGTCGTAGTGCTGCCAGAACTCGGGCTGCTTGTATTTGAACTCCCGCGGGCCGCCCGAGATCGTCTCGATCATGATGGGGACTTTGGGGCAGAGCTGAGCCCAGCGGGCGGCGTATTTTTTCCAGTCGATGAGGCCGTCGCCGGCGGCGGTCCACTGCACGGCGGCGCCGTCGGGCGTCTCCCAGATCATCTCGTCGCGCAGGCTGGAGCAAATCGTTACCGGCCCGAGCGTCTCAAGCACGTCGTGCGGATCCTCGAGGGTCCAGGCGGCGTTGCCGGAGTCGATGTTGGCGCCGACGAAGTCGCGCCCGGCGGCGTCGATGAGCTGGAGGAGTTCCCACGAGTGCAGGTCGCCGGCGTGGTTTTCGATGGCGATCTTCACGCCGGCGGAGCGGGCATCGGCGCGGCAGGCCTTGAGGACGGCGACGGTGTCGCGGATGCGCGCCTGGATGCCGCCCTCGGTCTTGCGATCCTCGGCGTTGCCGAGGACGACGCGGAAGACGGGTGAGCCGAGCGCCTTCGACACGCGGAGGCCGAGGCGGAGGTGCTCCTCGGCGGTGCCGCGGTTGGGGCGAAACGCCTTCGACGTCGGGCAAATGCTCCAGCTGCCGGCGTAGAGCTGCACGCCCGCGGCCTCGGCCCGGGCGCGCACGGCGCGGAGCGCGGCCTCGTCGAGGCTCTCGTAGGCGTCGAGGTCGGAGATGAGGAGGGAGTCGCACTTGAGCTGGGCCGCGTAGTCGATGAGCGCGGGGGCTTTCCACTGCATGGCGCGCACGGCGAAGTTGTCGTAACCGAGGGCGATTTTCAGCTTGGGCGCCGGCGCGGCGGCGAGAGGGGAGCGCGTGGCGGCGAGCGTGGTCGCGGCGGCGAGGCCGGTGAGGAAGGAGCGGCGTTGCATGAGGGCGGGGAGGGTGCCCCGACGGAAGCGAGCGTGCGGCGCGCTGTCGATAGCAGCCTTGGCGCGAGCGGATATTTGACCGGTCGCGGGCATAGCCGTTGACGTGCTGTCGCCCAGCCCCGTAAATCGTCCTTCCCAGCTGCGAACCCCTGCGCTCCCGGGAGGACTTCCCGTCCGCGTGCTTTCCCGCCCCCAACTCCTTTCATTATGCCGCCCGTTCCACCGTTGATTCGGTGGGTCGTCGGACTCGCGTTGAGTCTGCTCGTGGTGCTCACGGCCCTGCGCGTGGCGGCGTTTCTGGCCTTCCGGCCCGAAGTGGCGACGTGGGCGCAAGCGGGTCCGGCGTTTGTGCTCGGCTGGCGTTTCGATGTCCGGGTGGTGGCCGCCGCGATGCTGGTGCTGCTGGCGCTGGGCGCGTGGCCCGGGATCGGGGCGTTTCGGGGCGAGGGGGCGCGCCGCGGTTGGCTGGCGGCGCTGGGGGTGTTTGGCGCGGGGCTCGCGGTGTTCTACACCTGTGATTTTCTGCACTTCAGCTATCTGAACCAGCGGCTCAACGCCTCCGCGCTCGGCCTGCTCGCCGACACCAAAATCTCGGCGACGATGATCTGGGAAACTTATCCCGTGCTCCGGCTGCTGCTGGTGATCGGGGCGGCGACGGCCGGATTCGTGTTCCTGGCCCGCTGGCTGCACGCGCGCGCCGCGGCGGGCGCGACGCCCGGGCGGCGCGGGGTGCGCGGCCTGTGGTATGCAGGCGCAGCCGCGGCCTGCATCGTGGGGGCCTTTGGCCGCGTGGGGCAATATCCGCTGCGGTGGAGCGACGCGTTCGCGCTGCGCAACGACTTCGCCGCGCATCTCGCGCTCAATCCCGTGGAATCGTTTCTCAGTTCGCTGAGCTTCCGCGCCTCGGGCTACGATGCACAGGAGGTCGGGGCGCACTACCTGCGCATGGCGGCCTATCTCGGCATCGCCCAACCCGATCCGGCGCAGTTGCCGTTTGAGCGGCACGTGCCGGCGCGGCCGGCTGCAACCGCGGGCGCGGCCCGGCCGCCCAACATCGTGCTCGTCATCTGCGAGTCGTTCAGCGGCTACAAAAGCTCCATGTGGGGCAACCCGCTCGACACGACGCCGTTCTTCGCGGAGCTGTGCCGGCAGGGGATTTTTTTCGACAACTGCTACACCCCGCACGTCGGCACCGCGCGCGGCGTGTGGGCGACGATCACCGGCCTCCCCGACACGGAGATGGTCGAGACCGCGAGCCGCAATCCCGCGCTGGTGGACCAGCACACGATCATCGGGGAGTTCGCGGGCTACGAGAAACTCTACTTCCTCGGCGGCAGCACGAGCTGGGCGAACATCCGCGGCGTGCTCACGGCCAACATCCCCGGCCTGCAGCTCTTCGAGACCGGCTACTTCAAGTCGCCGCGCGTCGATGTCTGGGGCATCAGCGACAAGAGCCTCTTCCTTGAGGCGCACGAGGTGCTGCGCGCGCAGACCAAGCCTTTCTTCGCCGTCATCCAGACCGCGGGCAACCACCGCCCCTACACGATCCCGCGCGAGGATCTGCATGAATTCTCCCGCGTCGAGCTGCCCGAGGCGGAGCTGAAGGCCGCGGGCTTCGACACGCTCGCGGAGCTGAATGCGTTTCGCTATTCGGACTATACCTTCCGCAAGTTCATCGAGGCGGCGAAGGCCGCGCCGTATTTCAACGACACGATCTTCGTCTTCGTGGGCGACCACGGCATCGGCGGCAACGCGGGGCCGCGTTTCCCGCCGGCCTGGACCGATCAACAGCTGACGCGCTACCACGTGCCGCTGCTCTTCTACGCGCCGGGGCGGCTCGCCCCGCGGCGCATCCACAGCGTCGCGTCCCAGGTCGATGTGCTGCCGACGATCGCCGGGCTCGTCGGCGTGGCGCACCGCAACGCCACGCTCGGCCGCGATCTCCTGCGCCAGCAGCAGATCGACGGCGGGCGCAGCAACGCGGCCTTCATCGTGGACCACAACACCAAGACCATCGGCCTCATCCAGGGTCCGCATTACGGCACGCGTCATCTGCCGAGCGGCCGCGTCGCGACGGTCTGGGCGGATTTTGCGTCGCCGACGGGCGGGCCCGAAGCGGCCCCGGACGAACACGCGCAGCTCGCGACCGCCTTCTACGAGACGGCGCGATTCCTCCTGCGGCACAACCGCAAGTCCGCCGCGGCGGGGAAAGGCGCGGATTAACCCCGGCGCCAACACGCCCCGGGCCGTTGGGCCCGCCGCACCGCGCGGCTCGCGGCGACTGCCGCCGGTGCATCGTGTGGCGCTCATCGCCTTCGCGCTCGGGGTCGCATGGACCACGGCGCACCGCGCGCCGCCGGGCGAGGTGGAGGCCCCGGAGGACGTGGTGCCGCTCACCAGCCTCCGTGCCACCGTAGCAGGCCCGGAAAACGTGCGACCGCGGCACACGGCCTCATGGGTTTCGCCGCCCGGCCACCGGCGCTCGGCGCACGGGAGTGCGCTCTGTGCGCTCCCCAGCGGTGATCTGCTGGCGGTGTGGTATGGCGGCACGCGCGAAGGCGCGGCGGATGTGGCGCTCTTCACCGCGCGGCGCGCGGCCGGCACGGACCACTGGACGGCCCCGCGCCTCGCCGTCGACCGGATCAGTGCGCAGGATGAGCTGGAGCGATCCATCAAGAAAATTGGCAACGCCGTGGTCTTCCCCGACGCGAGTGGCACGCTCTGGATGATTTATGTGACGGTCTCGATGGGCGGCTGGTCGGGCAGCGCGCTCAATGTGAAGACTTCGCCGGACGAAGGGCGCACGTGGACGGCGAGCCGCCGGCTCACCCTCAATCCCTTTCTCAACCTGAGCACGCTCGTGCGCAACAAGCCAATCCACGCCAGCGACGGCCGCATCGGCCTGCCGGTTTACCACGAGATGGCGCTCAAGTTTCCGCAGATGCTGTGGCTCACACCCGGCCCCGGCGGCGGCGTCGGCGACTACCGCATGCGCAACCTCGCGGCGGAGACCGGCCTCATCCAGCCGACGCTCGTGGCGCTCGGCGACGATCGCGTGTTGATGATGCTGCGTGACCGTCGGCCCGATCGACGCATGCACACGGCCTATTCCGAGGACAACGGCTGGACATGGTCCGAGGCCGTGCCCAGCGATCTGCCCAATCCCGACTCGGCGCTCGACGCGCTGCGGCTCGCCGACGGCCGGATCCTGATGGTTTACAACCACGCGCACCGCGGCCGGGAAAACCTGCGCATCGCCGTCTCTGGGGATGGCGGCCGCCGCTGGGTGGCCGGACCGGTGCTCGAATCGGCCGCGGGGCGGGAGTTCTCCTATCCCAGCCTCGCCGAGGATCACGGCGGCCGCATCCACGTGACCTACACGTGGCAGCGCGAGCGCATCAAGCACGTCGAGTTCAACCTCGCCTGGCTCGACCGCCCGATGACCGTCGCGACGACGGCGCAGGAATAAGCCCCGATGAGCACCGCCCTCTACACCCTCGTGCTCGTCGCGCTGCTCTGGCTGGTCCTCATGTGGCTGGGCGCGCGGCTGCGCCCGCAGGGCTGCCCACGGGTGCTCAACCTCGCCTTCGGCGTGGTGGCGGCGCTGCTGCTCTTCGTGCCGGTGGACGGCTTGCGGATGGCGAACTGGGTGTTTGGTTTTTGCCCCAACCCGAGCCTGCCGTTGATCGGCGTGGTGTGCGCGGGGATTTGGCAGCGCTTGGGCGGCCTCACGGTGCTGCGGCTGGCCGATTGGACCGCGGCGTGGATCTTCGGGGCCGTGGCCGGATCGGCGCTCTACCTGCACCCGATGGTCCTCGGTTCGCTCGATCTCTATTTTTGGGGCTGGGACCGCGCGGGTGCGGCGTGGGGCTTGGCGGCGCTGGCGATCATGTTTCTGGCGGCGGGCAACCGCTTCGGCGTGCTGTTGCTCGCGGCGCTCATCGGCTTCGCCTGCCATGCGCTCGAGTCGAGCAACGCCTGGGATTACGCGATCGATCCGATTTTCTGGTTCGTGAGCATGGGGGCGCTGGCCTGGCGCGCCGTGCACCGGCACCGGGAGCGGCGGGGCCGGGTGGCGCCGGCAGCTGGCTGAGGTGCGGGCGGCCGGCTTTACGGTTCGAACAGCTCCGCGACCGGCACGATCTTCACGGCTTCGCGTTTGATTTTCAGCGGGAAGATCGCGATCGCCTGGTCCTCCTCCATGATGGCGGCGGGCTTGGGCGTGGCGTAGGTGATCGGGCTCGGGGCATCGGCCACGAGCGCGGCGGCGAAGGCGGCGGCATCCTGCGTGACGGCCACGATTTTCAGGTCGGCGAGCGACCAGTGCTTTTTGATCGCGGCGTTGACCTCGGCCAGCGTGAGATCGTCCATCAGGCGACGGTATTTTTCGAGGTGCGGCTCGTCGAGGCCGTAGAAGGCGTCGTCGATCGCGTAGCCGAGGCGCTCGCTGGTGGTGGCGGCGTAATGGAGCACGTATTTTTTCAGGAACGCCCGGCGCTCCTCGAACTGCGCCGCGGTCAGGCCATTTTTAATCAACTGATCGACTTCGCGCAGCGCGGCGCGGAGGGCGAAGTGCCGCGCCTCGTGCGGCACGGGACGGATCCAGAGTTCGAAGAGCTGCCGGCGGCGCGCGACGTTCTGCG
Organism: Opitutaceae bacterium; assembly: GCA_030693515.1. GTDB lineage: Bacteria > Verrucomicrobiota > Verrucomicrobiia > Opitutales > Opitutaceae > ER46. Next base: position 52,127 of record JAUYAK010000033.1, read on the forward strand.
GCGGCGTCATGCGCAGGCCGCCGTTGGGGTAGTGCTCGATGTAGGAGTAGTCGCCGTAGTTGAGGCCGCGTTTTTCCCGGATGACCTGGAAGAGCCGGCCGCTCTGGTTGCGGTGCTCGCCGAGCCAGGAGTTGGCGATGGCGAGCGCATACCACTCGCGCGAGCCGCGCACGACAGTGAGCGGGAAGCCGACGCTGAGGGCGGTCGAGGCATTTTTCTTCTCAACCAGCGTGACGCTGAGGCCGGAGAGCGGCGGGGGCTGCGGGGCGGGCACGCGGGGCGGGCTGCCGGCGGGGAGTTGCGCGAGGTCGGCGCGGAGTTGCTCGAGCAGGGCGGGCTGATAGCCGCCGCCGAGGCCAATGACGACGTTGTCGCGCGTGTAGTGCGCAGCGTAGAAGGCCTTCACGTCGTCGAGCGTGATGCGCTTGAGCGAGGCGACCGTGCCGGCGCCGAGGTGGCCGTAGGGCGTGCCGGCGAAGATTTCGCCGTAGAGAACGGCTTTGCCGAGCTCCTCGTCGTCGGCGAAGCGGAGCTGGTTCTCGATGAAGTTGAGCGTGCGGCTGCGCAGCCGGTCGAGGTCCTCCTGCTTGAAGGCGGGCGCGAGCACGGCGTCGCGGAGCAGCGGGTAGAAATCGGCCAGATTGTCGACGTGCGTGCGGCCGGTGATGACCGTCATCTCCATCGAAGGCGTGGCGCTGTAGCCCGAGGCGAGCGGGAAAAGTTTGTCGAGGATTTCGTCGTAGCGGTGCCATTGCGTGGCGGCCTCGGTGAGCATCGCGGCGGTGAGGGCGGCGAGACCGGCCTGGCCCGCGGGATCGTTTTGGGCGCCGACCTTGAACCAGAGGCGGAAGGAGACGGTCGGGTCGTTGGCCACCGGGACGAGGATCGGGGCCGCGGGTTCGCGCAGAGGGGCGGCTCCGAGCGGGAGGACGGCGAGGGCGGCGAGGGCAAACAGGTGGCGATTCATGACTGGCCTCCTTTCAGCACGATCACGTTGCGGCGGGCGGGGACGAAATATTTTTTCGCGGCGTTCATGATGTCCTCGGCGGTCACGGCGTCGGCCGCGGCGTAGAGCTGGTCGATCACGGCGATGTCGCCGGTGAGGGAGATGAAGCGCGCGAGGCCGCCGGCCACGGCATCGGGGGTATCGAGGCCCATGAGGAACGAGTATTTGTTGCGGCGCTTGAGATCGCGCAGGCGCTGGGGATCGACGGGCGTGGTCTTGAAGTGCTCGAGGGTCGCGTAGATTTCGTCGCGGATGGCGGCGATATCATCGGGCTTTTTGATCATCGCGTAGATGCTGAAGAGGGGCTGGTCGCGGTTCTGCGGGATGCTGGCGCCGAGGAGCTGCACGCGCTGTTCACGGAGGAGGAGGCGCTTGCGCAGCTCGCTGGTCTCGCCGAAGGCGAGTTCGCCGAGCAGCAGCGCGGCGACGTAGTCGCGGTTCGCCGGATCGAAAGCGTCGCCTTTGTAGGCGACGGCGAGGATGGGCAGGGTTTTGCCCGGATAGGTGACCTCGGCCGTGCGCTCGGCGGTCTGCGCCGGCTCGGGCGTGATGGCGGGCGCGGTGTAGCCGCGCGCCCAGCCGCCGTAGTGCTTTTCGATGAGCGCCAGCGTGGGCTGGGGCGCAAAGTCGCCGGTGATCACGAGCACGGTGTTTTCCGGACGGTAGAAGCGCTTGAAGAAGGTGAGGCTGTAGTCGAACTGGCCCGCCATGACCATGATGTCGCGCTCGAAGCCGATGGTCGTGTGCTTGTAGGTGTGCGTGTCGTAGGCGAGGTCCTGCAGGCGCTCGTGCAGGAGGGAAAAGGGGCTCGAGATGCTCTTGCGATATTCGCCGTAGACGGCGCCGGCCTCGGTCTGGAAAACGGTCCGGGAGAAGGCGAGGTTTTGGAAACGATCGGCCTCGATCTCGATGACCTTGGGGAGATCCTCGGTGGTGAACTTGAGGTGGTAGGCGGTGTGGTCGTCGGTGGTGTAGGCGTTGGTGTTGGCACCCATTTTTGTGACGATGCCCTCGTAAACGGCCTGCGGAAACGTGGGGGTGCCACGGAACATCATGTGCTCGAAAAAGTGCGCGAAGCCGGACTTGCCCTCCTCGACTTCGTCGCGGCTGCCGGTGCGCACGACCGAGTAGTAGGCGACGACGCCCGGGCTCTGCATCGGCACGAGGATGGCCGTGAGGCCGTTGGGCAGCGTGTGCTTCTCGTAGGCGTAGGGAAACGTGCGCGGGGGCGTGGTCGTCGCGCAGCCGGAAACGAGCGCGGCGAAACTGAGCGCGGCGGCCAGCGCGAGGCGGGGAGGAGGTCGCATGGGAATGCCGCGGAGCAAACCCAGCGGCCCGCGCGCGTCAAACCGCCACCGCGGGATCAGCGCTGTTCTGCGTCGCGGGCGCGGAGCTGCGCGGCGAGGCGGTCGCGCTCCTCGGCCAGGCTGGCGTGCTGCGCGCGCCAGTCCTCGACGAGCGTGTCGAGGGCGCGGTTGGCCTGCGCGACCTCGTCGGTGCCGTGGGGGCGCGGCAGCAGGGCGAGCACGTCGCCGCCCCGGATGCGATGGGCGGCCAGCCCGATGCCGCGCAGACGGCGCGCGGTGCGCCCCGCGACAATCCAGGCGAGGAGGCCGCCGACGGCCGCGAGGGCGAGGCCGAAGCCCTCGATGCCGCGCCGCAGCGCCAGCACCGGCGCGAGCGCGAGGTCGAGGGGCTGGCGCACGACGGCCACCCAGCCGAGCCCGCGGTAGTCGCGGAAACCGCGGCTGCGGGCGTAGGCGGTGTAGAATGACGCGCTGTTGGCGGGCTCTTCCACGAGGGTGCCCCGGGCGCCGCGGGCCTCGGGGATCGCGGGCGGCTCCGGTGGCTGCGACCAGCCGGTGGCGCCGGAATCGAGCAGCACATCGTGGCTGGCATCATAGAGAGTGCCGCCAATCTTCTCGCGCACGAGGGCATCGGGCACGACGGACAGCAGCACGTCTTGCGACCAATTCCAGCGCACGTGGGCGGCGATCATGCCGGCGAACTGGCCGGCGGCATCGGTGAACGGCACGGCGAGGTCAAAAAAGCGCGTGGCGGCGCGGCCTTCGTCGTCCGCCGAGGCGAAGCGCGCCAGTTCGGGCCGCTCGCGCGGTGGACCCAGGTGGGGGCGATCCTGCGCGCCACGGAACCAGGGTTGGTTGGCGGCGTCCGCACCCTCGTTGAAGCGCCCCGTGGCGACGACGACGCGGCCCGCGGCGTCGGTCACGCCGAGCCAGGAGAAATCAAACGCCGCGTCCTGCAGCGCATCGAGCGCGCGGCGGGCCTCCGCGGTGGCGGTCGCCGCCTCGCGAATCGCTGGCAGCCGTGCGGCGAGCGCGAGCGCGCGCTGGCGTTCGTAGAGCGCACGGTCGATTTTGTCGCCGAGCTGAAAAGCCAGCGCTTCGAAGCGGGCCTGCCGCTCCGCCTCGATGGTGCGGCGGAGGAGCCCGCCCGCGCCCCAGCTGAGCAGCAGGGTGAACACCACGGCTGAGCCCCCGACGACCAGCGCCGCGCGCGCCCGCAAGCTGCGCCGCGGATCGAGGATATGCCACCAGGCTTCGTCGTCGGGCGCGGAGGAGGAGGAGGAGGGGAGGGCCATCGCGGGCAGGACGCATGGCGCCGGGGCAAGTGACGGGCGGCGCGTCCGGGCGCCGGTTTTATGGCATCGGAAACGGCTTGGTGCGCTGGCAAAGCTGCAACGGCACGCCCCACGGGTCGCGCATCATAATGAGCAGCGAACCGTCGGGCTGGGGCTCCTCCAGGAAGAGCGTGGCCCCGGCCTTTTCGAGGCGCGCGCGCTCGGCCTTCGCATCGGCGGCGACGAGCGCGATATGAAACAGCAGCGGGTGGGCCTGCGCGTAGGCGGGGTAGGGGGCCTTGGGATTGGAATAGAGCTCGACGATGATGCGGCCCGTCTCGTCGGCGAGGAAGTGCATGAACGGCGCATCCTCGCGCCGCCGCGCGACCGTGAAGCCTACATGCTCGACATACCACTGCGCGTGCGCGCGGACTTCAGGGACGTTGAGGGCAAAGTGCTCGAATTTCATGGGGCGCGGTGAGATTCCCGAATCGGAACGGCGTCAGACGTCCCAATAGACAATCCGCCCGCACTGGTCGCACGTCGGCGGAGGGGCAAGGGGATCGGTGCCTTTGCCGCGTGAGGCAGATTCGACCTCGCTGGACACTTTCAGGTGGCAGCCGCCGCACTTGCTGTCGCGGATGGCGACCACGGCGGGCATGTTGCGGGCGGCCACGCGGTCGTAGAGGCGGATTATGAGGAGTTCGATGGGCGCCCGGGCGGCGGCGACCTCGGCCTGAGCCGTGGTGAGTTCGGCGGCGAGGTTCGTGGCGCGTTCGTTCAGGGTGCGGATACGGGTCTCGTGACCGGTGATGTTGGCCTTCAGCTCGGCCTCGGCGGCGGCGAACTTCTTCTTCGCCTCGTCGATGGCATACATGATCTCGAGTTCCTGGCCCTCGAAGTCGCCGATGGCCTTCTCGGTGCCCTCGATTTCGTGGCCGAGGGCCTGGTATTCGTCGTTCTTTTTGACGAGCGACTGTTGGGTCTTGTATTTCGCGAGCTTGGCTTCGGCGGAGCCAATTTCGTTCTCGAGCATCTTTTTCCGGACCTCCAGCGCCGTCACCTCATGTTTGGCGGCCTCAATCGCGGCTTTCTCGGCGGCGATCTTGGCCTCGATCCGCGCGATGTCGGCGGGCACCTGCTTGAGCTGGGCTTCCAAGCCTAGGCGATGGGAGTCGCGATCTTGCAGGATGAGCAGGGTTTGGATCGCAGGGGTGAGCATGCGGCGCCACTGTGCCGCGGGCGGCAGGTCGGTCAAATGAAAGCTGCCCGACGCCGCAGCGAGGCGGGTCTGGCCGCGTGCTCCGGCCCGGCTGGCAAACCGCAAGCCTTTTATCGCGGAAGAAAGGGTGTTTGCGGCCCGGTTTTTTCTCAAAAAAACCCTCGCCACTCCGGGCGTTTCGCGGGAGATTTTTCCTTTCATTTTCGGTTCCAAAATCCCTCTCAAAACCACCTTCATGTCCGATCCCGCCGACTCCCCGGAGATTCCGAAAAACCAGCCCATCGCCGAAGCCTACAACGCCTCCCAGCTCGGCAAGCTCGAGGGCCTTGAGGCCGTCCGCAAGAAGCCCGGCATGTATATCGGCGGCACCGACGAGCGCGCGCTGCACCACTGCGTCTCCGAGGTGCTCGACAACTCCGTGGACGAGCATCTCGCCGGCCACTGCAAAAAAATCGAGGTCAGCATCCACGTCGACGGCTCCATCTCCATCCGCGACGATGGCCGCGGCATCCCCGTGGACATCCACCCGCAATACGGCATCCCCGGCGTCGAGATGGTCCTCACCACGCTCCACTCCGGCGGCAAATACGGGCAGGGCGGCTACAAATTCTCCGGCGGCACGCACGGCGTCGGCGCCAAGTGTGTCAACGCCGTCTCCGAGTGGTTCGAGGTCGAGGTCTCGCGCAACAGCCAGGTCCACCACATGAAGTTCGAGCGCGGCAAGACCGTGAAAAAACTCGAGGTCATCGGCAAGGCGCGCGGCACCGGAACGCTGATCACGTTCAAGCCCGACGCGGAGATTTTCCGCGACACGACCGTTTTCCAATCCGGCCGCATCAGCCAGCGGTTGCGCGAGCTGGCGTTCCTCAACTCCGGGCTCACGATCGTGTTCACCGACGAGCGGCCCGCCGAGCCCAAGCCCGAGACCTATTACTACAAGGACGGCGTCGAGGAGTTCGTGAAGCAGCTCAACACCGGCAAGACCCCGCTGCACCCGAAGCCGATCAGCATCGCCAAGCAGACCAAGGTCAAAACCGACGACAAGGAAGCCGAGATCCACGTCGAGGTCGTCCTCCAATACAACGACACCTACAACGACCAGGTCCTCTGCTACACCAACACGATTCACAACCCCGATGGCGGCACGCACCTCTCGGGCTTCCGCAGCGCGCTCACCCGCGCGATCAACCAATTCGCCAAGGGCAACAATCTCCTCAAGGACAAGGATCCTCAGATCACCGGCGACGATGTGCGCGAGGGCCTCGCGGCCGTCATCTCGATCAAGCACAGCGATCCGAAGTTCGAGTCGCAGACCAAGGTGAAGCTGCTCTCGCCCGAGGTGGAGAGCATTGTCGGCTCCGTGAGCTACGAGGGGCTGATGCTGACCTTCGAGACCACCCCGGCCGTCGGCAAACGCATCATCGACAAAGCCCTCAACGCCGCCCGCGCCCGCGAGGCCGCGCGCAAGGCCCGCGAGACCGTGCGCAAGGGCGCGCTCTCCGGCGGCGGCCTGCCCGGCAAACTCGCCGATTGTTCCGAACGCGATCCCGCGCTCACCGAACTCTACATCGTCGAGGGTGACTCCGCCGGCGGCTCCGCCAAGCAAGGCCGCGACCGGCGCTTCCAGGCGATCCTCCCGCTGCGGGGCAAACTCATCAACACCGAGAAGGCCCGCCTCGACAAGGTCCTTGCCAACGAGGAAATCCGCACGCTCATCACCGCCTGCGGCACCGGCATCGGCGAGGGCGACGAAGCCGTCGGCGGCTTCAACGCCGCCAAGGCGCGCTACCACAAGATCATCATCATGACGGATGCCGACGTGGACGGCTCCCACATCCGCACCCTGCTCCTTACTTTCCTTTATCGCCAGATGAAGGGCCTGATCGAGCGCGGCTACATCTACATCGCCCAGCCGCCGCTCTACAAAATCAAGCGCAAGAAGCGCGAGCAATACATCGACAACGACGAGCAGCTCAACCGTATCCTTCTCGAGCTCGGCTCCGAGGACGTCGTGCTCACCCGGGTCGCCGACGCCCACGTCTTCGCCCCCGCGCAGATCGACAAAATCGTCGAGAACTTCGCCGCGCTCGAGAAGCTCGGCGCCGGCGTCACGCGCTACGGCGCCCAGCTCGCCGAATACCTCGACGCCCACGATCCCGTCACGCGCGCACTGCCGCGCTACGTCGCCCGCATCCGCGCCGGCAACAAGGAGGATCACCGTTTCCTCACCGATGAGCACGCCCGCGCCAGTTTCCTGAGCGAGCACGGCCTCAATGCCGACCTCACCGAGCAGGCCGAGAACGGCGCCATCTCCGCCACGCCGTTCAACGGTGGCTCAAAGCCCGCCATCCCGGCGCGCCGCGTCACCATCCACGAAATCTACGAGAGCACCGAGATGGCCAAGCTCCTCAAGGCCATCGCCGCCACCGGCCTTGAGGTCGCGCGCCTCACGCCCACGGAGACGCCGCTCTTCACCATCACCGAGAACCCCGGCCAGAAGAGCGAAAACAAGATCGAGCTCCGCAGCGCGCTCGAGATCGTCACCACCATCCGCGCCAACGGCCGCAAGGGCCTCAGCATCCAGCGCTACAAGGGCCTCGGCGAAATGAACCCGAAGCAGCTCTTCGAGACGACGATGGACCCGGAAAAACGCCGCCTCCTCAAAGTCTCGATCGAGGATGCCGCCAAGGCCGACGCGCTCTTCACCCTCCTCATGGGCGACGAAGTCCCGCCGCGCCGCCAGTTCATCGAGGACAACGCGCTGAACGTGCAATTCCTGGATGTGTGAGCGCTTAATCCTCTTCCGAATTTCCGAATGTATACTGCGAGCGAAAAACTCACCTCGGCCAACATCACCGACATCATGCAGTCGGCCTACATCGAGTATTCGATGTCGGTCATCATCGCGCGCGCCCTGCCTGATGCGCGCGACGGCCTGAAGCCGGTGCAACGCCGCGTGCTCTACGCGATGCTCCGCGAGGGCCTGCTGCACAACCGCTCGTTCGACAAGTGCGCGGGCGTCGTCGGCGAGGTGCTGAAGAACTACCACCCGCACGGCGACTCCTCGGTTTACGACACGCTCGTCCGCCTCGCGCAGCCGTGGGTCATGCGCTACCCGCTCATCGATCCGCAGGGCAACTTCGGCTCCGTGGACGGCGATCCGCCCGCGGCCTACCGTTACACCGAGGCCCGCCTCAAGAACATCGCCGAGGATCTGCTCAAGGATATCGATGAAGACACGGTAGACTTCGTCCCCAACTACAAGGAATCGACCACCGAGCCGACCGTCCTTCCGTCCGCGTTGCCGAATCTCCTGATGAACGGCTCGACCGGCATCGCGGTCGGCATGACGACCAACATCCCGCCGCACAACCTCGACGAGATCATCGACGCCACGTTCGCCATCATCGACGACCCGCGCATCTCCGTCGATGCGCTCTGCGAAATCGTGAAGGGCCCGGATTTCCCCACGGGCGGCGTCATCTCCGGCCGCGAGGGCATCCTCTCCTACCTGAAGACCGGCAAGGGCATCGTCCGCACCCGCGGCAAGGCCCACACCGAGGAACTCAAGGGCGGCATGGAGCAGATCGTCATCACCGAGATCCCCTACAACGTTAACCGCAACACCCTCGTCACCCGCATCGCCGAACTCGTCGGCGAAAAGGAAATCGACGGCATCCGCGACCTCCGCGACGAGTCCGACGAAAACACCCGCATCGTCATCGAGCTGAAACGCGGCGAGCAGGCGAAGGTCGTCATCAATCAGCTCTTCCAGAAAACCGCGCTCGAATCCTCCTTCGGTGTCACGCTCCTGGCCCTCGACAAGAAGCGGCCGAAGCAGATGAACATCAAGGAACTCATCGAGTGCTACATCGAGCACCGCCGCGATGTCGTCACTCGCCGCACCAAGTTCCGCCTCCGCGAGGCCGAGGACCGCGCGCACATCCTCGAGGGCTACATCATCGCCCTCGATAACCTCGACGACTTCGTCAAAATCATCCGCGCCTCCGCCAACCGCGAGGAAGCCAAGGTGAAGTTGATGGCCAAATACCCGCTCTCCGAGCGCCAGACCGACGCCATCCTCGAACTCCGCCTCTACCAACTCACCGGTCTCGAGCGCGGCAAGATCGAGGCCGAATACCTCGAACTCATGAAGGTCATCGAGGAACTCCGCGCCATCCTCGAGTCCGAGACCGTCCTGATGGCCCTCATCAAAAAGGAACTCGGCGACATGAAGGCGAAATACACCTCGCCCCGCCGCACCGAAATT
>JAUYAK010000034.1 GCA_030693515.1 Opitutaceae bacterium
GGCCAGCGGCGCCCCCCCCCCCCCCTCAATTTTACAGCCTGCCTTTTCATGAATTCAGCACGCATTGCCTTTGTGGGAGTCGGTCGGATGGGGGCCAATATGGCCCGACGGCTCAAAGACTGCGGCTACGCGGTCACCGCCGTATTTGATGTGCATACCGCCGGAGCCGACGCCCTCGCCGCCGAGATCGGCGCGAAGAGCCCGCGCACCTTGGCCGAAGTCACCGCCGCAGCGGACGTCATCTTCACCGTCGTCACCGACGATGCCGCGCAGCTCCGCGTTTTCGCGAAGACCGGCGACTCGCTGCTCGTCGGCGCGCGTGATCGGACCTTCGTGAACTGCGCTACGCTCACGCCCGCGACGCATGTCGAAGTCGCGCGCCGCGCGCAAGCCGCCGGCGCGGCCGCGCTCGAAGGCTGCATGGCCTCCTCGATTCCGCAGGCGCGCAACGGCTCCCTTTACCTGATGTGCGGCGGCGACCGTGCCACCTTCGAACGCCTGAAGCCGCTCTTGGAAAAACTCAGCTCCGAGCTGCGCTACATCGGTGCGGTCGGCCAGGCGGCGCAGGTCAAGGCGCTCGTGAACATGGTCATGAACGTCAACACCTGCGCCCTCGCCGAGGGCCTCGGGCTCGGGGCCGCGCTCGGACTCGACCTCGACCTGCTGCGCGCCGTGTTCGCGCAGACCGGCGCCAATTCGCAGGTGCTCAAGACCGACGGCGAAGACATGCAGAACCGGGCGCACGACTGCTATTTCTCGGGCGCGCATGCGGCCAAGGATTCGACCATCGCCTGGACCCTCGGCGTGCAAGCCGGCCTCCACCTGCCGCTCGCGACCGCGACGAAGCAGCAATTCGATCGCATGGTGGCGCTCGATCTCGGGCACCTCGACAAGAGCGGCGTCGCGGAACTGACGTTCAAGGGCCGCCACGCATGAACGAGCGGAAACGGGGCTTTGCCACCGATCCAAAGAAAATTCTCCGCGAACTTGTCGCGTTGCCGAGCGTGCATCCTGAAGCGGATACGGTGGGGACGGTGCCGGGTGAGGCGGCGATGGCAGCATGGATGGCGGCGCATTTGCAGGCGCTCGGAGCGGACGTGGCGACCTCGCTGATCGCACCGGGCCGACCGAGTGTCGTGGGTGTGTTTGAGCCAGGGCGGAAGGCGCGGGCCACGGTAGCCTTTGCGCCACATCTCGACACGGTGGGCGTGCGAGGCATGTCCGTGCCAGCGTTTACGCTGACAGAAAAGGCCGGGCGGCTGCATGGGCGCGGCGCATGCGATACCAAAGGCCCGACGGCGGCGTGGCTCGCGGCGTTGGGTGCATGGTTGGAGTCGGCGGCGCGGCGCAGATCGGATATCCGCTGGGTGATCGCGGCGACGGCGGGCGAGGAGCAAGGGAGCCTCGGGGCGCAGGCGCTCGTGCAGGCAGGGTTCTGCGCAGATTTCGCGGTCGCGCTGGAGCCGACGGATTTGAAGGTGGTGCACGCGGCAAAGGGCGTGCTGCGCCTGTGGATCGAGGTGCCGGGTCGCTCGGCGCACGGGGCGAAGCCCGAGCGCGGAGACAATGCGGTGTATCGCGCCCTGCCACTTGTGCAGGCGCTAAAGGACGAACTGTCGCCATGGCTCGCGGCGCAACGCCATCCGGTGCTGGGCGGATGCAGCTTGAACCTCGGCGTTTTGCAAGGTGGCGGAGAACTCAATCTCGTGCCGGCGCTGTGCCGGATCGGGCTCGATATCCGGCTGCATCCGGACTGCCCTGCAGCGGAGGTGCGACGGCGGATCGCGCGGCTCGTCGCACGGCACGCACCGCGGGCAAAGACAATCCTGCACCGCGCAGGTCCCGCGTTCGTGACGGAGAAAAGCGAACCGTGGGCGCGGCGATTGCGCTCGGCCGGGCGCGGTTGGGCGGGGGCGGATTGGTTTTGCGATGCGAATATTTTCGCGGCCCACGGGACGCCGGCGGTGGCGTTTGGCCCGGGAAGCATGCGGCAGGCGCACACGCAGGACGAATTTATCATTGAGCGAGAGCTGCGGGCAGGTGCGGCGGCGTTCGGGCAGATCATGCGGATGCCAGCGCCCGGCGCGTGATCGCGGCCCGCAGGGTGCCGGCGATTCTTGTGGAACCGGCAGCGGTGATCCCGTTAGTCACGATTCCTACCGGTCAAAGCCGGTCGGCTAACGTGAACAAGAGCACGGGTGCATCCCACCGCATACACGGCGGGATGCTCGATGCCCCGTCTTGCAGTCGCTCCTCCACACGCGCCGAGGCGGCGCCGGACGGCGTGCACTCAGAAACTGAACGTGTTGGTGAGATACCAGCGACGCTCGGGCGCGAGGCGGGCGACGGCGATTTCACCCGTGGGCTGCGCGGTCACGCCGATCGGGCTGCCCTTGCCGATCGCGTTGCGCACGTTGAGCTGGGCTTTCCACTCGATGCGATTGTTCCAAATCTTGCGGGCATACCCGGCAAACAGGTCCACGTTGGTTTCCGCCGGCGCGTAGTAAGGGCGCTTGAGATCGGAGTAAGCGCGGCCGTCGGCGGCGTAGCTGGCGGGGTAGCCGATCCCGAGCTTGTCCTGCCAGCGCACCCCACCGCCACCACTCCAACCCCTGAACCTGCTCTCGCGGGCGAACGTGTAGTTGCCGACCAGGTTGGCGCGCCATTTGCGCTGTTCCGCGCTGGCCGTGCCCTCGCCGGCCAGAATCTGCCTCATGGGCGTATAGACAAAGGTCTCAAGGTAGGGCCCTCTGAGGTCCACTGACGGGCTCAGGGGCACGCCGGGAAAGGTCGTCGGATACAGGCCATGCGGGAGCGCAGCCTGCGTGTCCCAGACGGGTTTCAAGCGCGCAATGAGTTCACGCGTAACCGGCGCGACGTTGGTCTGGACGGTTTCCTGCTTGGCGACGTTGAGGAGAAAGCGCCACTGGCGGGAGGGATTGAAGGTGAACTCGGCCTCGTAGCCCTTGGCGGTGAAATCCGTGGTGTCGGTGAGACCGGGGAGGGGCGCAGAGGTCGCCGTGCGGGACCCGGGAACTCCGGGGACGAAGTCGCCGGTGACCGTCCATTTCCAGTCCGCCTTCACGTTGGCGGGAAGTGCGGCGAACATTTTGTCGACCTCGGCCAGGCGGTTGACGGTGGGATCCGACACCCACAAGGGATTGCCAGCGCCGAACAGGATGTTGCTGACGATGCGATTGAGGGCTTCGCTGGCAATGGACGCGGACTGGCCACTTGTCTCGAACCGATTCACGCGCAGGTTGAAACGGTTTTCCATGAATGAAAGGTTCAGGCCGGCCTCCTTGGTTTTACCCTCCGGCGACCCCAAGGGCTGGTTATACAAGTTCACCCGGCCGGAAGCCGGGGTGAAATTTTCCGCCGTGTTGACAAACACGCTGGCGTCAAGGCCGAAGGGCAGGCGCGCGAGTTTTTGCGGCCAGCGCAGCACCGCGCTGCCGGACTTCACTTCCTTGCTCCCCCGTGGCGGGGGCGTTGAGTCGAACACAAAGTCGCGGAAGCCCCAGCGGGTCTGTTCGAACGTGGGCCCGGCGACGATGGTCGTGCTCTGGAAAAAGCCCTCATCGCGACGCCACCCTAGGGTGGTCACGAGATGCTCGTCGAGCCAGTGGCTCTGGAGCACGAAAGCCTTGGACTTGATCACCGTGCGCGAACCCGAGCCGGAGTTGATGGCCTCCTGCAGTCGCACCGGGGCAGTTGCAAAATCCCCTTGGGCGGTTGAGCCCGCCGGGGCGTTGAAATAGGTCGCCTGATAGGTCATCCCGTTGAAGGGCGCGGAAACCGTGATCGGGTTGAGCCTGAGCGCACTGCCATCGAGGACTGATTTTCCGACATAAACCTGCGCGAAGGGTTTGCGGGCGCCGGCCGTAAGCGTGGGCCCCATCGAGTCGGCCAGACTTCCGGTGTCGTAGAAACTGTTTTCATAGGCGATGAACTCCTGGGAGCTTTTGTCGTAGAGACCGGTCAGGGTGTGCCGACCGAGCCACTTGCCCAGACGTGGGCTGACGTCCTTGAAATCGTAGCGCACGAATCCGGTGGCCCGGGCGGACTCGCGGTCGGAATGAGAGCGCGCAAAGGCCGGCAAGAACGACACGTAGGGGCGGCCCACGTTGGGGTTGGGCCTCCCATCCAGGCGCGTGACGTTGGTATCGATGCGGACGGCACCGTTCCCGGTAAAAGTCATGAACCCATTATTGGCGAATCGGTCGAAGCGTTCGCGATTGTAGGCCAGCTCGATGCCCAGCCGTTTCTTCCAAGCCAGTTGTTCGACCGCGAAATTGAAGGTGTGAAAGTTCTCCGACTGACCGCCGATCTGATCGAACAACTGGTTCTTGAAATCGAACGCGTCGAAATTGGTGAAGCCTTGGAACTTGAGCCCGGCGGGGCGGCGGCCATCGGGGAAGAAGGCGGGATTGACCTCGCCAATATTGCGCGTGGCGATGGTATTGCCATTGGCCTCCGGGGCCGAATCGCGGTTGACAAGCGGATGGAAGAGACCGCTCCGCACCGAGTTGACGGCGAAGGGGGCGCTGGGTGAGGTGAAATTTAACTGACCGCGGAACCCGTAGTTGACCGTCGTGGAATTGGCCTCGGGGTAAACGTAGACGAGGCGGTCGAAGATCGAATTGAAGCTACTGAGATGTCCCGGACTGCCAGAAACCTCCGGGCCGGAAAAACCAAAGCCCATATTCTTAACGTCAGCGGCCGCGTTGGGATTGCGGGCGGGGTCGTCGTGAAAAGTCCAATCGAAGACCGGCCGGCCGGCTGCATACCATTCCTTGGAAATGCTGTCCTGCGGGAGCACCGTCAACGGGCGGTTGGCGCGGGTGTTGCCGGTCTCGAAGCTGCCACGGACGGTGGTTGAGGAAAAGGGCGTGGCCGTCACCGCGCCGAATACCCGCCGCTTGTGCTCGTAGGCCGGACGCTGGTTGAACCGCTCATTATCGTCCACCGCCGCCAGCCGCATCGCGAGCATTTTGGGCAGGAGGACACGATTAAGGTCAATGGAGCTGCGGACACTGTCGTTGTTGCCGTAGCGAAACAGGACATGGTTCGAGTCGCGGTCGGGGTCGGCCGTGATCATCGCCGTGTCCACCACGCCGGCCGGATTGCCGGCGCCAAACAGGATGGAATTCGGCCCGCGGTTCACCGTCACGGCATCGACGTTGTAGAAGTCGGTCGGGATGCTCGTGGCAAAATAACCGCGCGTAAAGTTAGGTGTCCCCAAGCCGCGGATGCGGGTCGCCCCTTGCGGATCGGAACGGACGCCGTTGCCATGAACTTGGGTGTCGTTGATGTTGCCCGATGCGCCCGAATAGTTGCCTTGGGATCCGCCGGCTTCCGTCCCGGTGCCAAAAACCAGCAGTTCATTCACATTGTTCGTGGCGAGGTCGTTCAAGAAATCCTTCGTGTAAACCGAGATTGAGGCCCCGAGGTCTTTGATCGGAGTATTGAGGCGGGTTCCCGCCAGCGTCGACGCGGCCTGATAGCCGTTGTCCTTGTCGCTATTGACGGTGAAGGGGCTGAGGACGATCGCCTTGTCGTCCGGCTTTGGCGGAGTGGCGCTGTCGGCCGGTTCGGCGGCCTGACCGGGGGCCAGAGCAATGGCGAGCCAGGCGCCAAGCAGGGCGATGGGATTTTTCTTGGGTTTCATGGTGTCAGTTTTTTTTTTAGCAGGTTGAGGATCAGGAATTGAAGCGGCGGAGCCGTTGCCCGTGCCGGACTGGCGACCGTCGTCGGCCTTCGGCGTGGTCTTGTTTCCGCTGGCGGCGCGCGAGACAGTGAACGCGCCGGTCTTCTCGTCGCGGATCACTATCAGGCCTGTATCTGCGAGCATGGCGTCGAGCGCCTGGTGGGCCGTCATCGGGCCTTTGACGGGCTTGGTCTTCACGTCGCGTGTCAGACGCGTGGAAAAGATGACTTCCAATCCGGCCTGCTCGGAAAAACGTTTCAGGGATTTGTCGGCGGTGTCCGGTGGCACATCAAACGACCGCGGAGCATCGGGTGCGGCAAAGACCGCGACGCGGCAGAGCACGCAACACCACAGCAGACGCAGCGGGAAGGCCGACTGGGTCCACGCAGAGGCTGGGACGGAGGGGGGCACTATCTTGCAAACGTCGCAGCGCGACATCTCCGTTACTCGCCGTCTCGTTTTTTAGAGCCGCTTTCAGTTTGCGCTGGCACGGAGGGCCGGGATGGTGACGATTCCCTGCCGGCGCGATCACATTGCTGCGAAAAACGTGGTCACGCTTCAACCGCGAGGCGGAGTGGCGGCAAGCAAGCGCAGCTTCGTCTCCGGTGGTAGAACGGATTGCCGGATCCACGCTTCCGCCGCCGCTCGATCGGTTTCCAGCCAGTGACGGGCGGCGCGCTCGGTTTGCTGGACGCGCCGGCTCTCGTCCTGAATCGCGGTAGCCCAGCCGACGGCCAGCTCCGGCTTCGTCTCGATCAGCCCGCCCGCTCCGGCGTAAACCGCGCCGTCCCGCTCCCCGGCCGGCAGATGGTTGCACCAAGCCAGGGCCGCGGTCGGGTCCGAGGTGGCCCAGCGATATGCCAGGGTTTCGATCGCATAGTCCCGATCGCGACCCGCACGAAAGACGTCGATCCATTGCACCCCAAGCGCCGGATCTTTCTGCGCCAGCGCCGTCAGCACCGCAATCGCGACGTCCTGTTGCCGGCGCCCGGCGGGCAGCTTCAAGACAAACTCCGCGGCGGCGAGGTCGTCATTTTCCGCCCAGGCCGCCACCGCGCCGGCTGCAACTCCGTCCATCACCGGATCGCTAGAAAACTCGGCCGCCCAAGCGGCGGCGGCAGCGGGTTGCTGTCGGCTCCATTCACCGACGAGCGTGGTCAGCAACTGCCGGCGCTCCTCCGGCCGGATGGCCGCGAACGCCAGCGCGCCTTCCGGGTTGGCGTCGAACCAGCGGTAGCTCAAATGCACCATCGCCGTTTCCTGCAGGACGGATTCACCGAGTTTTCCCGCCCATGCGAGGGCGGCGGGCAGGTTGTCGCCACCCCACTGCGCCAGCACCGCGCCCAGCAACTCGCTGCGAAACGCACCGGCGGGCAACGATCGCAGGTAGTCTCCGGTCCAGGGTGCGTCGGCTCGCGCCAGGCGCTTCAACATCGTCTGAGCGACATCGTCCGGCAGCGCCAGTGCGGACTTTTCTTCCGCGAGCAAGTCGCGCAACGTCGCCACGTCCTGCCCGTCGACCAACTGCTCGATTTGAGTCTGGCGCTGGTCCGGTTCGCTCCGGCCCAACAACTCGAGCAGATCGACCCAAAACTGATCGACCTCACCGGGTCTCGCGGCTGGCCTGAGAACATCCGCGGCGGTGGCGGTCGGACGACGAAGAATCTTCGCTCCGTCTGCAGCGGTGGCTGCCATCGCGGCTGGCGCGAGGTGGATGGGGGCGCGCGCCGATACCACGTTCCTCGCCGTGGCGGCCGAATCCCGCCACGCGCCGAGGCGCACGATGGCATACACGAGAGCCAACGCGCCGGTGCAAAAGAGACCTCGCTTGATTTTCATTCGTGATAAGAGCCGATACCCGGAAGCTTGCTAAGTTTTGTCGGCATGTAGGCGCTTGCTTGCAAGCTCCTGCCATTGTGGAGGGGAATTAACGGCATCGTGAGTTGAAGTTGGTTTGGTCAAATACCCCGGAGCATGCTCCGGGGCTTCTTTACTTGGGCAGAGGTCCTTTTATTAGGATCCCTGCCGAGTCGAACCAATCGTATCGCTGCCCGGCAGTCCGACTACAGGCCGGCGCGATACACCGCCTGAATCTCGCTCGCGGTGAGCACGCGGTTGTAGATGCGCACGTCGTCGAGAGCCCCGTCAAACGTCCGCACACCGGTGTCGTTGTTGCCGATGAAGGCGCTTGCAGTCGCGTCGTTGCCGCGGGTTCCGACGCCGTTGGTGGTCGTCGCGTAGCCGGTTTCGACTCCGTTGACATATATCTTTGCATTGGTCGCGGTCGATGAGCCGGTCCACGTCACCATTACATGGTTCCACGCCCCCAGGGAGATCGCATTGGCGGCGGATATCCGGTTGATGTTCGTCGTCGCGTGTTTGGCCACAAATCCCATCGAACCGCTGCCATTTTGATAGAACTGCCAACCGACCGTCGAGACCGTGCCGATGTCTTTGTGGACGATGCGTCCGACGTAGGAGTTTGCCTTGACCCAAGCCGAGACGGTGAGCGCCGGCAGATTGTCGAGCGTGGCGCCGCTGCCACCGTTCACCAGATCGTTGACGGCGTCGAAGTTCACCGCGTTGCCGATCTTGCCCGCGACCCACGTCGGTCCGTTCACAAGGGTGCCGGTGTTGGCGTTGCCGGAGCTGTCGGTCGCCGTCGTGCCACTGGTCGCGTCGAACTTCCAGTGTGCTTGTCGGCCGGAGGTGACTTCGGCGGTCGTCGTATTGGCCTCCGGGGAGTAGGCTCCGTTGCCACTGCCGTTGTAGGCTCGCACTTTATAATAATATAGGGTGCCGGCGCCGGCCGTGGTGTCGTTGTAGGTGACGACGTCGGCGGCCGTGGCGGCAATCTGGCTGTAGGCACCGCTGGCACCCTTCTTCCGATCAATCTTGTAGCCCGTCTCGCTGGCGACGTTGGTCCACGACAGGTTGATCTGATTGATGTTGTTCGGCGCGGCCGCGACGGTCGCGGTCAGCGTAGCGGGAGCGGCGGGCACACCAGCGACGCCGAACTGGCCGCTGAGAAAGTTCTCAAGATGCGTATGTCCGTTCGCGCCAATTCCGTTGTTCGTTTGGCTGAGATTGCCGAACTGGGCCATTTCCCACGCATCCGCCATGCCGTCCTGGTCCGTATCGGCATAGGCGGTGCCGCTGGCGATCACTGGAAAGCCACCCACGTCGTCCTCGTGAGCCGGCAAAATGCCGGTGCCGGCATTGTATTC
>JAUYAK010000038.1 GCA_030693515.1 Opitutaceae bacterium
CGATGCGCTGCGCGAGCACGCGGGCGCGGGCGGACTGCGCGCCTGCGACGCCCTCGGCCGCGCCGGGCGGGCGCTCGCGCGGCTCCGTGCCGGTGTCCTGCCAGAGCGGCACGGCGAGCAGGCCGACGAGGGCGAGCAGCACGATAAAGAGCGCCATCGCTATGAAACGCGGCAGAGGAGTCATGCGGAGTCGAGGCGCAGCGTGGCGGCGCGGCGGGGTGCGTCAAAACTTTCGACATTTACCTCGGCCGCCGTTTTCTTGTCCGACTCGACATGAAGTCCTTCTACGTCACAACCGCCATCGACTACGTGAACGGCTCGCCGCATCTCGGCCACGCCTACGAAAAGGTGCTGACGGACGTGATGGCGCGCTTTCGCCGCCAACTGGGCGACTCGGTCCATTTCCTCACCGGGGTGGACGAGCACGGCCAGAAGGTGCAGGCCAGCGCCAAGCAGCGCGGCATCCCGCCGCAGCAGTTCTGCGACGAAGTGTCGCAGGAATTCCGCGCGCTCCTGCCTAAGCTCAACATCAGCAACGACGACTTCATCCGCACCACCGAGGAACGGCACAAGCAGGTGGTGCGCGCGGTGCTCCAGCAGCTCTTCGACAAGGGCGAGATCTACCAGGCGGAATACCGCGGCTTCTACTCGACGCGCCAGGAGCAGTTTCTCCAGGAAAAGGACCGCAACCCGGACGGCTCGTGGCCCGAGCTCTTCGGCGAGGTGACCGAGATCATGGAGTCGAACTACTTCTTCAAACTGAAGCAGTATCAACCGTGGCTCGTGGAATTCTACGAGCGGAATCCTAATTTTATTTTCCCTGCGTTTCGGCAGAAGCAGGTCGTCGAGTTCCTGAAGGAGCCGCTCAACGATCTCTGCATCTCGCGCCCGCGCGAACGGCTGGAGTGGGGCATCCCGCTGCCGTTCGATGACGGGTATGTGACCTATGTCTGGTTCGACGCGCTGCTGAACTATTACTCGGCTGTCGCCGACAAGCCGGGTGTCTGGCCCGCGACGTGGCATGTGATCGGCAAGGACATCCTCGTGCCGCCGCATGCGGTTTACTGGCCGATCATGCTGCACGCGGCGGGGCTGCCGCTGCCGCAGGGCATCATCGCGCACGGCTGGTGGCTGCAGCGCGGCGCGAAGATGTCCAAGAGCACGGGCAACGCCCTCAACCCGCTCGACCTCGTCGCGGAGTTCGGCGCCGACGCCTTCCGCTACTTCCTGATCCGCGAGATGAACGTCGGGCAGGACAGCGATTTCACGCGCGAGCAGTTCCTCGTCCGCTACAACAGCGAACTCGCGAACAACCTCGGCAACCTCGTCAACCGCACCCTCAACATGACGACGCGCTTTGCCGGCGGCACCGTGCCCGCGGCCGACGCAACGGCGGAAGACGACCTCGATAAAAATCTCCGCGCACTCTGGACGCAGACGCGCGACGAGTTTCTCCCGCTCTGTGAAGGCTTCCAGTTTCACACCGCGCTGGAGCGCGCGATGGTGTTCCTCACCGAGACCAACGCCTACATCGAGAAGCGAGCGCCGTGGAAGCTCGGCAAATCCGCCGAGCCGAAGGATCAGGCGTTGTTGCGCACGGCGCTCGCCACGATGGCCGAGGCGTTGCGCCTCGCCGTCGCACTCATCCAGCACGTCACGCCCACCTCCTCCGCCAAGATCAACGCCGTGCTCGGCTACACGCCGGGGGTGGTCTGGCGCGACGAGCTGAACTGGGACGGCCGCCTCGCCGGCCGCCAGGTCGAGGGGGCGCTCGTGCTCTTCCCGCGCCCCGCGCCGCCGGAGAAGGCGGCGGGCGCGAAAGGGTAGGGAACGCCTCTCCGAGGCGTCCTGGGTTGCCGGGCAAAATACGCCCTGAACCCAGGCCGGCTCTGAGAACCGGCCCTGCCATCGCCAGCATGACCATCCTGCCGATCAATCCCGCGGACAATGCCTCGCCCGAGGCGCTGCGGGCGTTTTTAGCGCAGTGCCGCGCCGCGGCGGTGCGCGATGGCCATGCCAAGCTCGTGAGCATCTCGCTCACCGTCGAGGCGCTCGATCCGCTGGCGGTGCTCGAGTCGATCTTCGAGCCGGGTGAGCCGCACTTTTATGCCGAGCGACCGGCCATCGGCACCGCCATCGCCGGGGCCGAGATCGCGTGCGCGCACGAGGCGCGGGGGCCGGGGCGGTTTGCGAGCGTGCAGCACTGGATGAGTGAAACGCTCGCGCACACCATCGCCGTCGGCGACGTGAACGCACCGCTCGGCGGGCCGCATTTCTTCGCGAGCTTCGCGTTTCACGACGAAGTCGAGCCGGGCGAGCCTTTCCCCGCCGCGTATGCGTTTGTGCCCCGCTGGCAGGTGGCGCGCGCGGGCGCGACGACGACCGCCGTCGCCAACCTGCTCGTGACCCCCGACGCTGATCTCGAAGCGCTCGCGCAACGGGTGTGGCGGGCGCATGGGAAATTTCGGCGTTTTGATTTCGCTGACACCATCGCGGAAGCCGGCGCCCCGCTCGTGTTTCGCCGCACCGAGGCCAGCGATTACCACGCCGCGGTCGCGCAGGCGATCGCCCGGATCGAAGCCGGCGAGTTCAAAAAAATCGTGCTCGCCCGGGCGCAGGAGCTCACGGCCGATCAGCCGCTGCATCCGCTCCGCATGCTCAACGGCCTGCGGCAGCGGTTTCCCGACTGCTATTCGTTCTCATTCGCCCAAGGCCGCGGCCCCAGCTTCATTGGCGCGAGTCCGGAGCGGCTGGTGCGCGTGAGCCAGGGCCGCCTGGAGACCGAGGCGCTGGCGGGCTCCATCCGCCGCGGCGCGGGCGCGAGCGAGGATGCCGCGCTCGCCGCCGCGCTGCTGCGCAGCGAGAAGGACTGCCGCGAGCACCGCGATGTGCTCGACGACATCGTCGCACGCCTCGCGCCGCTCGGCTTGCAACCGCAGTTTCCCGCCCACCCGCAGGTGCGGTGCTTCGCCAACGTGCAGCATCTCCACACCCCGGTGCAGGCCGCGCTCCCGGCCAGCGTGCGGCTGCTCGACGTGCTCGCCGCGATGCATCCGACACCCGCTGTCGGCGGCACGCCGCGCGCGGCCGCAGTGGCGCGCATCCGCGAACTAGAGGGTTTTCCCCGCGGCCTCTACGCCGGGGCGCTGGGCTGGCTCAACGCGCGCGGCGGCGGCGAGTTCTTCGTGGGCATCCGCTCGGCGGTCGTCGAGGGCGAGCGAGCGCGCGTCTTCGCCGGCGCGGGCATCGTCGCGGGTTCGACGCCCGAAAAGGAGTTTGCCGAAACGGAGCTGAAGTTTAAGGCGATGCTCGACGCCCTCACGGGCTGAACCATGACGCCGTCCGATTCGTCCCTCGACTCTCGCAACCTAAACACCCTCTGGGCCTCTGTGCTCGTCGAGACGCTGGCGCGCCGCGGGGTGCGGCACGCGGTCATCTCGCCGGGATCGCGCTCGGCCCCGCTCACAGCCGCCTTTGCGGCGCACCCGGAGATCGCGGCGGAACCGGTGCTGGACGAACGGTCGGCGGCGTTCTTCGCGCTCGGCATGGCCAAGCGGCTCGGGCAGCCGGTCGCCCTCGTCTGCACGAGCGGCACGGCCGCGGCGAATTACTTTCCCGCCGTGATCGAGGCGCGCGAGAGCGCGGTGCCGCTCGTGGTCCTCACCGCCGACCGGCCGCCGGAACTCCGGGCCTGCGGCTCTGGCCAGACGATCGATCAGCAAAAAATCTACGGCGACCACGCGGTTTTTTTCCATGAGCTGGCGCTGCCGGGGCTGACGACGGACCTCTTCCGCTACCTGCGCCAGACGGTGGCGCACGCCGTGGCGCGCGCGCTCGGCCCCATCGCGGGCGCGGTGCATCTCAACGTGCCCTTCCGCGATCCGCTGGCGCCGGTGGCCGACGGCGGCGAGGCGGCGGCCTTTGCGCACGATATCGATTGGCACTCATTTTTCTCGCAACTCACGCCGCCGGAGAGCCGGCTCGTCGCCGGGGAGCCGCCGCGGCTCGTGCCGGATTCGCACGGCGTGATCGTCGTGGGCCCGCAGTTGTCGGGCGAACGCGAGGCCGCGCTTACGGCGGTGGCGGAGATTGCGCGGCGGCTGGGCTGGCCGGTGCTGGCCGATGGACTCTCGCCCGTGCGCAACCGCGCGTTCGAGGTGCCGCATCTCGTCACGACCTACGATACCGTCCTGCGCAACGCCGCGACGGCCGAGCGGCTGAAGCCCGAGGCCGTGCTCTGCCTCGGGGGCTGGCCGACGAGCAAAGTGCTCCGCGCCTGGGTCGAAGGCAGTGAGGCCCGCGTGTGGATGGCGGCCGAGCGAATCGACAATCGCGACGCCTTGCACGGCCGCACGGTGCACCTCGGCGCCTCGCTGCCGGCACTGGCCGCGACGCTTCCGACGGCCGCCGAGGAGGCCAACGGCTACGAGCGCATGTGGGCGCGCTGCGAGGAAAAGATCCGCCCCGCGATCGACCAGCGGTTCCTAAATGAGAAGGCGTTTTTCGAACCCAAGATTGCCTGGCTGCTCGCCCGGCACCTGCCGCCCCATACGCCGCTCTTTGTCGCCAGCTCCATGCCCGCGCGGGATGTCGAGTATGTCTGGCCGCCCAACGATCGTGCGGTGCAGCCCTTTTCCAACCGCGGGGCGAACGGCATCGACGGCACGCTCTCGACGGCGCTCGGCGTGGCGCATGTCGCCCACCAGCCGGCGGTGCTGCTGACGGGCGATCTCGCGCTGCTGCATGACAGCAACGGCTTCCTGCTGCGCTCGCGGCTGCAGGGTTCGCTCACGATCGTGCTCGTGAACAACCGGGGCGGCGGGATCTTCGAGCACCTGCCGATCGCGGGGTTTGAGCCGCCGTTCGAGGACTACTTTGCGACCCCGCAGGAGGCTGACTTTGAAAAATTGTGCGCGGCGCATGGCGTGGCGCACACGCTGGTGAAGGACTGGCCACAGTTCCGCGCGCTCATCGGCGAGCTGCCGCAGGCGGGCATCCGAGTGATCGAGGTGCGCACCGATCGGAAGGCCGACGCGGCGATGCGCAAGGCGTGGTTCGCGGAGCTGGCGGCGCTCCTGGGTTGAGCGACCTCAGAGTTGAATCGGCATCCCGACCTCGATGATTTGCGAGGGAGGGAGGTGATAATAGTCGCGGGCTTGGCGGGCGTTGCGGCTGAGGAAGGCGTAGAAGTGTTTTTGCCATTCCCACATCTTGGCGTCGCCGCCCGTGATGATCATCTCGCGGTTGAAATAGTAGGTCGCCTCCGCGGTCTTGAGCGGCACGCCGCGGGCGCGGATTTGCTCGGCGAGTTCAGCGACGTCGGGCGACTCCATGTAGCCATAGCTGGCCAGCGCGCGCCACACGCCTTCACCGAGTTCGCGCACTTGGAGCCGTTCGTCGTCGGGCACGTAGGGGACCTCGGGAGTCATGATGCTCAGGAGGACCACGGTCTCGTGGAGCATTTTGTTGGCCTTCACGTGGTGCAACAGCACGAGGGGGGTGCCCTGCGGGTTGCCGGCCATGAAGACACCGGTGCCGCGCACGCGCACGATGTGCTGGCTCGACGCGATGCGGCAGAGTTCGTCCTCGGTGACTTCGTTGCCGTAGACGCGGCGAAAAATTTCAAACTTACCGGTCTTCCACGTGACCATGATGGCGAGGACACCGAGCGCGATGGCGATGGGCAGCCAGCCTCCGTCGGCGAACTTGTGGAGATTCGCGGCGAAGAAGACCGCATCGATCGCAAAGAAAACCGCGCAGATCATGAGCACACGGCGCACCGGCCAGCGCCAGGCGCGGCGCATCACATAGGCCAGGGCGATGGTCGTGACCATCATGGTGCCGGTGACGGCGATGCCGTAGGCGGCGGCGAGGGCTTCGCTGGACTTGAAACCGATGACAGTGGCGATGGCCCCGAGGCCGAGGGTGGTGTTGACCAGCGGGAGGTAGATTTGTCCGCGTTGCTCGGCGTTGGTGTGGCGGACCGTGAGCCGGGGGAAATAGCCGAGCTGGATGGCCTGCCGCACCAGGGAGAATGCCCCCGAGATGAGAGCCTGGCTGGCGATGATGGCCGCGCACATCGAGAGCGCCAGGAGCGCGAGTCGCACCGGCCCCTCAGGGGCGATGGAGAGGAAGGGATTGGCCGCGGAGCCCTTGCCGGAAAGGAAATAGGCGCCTTGGCCGAAATAATTCAGCGTGAGCCCGGGCAGCACGACCGCATACCACGCCACGGTGATCGCGCGGCGGCCGAAATGCCCCATGTCGGCGTAGAGCGCCTCGACGCCGGTGAAGGCCAGCACGACTGAGCCGAGGAGGAGGGAGAGCTCGGTGAGGTTGTGCGTCGCCAGGAGCCGAAGCCCGTGCATCGGGTTTAGCGCCTGCAGCACGATTGGGTTTTCGATGATGCGCCACAGACCAAGTGAACCGAGCACGATGAACCACAGCAGCATCACCGGGCCGAAGATGCCACCCATGAACTTGGTGCCGCGGTATTGCAGGCCGAAGAGCACGGCCAGCACCGCGCAGGCCAAGGGCACGACGAGATGGTCCGCCTTGGGCCAGACTTCCTTGATGCCTTCGACCGCGCTGAGGACGGTGATCGCCGGAGTGATGATCGCCTCCCCGCAGAGCATGGCGGCACCGAGCAGCACGACCATGACCCCGAGGCTCAGCGCATGCTTCGATCCCCGGTCGATCTGGCCGAGCGCCATCAGGGCGAAGATGCCGCCCTCCCCGCGGTTGTCGGCGCGAAGCACGACGAGGGTATATTTCACGCTCACCACCGCGATCAGCGACCAGAAGATGAGCGACAACACCCCGAGCACCGCAGTGGAGTGCTCCGAGGCGGGCAGCACCCGCAGGCATTCGCGGATGGTGTAGAGCGGACTCGTGCCGATGTCGCCAAACACCACGCCCAGCGCGCCGAGGCCTAGGCCTAGTTGCGCGAGGCGCTTGGGAGACGGTGTTGCATCCTGACTCATCGGAAGGGCACGAAGTGTCCGGCAAGGCTCGCCCCCCTCCAAGCAGTTTCTCGGACGGCGGGAAATCAGCTTGCTTTCGCCTTCGCCTGCTCTCGCCGATGGACAAGCGCGTGGCGTCCGCCCACGCTGCCGGATGATGACGACGCAATGGCAGGTGGCCAAATCCTACACCGACATCCTTTACCACAAGTCCGGCGGCATCGCCCGGGTGACGATTAACCGCCCGGCGAAACGCAACGCGTTCCGTCCGCTGACGGTAGCGGAGATGTTTGATGCGTTCTCCGATGCCCGCGAAGACCCGAAGATCGGCGTCGTGCTGCTGACCGGAGCCGGGCCGCACACGGACGGGAAATATGCCTTCTGCGCTGGCGGCGACCAGAGCGTGCGTGGCCACGCCGGCTACATCGACGAGGCCGGCGTGCCCCGGCTCAACGTGCTCGACCTGCAAAAACTCATCCGCTCCATGCCCAAGGTCGTGATCGCGCTCGTGGCGGGCTACGCGATCGGCGGCGGGCATGTGCTCCATGTGGTCTGCGACCTCAGCATCGCGGCCGACAACGCGATTTTCGGGCAGGTCGGGCCGAGGATGGGCAGCTTTGACGGCGGGTTCGGCTCCAGTTACTTGGCGCGTGTCGTGGGCCAGAAAAAGGCGCGCGAGATCTGGTTCCTCTGCCGCCAATATGGCGCGAAAGAGGCGCTCGCCATGGGCCTCGTCAACGCCGTCGTCCCGGTTGCGGACCTCGAGGCCGAGGGCGTGAAGTGGGCCGACGAAATCCTGGAGAAAAGCCCGCTCGCGATTCGCATGCTCAAGAGCGCGTTCAACGCGGAGCTCGACGGGCAGGCCGGCATCCAGGAACTCGCCGGCAACGCCACGATGCTCTATTACATGAGCGACGAGGCGAAGGAGTTCATGACGGCGCAGCGTGAGAAACGAAAACCCGACGCACGGAAATACCCCTGGCTGCCGTAGCTGGAGCGCCTGAATGGGTGGGGCAGCTTCTCCGAAGCGGCTTGGGTTCAATGCCAGCGGATGGGTTGCAGCAGAGAATTGCCCTGCAACCCAAGCCGGCTACCGGTTAATTTCGCCCGGCTTTGCCCTGTTTGCGGGTCTTGCTTTCGACGAACTCTCTGATGACCGCCATGCGTTCGCGCTGGCGTTGCTCCTCCTCGATTTCCTCGGCGGTGTGGACGGCTTCGTTTTTAGCCATCGCCTTCCTCATCTTGGAGAGCGCGAGATACTCGAGCTGCCGGATGCGTTCGCGGGTGACGTGAAACTTTCTGCCCACCTCCTCGAGCGTGAGCTCGTCGCGTCCGTCGAGGCCAAAGCGAAACTTGATGATCTCGGCTTCGCGCTGGTCGAGTGAGTTGACCATGGCGTTGAGGTCGCGGTTGAGATTTTTGTCGCGCAGGCCCTCGTAGGGGCTGACGGCATTTTCATCGCCCACAATTTCACCAAACGTCGACGAGTCGCCCGACTCGCCGATGGGCGCGTCAAGGGAGGCCGGACGGACGGAGACGGACTTTAGGTGCGCGACCTTGGCGGTCGGGATTTGGAGTTCGATGGCCAACTCCTCGTCCGTGGGTTCGCGGCCGAACTGTTCCGTGAGCTGCATGGCGGTGCGGCGCATCTTGGAAATTTTATCCACCAGATGGACGGGCAGCCGGATCGTCTTGGACTGGTTGGCCAGCGCCCGCTTGATCGACTGCTTGATCCACCAGGCGGCGTAGGTGGAGAGCTTGCCGCCCTTGCGCGGGTCGAAGCGCTCCACGGCTTTGATGAGGCCGATGTTACCCTCGCTGATGAGGTCAAGGAGCGGCAGGCCAAAGTCCTTGTAGTCCATCGCGATTTTCACGACGAGGCGCAGATTGGCCGAAATCATGTGATCGCGGGCGGCCTTGTCGCCCCGGCGGATGCGGCGGGCGAGGGTGACTTCCTCGGCGATGGTCAGGAGCGGCGTCTTCCCGATCTCCTGGAGATAGAGCTGGAGATTGGAGCGCTCGCCATGCGGGATGGGCGCCTCGGGCGCGGCGCGGTCGGGCTTCTCAAGAAAGGAGGGCGGGGCATCCAAAGGCGCCGCAGTGATGGCCGCATCGATGGGGGCTGAGGTGCGAGCCGGACGGGGAAGGGTGGTCTTATTTGGCATGGCGGATAACCTCTCGTGTATAGGTATGAGGAGTGAGACGCTGGGTTGTTCCCACTGGCATAGCGGAAATCGTTCCATGTCTCTTACGGGCTGCCTAGAGGGACGGATGCACGGGCGAGGGGTTTCGCGCGGGCAAACGTGTCACATGGCTGTGACGCAACGACGCCAAAAGGGCAACAGCCCGGTCACACGGCCGGGCCGCAGTGGTGGTCAAAACCGTTCGGCCATCGCGACGGCCTTGAGCAGAGCAGAGGCCTTGCTGATCGTCTCCTGATATTCCGAGGCGGGCACGGAATCGGCCACGACGCCTGCACCCGCCTGAATGTGAATCTGGCCGCCCTTGAGCAGCGCGGTGCGGAGCATGATGCAGGTGTCCATGTTGCCGTCGTAGCCCACGTAGCCGAGCGCGCCCGCGTAGAAACCCCGCTGGGAGGGCTCGTATTGCGCGATGATCTGCATGGCGCGGATTTTCGGCGCGCCGCTCACGGTGCCGGCGGGAAATGTCGCGCGCATCAAATCATAGGCGGTCTTGTCGGGTGCGATCTGGCCCTCGACTTGCGACACGATGTGCATGACGTGCGAGAAGCGCTCGATGACCATCATCTCGGGCACCTTCACGGAGCCGAAGCGGCAGACGCGCCCGATGTCGTTGCGCGCGAGATCGACGAGCATGAGGTGCTCGGCGCGCTCCTTTTCGTCGGCGAGCAGATCCTTTTCTAGCGCAAGGTCCTCGGCTTGGGTGGCGCCGCGCTTGCGCGTGCCGGCGATGGGCCGGATTTCGACGAGGCCGTCGGTCAGGCGCACATGCACCTCGGGCGAAGCGCCGACGATCGAGAAATCGCCGGCCTCCAGGATGAACATGTAGGGCGACGGGTTCACCGTCCGCAGCGCGCGGTAGAGATCGAGCGGAGTCTGGGTGAAGGGCCGCGTGAAACGCTGCGACGGCACGAACTGGATGATGTCGCCGGCCCGGATGAACTCCTTGCCGTCCTCGACGGCCTGCTCGAAACCAGCCTGCGTGAAATTGCCCGGTGGCACGGTGAGCTTGGCCACGTCGGCGAGCGGCGCCGGCGCGAGCGCGCGGGGCTGGCTCAGGAGCGCAAAGAGTTGGTGCAGTTCCGCGACCGCCGCATCGTAGGCGGCGGCGGCCGGCCCGGTGACGTGGGCATTGACGCACAGCCGCAGCGTCTGCTTCGCGCGATCGAAGATCAGCAGCGAATCGGACAGCATGAAATAGAGCAGGGGCGTGCCCAGCTCGTCCTTCGGCGCCGCGGGCACCGTCGGCTCGATGCGCGTGACATATTCGTAGGCGATGAAGCCCACCGCGCCGCCGGTGAAGCGCGGCAGTCCCGGCACGGCGACGGGTTTGAAGCCGCGCATCTCCTGCTCGATGAGGGTGAGCGGGTCGGCGGGCGTGGGGATGGTCTGCGTCGCGCCGCCAGGGATGCGAACCTCGGTGGTCTGCGGTCCGCACGCGAAAATCTTCCGCGGGCGGCACCCGATGAAGCTGTAGCGGGCGAGGTTCTCCCCGCCCTCCACCGATTCGAAAAGATAGGCGGGCCCGGTGCTGTTGAGCTTGGCGTAGGCGGAGACCGGCGTCTCGAAGTCCGCCATCAAATCAGCATAGACCGGGATCACGTTGCCCTGCGCGGCGAGGGCCGCGAACGCTTCCTTGGTCGGGTGGATGTTCATCGTCGAAACGTGCGTTAATGCGCGCCGCCCTCGCCGCTCGCAAGGCGGAAGACTCCGGGTGTGGCGGCCGTTTTTTGCGGCGACTGTTTGCGCTCGAAACCCCGCGGCGAACGCCCGAAGTTGGCTGCGCCCCATGAAAATCACGCCTATCTCGTTTTGCCTGCTTTTGCTGCTCGGTGGCATCGCCCGAACTTTCGCCGCCGATCGGCCTAACGTCGTCATCATCTACGCCGACGACCTCGGGTGGGGCGATCTCGGTTGCTATGGCAATCCCGTCATTCGCACGCCCCACCTCGACCGGATGGCGGCGGAGGGCATGCGCTTCACGGATTTCTACTCGGCGGCGGAGGTCTGCACGCCGAGCCGAGCCGCGCTGCTGACCGGTCGTTATCCGCTGCGCAACGGCATGTGCCACGATCAATTTCGCGTGCTGCGCAACAACTCCGCCGGCGGGCTGCCGCGCGACGAAGTCACGCTCCCCGAGCTGCTCAAGGGCCGCGGCTACGCGACCGGCATGGTCGGCAAATGGCATCTCGGCCATCTGCCGGAGCACCTGCCGCCGCATCACGGGTTCGATACATATTTCGGCATGCCCTATTCCAACGACATGATGCCCGCGCCCGATGCGCCCAAGGGCCGGCCGAAATTCTTCGAGGAGAACAACGCCTACTGGCGCACACCGCTGATCCGCGGCACGGAGAACGTCGAGGCCCAGCCCGATCAGCGGCTGCTCACAAGGCGCTACACCGAGGAGGCGGTGAAATTCATCCGCGAGAAAAAGACCGCGCCGTTCTTCCTCTACGTCGCGCACAGTTTCCCTCACGTGCCGCTCTTCGCTTCCGAGCGCTTTCGCGGCAAGAGCGCGGCCGGTGTCTATGGCGATGTGATCGAGGAGCTCGACTGGAGCGTGGGTGAAATCCTTGGCACCCTGCGCCAGGAAGGGCTCGACCAGAAAACCCTCGTCGTCTTCAGCAGCGACAACGGCCCGTGGTTGATTTTCAACCACCACGGCGGATCGGCCGGCCCGCTCCGCGAGGGCAAGGGCTCGACTTGGGAGGGCGGCATGCGCGTGCCCGGTCTGGCCTGGTGGCCCGGCCGCATCCCGGCCGGCACAGTGCAGCGCGAGATCGCCACCACGATGGATCTCTTCACGACCTGTGCGAAGCTCGCAGGCGCGACCTTGCCCGCGGATCGCACGATCGACGGGCTCGATATCTCGCCGCTGCTCTTCCACACGGGTCCGGTGGCGCGCGACGCGTTCTTCTATTATCGCGGCGCCACGCTCTACGCAGCGCGACTCGGCCACTGGAAGGCGCACTTCATCACGCGCTCGGGCTACGGCGGTGAGCCAGCTGTGACGCACATGCCCCCTCAACTCTACCACCTCGGTGAGGACGTCAGTGAACGCATCGATCGCGCGAAGGAACACCCCGCCGTGCTCGCCGAGATCAGCGCGGCCGTCGCGCGGCACCGGGCCGGATTGAAGCCGGTGCCGTCGCAGTTGATCGAGACCGTGGCGCGGGCGAATTGAAGTAGCGCGGGGCTGAAGCCTCGCGCTACCTCGGTCACTCCACCGTCACCGATTTCGCCAGGTTGCGCGGCTTGTCCACATCGCAGCCGCGCTCGACGGCGATGTAGTAGCTCAGCAGCTGCACGGGAATCGAAGCGACGATTGGCAGCACGGCTTCGTGGCATTGCGGGATGCGGATCACTTCGTCGGCGAGGCCGGCAGGGAGGTCCGCGTCCTCCGTCACGATGGCGATGATTGGGCCCTTGCGTGCCTTGATCTCCTGCATCGAGGAGACGACTTTGTTGAAAATTTCGTTGTTCGGCGCGAAGAAGACGCTCGGGCAGTCTTCACTGATGAGCGCGATGGGCCCGTGCTTCATCTCGGCGGCAGGGTAGCCCTCGGCGTGGATGTAGGAGATCTCCTTCAGCTTCAGCGCGCCTTCGAGCGCGATGGGGAAGAGTGAAAGGCGCCCGAGGAAAAGCATGTCGGTCGCCTTGGCGAAGCGCTTCGCGATAGCCTTGATGTGCGGCGCCTGCTCGAGCGCCTTGCGCACGAGGTCGGGCGCGCCTTTGAGCGCCTCCACCATTTGCGTGCCGTCCGAAAAGCTCATGTCGCGCATGCGCGCGATGTAGAGCGCGAGCATCGCGCCGATGAGCAGCTGCGAGGTGAACGCCTTGGTGGAGGCCACGCCGATCTCCGGGCCGACGTGCTGGTAGATGCCGCCGTCGGCCTCGCGCGCGATGGTGGAGCCGACGACATTGTTAATCGCGAGCACCTTGTAGCCCTTGCGCTTCGCCTCGCGCATGGCGGCGAGCGTGTCGATGGTCTCGCCCGACTGGCTCATGACGAAGAAGAGCGAATTGCGGAAGAGGGGGGAGTTGCGGTAGCGGAACTCCGAGGCGTAGTCGCACTCGACCGGCACACGGGCGAAGCGCTCGATCAGATGCTCCGTGACCATGCACGCGTGGAGCGCCGTGCCGCAGGCGCAGAACATGAAACGATCGATGCCGCGAAACTCGCTCGCGGAGATGTTGAGACCGCCGAAGTTGGCGGTGCTGCCGTCCTCGGAGAAGCGTCCGCGCATGGCGTTCTCGAGCGCGGTGGGCTGCTCGAAGATTTCCTTCTCCATGAAGTGCGCGTGCGCGCCCATCTCGGCGTCCTCGATCGACCAGGTGACCTTGTCGATCACGGGCTCGACCGTGCCGGAGGAGAGGGTCGTGATCGCGCAGGTCTTGGGCGTGAGGTGCGCGATCTCGCCGTCCTTCAGGTAGACGACGTTTTGCGTGCGGCTCACGATCGCCGACACGTCGCTGGCGACCAGGCTCTCGCCGTCGCCGAGGCCAAGGATGAGGGGCGAGCCCTTGCGTGCGGTGACGAGTTCGCCCGGCGCGTCGAGCGCCATGATCACGATGCCGTAGGTGCCCTCGGCATGGTGCAGGGTCTTGCGCACGCTCTCGACGAAGCGGCTGTCGCCATTGTGGCCGGCGGGTTCCTTGGCGTAGTGGTAGGCGATGAGATTGCAGAGCACCTCGGTGTCGGTCTCCGACTTGAAAGTGTAGCCCTTGCCCAGCAGGAATTTTTTCATCTGGGCGTAATTCTCGATCACGCCGTTGTGGATGAGGGCGATCTGGCCGTCGCTGCTCACGTGCGGGTGGGCGTTGGCGTCGGTCACGCCGCCATGGGTGGCCCAGCGGGTGTGGCCGATGCCGTGGTGGCCGCTGAGCTTGTGGCGGGCGGCCTCGATCTCGAGGTTGGCCACGCGGCCGATTTTTTTCGCGACCTCGAAGCGCCCGTCCTGGAGCACGGCGACGCCCGCCGAATCATAGCCGCGATACTCGAGGCGCTTGAGCCCCTCGATGATCAACGGAGCCGCTTTTTGTTTACCGACGTAGCCGACGATGCCGCACATGGGATGGTGGAAAAGGATTTTGCCGGGAAGAGCGAGCGTGCAGCACGTAATACGCCTGCGCCAGGGATCGCTTTCCCGAACCTGAAGTTAATCGGCGATTTCCCCACTGGCTTGAGCCCTGCCGGACGAGGGGCTCCAGCGTGCTGCCACTTGTCATATTTCGGAGAAATTGCTGGCGAATGGCAGGGCGGCGGCAAGGGTGGGGCGCACCAGCCCCTCAACCCAATCCCCTCATGCGCAAGAATCTCGTCACCACCCAAAAACGCGTGCTCGCCGTCATCATGGGCGGCGGCCGTGGCACCCGTCTCCACCCCCTCACCCAGGAGCGCTGCAAGCCCGCCGTGCCGCTCGCCGGCAAATATCGCCTCGTCGACATCCCGATCTCGAACTGCCTCAACAGCGACATCAACCGGATGTTTCTGCTCACGCAGTTTCAGACGGCCTCGCTGCACCGCCACGTGCAGACCACCTACCACTTTGATCCGTTTGGCGGTGGCTTCGTCGACATCATGTCCGCGGAGCAGACCGAGAAAGGGTCCGACTGGTATCAGGGCACGGCGGATGCCGTGCGGCGCAACCTGATCCACTTCCGCAGTTTCCCGCACGACCTGGTGCTCATTCTCTCCGGCGACCAGCTCTACCGGATGGATTTCCGCCGCATCATCGAGGAGCACACGGTCAACCATGCCGATGTCACCATCGCCTCCATTCCTTTCCCGGTTTCGAAAGTCGCCGGCCTCGGGCTGATGCAGGTCAACGATGACCAGACGATCAAACGCTTCGTCGAAAAGCCGAAGGATCCCGCCGTCATCGACAGCCTCACGCTGAGTCCGAAGCTCGAGGCTTCGCTCCAAACCAAGTCCGAGGAAAAGCAGTGCCTCGCCTCGATGGGCATTTACGTCTTTAATCGCCAAGTCCTCGCCGATGCGCTCGACAACTCGATGACCGACTTTGGCAAGGAGGTCATCCCGAGCTTGCTCGGGAAAAAGAAACTCTGCGCCCACATCTTCGAGGGCTACTGGGAGGACATCGGCACCGTGCGCGCCTTCTTCGAGGCCAACCTCGCGCTCGCGCAACCGCTCCCGCCCTTCAATTTCTTCGATCCCTCCGCGCCGATTTACACGCAGGACCGCTACCTGCCCGCTTCCAAGCTCAACAAGTGCGCCATTGATCACGTCGTGATTGGTGACGGCTCGATCCTCACGGATTCGACGCTGCGGCACTGCGTGCTGGGCATCCGCTCTTACGTCGGCGAGGGCAGCAACCTCGAGGACTCGATCGTGATGGGCTCGGACAACTACGAGACCGACGCGCAGCTGGCCGAAAATGTCGCCTTGGGCCGCCCTCATCTCGGGCTGGGCAAGCACTGCCGGGTGAAAGGGGCCATCATCGACAAGAACACCCGCATCGGCGACGGCTGCGTGCTCATCGCCGACGGCAAGGACGACGGCACTTACGCCGACGGCCGCGTGATCGTGCGCGACGGAGTCTTGGTGGTGCCCAAGAACATGGTGCTGCCGGCGGGCACCGTCGTGTGATGACATCTTCCTTGGGCCCTCGAATTGTTTCGAGGTTAGGCCGGCTGCGGAGCGGCGGCCTCACCGGTCCGTAAAGCCGGACTTCGGTAGTGGTTAGTTTGGAAACGAACGACTCTCGGGTAGGCAGCGAGCTTGCTCGCGCTCGTCCATTCAATCCTGAGCGCCCGCAAGCGGGCTGCCTACGAAATTCAAACTATACCACTTCCCGGACCTCAGCAGGTGCTGATGCAAGCCGGGACTTGGCCCTTTGTTTGGGTCGGCGCTCTGAAATTCGCGTGCGAGGCGGAAGGCTACTTCAGCCGCGCGAGCGCGTCCTTCGCCTGGCGGTTGCCGGGCTCGAGCTGGAGCGCGGTTTCGTAGGCGGTGCGGGCGGCGGCGGGACGCTGGAGCTTTTCCTCGAGGTTGCCGATGCGGTTCCACACGGCGCTGTGGGGGGGCGAGGCCGGCGACGGCGGGGAGAGCGCGACGCATTGCCGCAGGCGCGCGAGACCGCGCTCAAGATTCTGGCCGCTGACGGCGGCGGTGCGGCCATATTGGTAGAGTGCGGTGTAGTGGTCGGGCTGGGCGGCGATCAGCTCGTCGCAGACCTTGAAGGCGCCGGTGTAGTCCTTGTCGTCCACGCGGCTGATGATGCTGAGCACCGTGGCCCGTTCGGGATCGTGCTTGCGCAGCTCGGCCAGATGGGCGCGGGCCTTGGTGCCGCTGCCGATGGGCCAGGGCGCATGATGGTAGAAGCGGAACAGCGCCTCGCGCGCGTCGAGCTGCGCGGGGTCGAGGGCGACCGCCTTTTCCAGCATGTCGCGGCCTTTGTTCGCGCCCGAGAGCGAGCGCGAGCGGTTGGCGGCGTTGAGCAGCGCCCCACCGTAGGCGGCGAGGTAGGTGGCGTTGCCGGGTTCGAGTTCCACGGCCTCGCCATACCATTTCACGGCCTCCTCCAGCGCCGCGGCGTCGTTGCGTCGCGCGCAGACGCGCCCGAGGTAATGGCGCACCGCGGCGTTTTTCGGTTCCGCCGCAGCCACCGCGGAAAAAGCCGCGTGGGCCTCCGGGTAGCGCCGGGCCTTGAAATGTTCGAGGGCGGTCTCGAATTCGCCGGCGCACAACGTCGTGAGCGGCAGCAGCGCAAAGGCGAGTAATCTGAGTAGGGGCATGTTGGGGGAACAGCGAGAAGCAGAAAAAGTTTCCGCCAATGACGGGCCGCGCTACCGCCGCGACCAAAGTCGCAGCGACGAAAGCAGGAAGTTTTCCAGCGCGGCCGACTCGTTGAGGTTCAGCCGCAGGAGGCCGGTGTCGTGCTCAAGCTGCCCGATGGCGGCGACGAGCGCCCGGCGCGTCGGTTCGTCGCCGGCGGCGAGGCGGGGGAGGGCAAATTCCCGCGTGGCCTGCGCGATCTCGGCGAAGAGCCGCAGCCGCAGGCCATTCGCGAGGCCGGTCTCGATGGCGGTCTGCTCGTCGTCGTCGAGATCGGGCGGGAGCTTTTCCTTCTGGGCTTTCCACGCTTCGGCCGTTGCGAAATCCAGCACGGCGCCGAATCGCGCGACGAGCCCGTAGAGTGTGAAGATGTGATCGGCGATCGCGGTCTTGTCGTGAGTCACAGCGTCTGCGAGACGGCCGAGCCAGGCCTGGTAGTCGCTCCGCCAGGCGGCCCAGCCGTCGGCGGCGACAGGCGCGGCGGTGGCGGGGAAGCGGAAAATCAGCACGCGGCTGCGAATCGTGGGCAGCAGGGCGTAAGGCCGCGTCGTGAGCAGGAGGAGCGTGGTGTTGGCGGGCGGCTCCTCGAGCGTCTTGAGGAAGACGTTGGCCGCCGTCAGGTGCATGCGATCGACTTCGTGGATGATCGCGACCTTGCGCGGCGCGACCGCGGGCGAGACCTGCACCTTGCCGATGAGATCGCGCGTGGCGTCGGCGGAAATCTGGCGCATCTTGCCGGCGGGGCGCAGCGCGAAGCAATCGGGGTGCTGCTCGGGCGGGAAGGTGGCCGGGGCGCGCTGGCCTTCGGCGCCGTTGAGCAGGCGATCCGCGATGGCGTGGGCGATGGCGGCGAGCGTCTCCGGATCGTCGCCATGCAGGAGCAGGCTGTGCGACAGCCGCCGCCGGGCGATTGCCTGATCGATGACCGCTACCGCCGGGGTGCCGGCGAGGGCGGCGGGCCAGGGCAGGACGGCGGAGTTCATAAGCTGGAGCGAAGGCAGACTTTAGGGCCGGCGCGGGGCGCCGGCCTCGCCTCACTTCAAACGCGCCTGCACCTCGGCCCAGATTTTCTTTTCGATCGCGTCCTCGGTCTTGGTGCCATCGACGACGATGAAGCGCTCGGGCATGCCCTGCGCGAGCACGAGGTAGCCTTCGCGCACCTTCTTGTAGAAGCCCACGTTTTCGCGCTCCATGCGGTCGGGCAGATCGGAGGCGCGGGTCTTGAGGCGGGCGAGGCTGACCTCCTCCGGCACATCGATCACAATCGTAAGATCCGGCATCACGTCGCCGACGGCGAAGCGGTTGATCTGCGCCACGGGATCGGCGGCGAGGTTGCGGCCGATGCCTTGGTAAACAGTCGAGGAATCGAGGAAACGGTCGCTGAGCACGATCGCACCGCGCAGCAGGGCCGGCGCGATGACCTCGCGCACGAGCTGCGCGCGGGCGGCGGTGAAGAGCAGCAGCTCCGTCTCGGCGCACATCTCGTCGCCCTTGGAGTTGTGGACGATGATGTTCCGGATCTGCTCGCCGATCTCCGTGCCGCCAGGCTCGCGGGTCGTGACGACATCGCGGTGGGTCTTCTGAAAGTGCGCCGCAAGGCGCGCGATCTGGGTGGACTTGCCCGAGCCTTCGGAACCTTCGAAGGAAACCAGGCGGCCGGCGGGTTTGTTTTTCGACGACATGAGTAAGAATGGCGGCGCTCAGCGCCAGTTGGCGAGGAAGGTTTCCAGCGCGGCGAGGCTGGGGCTCTCGCCGGTGCGCACGTAGTGGCCGCTCGTGCTCACGCCGAGCGCGAGGCACCCCTCAGGATCGAGGCCGAGGAGCTGGCCGGTGGTGAAACCCGCGTTGAAGTGATCGCCGGCGCCGGTGGTGATCTTCGGCTGCGCGGTGTAGGGGCCGGGCACGCAGGCGGAGCCCGCGGCGGTGGCGCACGCGGCGCACTCGACCGGGTGGATGACGACGGTGTGCAGGCCGAGCTGGGTGCGGATGGCGGTAGCGGCGGCGCGGAGGCTGGCCTCCTCGGCGCTCACTGTGCCGCAGCCGAGCGCGGCGGCGACCTGCTGGGCCTCCTTGAGGTTGAGCCCGAGCGTCACGCGGCCGAACGGGGAGAACTTTCCAATCGCCACGAGCGCGGCGCGCAAATCCTCGGCGGAGCGTTTTTCGGGATCGGCGAGGTCGAAAAAGAAGACGCGATCCGGCGCGGGCGGCAGCTTCGGCAGCACGTGCTCGGTGAGCGCGGTGAAGATGGCCGTCATGTTGGGGATCATCGTCCAGTTCACCAGCGCCACGAGGCTGGCGGCGGCGATCTCGGCGTGGAAGGCGGCTTCGCCCATCACGGCGCAGATGCGGTCGTAGGTGATCTCGTCGAGGCAGCGCATCTGGCCGAGCATCAACTTGCCGTCGTTGCACTCGATCGCGGTCGTCTGGGCGGCGGCGCAGATCGAGACCGTCCGGGCGCGGGCGGCCATCGCGGCGAAGACCGGATGGATCGCGGGCTCGCCGACGGCGCCAATATAGGTCACGCGCGTGCCGGCGGAGAGGAGGGCGTTGGCCATGATCGGGCCGTTGCCGCCGAGCTTGTCGATGCGCGGGTAGAGCTCGATGTTGGTGCTCTTGCCGGCGGCGGCGCTGATGCGCTGGCCGAGCTCGGCGAGCGTGGTGATGGGCGTGAAATTATCCCCGGCGCTCCGGCGCAGGCCGACGGGCGTGACGATGGTATCGACGAAGCCGTCGAAGCCCACGAGGGCGCTGGCGGAGCCGATGGCGGTGCGGCGGGACTTGAGTTGCTCGAGGGCGCGTTGGCGGAACATAAATGGATCGGGGAAGGAGGGACGGGGGACCGAGCAAAAAACCCGCGCCAGCCGTCGCAAACAGATTCGCGCGCGGGCCGTGAACAACTCGGCCGGGTTTTCCGTTGAACGTGCGGATCAAACCCGGCATCTGTGTGCGCTACGCCTCATGCTTGTGCCGAATTTTTTCCCTCCTGTCCTCGCGACCAACATCATCGACATCTTCGAACGCTGCGGGACCATCGACAAAATCATCGTGCTGGGCCTCGCCGTGGCGAGCCTGGTGGCCTGGACCGTGATGTTCGGCAAGCACGCCGAGCTGAGACGGCTGCGCGCGCTGAACCGCTCGTTCGAGGGCCACCTGCGCGACCAGCGCACGCTGCTCGATCTGCCGGAATCGTTTCGCGACAAGCGCACGATCCCCTACGCGGATTTGTTCGCCGATGCCGTGGAGGGCTACTGGCGCGCCGCGGCCATCGGGCGCGAGCGCGGGGTGGAGAGTTCGCGCGCCCGGCTCGAGCACGCGGAGAACGCCCTCCAGCGCGCCATCGCGCGCCAGACCCTGCGCTACGAATCGAGCATGATTTTCCTCGCCTCGATCGTGTCGGGCGCGCCGTTCATCGGCCTGCTCGGCACCGTGTGGGGCGTGATGGAGGCCTTCAGCGCGATCGCGACGCAGCAGACGGCGGGCATCCAGCAGCTCGCGCCGGGCGTCTCGGGCGCGATGCTCGCCACGATCGCCGGCCTCGTCGTCGCCATCCCCTCAGTCTTCGGCTACAATTTCCTGCTCGGCCACACCCGCCAGATGGTCTCGGAGCTGGAAAGCTTCGCGAGTTCGCTCGCCGATCGCATCGAGCTTGAGTCGAACTGAGGGATACCCCGCCATGGCCCGCAATTTCCGCCGTCACCGCGCCTCGCACCCCATCGCGGACCTCAACGTGACCAATCTGATCGATCTCGGGTTCATCCTGCTCGTGATTTTCATGATCGCGACGCCGCTCATGCAGCAGGAGCAGACGATCGCGATCAATCTGCCGACGGTCGCAAAGTCCCCGCAGCAGAAAGTCGATCCGAAGGACCGCTTCGTCGCCGTGGGCGTCAACGCCCGCGGCCTCTTCATCGACAACGAGCGCACGACCGTGACGCTCGCGGAACTGCGCACCCGGCTGCGCATGCTCGCCGCCGAGCCCAAGCAGCCCGTGATCCGCATCCGGGGCGACGGCACCGTGCCCTATCAGCGCGTGGCCGAACTTTTCACCGAGGTCGAGCGGGCGGGTCTTACCCGCTTCATGATCGACACGAAGACGGAGGACTGAGGGCACCATGGACCCGGGCTCGCCGCGCGCCTTCCTTTTTTCACTGGGGCTGCACGCCCTGGTCTTGGTGACCATGTTCCTCAGCCTGGTCTCCAAGCCCGACGAGCCACCGCAGAAGATTTTGCAGCTCGTCGCTGGCGAGGGCGACAACTACATGGCCACCGAGGCTCCGGCGCTGGGCGTGACCGGGGGGGTGACCGTGCCGGCCACGAAGGCCGTGGAGCCCAAGCCGGCGCCACCGCCGGAGCCCGCGCCGCCGACCCCTGCTCCGCCGACGCCGTCGCCAACGCCGCCGACCAAGGCGACGGTCTCGGAGGAGATCCCGAATTTCTCGAAGCAGATCACGCGCAGGCTCATCGTCGCGGAGTCGAAGGCGAAACTCGAACTCAAGCGGGAGGCGGCGGCGAAGAAGAAGCGCGAGGATGAGGAGCGGAAGCGAATCTCCAAGGAGGAGTTTGATCAGAAGAACAAGGCGAAGAGCGCCCCGGCGCCGGCGAAGAACACGCCCACCAAGGTCGCGAAGATCGACGCCGAGGGCATCGCCAAGGGCGTCGTCGGCGGATCGCCCAACAACAAAGTCGGCGGGGCCGGCGGCAAGGCCCTGACCGCCTCCGAGGGCGACGAGGCCGAGCGCTACGGCGCCGCGCTGCTGCAGCGCCTGAAGGACGCCCTTGATCGCATACCCGGCCTCAACGACGGACTGCGCGCCGAGGCCGAGTTCACCATCGAGACCGACGGCCGGCTCACGCGCGCGCGCATCACGAGGTCGTCGCGCAACGACGCTTTCGACAAGGCGGTGCTCGACTCCATCGCGGCGGTGCGGATGGGTCCGCGGCCCAAGGGTGTGGGGACGGTCCAGACGGTGCCGTTTTCCACTTATGGGCGGCAGGAAAAGGGCTGAGAAAGTCCTTGCGTTCGTCGCCGGAACTTTGATTTTTCTCGCCCCTCGCAAGTGTGAATGGGCTCTTAGCTCAGTTGGTAGAGCGCCTCAATGGCATTGAGGAGGTCAGGAGTTCGAGCCTCCTAGGGTCCACCACTTTTTCCCCGCCTTTCACGGCGGGGATTTTTTTTGCCGAGGCCAGGGCGCGGAACCTGGCCCAATTGGTGCATTGACCGTCAACCGCGGCGAAGCGACAAACCACGCTCTCCGATCGCATGTCCGAACCCGCCAAATCGCCCACCATCCTCGTCATCGATGACGATGCCGAGATCCGTTACTCGCTCTCCCGGGTGCTGACATCGCACGGTTACCAAATCATCGAGGCGCCCAACGGCGAGCAGGGCGTGGCGCTGGTGAAGAAAGGGCCGCACCCGGACCTCGTTTTCCTCGATGTGCGCATGACCGGCATGGGGGGCATCGAGGCGCTCCAGCACATCCGCTCGGCCAATCCGCGCCAGCTCGTCATCCTGATGACGGCCTTCGGCACGGCGCAGACCGCGATCGAGGCGATGAAATACGGCGCCTTCGACTACGTGATGAAGCCCTTCGATCCGGCGAAGGTGCTGGCGCTCGCGCAGAACGCCCTGAAGGCCCACGCCGATCTCCGGGCGGTCGGCGACTACAAGCCCACCATCAACGCCGACGATTACCGCGAGGGCATCGTGGGCAGTTCGCCGGTGATGCAGGACGTGTTCAAGATCATCGGCCAGGTGACCGCGAGCGATGTGACGGTGATGATCACGGGCGAGAGCGGCACGGGCAAGGAGCTCGTCGCGCGCGGCATCTGGAAGCACAGCCACCGCGCGACCAAGCCCTTCATCGCCGTCAACTGCGCCGCGATCCCCGACAACTTGATCGAGAGCGAACTCTTTGGGCATGAAAAGGGATCGTTCACCGGCGCGACGGTGCAGCGCATCGGCAAGTTCGAGCTCTGCGACGGCGGCACCATCTTCCTCGACGAGATCGGCGACATGGCGCTCGCCACCCAGACGAAAATCCTGCGCGTGCTCCAACAAGGCGAGATCCAGCGCGTCGGCGGCACGGAGACCATCCGGGTGGATGTGCGCATCCTCGCCGCGACCAACAAGGACCTCGAGGAAATGGTGAAGGCCAAGACCTTCCGCGAGGATCTCTATTACCGGCTGAATGTCGTCCGCATCCGCATGCCCCCGCTCCGCGAGCGTGGGGAGGACGTCCCGCAGATTGTGGATTTCTGCCTTCAGAATCTGGTGAAGCAAAAAAAGACGCGCGTCTCCAAAGTCTCGCCCGAGGCCATGGCCGTGCTCGTGCGGCACCGCTGGCCGGGCAACGTGCGCGAGCTTGAGAACGTCATCTACCGCAGCGCCGTCATCGCCCAGGGCGACGCCATTTTGGTGAAGGACCTGCCGGTGGAGATTCGCGGCGAACCCGCGCCGGGCGAAGCGATGGCGGGTGCAGACGCGGCCCCGGCGCTCACGCTCGCGACCGCGCTGGATTTTGTCTTCGACCAGCTGAAGACCGGCGATGAGGCCGTGCTCAAGCGCGTCGAGCGCGAGCTGGTGGTGCGCGCGCTGGCCGCCGATGGCGGCGATGCGGCGAAGGCCGCCAAACGCCTCGGGCTGACGAAGGCCGAGGTGCAGAAACTCGCCAAGCAGCCGTAGCCTCCACCCGACCTTTATCCCCATGAAATCCCTCGTGCGCCTGTTGTTTCTGACCGTGGCTCTGGCGTCGGCGCTCGCGGCTGCGCCGGCGACGAAGAAAGTCCTCTTCTTCACCAAATCCTCCGGCTTCGAGCACGATGTGATCAAGACGCTCGACGGTCCGCGCTACGGCGCGGCGTTCCGCGTGCTCCGCGAGCTGGGCGCACAGCATAACATCGAGTTCGTTTTCTCGAAGGACGGCAGCCTCTTTTCCAAGGATTACCTCGCGCAGTTCGACGCGTTCTTCTTCGCCACGAGCGGCGATCTCACGCTGGCGAAGAACAATCCGGCGCAGGGCGATGGCAATCCGCCGATGACGCCCGCCGGCAAGCAGGCGCTGCTCGATGCGATCGCGGGCGGCAAGGGCTTCGTCGGCACGCACAACGCCTCGGACACCTTCCACGCGCCGGGCAACCAGGACCACGGCCCCGCGCGCAACGAGCCCGACGGCGCCAACACCGACCCCTACGGCAAGATGCTCGGCGCTTCGTTCATCAAGCACGACGCGCAGCAGCCGGCGCGCATGATCATCGCGGATGCGAAGTTCCCCGGCATGGCCGCGGTGCCGGCGGATTTCGTCCTGCATGAGGAATGGTATTCGCTGAAGAATTTTGCGCCCGATCTGCACGTGCTGATGGTGCAGGACACGAGCACGATGACCGGCCCGTCGTATGCGCGGCCCAACTATCCCGCGACGTGGGTGCGGCTGCACGGGCAAGGGCGGGTCTTCTACACCAATATGGGGCATCGCGACGATGTGTGGGCCAACCCGATTTTCCAATCGGTGCTGATGGGCGGGCTGAATTGGGCGCTGCGGCGCGTCGAGGCCGACGTCACGCCGAACATCGCCACCGTGGCGCCCCAAGCCGGCGTGCTGCCGAAATACGTCGCACCGCCTCCGCCGAAGCAGAAGCAGGCGGCGAAGAAAAAATAGGCGGCCGGCCGAGCGCGATGATCGAGTTCTGCCTTGCTTCGGGCAACGCGCACAAGGTGGCGGAGCTGCAGGCGCTCGCGGGCACGAGCGGGCTGGCCGTGCGCATCCGATCGGCGCGTGAGTTTGGCGGGATGCCGGCGGTGGAGGAGGACACGGGGACCTTTGTCGGCAACGCGCGCAAGAAAGCGCTCGCGCTGCGCGCGCGCCTGCCGGCCGAGGTGTGGGCGCTCGCGGACGACAGCGGGGTGTGCGTGGACGCGCTCGGTGGCGCGCCTGGCGTCGAATCGGCCTACTACGCTGGGCCGGTGTGCGACCCGGCGGCGAATCTGGCGAAACTCGTCGCGACCATGCGCGGCGTGCCGGCGGAGCGGCGGCGGGCGCGGTTTGTCTGCGTGCTCGTCGCACTCGGCGCAGACGGCGAGGAGCGGGTGGTCGAGGGCGAGTGCTGCGGGCGGCTGCTGGCCGAGCCGCAGGGCGGCGGCGGGTTCGGCTATGATCCGATTTTTTTGCCCGACGGCCACACGGCGAGCTACGCCGAGATCACCGAGGCGGAGAAAAACCGGATCAGCCACCGCGCCCGGGCGTGGGCGCAGCTGGCGGATTGGATTAGGACGCGGTAGCGCGGGCGTCGCGGATTATACCAACGTCCCTTGATATTTGGACTTCAGGATGGTGGGGCCGCTTCTCCGCAAGCGGCCTGGGTTTGAGTCGCGAATCGCCCTGCCACCCAGGCCGGCTCGGAGAGCCAGCCCCACCTTGGCAAAGTCTAAATATTACAAGACGCTGGGATTAGAGGTCGAAGCCGACCGTGAACACGAACACGCGCGGCTCGACGCGCGCCCACGCGACGTATTGGCCGGTGGAGAGCACGCGGTTGGGCACGAGGTCGTGCTCGTCGAGGATGTTGCGGACGTTGAGCTGCACGCGATCGTTCGTGTTGCCGAGAAATTTGGTGCGACCGCGGTAGGCGATAGCGGCATCGGCCGCCCGCTGGCGGGCGCTCAGGGTTGAAAGGATGAGCGCGAGCAAGCTCGCGGCCTACCCGCCAGTCGTTCGCTTTCAAACTATACCACGACCGACGATTTCTCACCTGTCG
This sequence comes from Opitutaceae bacterium, assembly GCA_030693515.1. Taxonomy (GTDB): domain Bacteria; phylum Verrucomicrobiota; class Verrucomicrobiia; order Opitutales; family Opitutaceae; genus ER46. The sequence continues at coordinate 25,716 of JAUYAK010000038.1, forward strand.
GCGCGTTGGAGGGCGCTGATTTTTGGGGAAATTGGAGGCGCGGGTCGGAATTGAACCGACGCATAGAGGTTTTGCAGACCTCGGCCTTACCACTTGGCTACCGCGCCGTGAACTGAGAGGGCGGACGTTGCAGGAAAAAAATGCGCGCGCAAGTGCCGAAATGCGCGGAGCCAAGCGCGGCGGGAGCCGCCGGGCGGGGCTCGGCGGGAAGACTGTGCGAGGGAGTGGGAAACGAGGAAGCCTACCGGCTCACATCCAGTGCTGCGGCTGACTCGGCTGTGCTGTCGCTCGTCATGCGCAACGTCCGCGTCTCCGCTTCCTTGATCGCCGTATCGATCCGTCGGGTGCGAGCGGTTTGGACTGCGTCAATCGCGCGGAGTTCGCGATGCTCACGCGCCCAATGGCTGGTCTGCTGTTCGGGCGACAGCTTATTCCACTCGGCCCGCGTGAGCCCCATCGGGTAATAGGCGCAGCCCGGAGGAAGTTGATGAGGGTGAGACCGGCCATGAGTGCGGATTTTTTCATGGCGATAAAAAATCCTTCGGCAGGGCGCTTTGGACCCATGGATTATCGGCCGGTTGGTGCCCCTGGCAAGCTCCAGGGATACTATCCTCGGGTGCGACCAACCCGCTTGTCCGACAGGCGAAGATTATATCTTAGTCTCCGTTCCTCTTGTCCAGCCGACGGGGTCAATTCACCCCTCCCTAAAACCCTCCCCATGAATCTTTTTATCTCACCAAGCCTGCCAACCATCGATTCACTTTTCCTGAACTTGACGGGCACAACTCATCTGTGGCCAAAACTCCACTCTATGGGTTCCATCATTTCATGTGACGCGGATCGTCAGTATCGGCATCGATCAAGGGGACCGCCCGCCGGTCGCATGCCGTGGTTTTGACGAATCGGGTTTCAGATGCGGCGATATGGCTTTCCCGAACGACACAGCAAAAAGCCGCGCTCCCGTGAGGGAGTCGCGGCTTTGGAAAACAGCCAGGCTATCCGAGCTGATCAGAGCTTCCGGCGAAGCGCGGCCAAACCGAGGATGCTCAAACCCATCAAAAAGACCGCAGAACCACCATCCGGAACTCCGCCGGCCGTGGCCCCCGAAATCGTGAGGGTGCCGGTCCAGTTGGGCTGGCTGGTGTTCCAGTCGGAATAATCCACGGTATTCATCCCAGTGATTTGGTAGGTGTAGACACCCGCCGCAAGGCCAGTAAAGGTGGCGCCCTGCCACCGAGTTACAGTTAGAGTGTTGTTTACCGTCTGATTATACTGCCCTTGGGCACCACCGCTATTGGGGGCGTAAAAGTTATTCGTTCCGTCAATCAACTGTGCCGGTTGCACAGCAAAAAGCTGGTTGAAGGCGATGGGCCCGACGGGTGCGCTTGGACCCGCAATAAGGGAAATAGACCCCTCATTAGGTGCACCGGTGTGGTAAGAGCCCAAGACGATGGTCACGCTACCGGGCGAACCCGCGTTGTAGGTGCCCAAGCTGACCGTATGGGCGCTCGCGCTATGGGCGACGAGGCCGAGTCCAGCGGCTGCAATAAGCGCCCGGAGTGTTTGGCTGATGGATGTATTCATGATGTTGGATGTTGATGCTGGTTTTTGAATTGCCCGGAATTTAAGCAACAACTCTTTAAAGCATACACCGATCCTGGGTGGTATAAAATTACTTAACATATTGTAGTAATGCGTATTAAAATTTTATTGAAGTCGAAAATGATCGCGCGCTGTTTCGTGAAAGTGTAAGAAAAGCTGACAAGCGGAGTGTCTTCGATCTCTGCTGCGCCTGTGTGCATCCACAGGCTGCTTGCGGCCCGCGGTCCGACAACAAGCCGTTCGCTCTGGTGCCCGATGGCAAGTTCCCCGGCATGGCCCGATTGGTGCCCACAGTGCAGCCCGCTCCTGACGTGGGTCGTATTGTCCGGCTACGCCTATGGCAGGCCTGCCCTTACCTTTTCGCTCACCGGCCGGTCAACCGCGCCATTGGCGGCGCGAGCTCCTGCCCCGCATCGCCAAGTCCAAGACCGCGACGCCGTGATCACTTTTTCGCCTTCGCTGCCTTGCCCTTTTTTCCGTCGACCGCGGGCGCGTCGCCGAGATCGGGGAGCGGGAGGTAGTCGAAATCGACGATCATTTTTTCGGCAAGGGCGGTGCGCAGGGCCATTTCGGTTTCGCGGAGCGCGGGTGTGCCGCTGAGGTTGTTCAGCTCCGAGGGATCGGCGTCGAGGTCGTAGAGTTCGTAGACGGGGCGCGGCGTGGTGAAGTAGGTGGCGCGCAGACCGGCGCTGAGTTTGCCCTCGGCGTTGGCCGCGATCATCTGCTGCCAGCCGGCGCCGCTCGCGGAATCGACCGGCGAGTAGGGAATCCACGGCGTGCAGTTATAGATGAGCTTGTAGCGTTCGCTGCGGACCGCGCGGCCGAGGTCATAGCTGCTGCTGCGAATCGCGGCCGTCACCGGGGCGGTGCCGTGCGGCCCGCGCTCGATAAAGATGTGCGCGCGCGGCGTGTGGCGCTCGCCTTTCAGCAGCGGGAGGAAACTCACGCCGCTCATCTTGGGCCCCGGGGCGAGGCCCGCGGCGGCGAGGAGCGTGGGCGCGAGGTCCTCGTTGCTGAGCAGCGCGCGGGAGTCACCGCCCGGCTTGATCACGCCGGGCCAGCGGATGACGAGCGGGACGTTGGAGCCCGGATCGTAGAGGGAGCCCTTGCCGTGCGGGAGCGCGGCGCCGTTGTCGCCGGCGAAGACGACGAGGGTGTTGGCCGCAAAGCCGCGCGCGGCGAGGAGCTCAAGGACGGACTGCATGGAGCGGTCGAGCCGGTTGACCTCGGCGCAGTAGTCGGCGACCTGCTCGCGCATGCCGGGCAGGTCGGGCCAGTGCGCGGGGAGTTTCAGGGTTTTGGGATCGGGCCGGAACGAGGCATCGGCGTTCCAGATGTGGTGCGGGTCGCTGAAATTGAGCCAGAGGCAGAACGGTTTCTCCGCGGGCTTCCGGTCGAGGAATTCGCGCATCTGCTCGATGGCCTGGGTGTCGGAGCCCGTGCGCACGTAGTCCACGCGTTGCTCGAAGGTGCGCAGGCCGTGCTTCTCCATGATGGTACTGAGCGCGGAGCCGGCGTTGCGCGCGGAGCCGTCGAGGTGATACGAGCGGCCGGCGATGCCGGTGAAGTAGCCGGCCTTTTCGCGCAGGATCTCGGGAAAGGTGATCTCGTCGCGCGGGAGCGGGGAGGAGAAGCGCGTCATGCGCGCGGCCACGGCGGAGCGCCCGGTGAGGTAGGCGGCGCGGGCGGGCACGCATTGCGGCGCGGCGGTGAAGAACCGGTGGAACTTCATGCCCTCGGCCGCGAGCCGATCGAGGGCGGGAGTGCGGACGTTGGGGTCGCCGTAGGTGGAGAGAAACGGGTAGCTGTGGTCGTCGGAGAGGACGAAGAGGATGTTGGGCTTGGCCGCCGCCGTGGCCGCCAGGGCGCCCGTGGCGGATGCGATGAGCAGGACAATCGTGGGGAGGAGGGTTTTCATGCGAGGCGCTCGAGTTTGATCGGGTAGGTCTGAAACGCGTTCCACTGGCAGACGATGAGGTCGCCGTTCGTGAGCACGCACACATCGTGGCCGTGATCGATGATCGGCTCGCCGCGGGCAAGGGGTGTGAGCTTGCCATCTACGTAGGTGGGCGCGGTGCCGCCGGGGGCGCTCGCGACGCGATTCTGCGCGTCGAGGACGACGGCGAAGCCGGAGGGGTTGCCGGGCAGTTTGCTCGCCACGGGATCGGTGGACCAGCAGACGCCGGCGTAGAGTTCCGCGCCGTAGAACACGGCGCGGCACACGCGGCAGCCGGGCACGGCGAGGGTCTCAAGGTATTTTCCGTCGAGCGTGAAGCGGCGGAAGCAGAGATCGGAACGCGAGGTGACGATGAGCGTAGCCTGGTCCGCGCCTGCGCGGAGATCGACGGCGATGCCGTGGGCGTTGCTCAGGCGCTGCTCGGCGGGCACCCCGGTGCGGCCGCCGAAGCGCGCGATGAATTTTCCGTTGCGGTCGTAGCGGAGGACGAAGTCGGAGCCGTAGCCATCGACGACGTAGATGTCGCCGTTGGGCGCGACGGCGGTCTCGGTGGGATTGAAGGGCATCGACGGCTCATAGGCGCCGACGCTCATGGGATGGCTGAGGGAAAAAATCTCGCGCCCCGTGAGGTCGATCTTGGTGACGCGGCCAGTCTGGCGGTAGCCGCCGTTGCCGTTTTTCCAGAGACCGGAGTCGCAGACGAAAAGAAACTCGGCGCCGTTTTCCTGCGCGAGGGTGAGGCCGTGGCAGCCGGGCCAGACGCTGCCCCAGGACTCGAGGATCGTGCCGTCGGGCTTGAAGACGAGCATCTGGTGCTCCGGGTGATCGCCGACCATGAAGAGGCGGCCGTCGGCCACCTGCACCATTTCATGGCAGTTGAGGATCGGATGGTAGCGGGCCTGGCCGGGGCGGACCCAATCCTTGTGCACGCGGTAGCGGAAAGCGCCGTGGCCGACGATCGTGTCCTTTTTGGGATCGGCGGCGGCGAGGAGCGGTTGGATCCAAGTGGCGGCGGCGGCGGTGCCGAGGCCGGCGAGAAAGTGGCGGCGGGTGGGGAGCATGTTTTGGGGAATGGGGATGGGGGAGAGAGGAAACTGCGGGGTGGAATGCGGGTGGGCAAACGGGATTTCGGCCGCGAGCAGTGCGGGCCAAGGCGGCGCTTGCGTCGGCCGTCGCGGGCGGTGTGATCGCGGCAGCCCCATTCCCCATGAACATCCGACTTCGCCTTCCTGTTATTGTGTGCGCCGCGTTGGTCGCGCTTCCGTTGCACGCCGCCGAGCTTGAGCCGCTGCTGGGAAAGAAAGGGAAACTGCTGCTGGAGGAAAAATTCGACGGCGACGTCGTGCCCAAAGGCTGGACGAAAAACACGGGCGCGTTGGCCGTGACTGGTGGCGCGCTGCATGCGGGCGAGGTGGCGAGCGACAAACATGTGGGGGCGTTTCGCCGCGCTTTGCCGGTGCGGGACTGCGCGATCCAGGTGGACTTCACCTTTGCCGGTGCGACGGCGTTTCACCTCGGCTTCGATCCGGCGCCGGGCGAGTTGAAGAAAAAGGGCCATCTCTTCTCGCTCATCGTGACGCCCGCGCAGTGGTCGATCACGGAGCACGCCGACAAGGCGGACCCGAAGTCAAAGAACACGGTGCTGGCCAAGGCGGCGGTGAAGTTTCCGCGCGACCAGCGGTTCACGCTCCTGCTGGAGGTGAAGGGCGACGCGGTGGTCGCGCGCGTGGACGGCCGCGAGGCGCTGCGCGCGAGCGCCAAGGATTTCCACGTGAAGAAGCCGGGGCTCGTGTTTCGCGTCGCCGGTCCGGACGGCGCGGCGATGATCTTCGACAACGTGAAGGTGTGGGAGCTGCATTAGGGCGGGTGGGCGGGCACGTCCCCGTGCCCGCATGGTGGAACGCGATGTCGGGGCAAGAATGCGGGCGCCGGGACGCGCCCGCCCACCTTCAGAAGCTGAGCGTGGTCGTGAAGCTGAATTTGCGCGGCTCGAGCTGGTTGAAGCCGCTCTTCACCTGCATGCGCGGATTGCCGCCGGGGGCGGTGAGGGCGTTGCCGTTATTCGTGACCGCGCCGGGCAGGTTTTGCAGCTGGCCGGCTTGGATGACGCTGTAGCTGTTCCACTGCGGGCTGTCGTCATCGAGAAGGTTTGTGATGTTGATCTGGAAACGGGCCTGCACCTTGCCGAAGCGGCGGGTGTAGTTGGCGCCAGCGGTGGTCGACCAGGTGGGATCGACCCAGAGGTAGTCGTAGGCGGATTCGGCCGTCTGCTGCACGGTGGGATTCGCAGTGTTGAACTTGAGCCGTGGATCACGGCTGCCGACTTTCTTGTGCGCGCGGTAGTTGAAGCCGCCGTTGAGGCCGAGCCCCTTGAACCGGCCTTCGGTGATCCGATAGGAACCGGCGAGATTCACGCGATGGCGCTCAAGGTTGTTGCCGAGCGTGCCGGGCGTGGAGCCGTTGAGGCTGTTCTCGATGTTCTGCACGGCCTGGCGAATCTGGTCCGGAGCCAGGATGGCCTTACCCTCGACGACCGTGCCCGTCGTCGACTGGCCGGCGCGGTCATAGTAGGCGCGATTGGCTTCGAAGAAGGCCCGGCGGTCGCGGCTCTCGAACACGGTGTAAACGATCGGGTGCGAGTAGTTGGCCGTGAGCGTGATGTTCCGCGTGGGATTCGCGGTGATCTCGGCTTCCCAGCCTTCCAGCTTGCGGGAGGCGACGTCCTGGAAGTTGAAGCCCGCGCCCGTGACGAAGCGGGTATCGGTAAACCCGAGGTTGTTGTAGAGGTTCTGCCAATCGCCGCGACCGCCCCAGGTGCTGAGTTGGTCAAACTGCTGCGTGTTATACTTGGTCAGCGTGACGTAGGCGATGCCGTCACCCATCGCGTAGCGCAGGCCGATGTCCTTGGTGGTCGAGCGGGTGAGGGGCGGGTTGTCCTCGGAGATGAGCGGGATGGTCGCATTGGCAATCTGCGCGAAGTTCGAGGAGTAGTTGGCCACGAACCCGAGCGGCGCGAGCAGGCGGCTCTTCCCGATGAACGGATAGGCGACGAGGCCGCCGCTGGGGCTCGTCTGCCAAATCTGCCGCTTGCGGTGCAGGCCGGGGACAAACACGCCTGACCCGCCGAAGGTCTCGAAGCCGCCGATATTCCGATACGTGACCGGATCGTTGCCGATACGGTTAAGGAAATCGCCATGCACGCGGTCGCGGCGCACGCTGCCCGTGAGCGCGAGGCGCTCGCCGAAGAAAGTGCTCTGCGAGACCAGCTGCCCATAGGTGATGGTGCGCTGGTTGATGTTGCCGCCGGTCTCGACGAAGGCCCAGTTGACACCGGGGACACTCGGCGGAGTGAAGCCGCTGAGCCTCGGGCGGGGATTGTCCCAATAGATGCGGTAACGGAGCTGGTTCATGGCGTTGTTGGCGTCCGGGGCCGCGGGGTTGTTGGCCCAGCGCCACGAGGAGGCCTTGGCTTCGAAGGTCGTGCGCCGCCAGCCGGCGTTGATGCTGAATCGCTGCTTGAAATCGAAGAAGCGCGGCAGGGCGAATTTGTAGGTGCCGGCGACCTTGTATTCGCGAACCCGGTCCTGCTGGTATTGGAAATTCTGCCCGAAGTCCGAGTAGGCTTTCCCGAAGTTCGGGTTGGGCTGGCCGTTCGGGAGGAGCCGGTTGACGTCGATGCGGTAGTCGCCGGGCAGCTGGTCGGTGTTTTCGTAATGGGGATCGCCGTCATTCTTCACGATGCCGATCTGCACGTAGAGGTCCTGCGAAAAGCGGTGATCCAGCCAGTAGGACTGCGCGTTGAAATCGCGGTTGATGACGGCATCAGCCGGCCCAAGGAAGAAGTCCTTTGAAACGCCCGGGCGGAAATTGGGGAGATCGGAGCGGCCTTCCCACGGAATCTGGTAACCCAGGCCGACGGAGGCGTATTGGTTTCCGCGATAGTTGAGGAGGCTGTTGGTGCCGAAGTTCCAGACTTGGTAATCCTGCGTCGCGCTGATCTGCGTGAGGCCGAAGTTGGCGAAGCTGGCGATCGCGGTGTTGTTGGTGTTCACGGTGGTGCGATCCCAGCGCGAGGCCTGCTCGCCGTAGGTGCGGCGGTAGGCGACGTTCCTCTCAGCGTCGCGCTGAACCTCGGCGCGGAACCGGGTGTTGTCGGTAATCTTATAGGTGAGTGCGGCCGTGAGCCCGTTCTGCTTGTTGCTCGTGCCGTCCTGGTAGGCCTTGATGTTCTGGTGCAGGAGGTTCATCCGGATGGCCAGCCGATCAGTGCCGTAGTTGGTATCCAAGGTCGCCCGGTAGCCGCCGAAACTGTCGATGCGGGCCGAGGTCGTGGTGAAGTTCGATCGCAGGCGGGCCTGCTTGCTCGTGCTGCCCTGGAGGCCGCCGGGGCCGCCGTCGCCGAAGAGCGCGGCGTTCGGGCCGCGGGAGAAATCGTAGCGCTCGGAGTTGTAGGAGTCGGCGACGTAGTAGTTGATGGAGCCGTTGCGCACCGGGAAATTGCCGTTGCCGTCGACCCCGCGGAAGCTCGTCTGGAAACGGTTGCCGCCGAAGGCGCCCGACTCGCCGCCAGTCGGGGCGTCGGCGCCCACTGTCCAAGCCAACGCCTGGTTCATGTCGGTCAGATCGAAATCCTCGAGGAATTCCTTCGTCATGACCGAGATTGAGGCCGGGGTGATGCGGAGGGGCGTGTCGGCCCGCCCGCCGGCGAGCGTGTTGCCGCCGAAGTAGCCGCGATCCTTGTCGGTGCTGACCTCAAAGGGCGTGAGCGTGATCGTTTCGCCGCTGGGGGTGGCGGGCCGGCTCGCGGGAGCGGCCGGAGCAGTTTGGGCGTGGAGATGCGCCGCGGCGGCGAGCCCGAGGGCGAAGACGAGGTGGCGATGGTGCGTGATCATCGTGGGGTTGGCGGGGGTTGGATTGCGGAACAAGCTACAAGCTGTGGGAGCACGGAGACTCGATGGAACGAGCCGCGTGCGGAGTCGGGGATTTCGAGACGGGGTAGGGAGCGCCGGAAGGATGCCACAAGCGGTCGCATTCCACCATCCTCCGATCGGACTACCGGCGGACGCCTCAGACCTTGAGCAGCCCGCGCTCGAAGCCGCGCGCCACCGCCTCAGCGCGGTCGGCGGCGTGCAGCTTCGCGAGGAGGGACTGGACGTGGGACTTGGCGGTCCACTCGGAAATCCCGAGCACGCGACCAATCTCGGCGTTGGTGAAACCCTGTCGCACCAAACCCAGCACTTCCAGTTCACGGCGAGAGATGGCGCCGGTCTCGTGTTCGGCGGCCATCTGGGCGACGATTGATTTGCCAAACGACTTTTCCCCCGCGTGCACCTGGCGGATGGCGGCGATGAGTTCCGTCGGCCCTATGGTCTTGGTGACATAGCCGGACGCGCCGGCTTCGAGCGCATGCCGGAAGTCCTCCGGCGCCTCCGACGAAGTCAGCATCAGGACTCGGGCGCCGGAAAACTCGCGTCGCAGGCGCTGGAGCGTGGCGATCCCGTCCATCCCGGCCATGCTGATGTCGAGCAGCATGACATCCGGCTGGTGCTTCCGCCACACCTCAATCGCACCCGCCCCATCGGTCGCTTGGGCGACGACGTGCAAGCCAGGTTCCGAGGCCAAGACACTGGCCAATCCCGCCCGGAGCACGGCGTGATCGTCCACCAAGGCGACGCGAATCGGGGAAGGCGTGGGCATCCGGAGCGAGGGAGTCGGCGCAGCATAGCAACGGCGACTCAGCTCGGCAATGGTCCGATCGGATGGTCCGGCGCGTTCAGGCGATGCTTTCATCGTAGGCGCGCATCGGCACCTCAAGGTGGATGCTCGTGCCCTGTCCGGGGGCGCTCTTCAGCGTGAAGGTCCCGTCCAGCCGCTCGATGCGTTCACGCATGCCCGAGAGACCGAAATGACCCTCGCTGGCCCCCGCCTCGGTTCCGGGCACAAAACCGATGCCGTCGTCGCGGATCACGACCGCGATCCAGCCACGCTTCTCCGTCCGCCTGACCTCGAGGGTTAGCTTCCGGGGGCGGGCATATTTGACGGCGTTATGCACGGCTTCCTGCGCGGCCAAAAGGAGATTGCCCGCCACAAAGTCGGGCACGCCGTTGAGATATCCCGGCGAGCGCATTTCGATGGCAATCTGGTGGCCCGCACAAGCCCGCTCCGTGAACTCCTGCAGCGCCTGCGGCAGGGACTTGCCTTGGAGGGGGTGGCTGCGCAACGCCCAGACCGAGCTGCGCAGCTCCTTGACCGAGTGATCCAACATGCGCTGCGCCACGGTCAGGAGCGCGACCGGTTTGCTGTCCGGATTCATGCCGGTCATCTCCCGGGCACACGCGCCGATTTGGAAGCCGATGCCGCCCATCGTCTGGAGCAGGGTGTCGTGCAGGTTGGCTGCGAGGCGGTTGCGCTCGCGCAGCGTGGCTTGAAATTCCACCGCCGCGTCGCGCCGTGCGCTCATCTCCGTCGCCAGCTGCTGGGTCTTGCGCTGCACCTGCCTCCGGAGCTGCCGGACCCAGATCAACGCGGCGCCAAATCCCGCCGCCACGACCGCCACCGCGCCCAGGAGCCGCTCGGTCGTCCACCAGGACGGCGCGTTCACGACGGTGATATCGGCACCGCTCCGCAGCACGACCTCGAGCCGCGTGGGCATCAGCGAGAGGCGGGGCGCGGCCTCGGGCGTGTATTCGAGCTGCACGATTCCGGTCACCTCGAGCTCGCTTCCCGTTTGCAAGGCATCGATGGCCGTCGGATCGCCGGCATGCAGCGCCGCGGTCACGATCATCTCGCCGCTCTGGAGCGTGAGGCGCCGGGCGGGTTGCTTGCCGTCCGGGGTCGCCTGGACGGCCAGCAAGGTCGCTCGGAATCGAATCAAGTGGCCGTCGAAATCATGCGGGCTTGCCAGCTGCCCGGCTCGCATCGCCGCGTCGTTCAGGGAAATGATCTCCTCAGGGCCAACCGCGATGGCAACGGGAGCGATCCCGGTCCCAATCTTGCGCACTTGCGCCCCAACCAGCGTTCCCACGGAACGTGTCATCTCGGCGAATCCGGCGGCCTCCACGCGGTCGCCCGCGCGGAATTCCTCCGGCGAGCGGGTCTCGACCCGGACGGCGCGGTCGCCGTCCTGCACGTAGAGGAATTTTCCCGGCAAGGCGTAGGTGATGACGCCCGCAACGCGCAGACGATGCGGACCGATCGGTTCCGGGCGGAACGGCAGCAGCCGGTCGAGCTTGGCGAGCGGAGCCTCGAACGGCGGCACGGCGGGCACCTCAATGACCAGTTCGTCCGCATGGCTGCTGAAAACGCGCGGCATCGTGATCTCGCCCCGGGTGTTGATGCGGGTGACGGCGACCCCCGTCACGCGAACCTCGGCGTCAACGAGCACCATGGGATCAGGCAGCGCGCTCTTGGGCACCTCAGCGGTGAAACGATTGAAGTTCGCTTTGAGTTCGAGCAGCCAACCTGTTTCGGCCGGCTGCAACCCCTGGACCACGCCGCGCACCTCAACCCGTTGGCTGTCCTCGGCTCCGTTGAAAAAGCGCATCGGATCCATCGGGCGCGCCGATGGCAACGGCTGCTCACCCACGCGGCGGAGCGTTATCGGCATGATTCCCGGCGCGTAGCCTCCGGGATAGCTGACACCTTCGATTTCCAGAACCTCGCCGACGCGGATGGCCTTGAACGCGGCATCGTCCGACGCCCAGACGCCGTGTTTGCGCGCGTCGGGCACGAATACCCAAACGCCGCTCGTCTCGTCCTGCACGGTCAATTGGTCGCGCAAACCCCGCCAGGTCACCACGGCCCGCACCCGGACGGGCAGCGCTTTGGCGGCCTCCTCCCGGGAAAGGGAGCGGACGTCCGCGATGCGCGTGATCGGCTCCTGCGCTCGTGCCACCGCCAGCGGGCAAATGGCCGTCCAGAGTAGAATGGCTGCGAAACGAAGCGGCTCCACCGCAGGATGGGCGAGGGACATCAAGGTTGGGTCGGCACCACCCGTGCCACTGAGCGCCGGAGGATCAAACGTTGCCGAGACGGCCGGTCGAGTCGCCGAAGCGCTCGAGGGCCTTCACGCCGACCTGATCGGCGAGGCTGAGGAACAGGTTGCTCATGGGCTTGCCCTCGTGCTTCACGTAGCGGCCGGGCGTGAGCAGGCCGCCGCCGCCGCCGGCGAGCACGACCGGGAGGTTGTCGTGGGAGTGGCGGTTGCCGTCGGCGTTGCCGCTGCCATACACGATGCGCGAATTGTGGAGGAGGGAGCGGCCGTCCACATCCTGGGTCGCCTCCATCTTGGCGAGGAAGGCGGCGAAGCGCTCGACATACCATTGGTCGATGAGCGCGACCTTGGCCATGCGCTCCTCGTTGTTCTGGTGATGCGAGAGATCGTGGTGGCCTTCGGCGATGCCGATCTGGCTGAAGGAGCGGTTGTCGCCGTCGTGGCCGAGCATGAAGGTGGAGACGCGCGTGGTGTCGGTCTGGAAGGCGAGCACCATCATGTCATACATGAGGTCGACGTAGTCGGCGTGCGTGGTCGGGATGCCGGCCGGCGTGGGGCGATCGGGATCGAGGTTGGGGCCGAACCGCTCGGCCTGCTGGATGCGGGCCTCGATGGCGCGGATGCCGGTGAGGTATTGGTCGAGCTTGTCGCGATCGCCGGTGTCGAGGCGGCCGGACATGCGGCGGGCGTCCTCCATCACGTAGTCGAGCACGGAGCGGCGGGCGGCGAGGCGGCGCTGGGCGTTGGCGGCGCGCTCACCGTGCGCGCCCGTGCCGAAGAGGCGCTCGAAGACGAGGCGGGGGTTGTTCTCCGGTGTGACCGGAGTGGAGGCGTTGGCCCAGGAAATGTTGTATTGGTAGGCGCAGGAGTAGCCGGAATCGCAACCGGCGGACTTGCGCGTGGCATCGCAGGTGAGTTCGAGCGAGGGCAGGCGCGTGAGGTGGCCGACTTGGTTGGCGATGATCTGGTCGATCGAAATGCCGGCGCGCACGTTCGTGGCGCTCTTGTTGAGGCGGACGCCGGTGAGGAAGACGCCGTTGCCGCGCGCGTGGTCGCCGGCGCCATCGGGCCCGCCGACGGCGTTGGCGTGGTCGAGGCCGCCCACGATTTGCAGGTGCGAGCGCACGGCGGCGAGCGGGGCGAGGGTGGGGTTGAACTTGAAATCGGTCTCGCCGCCCTCGGGCCACCAGGCGCCGGGGATGGCGCCGTTGGGGAAGACGATGAAGGCGGTGCGCAGCGGCGCGCCGGTCGCGGTGGTCGCGAGCTTGGCCGCGCCGGTATCGGCCAGCAGACGCGAGGCGCCGGCCGAGGCGAACGCCGGCAGCGCGATGCACGCCCCGAGGCCGCGCAGAAAGTGGCGGCGGTTCATCGCGGCGGAGAGCGGGGAGGAAGCGGGGAGTTTCATGGCGCGTGCGGGCGGGGTTGGGGAAAGGGGGGCGTCGGTTCGATTACGGTGCGGCGGCGGCCGGGGGTGATGCGTTGAGCGCGAGAGGGCCGGGTGGGGCGCGCCGCTGCTGAAAGGGTGCCGATTCCACGATGCCGCGCAAGAGCGCCGAGGGGCGTCCACCCGCGGCTTCCAGCCGGGCGACGAGCGTGTCCACGGTATCGGCGTCGTAGTGCTCAATGCCGCGGCCTAGCGCGTAGGTGAGCAGCTTCTCGACGAGGCAGTGGTAGAAATCGTGGGAGCGTTTGGTCACGAGCACCGCCTTCAGCTCCCGCACATCGCGGAAGCTTTCGCCGGTGATCAGTTTTCCGGCGGGTTCGACGGGGTGGCCGGAGTCGGCGTCGCGCCACATGCCCATGGCGTTGAAATTTTCCAGCGCGAGCCCGATGGGGTCCATGCGGAGGTGGCACGAGGCGCACAGGGGCTCCTTGGCGTGCAGCGCCAGGGTCTCGCGGAGGGTGAGCTTGGCCAGGGCGGTGGGGGAGCCGGCGTCCTCGAGCGCGGGGATGTTGGGCGGAGGAGGCGGCGGCGGAGCACCGAGGATCGCCTCGAGGATGAAGACCCCGCGCTTTACGGGCGAGGTGCGCGTGGGGTTAGAAGTCACCGCCAGCACCGTGCCCTGCGTGAGCACGCCGCCGCGCGGACTGTCGGGCGCGAGGGTGACCTTGCGCATGCGCCGGCCCTCGACGCCCGCGATGCCGTAGTGTTTGGCGAGATCCTCGTTGAGGAAGGTGTAGTCGGCCTGGAGCAGTTCGAGGAGCGGGCGGTCCTCGCGGAGGACGTGCGCAAACGTGAGCTCCGTCTCCTCACGCATCGCGCGGCGGAGAGGCTCCGTGAGCTCGGGTTTAGGGAGGCGGTTGAACTCGGTGAAGACGGTCCGCGCCTGGGCGAGCGCGGCTTCTTCCTCGGGGGTGCGGGTGGTGTTGCCGCGGCGGCCGCCGGTGCCGCCGAAGCCGCTGCGCCGAAACAACGCGCGCGCCGCCTCGAACTCGGGATTCGGATGATCGCGCAGGAAAACATCGAGCGGCGTGATCGGCACCGTCGCGATGTCGCGCGCCTCCAACCACTGGCCGGTGAAATTTCGCACCAGCTCATCCGCGCGCGGCGAGGCGAGCATGCGCTGCAATTGCGCGGGCAGCTGGGCGCGGAGCTGGCCGGCGGCGGCGAGGCGCGTGAGCTCGGCGTCGGGCGGGGCGGACCAGAGGAAATAGGCCAGCCGGCTCGCCAGCGTGAACTCGTCCACGCGCGGGTGCTTCTCTCCGGGCCGCAGTGGCTCGACCTCCTCGTCGCGGAACAGAAACCGCGGCGAAGCCAGCACGGCCACCATCGCCTGCGCGACGCCCGCCTCGAAGGTGGCGCGCGGGGCCGAATAGGTGGCTTCCGCCAGCGCCACGAGCCGATCGAGGGAACCGGCGTCCACCGGCCGGCGAAACGCCCGCGACGCGAACTCGCCGAGCACCTCGCGCGCGTAGGCTCGGCGCTCTGCGGCGGCGACCGGGGGATCGCGGGGAAAGACCTTTTCGTAGCCCGCGGGTTTGACCCAGTGCTTTTCCTCCAGCGGGCCGCGCACGGTCACGCCGGAGAGGCGGAGGCGGAGGTTCCGCCACTGCGTCTGGTAGGGGAGGTGGGGCCGGACCTCGATGGAGAACTCGTGCTCGCCGGCCGCCCACTCGCGCTCGGCCGCGAACTCGAAACGCTTGTCGCCTTCGCGCTGGAAGTCCTGCGCGTGGATGACCTGGCCATCGACCTTGAACACGAGGTGCGCGCGGTTCAGGTCGAAGAAATTGTCCACGTAGCGCTCCAGCGTGCGGGCTTCGAAGCTGATGCGGTATTTGCCGGGATGCTCGACGCGATGCTTCGCGGCGACGGTGAGCGGCGTGTAGTAGGAGAGATCGATCATCGTGCCTTCGACGACGGGGGCCGGGCGGGCGTGGGGCGGCGGCTGGTTGGAGGGACCGCGTCCGGCGGTGCGGCCTGCGCGGGCGGCGGCGGGAGCGGCCGGGGCACCCGCCGCGGCGGGCGGCGGCGTCAAGGCGGGGAGTTCGCCGGGGGGTGCAGCCGCGGGCTTGGGCTCAACCGGCACGACCGGGTCGATCGTGATCGTCTTGAAGGCGGAGCCGGCGACGACGGTCTCGGCGGGAATCCGCGACTGCAGCGGGACGAACTTCCCCACGATGATTTGGGCGGCATCGAGGTATTTCTCGAGCAGCATGGGGGAGATGGTGAGGACATCGGCGATGTTGTCGAAGCCGTGGCCAGTGTCATCGGCGGGGAATTCCTTCGCGGTGTCGTAGTCCACTCCGGTCAGGTCGCGGATGGTGTTGCGGTATTCGGTGCGGTTGAGCCGGCGCACGGCGGTCCGGCCGGGGTCCGGCGCGGCGGGATCGAGCCCGAACGCCTCACGTTTGATCCAGGTGTGCAGCCGGGCGAGCTCGGCGGGCGTGGGCTGGGCCTCCTCCGCGGGCGGCATGAGCTGGGTGCGGGTATTCTTCAGCACGCTGGCCCAGAGCTTGGAATCGCGGAGCGCCTTGGGGTCGTCGAGGGTGACGCCGCCCTTGGCATGGCTGTCGCCGTGGCAGTCGTAGCAGTATTTCGCGAGGAGGGGCTGCACGTCGCGGCGGAAACCCTCGAGACTCGGCTCCGCGGCGCCACAGGCGCTCACCGCCGTGATTGTGAGCACGACTGCGACGGTGCGCAGGCGGCCGGGGCGCTTCAACATGGGGTAGGGGAGTTGGATTTCACCGAGGCTCCGTGATTTCAGGTGCAGGGTAAGACGCTGCGCACCGCAATGGGATGCGCCGTGGTCGCCATGGCGGCGAGTATCTCTGCGGACCGTCCGCCGCCCGGGCCAGCGGCAGGCCTAGGCCTAGACCTTCCAGCCCGCGCGGTAGCGGTCGCGGGTGAGCCAGGCGGAGTCGCCGCCGCTGGCAAAGCGGTTCTTGGCGGGGTTCCACTTGGCATTGGCGCCGTAGCGGTAGGCGAAGTTCATCACGTGGCACGCGATCACGGAACTGGCGCCGATCTCGACGTCGCAGATCGGCCGTTTGCGCGACTGCACGCAGTCCACGAAATCCTGGAAGTGGCTCTTGCTGTTGTAGAGCTTCACCTTGGCGTCGGCCAGATACTTTCTCTCGGCGAGGGTGACCTCGCGCTCCATCGATGTGCCCTTGTCGATTTCCTTGTCCCAGAATTTGTGGACGGTCTTGTCGGCCATGATGAGCTCGAACTTGCCGCGGTTCACGTGGCAGGTGCCCTCGGTGCCGTAGAACGACACGCCCTTGCCGCGGACGTGCGTGAGCACGGTGCCGTCGGCATAGACGAGCTGGGCGCCGCGTTTGGCCGTCTCCCAATCCTTCGGGGCTCGCACCTCGATCGGGCCGTTGCCGTCCATGCCGAGCGCCCATTGCGAAATGTCGATGTGGTGCGCGCCCCAGTCGGTGATCATGCCGCCGCCGAATTCCCACGTCTGGCGCCAGTCGGGGAAATTGTCGTGCACGCCGCGCGGGCTGAGGAAGGGATTGTAGTTCACCAGCGGGCCGGGGCCGCACCACATCTTCCAATCGAGGCCGGGCTCCATTTCCTCGGCGGGTTTGGTGTAGGGCTTGGCGGGATCGCCGAAGGAGACGTTGATGGTGCTCACGCGGCCGAGCACGCCGTTGCGCACGAGTTCGGCGGCGACCCGAAACTCCTTCAGCGAGCGTTGCTGCGAGCCAGTCTGGAAGACGCGGTTGGCCTTGCGGACCTCCTTCACGAGCTCGACGGCCTCGCGGACATTGTAGGTGAGGGGCTTTTCACAATAGACATCCTTGCCCGCGCGCACGGCGGCGATGGCGATGTAGGCGTGCCAGTGGTCGGGAGTGGCGATGACGACGATGTCGATGTCCTTGCGCGCGATCACCTCGCGGAAATCGGTGTAGGCGTCGCAGGCCTTGTAGGTCTCGCCCTCCTTCTTGGAGTAGGCCTCGTCGATGCGCTTCTTCGCGGCCTCGCGGCGCGTGGTATCCACATCGCACACGGCGACGATCTGCACATCGTCGCGACCGAGGAAATTGCCGACATGGCCCTTCATCATCTTGCCCATGCCGATGCAGCCGAGCGTGAGGCGTTTGCTGGGGGCGGTGTCGGCGGACCAGACGCGGCCTGGCAAGATGAGCGGCGCGGCGGCGACGGCGGAGGCTTGAAGGAAACGGCGGCGGGTGAGCGAAGCGAGGGACATGGGGTTGAAGTGGGTTGGAAGCGGAAAAGACGCGCACTGTAGGCAAGAGATGCACGCTGGAAAGCCCCGAGATCACCGACTCGCGGCTCGCCTCGGCGGTTTCGAGGGCTAAGAAGCCGAGTGCCATGAACCCCGTGCGTTGCTTTGCCATCCTGCTCCTCCTCGTCCCTGCCGTGCTACGTGCCGACGTGCGGCTGCCGGCGGTGATTTCAAATCACATGGTCCTCCAGCGCGATGCGGTCGTGCCCATCTGGGGCTGGGCCGACCCCGGTGAAAAAATCACCGTGGGCTTCGCCGGGCAGACGCGCACTGCGGTAGCCGCGGCCGACGGCGCGTGGCGCGTCGCGCTCGATCCGCAGCGCGCGAGCGGCACCGGCGCGACCCTCACCATTGCCGGAAAAAACCAAATCACGATCGACGACGTGCTCGTCGGCGAGGTGTGGCTCGGATCGGGCCAGAGCAACATGGCCATGACCGTTGCGCGTTCGCTCGAACCGGAGCGCGAGGCCGCGGCGGCGAATTTTTCGCGCATCCGTTTCTTCAAGGAAACCTCCGCGGCGGCCGCCAGTCCGCAGAGCATCGGCAAGGGCGAGTGGGTCGTCTGCTCGCCGCAGACCACGCCCGCGTCGTCCGCCGTGCTTTATTTCTTCGGCCGCGAGCTGCACCAGAAGCTCGGCGTGCCGGTGGGCCTCATCAACTCCTCCGTCGGCGGCACGCCCATCGAGTCGTGGATCGCGCCGGAGGCGCAGCGGGCGCAGGCGGAGCTGAAGCCGTTTTTCGAGGCCGCGCAGGCCGAGGCCGCCGCGATCGCTTCGCCGACGGCGCGGAAAAAATACGAGGCCGATCTCGCCGCGTGGGAGGCGGGGCAATCGGCCGCCAAGGCCACGAAGAAGAAGGCCGCGAAGAAACCACAGGACCCCGCCGAGGTGGCCGCGCGCAAAGTCGATGTCGGCGGCCTCTTCAACGGGAAGATCGCGCCGCTGATTCCCTACGCCGTGCGCGGCTTCCTCTGGTATCAGGGCGAGGCCAACTCCACGCCGGCCAAGGTCCCGTTCTATGCAGCGCAGATGAAGCTGCTCGTCACGGACTGGCGCGCGCGCTGGGGCGCCGAGCTGCCGTTTGCGTGGGCGCAGCTGCCGAATTTCACCGGCGCCGGCCGCGACTGGCCGGCGCTCCGCGAGGCCCAGCTCGCCGCGCTCGCACTGCCTCGCACGGGCATGGGTATCAACCTCGACATCGGCGAAGCCGCCGACATCCACCCGCGCAACAAGCAGGAGGCCGGCCGCCGCCTCGCGTTTTGGGCGCTGGGCGAGGTTTACAACGAAAAGGTCCCCGCGACCTCCGGCCCGCTGCCCGCCGGCCACGAGATTCGCGGCGCCGAGATCGTGCTGCGTTTCAAGCACGCCCACGGCGGCCTCGTCGCGAAAGACGGCGCACTGCGCGGCTTCGAGATCGCCGGTGAAGACCGCGTGTGGCGGCCGGCGCAGGCCCGCGTCGCGGTCGAGACGGTGATCGTGGCGAGCGACGCCGTGCCGCGGCCGGTGGCGGCGCGCTACGCTTGGGAAAATAATCCCGCGGCCAGTCTCTTCAACGGCGCCGGCCTGCCGGCGACGCCGTTTCGCACGGAGCGGTGGTGAGATGTAGCGGCGGGCGTCCCTGCCCG
>JAUYAK010000042.1 GCA_030693515.1 Opitutaceae bacterium
ATTCCGATCTTTCTGGTTCATATTTTCCTTCTGTCGCCCGAACCGGCCGACTCCGTGCCCTCCGCTGTTTGGTCGCTTCCTGCGGCAAGCTCTTCGGCTCCTGTCCTCGGAAGCGACCAAACAGCTACCCGTCAACGCGGAGGTCTATGTCCACTAAATCGAGGCAATCTCAACGCCGAAATTTCAGTGTAAGGCTCAAATTCTGCCACGGCCATTTCCCTCGGCGTAAGGCCGTTCCCACCTGGACGAAGAATGCGTCAATCAATTTGTCCCGGCCGCTCCACTCCCATGGAGAAAATTCGATTGGATGAATGCCATGCTCTTCGCGAAGAAAATGCGCGGTGAAATGCTTCAGAGTGGTTTTACCGCACCCCCAATCGCCGAACAGCGCGATGACCTGAGCCTCATCCGCCGCGGGGGTCAGCGCCATCGTTCGCGCTAGCTTTTGGGCGAACGTCGAACGCCCCAGTTCATCGTCTTCGATTCTTGTTCGGGCCGCGTCGCCAGACCTTGGTTTCTGGTTCGCCGATTTCGTTTTCTCGCTCATCGAGCTCACACCCGCACTTCGATCCGCTTTCCGCCCTGCGCGGCGGAGGCGTAGATGGCCTCGAGGATGACCATGTCGCGGCGGCCCATCGCGCCGGACACGGGCGACTCGCGGTCTTCACGGATGCACCGCGCAAAATCGTCGATCTGCACCGCCTGCTGGCTCGGCGGCACCGCGGGCGTGAACGGCCCGCGGCTCGTCACCGCCTTGAGCCCGCCGTATTGGAAGGCCGGCGCGATCTCGATCCAGCCTTTGTCGCCCTCGGCGCGGAAGCGGTCGAGGCCCTGGTTGTAACTCGTCGAAAAATCGCCGCGCTCGCCGCGGGCAAACTCCATCGTCCATTCGATCGTCTCCTCCACGTCGCGGAAAAACTCCGGCCGCTGCTTCGGCAGCTCGCGCGCCGTGATCGCGATCGGGGCGACGCCGCCTGCCGCCATGCACGCCGCCTGCACGGCATAGATGCCGAGATCCATCAGCGGGCCGCCGCCAGCGAGCTTGCGCTCGGCGCGCCACTGCGGGCGCGTCATCTTGAAAGACAAGCCGCCGCTCATCTTTGCCAGCCGGCCGAAATCGCCGTCGCGCGCGAGGCGCTTCAGCTCGTCGTAGTGCGGCTCAAATTGGAGGCGGTAGCCGACGGAGAGCTTGACCCGGTTCGTGCGGCACGCGGCCAGCATCGCGTCGCACTCGCTCACGGTGAGCGCCAGCGGCTTCTCGCAGATCACGTGCTTGCCCGCCCACGCGGCGGCGCTCGCATGCGCGAGGTGCAGGGCGTTGGGCGTGACGACGTAGACGATGTCGATGTCGCGGTTGTCGGCGAGCCGCGACATCTTGTCGTAATGATAGATGTAGTTTTCGGGAAACCCGAAATCCCGCGCCCATTGGCGGCCTTTGTCGGGCGAACCGGTGATGACGCCGCGCAGCTCCACGTGCTGCGTGAGCCGCAGCGCCGGCGCGAGCTGCCCGGTCGCGTAGCCGCCCAGGCCCGCGAGCGCGATGCCCAGCTTGCGGGGCGCCGGCTGCGCGCGACCGCGCGTGAGGATCGTCAACGCCGCCGCGCTGCCGGCGATCCGGCCGAAGAATGAACGCCGCGTCGAGGCGGGTGTCGGGGGAGATTTCGTTTTCATGGGGCGAACGACTGTTCGTAGTCCCACCCCATTGCTCATGCAATCCCTCGCTCGCCTCCCCCGCGTCGCGCTCGTGCTGCTCGGCGCCGCGCCTCTGGCCTTTGCCCAAAACGCCCCGCCGGCCGCCGCTGCCGGCGCGTGGACCGCCGCGCAGGATCACGCCGACATGATGCGCCAGCTCGGCATCACCCAGCTCCGCCCCGGCCCGAGCGGGCGCGAGGTCCACCTCAGTAGCGTTCGCACTCAAACCAAACTTCGGTTTGTCATTGCGAGAACGGCACGACCGCCCCAGCCGCCGTCGGGCGATCCAAGTGCGGAAAAGGAATCGGGAATCGCTCGCAGAACCGCAGGAAATATCGTCGTTGCAATTGTCGTTGGCCTATCCGGCTCTTTGCGGACTCAAAGCCTAGTATTGGACATGACGAAATAGTATGGGCACACGAGCGACAGAACAATCGCAGGTATGGCTAAAAGCCTCTTCTTCTCCTTCGCGAGTATCGACAATACTCCAAGGAGCAGGCCGACAAAAGAGCCGAGAGCCGAGATGGGGACGATCAAGAAACCGACGGCCTCCAAAGCATACCGGGAGAAAAGAATACTGGCCGACATGGCGCCACTCACCAAAGCGATCATCCAGCGACTCTGAATTTCCGAATAGTAACCCATGCTATCTTCCGCCGAACATTTTTGATCAATCCGGCGGCGTATTTCCAACACTCACTCCTCACTTCACCACCGGCCGCAGCACCATGTTGCGATACTGCACGGCGCCGTGATCGCCTTGGAGGAAGATCGGGCCGGGCTTCGACTCGTCGCTCCACATCGCGCCGCCGGTGCAGCCGAGCACGGGTTGGTTGTCGATGATCGTGGTGCCGTTGAGGACGACGGTGAGGTGGCGGTCGACGAGCGTGATGTCCAAGGTCTGCCACTGGCCGGCGGGTTTCTCGGCGGCGACGGACGGCGTGATGCGGCTGTAGAGCGCGCCCATGTTGTGCGAATCGAGTTTCTTGCCGAATGAGTCGTGCACCTGGATCTCGTAGATGCCGCGCAGATAGACGCCGCTGTTGCTGCCGGGGGGCACGTTGACCTCGAGCGTGAGGTTGAAGTCCTCGAACTCGCGCTCGGTGCGGAGATTCGCGGTGCGCTTGGCGGGCGTGCCGGGCGCGTGCGGCGGCGGGCGGTTGGCGAGCGTGCCCGCTTCGACGGACCACGCGCTTTCCATGGTGGTCTCCTTCGCCTTCCAGCCGGAGAGATCGCGGCCGTTGAAGAGCGCGATGGGTGCGCCGAACTTCACCTTCGCGAGGTCGGGGCGCGGCGGGAGCGGAAGGCTGCGCTGGGCGGTGAACTGCGCGCTGTCGTAGCCCGTGCCGTTGTTGCGCGGGTTGAGCTGCGTGAGGGCGAGGCGATCCGGGCCGTCGAGCTTGGCGGTGATGGCCTCGGTGAGCTGCTGCGTGCGCACGACCTGGCCGGCGGCGTCCTTGCGCTCGACGTTGCGCGTGCGCGTGACGATCAGCGTGTCGTCGCTGACCACGACGCTCGAGAGCGGGACGACGCTGCCGCCGCCCCAGAGGATGGCGCCGTCGTAGTAGCCCTTTTCCTTTTTGATTTCGAGCCAGCCGGCGGCGCCATTCGGAATCGTGAGGGCCCAGCGGCCGACGAAGGCCTCATTCGGCGCGGCGACGGCCGCGAGCGTGGTGAACAACGAGAGCGTGAGCAGGGAACGGAGCGAGGTTTTCATGGGGAAGGGAAACGCCACCGAACGTGCGCACCGCCGCGCCGAAGACGAGCCGCAATGCGCTCCGGGCTTGCCGGCCCGCGCGCCGGGCGCACGTTAAGCCGCCCCCGATGAAACTCCCCCGCCTCCTCCTCGCCGGCTGCGCGCTGGCCGGCGCGGCCGCCCTCCGCGCCGAAGTGCAGATTGAACGCCTGCTCCTGCCCGACGCCGCGCCGAGCAGCTTCGCCATCGGGCTGCCCGGCGGCATCGGCTTCTGTTTTGATCCGGTGCGCGGCGGGCTCAGCTACGCGTGGACCGGCGGCTTCGTCGATCTCACGCCCGCGCGGCCCGGCATGGGGAAATTCATCGCGCCGGCGAAGCTCGGCGGCCCGGTCGTGCACCGCGAGACCGGCGCCGCGCCGCTGCGCCGCGGCGATCCGGCGCGGGTGCCGGCGGTCGTTTTTTCAGGCTACACCCTGCGCGCCGACGCGATCGAATTTCGCTACACGGTGGACGGGGTGGCCGTGCGCGAGGAAATACGCGCGCGCGCCGACGGCGGCGCGCTCGTGCGGCGAATCCATGTCGCCAGCGACACGGATGCGAAGTGGTGGCACGTCACGGACGGCCGCGTCGCGACCGAGCTGAAGCGCGAGGCCGATGGTGCGTTTGTGATCGAGGTGCCGCTGAGCGGAGGCGCGAAATGAAACGCCTTCGCCTTTTTCCCGCCCTGCTCGCACTCGCCGCGATCACGCCGGCCGCGCGCGCGGGCTACCGCATCGAGAACGTCGCCTATCCCGCCGAGCTGCGCGGCGGCATCTCCGCCGTGGCGTTCACGCCGGCAGGCACGCTCGTCGTCGCGACGCGCCTCGGCGAAATCTGGATGCGCGCGCCAGCCACGGGCGCGTGGCGGCTCTTCGCCCGCGGGCTCGACGAGCCGCTCGGCCTCATCGCCGATTCCGAGCGCAGGGTGCACGTGGCGCACAAACCCGAGGTGCTGCGCGCCACCGACACGGACGGCGACGGCCGCGCCGACACCTTCGACGCGATCGGCGGGCAGTGGGGCCTGCAGGCCAACTACCACAGCTTCTTCTTCGGACTGCGGCGCGATGCCGCGGGCAATTTCTACGGCTCTCCGTCGCTCGACTCCGGCATCGACAAAAACGCCGCCGCCCTGCCCGCGCGCGGCGTGCGCAACCTCACGCCGGTGCTCGAACCCGCCGGCCACCGCTCCGAGACGCCGTGGCGCGGCTGGGTCGTGCGGCTCACGCCGGACGGCCAGCTCGAGCCCTTTGCGAGCGGTTTTCGCCAGCCCAACGGCTTCGGCCTCAGCCCGGAGGGCGAGCTCTTCGTCACCGACAACCAGGGCGACTACAAACCCGCGACCGGCCTGCTGCACGTGGCGCGCGGCGATTTTCACGGTCACGTCGAGAGCCTGAAATGGGAGCCCGGCTTCGATGCAGCGGCGCTCACGACCGAAGCCGCGTGGCGGCGGAGCAAGTCCCCCGCGGTCGTGTTTCCCCACGGGCCGATGGGCATCTCGCCCGGCGAGCCGGTCTGGGACACGAGCGGCGGCAAGTTCGGGCCCTTTGCCGGGCAGGTCTTCACCGGCGACTACAGCCGCCTCGTGATCCGCAGCTCGCTCGAGCGGGTGGGCGGCACGTGGCAGGGCGCGTGTTTTCCCTTCCTCGGGCGCAACGAGACGCCGGACTTCGTCACCGGCGACAAACTCAAGGCCGGCGCCACGCGCGCGGCTTTGGCGCCGGATGGCAGCCTCTACCTCGGCGCGACCGGCGGCTGGGGCGCGGGTGAAGACGGCCTGCAACGCGTGGTGTGGGACGGCCGCGCGCCCGCCGAGATCCGGGACATGCGCCTCACCGACCGCGGGCTCGCGCTCACGTTCACGCAGCCGATGGACGCCGCCACCCTCGCGAGCGCGGCGGCCTACGAAATCACGCGCTTCCGTTTCTACTACCAGGTGAAATACGGCTCGCCGTGGGTGGACGAAGCGCGCGTCGCCGTGACCGCGGTGCGCGCCGCGGCCGACGGCCGGGGCGCGGAGCTCGTGCTGGCGGATCTGCAGCCCGGCTTCGTTTACGAAGTCTCGGTGCCCACGTTGCGCACGCGCGGCGGCGAGCCGCTGGCCAATCCGCTCGGCTACTACACCGCCAACACCCTCCGCCACGGCGCGCCCCCGATCGGCGGCACCACGCGCCTGCCGCGCCCCGATGAGACCGCGCTCGGCGCCAAGGAGGCCATCGCCAGCGAGACCACCTCCGCCACGATGATCGCCGCGGGCGAGAAGACCTACCGCTTCTACTGCGTCGCCTGCCACCAGCCTGATGGCCGCGGCATCGCGGGCGGCGCGGCCAACTTCATCGACGACAAGACGCGCCTCGCCAAGACGGACACCGAACTGCTCGCGCTGATCGAAAAGGGCAATGAGGCGAAGGCCATGCCGGCCTTCGGTGCGATCCTCAACGCGGCGCAGCGGCGCGCGGTGCTCGCCTACATCCGCGCGACCTTCGGGGAGAAAAAATAGCGCGCGCCGGCCCGGCGCGGTTCACTGCACCGCGCTGACAAACGCATCGATCTCGGAATGGGCGCGCGTGAGCTGCCCGAGGCATTCCAGCCAATCGGCCAGGTCGAGACCCAAGAGTTCGAGGTGCGCGAGCCGTTCGGCCTCCCGCGCCGGCGCCAGGGGCGCCGGGGCTTCGGCAAAGGCGTGGGCGGCCTGATTGGCCAGACCGATCAGCGCGCAGAAAGTGGTTTCGTCGCCCGCGGCGGCCGGGGCGTGGTGGTGCGCGATCGCGGCTACATAGCGGGGCGGCAGATTCCAGCGCTGCGCCACCATCTCGCCGACCTCGGGATGCGTGAACTCCAGGAGTGTGCGCTCCGCTTCGAGGCTGCTGGCCCCGGCCACCCGCTCCAAATCGATCACCCGCTGATAATCGGAGCCGGCCTGCACGGCGAAGATGAGCTTGCCGATGTCATGCAGAATGCCGGCGGTAAACGCCTCGTCCGGCCGGCGCCCCAGGCGCTCCGCCAATAGGCGCGCCGCGGCGGCGGTGGTGACGGAATGGCGCCACAGACCCCCGAGTTTGAGCCGGTCGGTGCGGATGGAGTCGAAGGCCCCCAGGCCCAGGATCATGCCCTGCACGTTGACGAACCCGAGGACGCCGACCGCCTCGGCAATCGTGCCCACGCGGCGGGCGAAGCCGAAGAAGGCGGAGTTGGCCACCCGCAGAATCTTGGCCGAGATGGCCGGGTCCCGGCTAATCACGCCCTGCACCGACTCGGCGTCGCTCATCGGATCCTGGAGCACCTCCATCGCCTGCATGACCACGGCAGGCAGCGTCGGAATATCGAACAGCTCGCTCGGGTTGAAGCGCGCGAGCGATTGCCCGGTCACCTTGCTGGCGCCGGCCAATTCGCCCCCGGCGTCCACCAGCCCCCCGGTGAGTTCCGGATGCTGCAATTGAAACACGTGAATGGGGCGGGGCAGATCGCGCAGCCGATGCAGCCCGTGATCGAGCAGGCTCACCCCCTCCGGCAGCGCCGTCTCCAGCACGCCGGCCGTGGCGGCGCTCAGCAGGGTCTGGCCGCCGCGGGCCACGCCCAGCAGGCGCGCGCAACGGTTGAGCGTCGTGCCGAAATAATCCCCGCCGCTCGCGTGCGCCGGCCCCGTGTGCAGCGCGATGCGGACGCGCAGCGGCGCACTCGTCGGCCAGGTCTCGGCCTGCAGGCGGCGCTGGATCTCGCAGGCCGCGGCGACGGCGTCGGCCGGTTGCTCGAAGGTCGCGCAGAAGGCGTCGCCCATGGTCTTGAAGACCTTGCCGCGGTGGCCCGCGATGGCCGCGGCGAGCAGCTGATCGTGGCGCTGGAGCGCCGGGCGCATGCGCTCCGCCTCGTGTTCCCACAGCGCGGTGGAGCCCGCGATGTCGGTGAAGGCAAAGGTGAGCGTCACCAGCGGCGCTTCCGCCGCGGCCTTGCCGGTCACAGCCATGGCGTGCTCCTGCTCATCGCGCGAAAATCATCCATTGCACTCCCGCTTGACGATCGCGACCGGCGGGCGATGCCTGCGGCGGCCGCGCTCAATCGAACCATTCGTCGTGCGGGTCGAACGCGGGGATGGCCACGTTCACGATCCGGAATTTGCCCACGAGCCGGTGACGGCAGCCGGGCTTGATGAAGATCGACATCATCGGCTTGGCGGGGATGCGCTCGCCATCGAGCTCGATGAAGCCCTCACCCTCGAGCACGAGGTAGATCTCGGTCATCTGCCTGTGGTAGTGGGTGCGCGCGTCGATCGAGATGTCGACGAGGTGGATGGTCGCGAGCTTGTTGTCCGGCGTGGCGAAGCCACGGCGCGACTGGCCGCACGGGCACGGCACGGCGGGCACCGTGTCGAGCTGCGTGATCAGGTAGTTTTTCTCAGTCGCGGCTTTCATCGGCCGAGGCGGTGCCGGTGATGCGGCGGAGGCCGCGCATGAGGCGCGAGCCGCGCGGTTTGTCGGCGGCGGACTCGTCGGCACCGGCTTCGCCCGGTTCCTCGTCGCCGGCGGCGGCCTGCTTGGCGGCCTTGGCGTTGAGCCAGAGTTCGCCGCGGGCGTTCTTGCTGAGCCAGAGCATCTCCTCGCCGAGCGGCACGGAGACAATCTTCTCCCGGGCCTTCTCCGGAACCTTCAGGCCCGCGGTGGTGAGCGTCGCCAGAAATTCCTCGGGTGAACGGCCGAGCTCTTCGGCCAGGCTCTCGACCTTGGCGGCGAAGGAACCGGTGCGGGTTTCCTTCAGGAGCAGCCGCACGGCCGCGAGGGATCCGGCACCGGTCTCAACCTGAGGGTGGGACGGATCGACCGGCGGCGCGGCTGATTCGCCGGACGCGGCGGCGGCTTCACCTTCGGCGGCGGAGAGGGCCGTCTCGCCCGGGCGTTTCTCCCGGCCGTTGATCCAGAGGCCGCCGCGGGAATCGACGTTGAGCCACCACAGCTCGTCACCGTGCTCGGTGTAAACGGGCTGGTCGCTCGCCGCAGTGGGCAGGGTCAGCCCGAAGGCGACGAAAGCCTCGCGCAGGGCGGACTCGTTGGTGCGCAGCGCGCGGGCGAGGAAAGTCGTGCTGCCCGAGCCGCCGGGGCCGCGGCGATTGCGGCGCATGTGGGGACGGATGCGGTCGAGCAACGCGGGGCCGGCGGGGAGCGGCTCGGGATTCTCGATCTTGGCTTCCCGGGTTTCGCGGGTTTCGGATTCGGCGGACGCACTTTCTGCGGGAGTCTCGCCGGTCGCCGGCTTTCCGTCGCCCGTTTCCGGTTTGCGGTCCCCGGACTTCGGCTCCTCGGCGGGCAGCTCGATGCGCGGGGCTTTCACCGTGCGGAAGACGGGGCGCGGTTTTTCCTTGGTGTTGATCCAGAGTTCGCCGCGGCGGTTGATGTTCAGCCAGTAGAGGTCGCCGTCGTATTCGATATACTCGGCCTTGCTGTCCTCGTCGGCCGGGAGGACGAAGCCGCACTCGACGAGCGCGCCCTTGAGGTCCTCCTCGGTCTGGTCCCATTTCTTGGCGAGAAAATCGACGCCGACGGACTGGCCCGGGCCGCGCTGGTTGCGGCGCATGTGGGGCTTGAGCGCCTCGAAGAAGGTGGGGAGTTCATCCTCCTCGGCGGCGGTGAGCTTGTCCCACTCGTCGGCCTTGTCGTCCTCCTGCGCCTCGGGATCGTCGTCGCGCGAAGTATCGACGGGCTTGCGGAAGCCATCGTCGGGCGAGGCCTTCTCCTCGATGAACCCCGCGCTGCGCGGCTCGTCCACGGCCGGCGCGGTGCTGGCGGCGGCCTTGAACTTGGCCTCAAATTCGACGCGGAGCCGGTCGGCCTCGACCTTGGCGGCGGCAGCGGCGGCGTCCTGCAGCGTCCAGTCGCGCTGCGTGGAGCGCCGGGCGAGGCCCGTGAACGCGAGGAAATTATCCGGCTGCGTGTGAAACTGGACAATCTCCCACTCTTCGCGGCCGAGATCGTTCAGAAATTTTTCCATCATCGCGGGCGAGGCGAATCCGCCCTTCCCGCTGGTGAACATCTTATATTCCCAAAGTGACATAGTTGCTCCGCGCCCGGCGCGGAAGCCAACCCATCCCAAATGCGCGGGGGGATGCCGAGCCTAATCTCGCGCGTTGCGGCGAAGATGTGGGCTAGGGCGCGTTGACCTCAACGCGCTGGTTTGAGACGCAATCGCACGTCCGGAAAGCGCGTTGAGGTCAACGCGCTCCCCCTCCCGCTCAGCGCACCTCGTAGATTTCGAGGAGCGCTGTGCCGGCCGTGGCGGCGTTGACCTGCACGGTGTAGGCCCCGCCGGGCAGCGTCGCGAGCACGGCGGCATCGCGGCTGCCGGGCTCGAGGGCAAACGCACCGGACACGAGCGCCGCCTGCGAGATCACCGCGATGCTGGAGACCCAGTTGTCGTTGCCGCCGAGAGTGCGGCCGGCCGCGTCGAAGAGGGTGAGCGCAGGATCCGCGACGACGCCCGTGGCGCCGAAGCGCACCAAGCCCGGGCCGACACCGCGGAGCAGCACGCGCTGCGCGCCATCGCCCGCGACCACAAAGCCGCTGATGAGCGCATCCGCGCCCGTGCCCGCCGTGCCGCGGGTGGAGAGATTGACGAGGCGCGTCGCCGGGCCGTGGCCCGCATCGTAGATCTCGGCGAGGGCGATGCCGGCGCCGCCCCGGGGATCGGAGACGTGCATGGTGTAGGTGCCGGGCGCGAGCGTGAGCACGGCCGCGCTGTCAGCGCTGCCGGGGGCAAAGGGAAACGCGCCCGTGGCCGCGGCGGTCTGCGTCAGCTCGGCCGCGCCCGCCCAGCCCGTGTTGGAGGCGATGACGGTGCCGGCGGCGTTGAACACCTGCAGGCGGGTCGCACCGAGCGAACCGGCGACCCCGAAGCCGTCCAAGGCCGGGCCGGCCGCGCGCACGAGCACGCGGCGCGGTTCGCTGCCCGCGAGCGCAAAGCCCAAGATGAGCGGGCTGTCGGCCGCCACGCGGCCGCGCGTCGAGATGTTGGCGAGCTGCGTGAGCGACTGCGTCGCCTGCTCCAGCGCCGAGGTGGCGAAGATTTCCACCGAGCCCTCGCCGGGCACCACCGTGACGGTCGCCCGCGCCGCGATGCCGGTGATCGGGTCGATGACGGGCGTGGGGGCGGCGGCCTGGAGGGGGGTCTGCACCGACGTCGCCGCAGGCGCGGCGAGCGGATTGGAGAAGTTGAACTCGCGGACCGATTCGAAAATGCCGGACGACGTGCCGCCGCCCGAAACCGCCAGGCCGCGCGCGCGGAGATAGAAGAGGCCGCTGGGCGGCAGGTTCAAACCGGTGCGTTGCCAATCGCCCGCCGTGCCCGTGCGCACGCCCTCGCCGAGGAGCGTCCACGTGATGCGATCGGCGGACTGCTCGAAGAGCACCGCGGCCACATCACCGCCGGTGCCGCCGCGGTTCCAGATGACCGTGGAGCGGTTGGCCGTGACGCCGAGCTGCTGCGTCGCCGGCGACGTGGCCGCGAGGCGCGCGATGCCGACGCGGGGCTGGCCGCCGATGGAGCTGAAGCTGCCGCCAGCGACGACGCGCCCATCGTCTTGTAAGGCGACGGCTGTCACCGCGCCGTTGGGAGCAGGAGCAAAGGTCGGGTCGAGGGAACCGTTGACGTTGAGGCGCACCAGACGGGAGCCGGAACCGGCCACGACGATGCGGCCGTCGGCTTGGATCGCCAGCGAGAGCACCGAGCCGGCCGCAGCCGTGAACGAAGTGTCGGGCGCGCCGGTGGGCATGAGCCGTGCGAGCGCATTCTGATTCGTGGCGTAAAGCACCCGGCCATCGGGCTGCACGACGAGGGCCGTCACATTGCCGCTGGCGGCGGCGAAGGTGGCATCGGAGGAGCCATTGGCGTTGAGCCGCACGAGGCCGGCGGCCCCGCCGACGAGCACGCGACCGTCCGGCTGGAGCGCGAGTGCACGCACGAGGCCGGTGGAACCGGCGGTGAAGGTGGCGTCGAACGTGCCATCCGCATTGAACCGCGCGAGGCGGTTGCGCGCCGCGCCAGCGATGTTGGTGAACGCGCCGCCGACGATCGCGCGGCCATCGGGCAGCACGAGGAGGGCGTGGACCACGCCGTCGGGGCGCGGCTGGAAGGTGGCGTTGACCGAGCCGTTGTCGTTGAGCGCGGCGAGATTCCGCGCGGGCACGCCGCCGATGGTGGCAAAGGCGCCGCCGACGTAGATCGAGGCGTTGAGCTGGAGGGTCGTGAAGCTGCCGGCGATGAGCGCCGTGCCATCGGGCCGCGCGAGCAGGGCGAAAACCCCGCCGTTCACGTCGGGATTGAAGTTGAGATCGAGCGTGCCATCGGCGCCGACGCGGGCGAGCCGGTTGCGCGCGACCGCGGCGCCGGCGTTGGGCGGCTGCAGCGCGGTGAACTGGCCCGCGAGCAGCACGGTGCCGCCGGCCTCGCGCGCGAGGGCGGTCACAACGCCGTTGGGGTTGGGATTGAAGGCGGCATCGACCGCGCCGTCGCTGTTGATCCGGGCGGCGTAGTTGCGCGTGGTCACCGCGCCCGTCCCGGCGAGCTGGAGCGAGGTGAAGGCGCCGCCGATGTAGAACTGGCCGGTCGCGGGTAGGGCGACGAGGGCGAGGACGACGTTGTTCGGGTTGGGATCGTAGTTCTGGTCGAGGGTGCCGTCGCTGTTGAGACGGGCGAGGAAGTTGCGGTTGAAGGCCGTGGTGCCGCCATTGGGCTGCACGGTGGTGAACGTGCCGCCGACGAGGACCTTGTTGTCGCTCGTCTGGAGCGCCAGGGCGTTGACCGGGCCATTCAGCGAGGGGTCAAAGGCATCAAGGGTGCCGTCCTTGTTGACGCGGGCGATGTAGTTGCGGGCGACGGTCGCGGTGGCCGCGTTGGGGGTGAACGTGGTGAACTGGCCGCCGACGATCAGCCGGTCGCCGGCCTCGGCAACCATGGCGCTCACGAGGCCGCTCGCATTGGGATCGTAGCCGGCGTCGATGGCGCCGGAGGTGCCGTTGAGGCGGGCGAGGCGGTTGCGGGCCAGCCCGCCGACGACGGTAAACGCGCCGCCGATGACCACATCGCCGTCGCTTTGCACCACGATGCCGGTCACGCGGGCATTGGGCGCGGGATCGAAATTGAGGTCGAGGGTGCCGTTGGCATTGAGCCGGAGGAGATTGGTGCGGGCGAAGGTATTGCCGCTCGCGCCGGGGGTCGTGCTGGTGAAGGAACCGCCGAGGATGAGGCGGCCCTGGCCGTCGATCGCGACGGCGGAGATGTCGCCGGAGACGACGGTGTTGCTGGAGAAGCCGGGGCGGAGTGTGCCGTTGGCCGCGAGCCAGGCGAGGCCGCGGAGCTGCGAGGCGACGGGCGTGGCGTTGGGGCGGACGACGATCGCATGGACGGGGCCGTCCACGGCGAGGGAGGTGCTGAAATCGGGGTCGGGTGTGCCCTCGGCGCGATAGCGCGCGAGGTTGGTGGTCCGGGCCCCGCCGAGGTCGGCAAAGTCGCCGCCGGCGATCACCTTGCCGTCGGGCTGCACGGCGAGGGCGTTGACGATGGCGCGCGTGGCGCCGCCGGTGCTGGCGTTGAAAGCGGTGTCGACCGAGGCATCGGCGGCGACGCGGGCGAAATTGAGCCGCGCGACCCGCTCCCGGCCGGTGGGCTGGAGCGCGGTGAAGACGCCGCCGAGCAAGATGCGGCCATCGGCCTGCACGCGGAGAGAATCGACGCGGTTGCCGCCGAGTTCGCTGATATCGAGGTTGAACGCGGCGTCCACGGTGCCATCGGCGTTGAGCCGGGCGGCGTATTTGCGGAGGACGGGGGTGGTCGCGCCGTTGGGCGTGAGGAAAAGGAAGGTGCCGCCGAGGAGAATCTTGCCGTTGGCATCGAGCGCGAGGGCGAGCACGGAGCCGTCGGCATTGGGATCGAAGGGCGTGTCGAGCGTGCCATCCGCGTTGAACCGCGCGATACCGTTGCGCGCGGTGGCGGTCGTGGCCGATTGCGCGACGACGGCGCTGAAGATACCGCCAATGACAATCTTGTTGTCGGCCTGGACGACGATGGCGCTGACCGGGGCGTTGATGACGGGGTTGAAGGCGGTATCGAGCGTGCCGTCGGCATTGAGCCGGGCGAAGTTGTTGCGGCCGGCCGGAGTCGCCGTGATGTTGGCCGCTTGGCCGGGGGTGAGGGCGGTGAAGGGTCCGCCGAGGAGAATCTTGCCGTCGCCCTGCACCGCGATGGCGGCGACGGAGGAGTTGGGCGAGGGATCGAAGGCGGTGTCGAGCGTGCCATCGGCGTTGAGGCGGAGGAAATTGGAGCGATTCGTCGGGGTCGTCGCGCGGGTCGGAATCACACTGGTGAAGGAGCCGCCGACGAGGAGCTGGCCATTGGCCTGGCGGACGACGACGCCGACCTGACCGTCGAAATGCGGGTAAAATTCGGAGTCGATCGTGCCGTCGGCATTGAGCCGGGCGAGGCGTTCGCGCCGTTCTCCGCCGATGGTGGTGAAGGCGCCGCCGGCGATGATCTTGTTGGCCGCCGCATCGTAAACGATGGTGTAGACGCGGCCGTTGAAATCGGGGTTGTAGCTGTTGTCCACGGAGCCGTCGGCGTTGAGGCGCGCGACATAGTTGTGCGTGGCGCCGCCGACGTTGGTGAACGTGCCGGCGACGACGATCTTGCCGTCGGTCTGCGTGACGGAGGTGAGGATGCGGCCGCCGGCATCGAGCTCGAAGTTGCTGTCGAGCGAGCCGTCGCCGTTGAGGCGGGCGAGGCGGTTGCGGACGAGGGGCGTCGAGGCGCCGCGGGGCAGCGCGCGGGTGAAGGCGCCGCCGACCACAAGGCGGCCGTCCGGCAACG
This sequence comes from Opitutaceae bacterium, assembly GCA_030693515.1. GTDB lineage: Bacteria > Verrucomicrobiota > Verrucomicrobiia > Opitutales > Opitutaceae > ER46. The sequence goes on from JAUYAK010000042.1 coordinate 14,270, forward strand.
GCGCGATGGCGTTCACCGCGGCGTTAAGGACCGGGGCAAAGGTCTCGTCGAGCGAGCCGTCGCCGGCGAAGCGGGCGACAAAGGCCCGCACGGCCTCGACGGAGCCGCGGCCCCAGACGGAATTGAAGGCGCCACCGACGAGGATGCGGCCGTCGCTCTGCAGGGCGACCGCCGCGACGGCGCCCTCGACGCGCGGGTAAAATTCGGAATCGAGCGTGCCATCGACGTTCAGGCGCGCGAGCCGGACGCGGTTGGCGGGGGCGGTGTCGCCGACCGGCTGGAGCGTCGTGAAGAAACCGCCGAGGAGAACCTTGCCGTCGCGCTGCACGGCGAGCGTGGTGACGCCGTTATTGGCGTTGGGATTGAACTCGGAGTCGACGGTGCCGTTGGGATTGAGGCGCGCGATGCGGTTGCGGGCGGAGGGCACGGTGTCGCCGGCCGGCCAGAGCGAGGTGAAGCCGCCGCCGATCACGAGCTTGCCATCGACGTGCGGCGCGAGCGCGAGCACAAAGCCGTTGGGCGCGGGGTCGAAGGCGTTGTCGAGGGAACCGTTGGCGTTGAAACGCGCGATATACTTGCGCTCGACGGCCGCGGGCTGGCCCGTGGGCTGCGCCGTGGTGAACGTGCCGCCAGCCACGATCTGGCCGTTGGCCTGGACCGCGAGGGCGTGGACCTGCGGCTGGAGGGCGCCGCCGAGGTTGGGGTTGAACGCCGCGTCGAGCGCGCCGTCGGCCTGGACCCGGGCGATACGGTTGCGCGTCGTGACGGTGCCGGCGCCGCCGGGCTGAAGGGTCGTGAAGTCGCCGCCGAGGACGATGCGGTTGTCCGCCAGCAGGAGGATCGCGCGCACCGGGCCGTTGGCGCTCGGGTTGAACGCGCCATCGAGGGTGCCGTCGGCATTGAGCCGGGCGACGTTGCTGCGCGCTATGCCACCGACCTTGGAAAACTGGCCGCCGAGGATCAGCTTGCCGTCCGGCTGCGCCATGACGGCAAACACCGTGCCATCGACGTCGGGATTAAAGCCGTCGGCCGCCGAGGGCGACTGGGCCAGCACGGGCGTGACAACGGTAGCCACCAAGGCGGAGACGAGGCACAGGACACGCCGGGCCGACCGGAAAAACGAAGCGATAGGCATAAAGGGGAGCGGATAAGAGATCACGGGAGAACCGTGGGCAAGACCGATAACAGGGGAGGGGCCACCGGGGTTCCGGGAAATCGCCGTTGTGAATAACTCGGGCGCGGCGGCCGCTAATTTTTTTCCCGGTTGGAGCGTTTTCGCTTTCATGCAGTCTCACCGCACCGCCATGAACTTCCGCTCCCTGCTTGTTTTTGCGCTTTGCTTCGCTCCGCTGGCCGCCTTCGCCGCCCCGGTCGCCGCCGAATCATCGATCCGCGCCGTCACCGTTTATACCGACCGGGCCGTCGTCACCCGCACCGCCACGGTCGCGCTCGCCACACCGGGCGCCGTGGAGGTGACGTTTGAACGCCTCCCCGCCGGGCTCCTCGACCAGTCGCTCACCGTCTCCGGCCGCGGCACCGCGCAGGCCACCATCCTCGATGTGACGGCGCGGCTCGCGCACGTGGATTTCACGCCCAACGACCGCGTGAAACAACTCGAGGACCAGCTCCGCGCCCTCGCCAAGGAGCGCCGCGGGCTCGACGACCGCACCAAGCTCCTCGAAGTCCAGCGCAAGGGCATCGACCAGACCGAGACCGCCCTGCTCTCCCCTGCCGCCAAGGATGTCCCCCGCCCCAGCGTGGGCGATGTCACCGCCGCGCTGACCTTCGTGACCGACCAGCGCGCCACAATCACCACCGAGATCGCCGCACTCGACGAGCAGCGCGAGGCGCTCGCCGCGAAACAATCCGCCCTCGAACGCCAGCTCGCCCAGCTCCGCGGCGCCGGTGGCAAAAGCTACAAGACCGTGACCGTGCGCCTCGACGCCACGACCGCCGGCAGCCTCGACCTCACGCTCGGCTACGCCGTCCACGGCGCGAGCTGGACGCCGAGCTACGATGTGCGCGCCAGCTCCAACGACGGCGGCATCGCGCTGAGCTATTTCGGCCTCGTGCGCCAGAACACCGGTGAGGACTGGAAGGACATCGCGCTCACGCTCTCGACGGCGCGCCCCAGCCTCGGCGGCGCGGCGCCGGAGATTGGGAATTGGGTGGTGGAGCAGTTGGTGCCGCGGCCGATGCAGGGGCCTTCAGATAGGAACGTTTCTGCATGGACTGGAGGACAGATGGCGCGCGGAGTGGAGACGGCCGGAAAAACCACGGCGGGCGAAGGATTGATACTCTCCACTCTTACGGAGGGTTTGGATTTCGCTTCCGCCGAAGCCTCCGTCGACACCGCCGCCACCAGCGCCTCGTTCAAAATCGCGACCGCCGCCACCGTGCCGAGCGACAACACCGCGCAGAAAATTCCGGTCACCTCCGCCAGCCTCACGGCCGCGCTCGAATACGCCACGACGCCCAAGCGCCTCGCCGCCGCGTTTCTCACCGCCAAGGTCGCCAACTCCTCCGATTTTCCTCTCCTGCCCGGTGCGATGAACATCTTTCTCGACGGCACGTTTGTCACCACCGGCGCGCTCAAGCTCGTGATGCCCGGCGAGAAGTTCGACCTCGCGCTCGGCGCCGACGACGGGATTGCCGTGAAGCACAAGCGCCTGCAGCGCTTCACCGAAAACACCGGCTTCACCAACAGCGGCCAGCGCATCACCTACGACTACCTCCTCACGATCCAGAACAACAAAAAGGCCGCCGCCCGCGTGATCGTCTCCGACCATGTGCCCGTCTCACGCCACGAGAAAATCGGGGTGAAACAGCTCGTCCCGGATGCGCGGGAGGTGAAGCCCACCGCCGAAGGCGCGCTCAAGTGGACGCTCGACCTCAAGCCCGGCGAGAAGCGCGAGCTCACGCTGAAATTCAGCATTGAGCACCCGAACGACATGCAGGTCGCCGGACTCGAGCCGTAGCTTGAACCGTAGGGCCCGAGCTTGCTCGGGCCGTTGAAACGCACGCAAAAGGCCTCAGCAAGCTGAGGCCCTGCACCCGATCTCAGACCTTCGGCCCGCCCTGCGCGAGGCTGCGCGCACGGAGGCGCAGGCCGTTGAGGCGGATGAAGCCCGTCGAGTCGCTCTGGTTATACCAGCTCTTCACGCCCTCCATGGACGCGATGTTCATGTCGTAGAGCGAGTATTTCGACTTCCGGCCGCAGGTGATGATGTTGCCCTTGTAGAGCTTGAGCCGGACCGTGCCGGAGACGTAGCGCTGGCTCTCGTCCACGAGCGCCTGGAGCGCCTCGCGCTCGGGGGCGAACCAGAACCCGTAGTAAACGAGCTCCGCGTATTTCGGGATGAGCGAATCGCGCAGATGCATGACCTCGCGGTCCATCGTAAGCGACTCCACCTGCCGGTGGCCCTGCATCAGGATCGTGCCGCCCGGGGTCTCATAGACGCCGCGCGATTTCATGCCGACGAAGCGGTTCTCGACGAGGTCCACGCGGCCGATGCCGTGCTTGCCGCCGAGCTTGTTGAGGGTCTTCAGCACGCCAGCGGGCGTGAGCTTCTTGCCGTTGACCGCGGTGCAGTTGCCGCGCTCGAACTCGAGCTCGACGTATTCCGCCTTGTTGGGCGCGTCCTCGGGCGAGACGGAGAGCTTGAACATGCCCTTGTTCGCCTTGGTCGTCGGGTCGAACCACGGGTCCTCGAGGATGCCGGCCTCATAGGAGATGTGAAGGAGGTTTCGGTCCATCGAGTAGGGCTTCTTGAGCGAGGCCTCGATCGGAATTTTGTGTTTCGCGCAGTAGGCGATCATCTCGGCGCGGCCGGGAAATTCGTCGCGGAATTTCTCGATCTTCCAGGGGGCGAGGATTTCGAGGCGGGGATTGAGCGCCATGTAGGTCAGCTCAAAGCGGCACTGGTCGTTGCCCTTGCCGGTGGCGCCATGCGCGACGGTGTCGGCCTTTTCCTTCTTCGCGATGTCCACCTGCGCCTTGGCGATGAGCGGGCGCGCGATGGAGGTGCCGAGATAATACTGGCCCTCGTAGACGGCGTTGGCGCGGATCATCGGGTAGATGAAGTCGCGCGCAAACTCCTCCGTGAGATCGAGGGTGTAGTGCTTCGAGGCGCCGGTGGCGCGGGCCTTCTGCGGGAGGCCCTTCAGCTCCTCCTCCTGGCCGATGTCGGCGGCGAACGTGACGATCTCTGCGTCGTAGGTTTCGCGGAGCCACTTGACGATGACGGACGTGTCGAGGCCGCCCGAGTAGGCGAGGACGATTTTCATGGTGAGGGGCGACTGTGGGGAAGCCGCGCCGCGGCAGGCAAAGTAAAAACATTGCCAGTTCGCGGCGCCGCGGCGTCGGCCAGGCGTAGTCCTACGCAGCGCAGGTTCATCACCGCTTTACCCCTGAGAAATTGCGCCGAAACCCCCTTGGTGAACACTCACGCGGGTCAGCGAATATTATCCATCATCCGATCATGTCAGCAATCCGCCATGCATACATTCCATTCATCTGCGCAGCCGCGCCGCCGCGCCGCCGGCTTCACGCTTGTCGAAATCATGATAGTTACGGTCATCATCGGTCTCCTCGCACTGCTGGGGATGCCTGCGCTGCAGAAATCCCGCCTCGCCTCGCAGAATAACCGGTTCATCTCCGACCTGCGCGTCTTCGCCCAAGCCTTCGAATCCTACTCGGTGCTCAACGGCGGCTGGCCGCCCAACAGCGCCAGCGGCACCGTGCCAGCCGGCATGCAAGGAGAAATCCGCCACGCCAACTGGGCCATCGCCAACTCCGTCGGTGGCCGCTGGAACTGGGATAACAACAACGTTGGCATCACCGCCGGCATCTCCACGACCGGCGTCATAGCCACCGATGCCCAGATGATCGCCATCGATCGCCGGATTGACGATGGCGACCTCACGACCGGGCTCTTCCAAAAGATCGGCACGCGGTTCACCTACATCCTGGAGAATTGATCGCGGGCGCCCGGGCGGGTCCGCGGCTTCGCGCCGCCCCCGTCCGGGCAGCCCCTCATTTCCGTTTCGCCGCGAGGGTCGCCAGGATCGCCTTCTGCATGTGCAGCCTGTTCTCGGCCTCGTCGAAGATGATCGAGCGCGGGCTCGCGAGCACCTCGGGCATCACTTCCTCTCCGGCGTGCGCCGGCAGGCAGTGCATGAAGAGCGCGTCGGGCTTGGCCGCGGCGAAGAGTTTTCCGGTCACGGCATACGGCGACATCAGGCGGATGCGCTGCTTGGTCTCCTCCTCCTTGCCCATGCTCACCCAGACATCGGTGTAAACCACATCCGCCCCGCGCACCGCCTCCAGCGGATCGGTCGTGAAGTTGTAGGCAGTCTTGGGATCGAAGCCCTCCCGGGCGAGAAGTGCGTCGCACTCCGCGCTGGGCGCGAAGCCCTTCGGCCCCGCGAGTGATATTTTCATCCCGAAGAGCGCCGCGCCGAGAATCCACGAGTTGGCCATGTTGCAGGCTGTGTCGCCGAGGAACGCAATCTTCCGGCCGCGGAGCGAATCGACCAGCGCCTGGCCCGTCGTGCCCCGCGCCCACCGCTCGGCCATCGTGAACGCATCGGAGAAAATCTGGCACGGGTGCAGAAAATCCGTGAGCGCGTTGATTACCGGCACCGAGCCGGCGGCGGCGAGCCGCTCGACCTCCGCATGGTCGTAGGTGCGCACCACCAGGCCATGCACGAAACGCGACAGCACCTGCGCGGTGTCCTCGATGGTCTCGCCGCGGCCGAGCTGGATGTCGTTTTTGTTCAGGAAAAGCGGATTGCCGCCCAGCTCGTGGATGCCGACCTCGAACGACACGCGGGTGCGCGTGGACGACTTGGAAAAAATGAGCGCCCACGTCTGGCCCAGCAGCGGCTTCGGCGCCCCGCGCTTCCCCCGCGTGCGCTTGAGCTGACGGGCCAGCGCAAACAACTTCGGCAGCTCGGCGCGCGCGAAGTCGGTTTCTTTCAGGAAGTGCTTCATGGGAAGCGGACGGGTGTAAGAGCCTCACCTGCGCCGCACGAGGGAAATCTGCGACGCAACCGGCACAGCGGCTGAGCGGTTCACAGCCCTGCTAATCTCTACCAAAATCGTCGCAGGCCAGCGCCACGATAGACATCGAGCGCGCGGTCGCCTGAGATGAGCGTCAGTTTCGAGCGGATGGCCTGCCACACGAGCAATCGGTCAAACGGATCGCGATGAGCCGCGCTGGGAAGTTCATGAAATGATGCCGCTGTCTCGCCATCGAGCGGGAGCACGTCGAAACGCATCCGCTCTGCCAGCCGGGGAAAATCGCCCGGCGTGACGCCAGTCAAATCGAGTTTGCCGAGCGCGTGCTTGAGCGACAGTTCCCAAAACGAAACGGCGCTGACCGCACAACGCGTCTCGGGTTGCGCCAGCAGATCGCGCACGCGTGCGCTCAACCCCTCCGGCTGCAGGGCGCACCAAAGGAACACGTGGGAATCGAGCAGATGGCTCACAAGCCGAGCAGCTCCGCGTCCGTCATCTTGAACCCGCGCTTGAGGCGAAAGCCCGCCTTGCCTTTCAGCAGCCCCAGCTTGCGCGGAGCGACGACCGGCGCCCGCTCCGGCGGCACGAGAAAAGCGACCGGCTTCTTGCCCTGCCCGTAGCGCACGCCGACGACCGCCCCGCGCCTCACCTCCTCCAGGATGTCGGAGAACCTGGCCTTGAACTCACCGATGGTGTGCGTGGTCATGGCCTCAGCCAAGGCGTGGATGACAAGTTGTCAACTTGGCAGTCAACTCCGTAGCTGACACCACTATCGCCGGGTCCAGCAAAACGTGCCCTATCCGCGTCAGGGCACTTCGTAGATTTCAACCAGCGCCACCCCGGTCGCTCCGCCTGCGCCGCTCACCTGCGCGCTGTAGGCGCCCGGTGGCAGTGTGACCAAGAGTGCGGCATCGCTTGAATTTGCCGGTAGGGCAAACGCCCCCAACGCGAAAAACGCCTCGGCGAGCGTGGAGTCACCGCCCCAATTGTCGTTTTGATTCAGGCGAAAGCCGGTCGAATCGAAGAGCGCGAGCTGTGGGTCAGCCAGCACACCGCCGACGCCGAATGCCGCGAGCGTCGGGCCCACTCCGCGGATGAGGAGTGTTTTCGAAATGTTGCCGGAGATGACAAACCCCGCGATGAGCGCGTTGCCATCGCTACCTGCAATGCTTCGCACGGAGAGATTGACCAGACGCGCGGGAGGAGACACGGCAGCGTCCGCATCGTAAGCCTCGACCAGCACCACCCCTGCCGCGGCCGCGGCGGCTACTTGCACCGAGTAGGCGCCGGCGGGCAGGGCCGCGAGCAACGCCGCGTCTTTGGAATTTGGCGGCAACGCAAAGGCTCCTACCTGCGCCGACGCTCCGACCAGCGCCGGCGTGCCGCCCCAATCGTCGTTTTGGTTCAACACGCGACCATCGGCCGCCAGCAGCCTGAGGCTCGGATCGGCCAGCGTATTGGTGACACCGAACGTTGCGAGCGTCGGCCCCACGCCCCGGATGAGCAGTTGTTTCTGCCCCGTGCCACTGACGACGAAACCAACGATGAGCGTCTCTGCCCCGCTGCCCGCATTCGACCGGACAGAAAGGTTGACGAATCGACTGAACGCGCCGGGAACCGTCAGCTTGGCCACATCGCTGGTCACTGAACCCTGGGCATTGCTGACGACCACCGAATAACCCGCCACATCGCCATACGCGACACTCGGCATTGTGTAGGTGCTGGCAGTTGCCCCGGGAATGGCGACGCCGTCCTTGCGCCATTGGTAACGCGGCGCGGGATTGCCTAACGCGACAACTCGAAACGTCACTCCTTCACCGACGGCAGCGGTTTTCCCTATCGGTTGGCTAGCAATCGACAGCGGCGTCGGGCCGACCGACAGCGGCACTCCATTGGAGGTGAACGAGCCGTCGGGCAGCGTGGCGACCATCGTGTAGACCCCGGTATCGGAGGGCTGAAGGGATGCGATGCGGTAGGTTTCCGTGGTCGCACCTGGAATGTTTACACCATTCCTGCGCCACTGGTTTGAGGGAGCCTGAGTTCCGTCCCGCCCTATCCTAAAAGTGATCTCCGTCCCCGCTTGGGCTGTCGCTCCATCTGAATAGGCTTCGAAAGCCACCAAGTCCACGGCCCGGCTGCCAACGGAGCCGAAGAGATTCTTCACGACGACGTCGATACCGCCGCCATAGGTGCGATCGACGTAAGCGATGTTTCTCAGCGTCAGCGACGCATGCGTCGCGCCCGGAATCGGAACTTGGTTTTTTCTCCACTGGTAGGTGGGCTCCGAGCCGGTGGCCTCAACGGTAAACGTCGCGTCTTCGCGAATGACGCCGAATTGGGTTCGCGGTTGAGTCTTGATCCCGACCTCGGTGCCCAAAGACGCCGGTGCGCTCGTGGTGGATCCTCGGGCACCAGTGACGACAACGTCGTAGATGGCGATGTCGGTCGATGCCACGCCGGCCAAGGTGAGCGTCGCACCGGTCGCTCCCGCGATGCTGATCCCGTCTTTCCGCCATTGATAAGTGAACGGGCCCTGTCCGGTAGCAGCGACCGAAAATGTCCTGGTCGTGCCCTGTGTGAAGTCTTGGGTTTGCGGCTGAGCGGTAATCAGCAGAGGGACGCTTGCAGCGAGACTTTGTCGTCCACCCGCCGCGATCAAAAAGGTCTTCTGCAAACCGCTCGGAATCGTGGTCTGCCCGGTGGAGTTTTCACCCCACGCAACGACCGTGCCGTCCGATTTCAAAGCGAGCGAATGATAACTTCCGGCTGCCACCGCGACGACGTCACGCAATCCACCCGGCACATTGCATTGCCCGTAGGTGTTGTCGCCCCACGCCTCGACGGTGCCATCTGATCGCGCGATGATCCCATGGTAACTTCCGGCCGCAATCTTGACCGTATTGCCCCGATGGGCCGGGGCCGGTGTGCCCCTGAGCGTCCCCCACGGATAGACGTTGCTGCCGTTTACCATCATACCCCATTGATGCCCAGCGGCGATTTGGCTGATGAAGCCGATGTTGGGCGCGGATGTTTGCCCGCTGGAATTGTTGCCCCATGACACGACAGTCTGATCCACCCTTAAAGCCACCACGTGATCAAAACCAATCGCAATTTGGCGCACGGGACCGAGACCAGATGGAGGAGTGGTCAGGCCCGTCGAGGCATCGCCCCACAGCACCACCGAACCGTCGGTTCTTACGGCTGCGCTCACATTGCCTCCCGCTCCGATGGATTCAACGTCGCGCAACTCTGCGGGCACACGCGACTGCCCGTAGGTATTGTCGCCCCAAGCGACCACCGTGCCGTTGGTTTTCAGGGCCAATCCGTGACGCTCGCCGGCGGCGATTGCTTTCACGGCAAAACTGGAAGGCACAAATTCGCTGTTTGAGCCCCATCCGACAGCGATGTTTGGCGGCGTCCTGACCGAAATATCGATGTCCAGATACTGTTCGGGATCGACTCCCCCTCGTGCGATGGGCCGAACACGAATGCCATATTCCGCATCGTTTAGTGTCGCCCCAATCGACAAAGCGACATCGAGCTGATCCGTGTTCGGTGTGAAATCCAATAGCTGCGTCTTCAAGCTATCCGCCTCAGTCCAGAAAACATAAGCGCCGTTAGTAAGGGAGGTGTTGGCCGGAAAGTTCTGGCGATAGCCGATCCAATAGGTGCGTTGCCCGTCGCGAAACAATCGCAGGGCTTGGGATCGATTCTGCGGCGCCGATTTGTGATCGAATCGAAAAAGACGGTAAACGCCGCTCTGCTCGATTTCAGACACCGCTTCACTGGGCAGCCAGCCCAGCCGATGCTTTGACGCGGGATTGAAATGTTGCGCGAGGGCGTCATCCAATTGATTTCCGGTTCCGCCCATCGCGTCAAAACGATCCCCATATTCGTCCACGGTTCCATTGCTCGAAATCGGATTTCCGTCTTTTGTTTGCCACAAGGTGGCATGATCGAGCCCGAAAGTGTGACCGAGTTCATGCACAAACGGGCCAAACTGGGTCCTGCTGCCACCCGGGACAGGCGTGCCACTGATCCAAGCCCGGCGCCCTCCAAGCTGCGCTTGACCGGAAAAAAACGGCGAATCGGGGAATCGTGTCTTGGTAATATCTGGCATCGCGATTACCACGCGATCGTAGTCATTCACCGAGAAGTCGCCTGCCGCCATCGCTACCGCGTCATCGAAAATGTCGTCAATTCGCCGCGGAGTGGCCGCATACACCGGGTAGGCCTTTGGCAAGCGATAGAGTTTCGACGTTACAGTGCCGCGCAATGCGACCCTTCCGTAGCTCGCGCGGTCGAAATACGGCGTCACACTCTGGTCCATCGCATCCTGCCCCGCTGCCGCGCTCATCCACTCCCCCGGCACATCGGGAAAATCGACTCGAATCACGAGGAACTTCACGGTTCCCGTCGTCCATGCCGCAGCAGCGCTTGGGGTGACAGCGGGATCGTGATCTGCCGGCAGGTTGAGTAACAGTGGCGAGACCTTTCCTCCCGGAAGTGTTTCGGCAGCACTGAGCCGACGATCAAGCAGCGCCACCGCCCGGGCATCGGACAATCTCCATATCTTCCCATGCGCTTCCACCAGCAACGCGGCCTCGTCCTCGGCGTCGGTCGCCACGGGAGCGAACGTCATCGGATCGCGCATCTCAACCGCGCGGTCCGGTGTGTCGCCGGCCTCCAGCACCCGTAGCGGGTTTTCATGCACCGCCATGTGTCCATCGAGCACGATGCCGTGCAACGAGGTCCGTTCCTTGCTGAGCTGCGCGTCCCGACGACCATAGCCATGCGCGACATAGGATTCGCGCCCCATCATCGCGAATCGACGAATCGACTCGAAGCCGCGCGGGCCGGGCGTCGGGCTCATGCACATCAGCGCGTAATCGCCGGTGCCCGCCACACGTGTTTCCAGCTCTGCGACGATAACGGATGGCAGCGCGCGCCTGACTGAGGCCGGCACGGTGGTCGCCAGCGCTCGTTCCGGATCCCGCTCGATCAGCATTCGCATCTCTACGCGACGCGCACGAGCGAGTTCGACACCTTCAAGTTGAAGTCGGATGCGCTCTTCCCCGGCGGTAGCTTGGAGATAGCTCCTAGTCCACTCGCGAAAGGCCGCCGATTTCGGCAACATCGTGCTCTCCCACTCCTGAGCGTAAGCCAAGCGGCGCAGTAATGGCACCGGCACGGCAGCCCCTCGAATTATGTCTGACGTGACCGCACCCGCACTCGGTCGAGTTGCTCCGCTCGCTTCTTTGACGGCCGAGGACGCTTTGGTGGCGGCTGCAATTGGTGCGTCGTCGGCATCGGCAAAGCCTCGGATGCTGCGCCAAACGATCAGTAACCCACCCAAAATCAGAACGCCCAGCAGGAAAAAGCGCGCACCTTTCACATTTTGAAAGTGGAGGCATTGACCCAATCAGGGCAACGGCGAATCCAGCCGCGATCCGACACGGTGATTCATCACGAGTCTACTGCGCTCCGCGTCACGCCTTCGCGGCCAGCGCCGCGCGGAAAATCTCGACGGACTTCGCCAGCTCGCCGGGCGTGGCGTTGAGCGGCGGGAGGAGGCGGACGACGTTGCCGCCGGCGGGCGCGGCGAGGAGGCCGCCCTCGGCCAAAGCGGTGATCCAAGGCGTGGTTTCGCCCGTCATCTCGAAGCCGATGTGGAAGCCGCGGCCACGCACCTCCCGCACGTGCGCGGGGAAGTCCGCCGCCAGCTTTTTCAGCTCCGCCAGCCACGGCGCGCCGAGGCGCGTGACGTTTTCCAGCAGCCGCTCGTTTTCGATCACGTCGAGCACGGCGAGGCCGGCGGCGCACGCCAGGGGCGTGCCGCCGAAGGTCGTGCCATGCGCGCCGGGCGTGAAGAGATCGGCCGCGCGCTCACCCACCCAGATCGCGCCGATGGGAAAGCCTCCGCCGAGGCCCTTGGCCATCGCGATGGCATCGGGCCGCACGCCCGCCGGCTCGAACGCGTAAAACGTGCCCGTGCGCCCGATGCCGCACTGCACCTCATCGAGCAGGAGGAGGAGGTTGTGCTGGTCACACAGGGCGCGCAGGCCGCGGAGGAATTCCGGCGTGCAGGGATTGATGCCGCCGTCGCCCTGAATGCTCTCGACGATGATTGCGGCCGTGGCGTCGTCCACCAGGTCGGCGAAGCTCTGCAGATTGTTCAGCTCGCCGAAGACAAAGCCGGGCACGAGCGGGCGGAAGCCCTTCTGCACTTTTTCCTGCGGCGTCGCACTCATGCCGCCGAACATGCGGCCGTGAAACGCCTTCTTCGCGCCGATGACTTTGAAACACTTGCCCTCCTCGCCGCCGGCTTTGCGCACGCCGTGGAGGCGCGCGAGCTTGAGCAGCGCCTCGTCGGCCTCGCCACCGCTGTTGCAAAAGAAAACCCGGCCCGGCCCGGCGTAGCCCACGAGGCGCCGCGCAAGTTCGCCTTGGAGCGGAGTGCGAAACAGGTTGCTGACGTGGATGAGTTCCGCGGCCTGGCGCTGCACGGCCGCGACCCAATGCGGGTGGCAGTGGCCGAGCGCGCTCACGGCGATGCCCGAGGTGAAGTCGAGGTAGGCGTTGCCCGCATCGTCCCACACCTGTGCGCCGCGCCCGCGCACGAGCGTGAGGGCGGGACGCGCGTAGTTCTTCAGGACGTGCGCGTCGTAAAGCTCGGCGGTGGCGGTGCGAACCACGGAAGGAGGATTCATTTTCTAGAAACCACGAATGGACACGAACGCTCACGAATGAAATCCCAACCCGTGAACACCTCCGCTGTTTTTTCAGCCATTAGTGTTCCTTCGTGTCCATTCGTGGTTTCTAGCCATGCACGATCTCCGTGCCGATGCCTTTGTCGGTGAAAATCTCGAGCAGCAGCGAGTGCGGCAGCCGGCCGTCGATGAAGTGCACGCGCTGCACGCCTTCCTCGAGCGCGCGGATGGCGCTCTGCACCTTCGGCCTCATGCCCTTGTCGATCACGCCCTTCTTCTTCAGGTCGTCCACCTGCGAGATCTTCAGCGTGGAGATAAGCGAATCGGGATTCTTCGGATCGGCGAGGAGGCCGGGGACGTCGCTCATGTAAACGAGGCGCCGGGCCCGCAGCGCGCTCGCGACGCGGCCGGCGGCGGTGTCCGCGTTCACGTTGTAGGGCTTGCCGTCGTAGCCCTCGGCCACCGGCGAGATGATCGGGATGAAGCCTTCGCCGATTTCCTTCTTGATGAGCTTCACCTTCACTTCGGTGACATCGCCCACGTAGCCGAGGTCGATCGCCTTGCCGTCGTCGTCGGTGGTGAGCTTCTGGCAGACGAGCACACTGTCACCCGGCAGGCCCTTGGGCTTGCCCTTGGCGGTGATGATGGCGTCGCACACATCCTTGTTCACAATCTCGTCGAGCGTCTTCTTCACGATCGCGATGGTGGCCTCGTCGGTCACGCGGAGGCCGTTGACGAAATTGGCCTTCAGGCCCGAGGCATCCATGGCGCGATTGATGGCCTTGCCGCCGCCGTGCACGACCACGACGTTGATGCCGCACGCGGCGAGAAACGCGATGTCGGTCGAAACCCGCACGCGCAGCGCGGGATTGGGATCATCCATGAAGCTGCCGCCATATTTGACGACAAAGGTGGAGCCGCGGAAATCCTGGATGTAGGGCAGCGCCTCGAGCAGCACCTTCGCCTTGGCAGTCACATCGGCTACATTCATCGGCGTTCAGAGCACGCGGCCGGCGGCCGCGAGGGTGTGGTGGGAAAACGAAAGAGCGTTCACGAAGGCTTGGAGAAAATGCGACTAAGGCACGTGCGCCGCGCATTTCCATAAAAATTTTTCGCCGCGCGCGCCGGACAAGCAAGAGGGCCTGCGGTGCGCCGGGGATGGCTCGGCCCCGCCGGGTCAATTTCTTCTTCACACGGCGGCGGCGCGACGCCACTTGTCTCGCGTGCCCAGCACCGATCTCACCTTCGCCAGCCGCGACGCGCACCGCGCGTGGCTCGCCGCCCACGCCGCGCTGCCCGCCGGCTTCCGCGTGGGCGGCACGCGGTTCGACTTCATGCCGCGCGAGGCGCCCAAGCCCGCGAAGATGACACTCACGCTCCTCGCGCTCGACCAGCCGACCACGTCGTTCGCGGCGATGTTCACGAAAAACGCCTTCCCCGGCGCGCCCATCATCGTCGGGCGCCGGCGCCTGCCCGAGCCCGCGCTCGGCGCCGTGATTATCAACAACAAGATTTCCAACGTCTGCGCGCCCGGTGGCGTCGAGGCCTCGGAAAAAATCTGCGAGGCCACCGCGCGTCTGCTCGGTGTTGCTCCGGCGCAGGTGCTGCCGAGCTCGACTGGCGTCATCGGCTGGGGCCTGCCGGTCGATGCCATCATGGGCGCGCTGCCGCAGGCGGTCGCCACGCTGCAAAGCCAGTCGATCCTCCCCGCGGCCGAGGGCATCGTGACGACCGACCTTTATCCCAAGATCCGCCGCGCCGCCGTCGGCGCCGGCAGCATCGTGGGCATCGCCAAGGGCGCCGGCATGATCGAGCCCAACATGGCGACGATGCTCGTCTACATCCTCACCGACATCGCCGTGCCGCGCGCCGAGCTGCGCCCGATGCTCGCCCGCGCCGTCGATGCGAGCTTCAACGCCATCAGCGTGGACAGCGACACGAGCACCTCGGACACCGTCGTCGCCCTCTCCTCGGGCAAGGTGCCGTTCAACGACTGGGGCACTTTCGAGCGCGGCCTGCACCAAGTCTGCCGCGATCTCGCGGAGGATGTCGTGCGCAATGGCGAGGGCGTGCGCCACGTGATCCGCGTGACGGTGAAGAACGCCGCGAGCCTCGGCCTCGCCCGCGCGCTCGGCAAGGCGATCGTCAACGGCCCGCTCTTCAAGTGCGCCGTCGCCGGCAACGATCCCAACGTGGGCCGCCTCATCCAGGCGATCGGCAAGCATGTGGGTGCGCACGCCGCCGGCACCGACCTCTCGAAACTGAGCGCGCGCATGGGCGGCGTGGAGATTTTCGCCCAGGGTGTCTTCCAGCTCGACCCGACGAAGGAGGCCGCGCTCGTCGCGCACCTCAAGGGCGCGGAGCTCTACCAGAGCGCCCCGTCGAAGGACGGCGTCTTTGCCGCGCCCGTGGACTACCCGCCGCACGAGCGGGCCGTGGAGCTCGAGATCGACATCGGCAACGGCGCCGCCTCCGCCATCGTGCTCGGCGGCGATCTCACGCACGAATACGTGAGCGAGAACGCGGACTACCGGAGCTGAGCGGCCTTCGCCATGTTCTCTAGGTTTGGCAACGGACGGAAAGTTCTCGGCCGCCTCCCTGAACTTTCCGAGTGGGACGCAACTTGCCCTGATTGCGGTCACGATAACGGAAAACTGCACGAGTTGTTCTGCACCAGGGAAAGGTGTCCCTTTTGCGGCGGACAACTGATTTCCTGCAACTGCATGCCAACAGTGCTCGGACTCCGCGAGGAAGAGCGCCGTATCGTGGAAGAACACATCGACGACAGCGTCGAACCGCTGAAGCGCATCTTGGAAAACTGGCAGGAGGCGCTGAACAAGAAAGGTCGCATTCCATATCGCGCGATGCCGCTGGAGCCAACGGCCGACGGACTAATATTGGCCGCTGCTCGTGGCGCACTTCCGTTTGTTCGCAGGTTGATCGCGGAAGGCGTTCCCGTCGATGCAACCAACGACGTGAACCATACCGCACTCATGGCGGCGGCGTGGAATTCTCAAACCGCCGTCGTGACTTTTCTCCTTTCGATCGGAGCCAACGTCAACCGACGCAATGCCCATGGCTACACGCCGCTGCACTGCAGTGTCGCTACTCCGTCCGCGAAACCTGACCTGCAACGCGAGTGTGCTCGGCTTCTACTCGACCGAGGAGCCGAGGTTGCCGCGCTCGATCACGAGGGCGGCACACCGCTGATGAGCGCGGCATGGTTCGGCTGCCTGCCCGCTGTGCAGTTGCTCTTGGAGCGGGGCGCATCAGCATCGACGATGAATAAACGGGGTCAAACGGCGGCAGATCTTGCCCAGCAGCGGGGCCACGCGACGGTCGCAAGAGTTCTCACGACTGGGCGCCCATGATGCCGAGGGAACCACGAATGCCGGAGCGATGGATTATCCGATTTGCGCCGCCCGGAAGCACACCACGCAATCCGATCCATCCGCCGTGCTCAGCCACCGCGGCTTCAGCGCCGCGAACTCACGATCGATTGCCGCGCGCAGGCCGCCGACCTCGATCACGACGACGCCGTGCGGTTCGAGCCGCTCCCGCGCCTGCCGGAGAAGTTTCCGGATGATCACGAGGCCGTCGCGCCCGCCATCGTGCGCCAGCCGCGGCTCGGCGGCAAACTCCGGTGCCTGCGTGTCCACATGCGCACTCGGCTCGTAGGGCGGGTTGCTCAGGATCACGTCGTATTTCGCCGGCGGCACGGCATCGAGCACATCGCTCTCAAACAGCTTCACGCGCGCGCCGACTCCGTGCGCGGCGACATTGATCTGCGCGACTTCGAGCGCAGCGGCGGACACATCGCACGCCTCGACCCGCGCCCCCGGAAACTGGTGCGCGAGCAGAATCGCGAGGCAGCCGGAGCCGGTGCAGACATCGACGGCGCGGCGGACTTTTTTTCCCGGCGGCAGCAGGGCGGCCAGTTCGCCCGGGATGATTTCCAGAAAATAGCTGCGCGGGATAATCACGCGCTCATCGACGAAGAAGCGGTGCTCGCCCAGCCACGCCTCGCGCGTGAGGTAGGCGGCGGGGACGCGTTCGCCGATGCGGCGGCGGAAGATCTCCGCGAGCTTCGCGCCTTCGGCCGAGGTGAGTTTTTTTTCGAGCACATCCGGTTCGCTGTCGAGCGGCAGCCCCAGCCCGTGGAGAATGAGGTAGAGCGCCTCGTCGTGCGCGTCGGCGGCGACCTGGCCGAGGGCGACGCCCGTGCGGCCATATTCCGCCTCGGCCCAGCGCAGCCAGTCGCCGGGCGTGGCGAGTTTCCCAGTCCCTCCGGCCTCACGCCTGCCCGCGCCGGCGCTCATCCCACGACGAGACTAAACAGGATCACAAACGGCGCCGCCATCACCGCCGCGCAGAGCCCGAGGAACTGCCGCACCGGCGGAAACTGGAACGCGATCAGGAGCCCGAGGCCCGCCCAGCGCGCGATCATCCCGTAGGTCTCATCGCTGATGAAGCCCCAGTAGCGCAGCAGCATGCCGCCCGGCAGCGGCGGCACCGGCAGCAGATCGAGCACCATCAGCATCGCACAGATCGACATGATGCCCAAGGTGAGCTCGCGGACCTTCATCTCGCCCGTGACGCGCAGGAGGAGGCCGCCGATTACCGCGGCCACGACGCCGAGGAGGATGCACATGCCAAAACCGGCGAACTGCACGAAGAGCTCCCCGCGGCGCGGGTTTTTGAAATAGGCGGGGTTGGTCGGCACCGGCTTGGTCCACGCGAGGAAGAAGTTGATGCGCGTGAGCTGCGGCTGGAAAAAGAGCACGCAAATCAGCGGGAGCACCACGGTGCCAATCAGGTCCACATGCGGCGGCGGATAGAGCGTCATGCGGCCTTCGCCGCGGGGTGTCGGATCACCGAGGCGGTCGGCCAGCCAGGCCTGCGCATAGGCGCGCAGCACCAGGACGGAAAAAATCAGGAGGAAAAAAATGATGCCCGTGCGCAGTTGCTCGGGGCTGAGGCCGAAATCCATCCCTCAGTTCTTTGCCGGCGGTGCCATCTGCGCAACGAGCTTTTGTTTCTGCCCCTGGAGCTTGGGTTCGTCGACCGTGGCGAGCAGAGCCTTGGCGTGGTCCGCCTTGCCCAGCTTGAGGCAGATGTTGGCGGCGTGCAGGCGCATCGTCTGGCGCTCGATGGCGGTCGAAGCTTTTTCCTCAAGGGCGCTCCATAGTTTCAGGGCGGCGTCCCAGTCGGGTTTCTCCAGATCGTAGAACGACTCGGCGTAGCGATAGGAAAACTCGAAGCGATCGGGCGCGAGTTCGGCCGCCGTGCGGAAGGCCTCGTGCATGGCCTTGTCCAGCGTGTCGCGGGTCCACTCGGCGGCCTGGAGGAAAACGTCGCGCGCTTCCGCGAGCACCGTGCCGAGCTGGTAGTGGTAGAGCGGTTCCTTGGGCTCGAGCTTGATGGCGGCGATGAAGTAGGGCGCGGCCTGAAGGGGTTTGCCGTCCTCGGCGAGGAGGTTGCCGAGCTGGTTCTTGACGAGCGCGATGTCGGGATCGAGCTGGTTGGCCTTGAGCAGAATGGCAGCGGCTTCCTTCCGCATGTCGGTTTTGCTGAGAAAATAGCCGTAGGCGGCGAAGGCGGCGGCGAAGTCCGGGTTGTGCCGCACCAGCAGCTCGTAGTCGTGCGCGAGCGCCTGCATCTGCTGGCGGAAGGAGCCCTCGTCGAGGTTCTCACCTTGCCGGGCCGCGGTGGCGAACAGGTCGCGTTGTTGCTCCGCGAGCCGGCGGAGCGTGCGCTCGGCGAGGTTCTGGCCGGCGGGCTCGGCATCGCCGGCGTGCAGCGGGACCAGCGCAAGACCGAACAAGACCACCATGGATAACACGGATAGCAAAGATGCAGGACTGACACTGAAGCAGGCCGCTAGTTTTTTTCTTATCCGTTTCATCCGTGTAATCCGTGGTTAAAAATAATGGTTGGGTCCGGGTCCGACACCCTCACTCCGCCAAGGTGCCGGCGTAAACATTCATCCGCATCGCCGCCGGCCCTGCGCCTGTCGAAGGGCGGAGGAAGCCCACGAGCGTCTGCCCGCTCTCGCGCGCAAACTCCACCGCCGCCGAGGTCGGCGCCGAGATCGCGGCAACGCACGGCAGACCGGCGGCCAGGGCCTTTTGCATCAGCTCGAACGACACCCGGCCGCTCACGAGCAGAATGCGGTCGGTGAGCGGCAGGCTTTCGGCGAAAAACGCCCGGCCGATGAGCTTGTCGAGGGCGTTGTGGCGGCCGACATCCTCGCGCACCGCCTCAAGCACCCCGTCGCCGGTGAAGATCCCGCTCGCGTGCAACCCGCCCGTCGCCGTGAAACCCGCCTGCGCCGCGCGCAACTGCGCCGGCAACGCCGCCAGCACCGCGCGGCGGGGCGCCAGTGGCCGCGCGATCGCAGGGAACTGCGCGCGCACGGCCGCGATCGTGGCCTTGCTACAAATGCCGCAGCTCGACGACGTGAAGACGTGCCGCGTGAGCCGCGCCGGATCGAACGCCGCGCCGGGGGCGAGCAGCACGTCGAGGGTGTTCTCGCGCGCCTCGCCGGCACGGGCGTCGGTTTCCGCGGCGGTCGCGCAGTAAATCATGTCCATCACGTCGTCGCGCCGCCGCACAATGCCCTCGGTCACCAGAAAACCCGCCGCCAATTCACGGTCGTGGCCGGGCGTGCGCATCACGACCGCCACGCTGTGCCCGCCCACGCGGATTTCCAGCGGCTCCTCGACGGCGAGCACGTCGTCGCGCAACTCGCCCGCCGCCGTGCCATCGTGCCGCGAGATGGGCACGGTGCGGATGACGGCGGCGAGGGACATGCGGCGAAACAATTCTTTTCAGGCTGGCGCCGCCACGCTTTTCCATAGCGTGTTCTCATGCACACTTCTCCTCACGCCGCCCGCTGCGTCCTGCCCGGGCGGGGGGTCGCCTTCAACCCGCCCAACCGCTTCGAGCGCCTCCACCTCGCGGCCGATCCCGACGCCGAACAGCTCCCCGAGGAGGAGCGCCCGCACCCGCGCACGGAGTTTTTCCACGACGCCAGCGAGTCCATCCTCACACAGAACGACAGCCCCGACATCCCGTTTACCGTCGGCCTCAATCCCTACCGCGGCTGTGAGCACGGCTGCGCCTACTGCTTCGCGCGGCCCTACCACGAGTATCTCGGTTTCTCGAGCGGCCTCGATTTCGAGACCAAGATCATGGTGAAGCTCCGCGCGCCGGAGCTGCTGCGCCGCGAGCTGGCCTCGCCACGCTGGGAGCCGCAATCCATCGCGATGAGCGGTGTGACCGACTGCTACCAGCCCTGCGAGCGGCAGTTTCGCGTGACGCGCGGCTGCCTCGAGGTCTGCGCCGAGCTGCGCCAGCCAATTTCCATCATCACGAAAAACGCGCTCGTCGCCCGGGATCGCGACCTGCTCGGCGAGCTGGCGCGCCACGCCTGCACGGCGGTCTATGTCTCCGTCACCACGCTGGACCCCGAGCTCGCGGGCAAACTCGAGCCACGCGCTTCGCGTCCGGCCGCCCGGCTCCGCGCCATCCGCGAGCTGGCCGACGCTGGCATCCCCGTCGGCGCGATGGTCGCCCCGATCATCCCGGGCCTCAACGACCACGAGGTGCCCGCCATCCTCGACGCCGTGGCCGCGGCGGGCGCGCGACGCGCGGGCTACGTCGTGCTGCGCCTGCCCTACGCGGTGAAGGAGGTGTTCCAACGCTGGCTCG
Organism: Opitutaceae bacterium; assembly: GCA_030693515.1. Lineage (GTDB taxonomy): Bacteria > Verrucomicrobiota > Verrucomicrobiia > Opitutales > Opitutaceae > ER46. The sequence goes on from JAUYAK010000042.1 coordinate 34,715, forward strand.
ACGACCACGCGCCGACCAAAAAGGCCCGCGTGCTCGATCGCGTGCGCGCGCTGCGCGGCGGCCAGCTCAACGTCTCCGAGTGGGGCGCGCGCATGAAAGGCGAAGGCATCTTCGCCGAGCAGATCCGCGATCTTTTCCAAGTCGCCGCCCGCCGCGCCGGCCTGAACCAGGAACGCCACGCGCTCAGCACCGCCCATTTCCGCCGGCCCGGCGGGGAGCAGTTGAGTCTTTTCTAGCCTCCGAAGATTGATCACTCCACCGTCGGCGCGTGGACGAGAACGCCAACCCCGTCGTTGCATTCTGTCGCGGGCAATCCAGCCCGCGCAATTATGCGCTCTGGGGAGCGGGGCTTTTCTTCGCAAAGTGGAACATCGATCGCCTGATCGCCGCGGCGTTCTTCAATCAGGCGTGGCTGCCTTGGAACTATTTCTTGGCCGACCCGGCGGTGACTGCCTGGGAGAAGAACCGGAACCTCGCCCTGACGCTGGCCGCGCTAAGCCTGCCTTTCATCGCCATCGGCGTGGTCCTCACGGTTCGCCGGCTGCGGGATGCCGGCTGGCCGCTGTGGCTCGTGACGCTGTTTTTCGTGCCGTTCGTCAACCTCGCCTTCTTCCTCACACTTTGCCTGCTTCCGACCAAGCCGGCGGAAACAGCTGATGGAACCAAAGCGCCGGAAGCATGGTGGCGACGCATATTCCACTTTGACTCACGGCTCGGTAGCGCAGCCGCTGCGATCATGTTAACGACGGTGCTGATGGTGGCTCTGGTGACATTGGGCACCGCCGTGCTGAAGAATTACGGTTGGGGCCTGTTCGTCGGCGTGCCGTTTGTCGGAGGCTTTCTTGGCGCATGGCTGCACGGCCTTGCGACGCCGCGCCGTTTGGCCGAGTGCATCGTCGTCGCCTTGTTGGTTGTCGCGATCGCGGGAACCGCGTTGGTGCTGCTCGCGGTGGAGGGCGTGATCTGCGTGCTGATGGCCGCGCCGCTCGCGATTCCTCTGGCGCTGTTTGGCGCCGTCGTGGGCTACGCGGTGCAGCGGGAGCGTTGGAACCGGAGAGACGGCACGGGCGCGTCGCTCTATTCGGCCGCCTGGGTCCTCCTGCCACTCCTGCTTGTCGTGGAAAGCCGCGCGCCCCAAGCCAACCCGCTTCTCAGTGTGACCACGTCCGAAGAGATCGCCGCGCCACCCGACATCGTATGGCGGCACGTCGTGGAATTTTCGGCGCTGCCGCCGCCGCGCGAGTTGATTTTTCGCAGCGGCATCGCCTATCCGGTGCGCGCCCGCATCGAGGGCCGAGGCGTGGGCGCAGTCCGCCACTGCGAGTTTTCCACTGGGCCTTTTGTGGAGCCGATTACCGCTTGGGATGAGCCACGGTGGTTGGCCTTCGATGTCACGGCCCAGCCTCATCCCATGCGCGAACTCTCACCCTACCGCACACTCCACCCGCCGCATCTGGAGGGCTTCTTCCTCTCACGCCGGGGCGAATTTCGCCTGATTGAGCTGCCCGGAGGACGCACCCGCCTCGACGGCACAACCTGGTATGAGCAGCGGCTCTGGCCGGCGCCCTACTGGCAGGCGTGGAGCGACTGGCTGGTGCATTCGATTCACTCGCGGGTGCTCCGCCACATCAAGGCCGAGGCCGAGCACGACCTCGCTCACTAAGTCCCATGTGCAGCCGCTTTCTCCTCCTCCAGCAACACTACCGTGACCTCCTCGCGCGGCTCGGCCTCGCGGCGCCGGCGGAGTTTCTCTCACGCTACAATATCGCGCCGGGCTCCGCCATCCCCCTCGTGCGGACGAAACCGGCCGGGCGCACGCCGGCGCCTCTCTCGCTCACGCGCCTGCACTGGGGCCTGGTGCCCGCGTGGGCGAAATCCGCCGACGGCGAGTTGCTCGTCAACGCCCGCGCCGAGACGCTCGCCACCAAACCCTCATTCCGCGACGCCTTCCGCGCCCGCCGCTGCATCATCCCGGCGAGCGGCTTTTATGAATGGGAAGCTGTGGGCCGCGCGCGCCAGCCGTGGTTGTTTCGCCGCCGCGACGAGCAACCGTTTGGTCTCGCCGGCCTCTGGGAAAGCTGGCGCGCACCCGATGGCGCCGTGTTTGAGACCTGTGCGGTCATCACAACCGAGCCCAACCCGCTCATGCGCCCGATCCACCACCGCATGCCCGTGATGCTTGATGAAGCCGCCTGCCGCGCGTGGCTCGAGCCCGGCGAACCCGCGGCGTTGCAAGCGCTGCTGCGTCCGGCCGACGCCGCGACGATGACCGCCACGGCCGTCGGCCCCCACGTGAGCAACGTGCGCCACGAAGGCCCGGAGTGCCTCGCGCCGGCGCCGGCGATGTCGCCCAGTGCGGGCGAGTCGCAGCTTTCGCTGGGCCTGGGGTGAACCTTTGCGCCGGATGGGTGGGCGCGTCCCTGCGCCCGCATTCTTCAATTGCACACGCGCGCCAACGTTCGCGCCCCATCCGCACGCACTCATGCAGGCGCAGGGACGCGCCTGCCCACCCGCCACTTTGAAACCTTGTGCGCCTGGGCGCGGTCTGCGAAGACCTCCCGCGCTTCCGCGCCGACCTTGAACCTCCTCGACCGCCACATCTTCACCAGCGTGCTTTTCACCTGCGCGGCGGCGGTCGGGCTCTTCGCCTTCGTCGTGGCCTTGCCCAACGTCCTGCGCGAGCTCATCGGCCCGCTGATGTCGGGCCAGATCGATGCCGGCACGTTTGGGCGGCTCGTCGGCCTGCTCCTCCCTTTTGCGATTTCCTACGCGCTCCCCATGGGCGTGCTCACCGGCGTGCTGCTCACGCTCGGCCGCCTCTCCGCCGACAGCGAGATCACCGCGATGCGCGCCGCGGGCATCGGCATCACACGCATCGCCTGGCCGGTGCTGCTGCTTGGAGCGATGTGCTCGGCCCTCGCCCTCTACGTCAACTTCGAGTCCATGCCTTGGGCGCGGGTGCAATACCACCGCGAATTCGACACCGCCATCCGGGCCGACCCGCTGCGCGTGATCGTGCCCAAGACCTTCATCCGCGACTTCCCCAACCACGTCCTCTACGTGCGCGAAAAGGACGGCTCGATCCTCCGCGACATCTGGCTCTGGGAACTGGACTCACAGTCGCGCGTAAAGCGGCTCGTGCGCGCCGAGTCGGGCAGCATCGCCTACGATGAGGCCACCAACACCCTCGTGCCCACCCTGCTGGGCGTGAAGGCCGAGGAGCGCGACACCGAGAACCCCGAGGACTTCAGCAAATCCCCCCGCGCCCCCTCGGTCGAACGCTCCGAGCAGGTCCAAATCTCCCTCGATCGCTACAGCAAGCGGGAGTCGCGCATGAAGGACGACTGGCTCACCTACGATGGCCTCCGCGCCAAACAGGCCGAACTCGCCGCCACGATCCCGCCGCCGGAAAAAACCCAGGAGCACGCCCGCACCCGCATGAAGCTCGCGATTGTGGTGCAGGAAAAATTCAACCTCGCCCTCGCCGTGCTCACGTTTGCCATCATCGGCGTGCCGCTGGGCATCAAAGTCTCACGGCGCGAGACCTCCGCCAACCTCGGCCTCGCCGTCGCGCTCGTCATCGGCTTCTACCTCCTCACCGCCGCCGTGAAGGCGCTCGACCGCCACCCCGAATATCGGCCGGACCTCCTGCTCTGGCTGCCCAACGTGCTTTTCCTCACCCTTGGCGTCCGGCTCTTCCGCCGGATCGCAAGGTAGGGCGGGTCTGTGACCCGCCCTTTTCTTCGGACGGAGCTGGACCACGGATGGCACGGATGAACACGGATGGATCCGCGCAGCGTGCATCCATCCGTAATAATCCGCGCCATCCGTGATTATTGAGAATCGCGCGATAGCCTGACGGCGAGGTCCGAGGTAGGGCGGGTCTGTGACCCGCCCCGAAACGTTCGGCGCGCGAATGGGCGGGTCACAGACCCCGCCCTACCCAAGGCCACCGCTTCCGATTTCGAATCGTGTCAGCCTATCACGCGATTCCCAATAGGATTTTTGCGCATTCGAGGGCGGGTCACAGGAGACTGTCTCAAAAGTTGAACGTTATCGTGCCGGGGAGATCAAACCCGCCGATGATTGAACCGATCACACCCGATTACGAACAGGAGTTTCTCTTGCCGCCGGCGCTGGAAGAATGGGTGCCGCGCGATCACCCCGCG